>CAZBGZ010000003.1:0-156542 GCA_964491925.1 uncultured Candidatus Saccharibacteria bacterium
GGAACGTAGGCAAGTCCCTCCTTTAGCCTGAGTCAGTCGAAGGCCTGGCCCTCCAAACACAATCACCGTAGACTTCCGACTATTATTTATTTACACTTCTACTATGAAACAAAATGAAAAAGGATTTGGTGTTGTTGAGCTAGCCCTTATTTTTTTTATTTTTAGCATAGTAGGATTTGCTGGATGGTATTTCCATATTAGATCAAGTGTCCCTCAAAAATCAGTGAGTACGAATGAGTCATCTAACTCCTCGTCAACAACGGGAGATGCATCCTTCTCAGTAATAGTAGACCCTATGGCTGGAGGAGGATTTACGGGTGCTGTAAGTACTTATGAAGTTACGTCCGATGGCAGCGTGTACCATATACATAGCACTGATAGTAAGACCCCTGTGACCAGGGATTTACTAAAAAAAATTAGTAAGGAAGAAACCCAAGCGCTCCGCAATACCTTTATCAAATCAGGTGTATTAGACCTTGCCCCCGGCGATGGGCCGAAGTACGGGGGTGCATCTCTAAAAGTTACAATAGATGGTCGGCAAAAAACTTTTTTTGATTTGTCATCTACAAAATTTACTGAACCCAAGGCTAAACTCAACTTAGTGTTTACGGATGCTGTACAGCTTTGATTCTAGTTGCAACAACTATAAATACGTCTCCCTGATAGTCTGGTCTGAAACGTAGGCTGGGTGTTGATTCAGATTTCGATACCTTTTACGCAGTTAAAATTTATACTATATTGCCCTTATGCTATATAATGCTAAGCGTTAATATGTAAATAGTCATCTAACGTTTTTTGAAGATAATGCCAATAAAAACAACAAATATGAAAAAAAGTAATCAAAAAGGCTTTGCATTTATAGAGGCGTTGATTGTTTTGGTTCTGATTATATCAGTTGGCTTACTGGGTAACTTTGCCTTAAAGAGGATAAAGAATAATGATTCACAGGCAGAGAGCAAATCTGGTGTAGTGGACCGCAAAAACCCTGGGAAAAGTCGTCAATCAACCAGTGACAACGTTACCTATCAGGTAAATATACCTTTTTATCAGCATGATTCAACGGGCAACAAGAATGCATTCATAAATATAGCCTCGAGATTAAAAAGTGTAGCTGATATGGGAGTTAATGTCATTCAACTAACACCGGTACATACTTCGGCATATTTAGTGCTAGACCACTACGATGTGTCGTGGAAGTATACTGGTAACACGCGAGAAAACCAGGGAACAAAAGAGTCAAGGATTGCATATTTTAAAAATTATGTAAATTATGCTCATAGACTAAAAATGAAAGTTATCATGGATTGCGTATATCATGGAACAGCGATAAATAGTCCGTTGGTTCAGCAACATCCTGACTGGTACAAGCGTGATGACAAAGGTGATATGGTGATCAATAGATTTGGCTTGCCTCAGTTTGACACCTCAAAAGATGAAGTCCGAGCATATCTAAAAGATGTTACGAAATATTGGATAGAGAATGTTGGCATAGACGGTTGTAGGGCAGACATGGCGCATTCGGTTCCGTTAGCTTTTTGGGCGGATCTTAACAACGAAATGAAGAAAATTAAGCCGTCGTGGACAATGGTAGGCGAAGCCTTTGGTACCCAAGTAGAGTATGCGCAGCCCTACAAAGAAGGATCCCTTAAAGATGTTTTTGGGTTTGACGGTGTTTACGATTTCTATCACCAAAGTGTAATGCGCGGCATTGTCGACCAGAAGAGAAAAGCATCCGAAATTGAGACAGCGTGGAATGCAAGACCCAAGTATCATAGAGAAAGCTTTTATAACATGATTGACGATCAGAATATCGCAATACGTTCAGCGACCCTCAGCGGGGGCAATAGCGGTATGGTAGCGGCTATGGCAGTAAACTTTACACTAGATGGAATGCCATTCATTTTTAATGGACAAGAAATCGGTGATAAAACGGCGGGCGGTCCACAAATTGATGAAACTCGCTATTATTCTTGGGAAAATCCCCCTCATCCAGAAAATAGAAAGAAGTTCAAACAGCTCATTTGCTTGAGACGTAATAACAAATCGCTTAGGGCGGCAACAACAACTTGGGATAAAACCAGCAATCCCGATTCTGTAGTTGCCTACACTAGGAGTAATGGTAAAGATAAAACATTGGTAGTAGTGAACCTGTCCAATGAAGAATGGTCTGGCACCGTCAATGGAAAGTTCCCATCTTCAGTATTCGATATGATATCCAAAAGAAACTACAAGACATCTGGTAAGTCTGTAAGACTATCTTTGAAACCGTATTCTTATTTCATTGCAAACGCTTCAAATGCTAAATCCAGTAAAGCAATCGCATCACAGTGCTCCAGATAAAATAACATATTGGCTATGCTTGTATCTTTTGATTAGCTATGGTTAATATGGGTTAATAAAAATTCAATTGGGAGTAGAACATGGCATTAATAGGCGAGATACACGAAGAAACAGCAGACAGTTTAATATTTGCTTATCGGGGAGGCCAAGTAATAACTGATATGGGTGCTTTAGCAATCGACCCCCCGGATATAGCGCACTATACTGATGACCTCACAGGCTACAAGGAGGAAGTCGCAGAAGTCACTGGGCTGTTAAAATCCCACGACTTGCGGATTAGATACCCCGATGGTTTAGAAGAAGATCTTTTGACGTTTGATGATGTTTTGCCATTTTGTCGGCTCGTCGATGATGAATATGCCAGTACAGTTACCCCACGATTACGAAAAATAACTGATAATTCCGAACATCGGGTACCTGTTCTTAACCCGGATTTAGTATATGCAGGCTATGTGTCGCTCAGAACGGGCGGTGCAGTAGTCTTGCCAACCTCTGTAGGAAATATCGTTGGTGCTTGTACGCCTCGCGGTTTAAGCACAATGTATGCCGTTAAGGAGAGGCCACTGGCAAAAGCAGGAGTTGTCTTGACAACTATGGACCAAATACCCGAACTAGCAGAAATTCCGGAAGGCTGGGAGGATTACCTCCGACATATGCATCGAGAGGGAATACTGACGGGCTCAAAATTGAAGCGTAATGACCAACACCCACTTTTTGTTGATCAACCTGCATGGTCGCGTGATAACTCAAGATTTGCAGATGGAACATCTATGTTTGTTTTCTTGCCGGGACCATATTCAGATGTGACTGCACGAATTCTTGCCAGTGAGGGACATCTACTAACAGCAAGCAGCGCTAATAAATCAGGAGAGGGGAACAACCGTGATGTTGCGCAACTCCACCCGGATATCAAACGAGGTTGCGATTTTGTGGCTTGGGATCCAGAGGCTGTAACCGCTTACCCACTTGATGAAGCTAATGAAAGTCAGGGAATTATGGTTGACTTTAACCCTGGGTTAGATGAAGATGGGCGATTTCACATAATTAGATTTGGGTTTATGAACGGACCATTCATAACAGAGTCAACTGCTTACCTTAGACAGCACCCAGAACTACGTGTCAGGCAAATCACAGCGGACATGCATAATAAATCAGACTCAACCAATAAGTAGACTTAGCGAAGCCGATGATTGATAAAATTAACAGATGAGTATAGAGTGTCAGTTATGGACGGTGCGACAGCATTAGTTAAGTCATTGGAAAAACAAGGAGTCGAATATATCTTCGGCTACTCTGGAGGTGCGGCTATTCCGATATTCGACGCTCTGGTAACTACTAAGACCAAGATTCAATTTGTCCTGGTTCGTCATGAACAGGGCGCGGCTCACATGGCTGATGGTTACGCACGTGCCACTGGTAAGCCAGGAGTTGTGCTGGTCACCAGTGGTCCTGGCGCTGGCAATACCATAACTGGTCTTATGACAGCCCAAATGGATAGTGTTCCTATAGTTGTAATTTCTGGACAACAAATTCGCCCAATGTTAGGCAAAGATGCTTTTCAGGAAGCTGATGTTTTCGATATATCTATGCCAGTTGTTAAGCATAATTACCTGGTTCAAGATGTCAACGAACTTCCGACAATAATAACAGAAGCATTCGCTATTGCTACAACCGGCAGGCCTGGGACCGTATTGATCGACATTCCTAAAGATGTTAGTTCTGGAGAGTTCAGTGGAGAACTAGATAATATTTCTATTGATTTGCCTGGTTTCCAGCCAAAGCCTATCGCTAGCGATTCAGATATAAAAAAGGCCGCAAAAATGCTTAATTCTGCAGCGAGGCCAGTTATATTGGCGGGCCACGGGGCCATGATAAGTGGCGCCGAAGAAGAAGTTGCAAAACTAGCCAAAAAAATTGATGCATACGTGACTACTACACTTTTAGGTAAAGGGGTTTACCCAGAAGACGATGCTCGCAGTCTAGGAATGATCGGTATGCACGGTACGGCCTATGCGAACAAAGCAGTTGTAGCTAGTGATGTATTGCTATCAATCGGTTCACGTTTTGATGATAGGATTATTGGCCAGGCAGCTGCTTTTGAGAAAGATACTAAGATAATTCATATTGATATCGATCCATCAGAAATCAACAAAATGATTCAAACAGACGTTGCGCTAGTTGGTGATGCCCGCGAAACTCTGCAAAGTATTTTAGGGCAAGTTAATAAAACCGGTCATCCTACATGGGCAAAACAAATCAAAGAATGGAAAAAACAGTTTCCGCTAGCCCATAGTGGTGTTGGTAGTGGGCTAACAATGCAAGAGATTATGTACGAGATACACAAACAGACCAAAGGAAAGGCTATTGTCGCCACTGACGTAGGACAGCACCAAATGTGGGCGGCTCAGTTTATGAAGTCAAATGAATCTCTTAACTGGCTGAGTAGTGGGGGAGCTGGAACAATGGGTTATGGCTTGCCAGCGGCGATTGGCGCTCAGTTTGCACGACCAAAAGACCTTGTTGTGGCTATTGTTGGTGACGGCGGTTTTCAGATGACAATGTACGAGTTAGCAACAGCAGCACTGCACAAATTACCAATAAAAGTATTCATAATGAACAACCATTACCTTGGGATGGTGCGTCAGTGGCAAGAACTGTTCTATGACAACCGAGAGAGTGGTGTGGATTTGCAGGGTAACCCAGATTTTGTAAAACTGGCGGAGAGTTTCAATGGCATAAAAGGCATAAATATTGAATCTAGGGATCAGGTAAATTCTGGGATTTCCAAGGCTCTAGCCTATAACGACGGGCCAGTAGTCGTTAATGTCGAAGTTGTAAAAGCTGACAATGTTTACCCAATGATACCCGCAGGGCTGCGATTGGAAGATATGTTAACAGGCCCGGTTAACGAAAAATTAGAGAAACCAAAAGGAAGCACATAAGATGACCGGCAAAGACGAACACACCATTAGTCTAATCGTGAATAATAAACCAGGTGCTCTAGTTCGGGTGGCGCAGGTTTTTACTCGTCGTTCTTTCAATATTAACTCGATTAATGTTTCCCCAACTCTTGATGGCAAATACAGCCGAATGACTATTACAGCCGCCGGAGCACGCGAAACAGTCCGGCAAATAGTCCTGCAGCTCGAAAAGTTAGTTGACGTAATACAGGCAATTGAACACACTCAAGAAGAGGCTACGAATAGAGAACTAGCATTGGTAAAAATTGAATGCGAAAATAGCCAAGTACTACAAAAAGAGCAAATACCGAATGTTGAGTTATTGATTGTTGAGGAGCTAGAGAATCACGTCATACTCCAGCTGACTGGCGAGACCGACTCTATCGATGCAGCAGTCCAGTACCTGAAAGTTAACCATAAAATAGTCGAGCTTCTTCGTAGCGGAACTGTCGCTATTACCCACGCTAATATTTCCTATACATAGATCAACTAAATACTAAGGGAGCGAGATTGTTATGGCGAATAACTTTACCAGCAAAGTTTTCGAAAAAGAAAAAGTAAGTTTTGGAGGAGTAGATGAGTATATTGTTCGTGGCGGACGAAATTTATTCTCAAAGCTCCCAGAAGCATTTAATGGCATAAAACAAATTGGTGTTATTGGGTGGGGGAGTCAAGGCCCAGCTCAGGCTCAAAACATACGCGACTCATTAGAAGGCACAGATATAAAAGTAGTAGTTGGGCTTCGAAAAGGTTCGAAATCTGCGGAAGATGCTCGCAGGGCAGGTTTCGACGAAGACAAAGGCACTTTGGGAGAAATGTTTGAAGTGGTAGCCAACTCCGATTTTGTAATCTTGCTTATAAGCGACGCTGCACAAACAATGCACTATAAAGATGTTTTCAAGAAAATGAAAAGTGGAGCAACTCTCGGTTTTTCTCATGGTTTTTTGGTCGGGTATATGGCAACAGTTGGAGACAAGTTTCCAAAGAATATAAATGTGGTAGGCGTCTGCCCCAAAGGAATGGGGCCGTCAGTTCGCCGACTGTACGAACAAGGGAAGTCAACCAATGGCGCAGGAATAAACTGCAGCTTTACTGTCGAACAAGACATTGACGGACGTGCAACTGACATCGCACTTGGATGGTCTGTAGCTCTTGGCGCTCCTTTCACTTTTTTGACTACGCTGACCAACGAATACAAGTCAGATATTTTCGGCGAGCGTTGTATATTGCTCGGCGGTATTCATGGTTTGGTCGAAGCAACATATGCGTATTATCTCAGATCTGGGGTAGCGGCAGAGGATGCATTTGGTCGCACCGCCGGAAGTGTAACTGGCAAAATCTCCCAATCAATCTCACATAACGGCATTTCGGGTTTGTACGAGGACTTGAGTTCAGAAGATAAAAAGGTATTCGAAAAGTTTTACAGCGCCAGTTATCAACCACTTTATGAAGTAATTACAGAAGTCTACGAAGAAGTTGCGAGTGGAAACGAAATACGATCAGTTGTTCTGGCTAACGACCGCATCCAACGTTTTGGCTGGAGCAAAGTAGATGGGTCTAGCATGTGGCGAGTTGGCGAAAAAGTTAGAAAAAATAGGGTTAATGGCAAAAATAACGCTGGGCTTGATGCCGGCATGGCAGGTATTTACGCTGCTGGCATGATGGCCCAAGTCAATGTGCTAAAAGAACACGGCCACGAGTTTTCAGAGATTGTTAACGAATCGGTGATTGAAGCCGTTGATTCGCTAAACCCATATATGGACTACAAGGGCGTAGACTTTATGGTTGATAATTGTTCTACGACTGCACGACTCGGTAGCCGTAAATGGGCGCCACACTTCCACTATGCACTCGAGCAAGGTGCTTTCCCGGTGCTAGAAACTATAAATTCAGAGGAACAGATAAAAGCTTTCAAAACCCATAAAGTTCACCAGGCACTAAATACAGCGCTAAAATACCGCCCATCTGTTGATATTGCCGTAAAGGGCTAACTTAGTTCAATATAGTTATTGATTTAATATTTGTTTCGGGCGTATACTAAAGGCAATAACTAAACAGAGGAGGGCGCTTATGCTAAATGCATTAGCTCAAGCTACTTATACGTACACAACTACTAACGTAACAGCTGACGAAAAGGGCGCACTAGCTGCAGTAATGGCATTTGTGGCAAGTATGTTCATAATAATTATTCCACTGGTTATATTTGCAATTGTTTGCATGTGGAAGGTTTTCGAAAAAGCAGGGGTAGAGGGTTGGAAATCAATTGTACCGGTATACAACGGCTGGGTAATGGCAGAAATTGCCGGCAAACCAGGCTGGTGGGGAATTGTTGGACTTGGTGGAATTATTCCTTTTCTAGGCATATTTGCTTCTATAGCTGCCATGGTTCTATATGTACTTATTGCTATAGAATTAGCTAAATCATTCGGCAAAGAACCAGTTTTTGCCCTAGTGCTAATTTTCTTGAATATAATAGGATTCGCAATCTTAGCCTTCGGTAGCGCAAAGTACGTTGGCCCAGGTGGCAAAGCATCTGCAAAACCAGCAGCACCAGCAAAAGCCTAAAACAAAATAGTAAAAACTTAACAGAGGAGATCAAACTAATCTCCTCTGTTTTTATGTTACAATTACATGTTATGAAGAAGTTACTTAATGGTTCCGAACTAGCTGGCTATATAAAAGAAAGACAAGCAAAACAAGTCCGTAGTTTAGTGCAAGCCCGAAATATCCAGCCAAAATTGGCTATTATCCGTACCAACCCCGACCCAATCGTTGATAGTTACATGCGTTTAAAACAAGGGTACGGAAAAGATATTGGCATTGATGTGGATGTACACACCATCGATCAGGCCGATGCGATAGCAACAATCAGACATCTAAACTTGGATGTTTCAACCAATGGGATTATTGTTCAGATACCGCTTCCAGACCCAGATCAGACAAAAGAAATTCTAAATACAGTGACAAAAGAAAAAGATGTTGATGGTCTGTGTGATAATTCTGATTTCGAACCAGCGACGCCCATGGCGATAAATTGGCTATTAGCGGGCTACAATATCGAGCTAAAAGACAAAAAAATTCTGATAGTCGGCAGTGGCAAATTAGTTGGCGCGCCACTTGCAGAGGAGTGGAAGAAGCAAGGACTCTCGGTCGATGTAGCCAACCTCAAAACAAAAGACCTAAAACCATTGACGCTAAATGCAGATATTATTGTCTGTGCCACCGGATCGCCTGGGTTGATAAAAAAAGAAATGGTAAGGCCGGACGCAGTCATTGTTGATGCTGGTGTAGCTACTGATAAAAATGGATTATTGGGTGACGTAGACCCTGGTGTGCGAGATTTGCCCAACATCGTAATCACACCAGAAAAAGGTGGAGTAGGACCGCTTACTGTTTGCGCACTTTTCGAAAACGTAATCCGTTCGACGCAAAATAAAGGCATACAAAAATAGTGGCTACAATAGGCGTTTTTGATTCGGGCGTTGGTGGACAATCTGTAGTTAACGCAATTGCCAAAGAATTACCCCAACACAAAGTTATTTATCGCGAAGACCATAAAAATATACCATACGGGTCAAAAACAAAGACGGAGCTTCTCGCTTTGGTCACGCCAATTATCAGTGAGATGGCTCAGCCTTGTGATGTCATCGTTATTGCATGCAACACTGTAAGTACGGTTTTATCACAAGACTTACGAGACTTGTTTAGCGTGCCTTTTGTAGCACTAGACCCTATGATAAAACCAGCAGCTATGCAAACAAGAACTAAAGTTGTTGCGGTATGTGCAACTACGGCCACACTAAAAAGCACGCGTTATAATCAGCTGAAAAAAAAGTATGCTCAGCACGTTACAGTCCTAGAGCCAGATTGCGACAGTTGGGCAACAATGATAGAAGAAGATAATATTGATGAACAGACAGTAATAGCTTTAGTCAAAGATTTATTAAAGCAAGGTGCGGATGTCATTGTCCTGGCATGCACTCATTATCATTGGATTGAAGAACTCATACGACAAAACGTAGATGCAGGGGTGTCTGTGTTACAGCCAGAACAGGCGATTATTTTACAGTTAAAGAGAGTGCTCGCACAGCTTCTTTGAATAGGTTCCCTCTCTCTTCGTAATTTTTGAACATATCGTGGCTAGAAAAACCTGGCGATAGTATAACAGCATCATTTTTCCTGGCTAAAGCAAAAGCTTCACTGACAATGTCCTTCATGGTTGTTGCCTGTGAGGTTATGTAATTTTTATAACCAGCTATTTTAAAAGATTTGACTATCTTTGAGGATGAAGCCCCGATAACTAAAACTTTTTTTACTTGTTTAGTTTCCAGAATTATTTTAGTTAGACCACCGATGTCCAAGCCCTTGTCGTGCCCACCTATGATTAATATTTGTGGATGCTCAACCGCGTTTATTGCCGCAACTGTTGCATCTGGATTGGTAGCAAAAGAGTCGTTGATAAACCACACGCCTTTTACTTGTTTTACAATTTCTATTCGGTGGGGAAGACCAACGAATGAACGAACAACATTTTTTATAATATCTGCAGGCTTGTTGCTGGTTGACGCAACGATATGCCAAGTGGCTGCTATTGCAGCACATACGTTTTCTAGATTGTGCCTGCCTAGCAGAGCTACGTCATTAACATCGCAGACTTTTTTACCTTCAAAATATATGTGATCGCCTTTTAAATAAGCCCCGCCTAGGTTCATGGGCTCTTCACCGATGTCTGGAACTTCGTAAGTTAATCTGTGGGCAGGTGATACGCTTGCAACTTCTTCAGAGTACAGATTAATTGCGTTGAAAACAGCCAAATCAGCCGATGTCTGGTGAACAAACAGTTGTTGTTTAGACCTGATGTATTCCAGCATATCTTTGTGCCAATCCAAATGCTCAGGCACAATCATTAGGCACACAGCAACTTTGGGCGATTGCTTCAGGTCAATTAATTGAAAATTGGCCAGCTCTAAAACCACCCAATCCTCTCGTTTAATTTTATTTTTCAGTAGTTCTAACGGGGGTGTGCCAATATTGCCACCTAGGTGGACTTTGTGGTCCGCAGCCTCTAGGATTTTTGTAATTAAAGTCGATGTTGTGCCTTTACCTTTGGTGCCAGTTACTCCAATAATATTTTTAGTAGGGCAGACTTTGAAAAATTCGTTGGTACTGGAAGTAACCTTTTCCATTACTTCTGGGTGCTCTGTGTTACTAGCTAGAATATCCTTAGGATGGATGATAGGCGATCGCACTATGATGTCGTAAACGTGTAAATCGTCTAGGTAGTCAGTCTCGAAGTTTGTTTTAGCTCCTTCGGGCACATCTACAATACTACTGTCGCAAATTGTTATTTCGTTGTCACCATGGTTCCAGTATTCATAGGCCGATTTGCCCTGTTTCCCAAAACCTAAAATTGCAATTTTCATGTATGTATTGTAGCAGTTGTTGGTTATTTTAGCTGTTCTTTGACTAGTTCGGCAACTTGGCGTGGAGTCATGTCGGCTTTTAGTATTACAGCTGATACTCCTAGTTTTTTTACCTCATCAGGAATTTCTTGTTCGCCCATATTGGTCAAAATAACCACCTTGATATTCTTGCCCCAACTTGTGGCACGTAGTTTCTTCAGCATTTCATCGCCGTTCATCTCTGGCATCATCAAATCCAACAAGATTATATCTGGCTTCATAGTCTGAGCTAATTCTAGGCCCAATTTTCCGTTTTCTGCGGTCTCGACAGTGTAGTCCTCGCTCTCGAACTTGAAGCGGTACATTTGAGATATAGCTTGATCATCTTCGATAATAGCTATTTTTGCTGACATGTAATCATTGTATGAGAAGTCCGCATATAACTCAATGATTTTTGGGATTACCCGAGGAATACGGGTTTATCTATTTTAAAATATTTGAAATCTTTTCGACAACCTGAGCCGGAGTGTACTGCGCCTTTATAATAAATCCCGATATATTGTAGCTGGATATTTTCTTCGCTACTTCTTCTTCGCTGACGTTGGTTAGAATAACCACCTTTGTATTTTTGCCCCATTCGGTAGATCGGAGTTTCTTGAGCATTTCTTCGCCGCCCATTTCAGGCATCATCAAATCCAGTAATACGGCGTCAGGCTTAGTTTTTTCTATAATAACCAGTCCTTCTAGGCCATTTTCGGCAATGGATACTTCATATCCTGCATGAACGAACTTTATTTCATACATTTGAGCTATTGGTTTGTCATCTTCTACGATTACTATTTTTTTAGACATCACAATTTCTTTCTATATAAAAACAGGAACGACTTGCTCGTTTCCGCGCATTGTCGTTCCTGAATTGTTTACTAAAGTACTACCTACTGTTATAGGCCTAGCTAGCTAATTTGTCAATGTAATATCTCGCGCACTAAAGCTACGATTTGTGATGGTGTGTAGTGCGCCTTTACTATGTAGCGATCAACATGCAGTAGACGCAGATTATGCGGGGCTTCATCACGACTTATATTGGTTAGAATGACTACTCGAATTTCTGCCCCCCAGTCAGTTGCTCTAAGTTTTTCTAACATCTCATCACCGCTCATCACGGGCATTTTGATGTCCAGCAGTATCAGATCTGGTTTATGTTTTTTTACTAACGTTAGTCCTTCCTCTCCGTTAAAGGCTGTAATAACATCAAACCCTTCTAAATCTAATTTCATTCTATACATCTCATTGATAGATGGCTCGTCTTCAATGATTGCTATCTTATGTCGATTGTTCATAGATTATATATAGACTAGCGTCAAAACCAACAAAATCATAATTTTATGTATTTTAGATTATTTATATTCTGAAACTATGCTGTAGTTTGTAGCTCTTGGCGTGAAAAAACTGTTGAGAAAACTCCGCCACAAGTTTTGGGTCAAAAAATTTGCAAGAAAACACATCAAGGTAAGAATTGTTGGTTTGGTTGGCAAAATGCCCAGATACTAACGAAGTTTCGATTAGTTGGGTCATAGAATAACCAGCAATCCTCTCGTCTTCACCAAAATTTACTACTATGCAGTCCCCGAAACGCTTTACTTTTATCAGGTCACATAGTTCTTTGACGTATTGCTTTATTTTTGTATTGTCTCTAATAATATCTGGTTTGCAGTTGTACAAATCAATATTCGCAGAAATCCCCCACGCGTCAAGAGTATCGAATTCTTCTTTCAAATTATCCATCGGTAGTTAGCCCAATTTTATCCGCAATATATGGCGGAATCACCTGAGAAGCCTCATACATTTCTCTCGATAGGTATTTATTCGAACCACTGATATTAGCAAACCCGGAGTCTATATCGTCCGCTTTCAAAGTTACTTGCTGCGGTCTAACTATCAGAAAGCCGAAAGAAGTTAATTGATATGTCGGTATAACAGCAGTATGTAATTTTACTTCGGGAAATACTTTTTTCAGTCTAGGGATCATTTCTTTGGCCTCTTCTGGCTGGATAATCAGTGAGCTACAGTGGGTAGAGATTACACCACCAGGATTGAGCAAGTTCTTTATGTCCCGGTAAAATGGTTCTTTATATAAGTCTGCTGCAGGGCCATCTGGAAGAGGGTCGGTCAAATCAAGTGCAACTATATCAAACTTGTCTTTTGTTTCTTTTGCATATTTCATTCCGTCGGTGACTATCACCTCGACACGTTCATCTTTCAGTGATCCATTTGCGATACTCGGTATGAATTCTTCACAGACATCAATTACCATTCGTTCAATTTCTACAAGAACAACGCGGTTTACACTTTTTATTCGTAGTGCTTGTTTGACAGCGCCACCATCCCCGCCACCGATAATTAATACACTCTTGGGGCATCCATGTTTGACAGCCGGAAGTGTAACCATCATTTCATGGTAAATAAACTCATCTTTTTCAGCCACCTGAATAATACCGTCTAGCGCTAGCATTCGCCCATAGAAAGGCGTTTCAAAAACCTGGACATGTTGCCCAAACATACCGCTACTTTTTTTGTCATACAAAACATCAAAATATCTGGTGGAGATTCGTATATCTGGCTGCGAATAGGGAAGTTGGGCTTCTGTAAACCAAGTTGTTGAACTGCTATTGTTTTTTTTCATAATCCTCTCCCCTTGTAACCTGTTGCTTTTCAACAGTTTTTGGCTTCAGCACTTCGCGTAAATGCGCTATTGCCGTTTGTGGCTCCATTTGTTTGCCACAAGTAAAAACATCAATTGCCACATAGTTATATTCTGGCCAGGAGTGCAATGAAATATGGGACTCGGCCAATAGCACAATTGCTGTCACTCCATGAGGCTGAAATTTGTGTGACATAACTCCCAGTACAGTTGCATTAGAAGCGTGTGCCGCATTAATAAGGACTTTTTCTAGATGCTTAGCATTATCATTCAGGTTCTGGCAATGCCAAAAATCATAAATCAAGTGAGTGCCGATGTGGTTCCGGGTTTCAGCGTGATCAACGATTGGTTTATTCGGTTCATTTGCAGTCATGATATTTTCTTGCATGTCCTTTTTATGAAAAACACAGACAAACCAGTATCACTAGTAGATATGGGCTTATCTGTGTCTTGTTTTCTAAGGTTCATTTTTTTTATTTTCTTTTATGATTTTAACACAACGACTTGAAGTAAGCACACTAGCCACCAATATCTGAATTTGGTTCTCGTCTTCTCACTAGTCGGTCATGATATCTGTCTGCTCCTTTTCTCATGAGTTTCATGGTTCCGTATAACGCTGCACTTCCAGCGACGCCTGACACGGTTGATTCTACGGGGTTATCACGGGCATACTCGACTATTGACATGGCGGTTTCTCGCATAAACGGTAGCGACCAGCCTGAAACACCAACACCGTAGACTGAACTTTGCCATTTTCTTCGTGCATCTGTAGTGCGCACCCCGAGCAAGTTGTTTACCTCAACAGCACTCATGGCACCAGCCCAGCCGGCATAACTAGTCGTCAAGACTTCCCTGATTGCTACCGAGGCACCTCTAAGTATCCGTCGAGCGCGTGATGCATTTTCGGGAAGAGTTGTTGTTGCAACTTCATCTCTGGAGAATAATCTTCTTGCAATTTCGGAACCCTTATATTCGATAGCCGTTACGCTAGTAGCAATCGCTGCTGATGTTATTGGCCAAGGGACTCCTAGTCTTTCTTGAGCGAGAATACCAGCGGCTGTGCCACCAATCCACAGAGAGTTAGATGCGAGTCGAAAGCCGGCAAAAGAACCCCCTTCTTTAAATTCATCTATAGCATTGCTAACTCGGTCAACCGCCTGTTCTTCGTCTGTCATTGTTCCGGATGGGGCTGACTCCGGAGAAACACTAGCAAGGGATTCCGGTGTGTGCACAGGTATTTCTGCGAAAGGCCGTTCGATTTCCGGAAAAACAGGTTCAGTCATAAATTATATTATAGCAAATAATCATTAAAAAAGCAAGAGCACTATCTTAATGAAAAAGTCATTGACAAGATGTTCTTGTGTTGCTATAATTACAAAAGGTTATATAATTAGCCTGAAGCACATTATTAGAACAAAAGTATCCGTAATGGACCAAAACTTGTCAATAAGTTATTTGGTGCATAACGGATACTTTTTTTAAAAAGCGCTCCGGAGAACAATAATGACAATAACTGAAGTAGCACCAATTCAATTACCAGAACTATCTGACGCAGCAACTGTTATTGATAGGTTCGCTTTTAGTATAGGAGACCAGCCATTTGTGGCTGATATCGGTACATCTGTAGACCCTCGGTTTGAAGCGGCAAGAAAAATTGAAGAAGATACTTTCGTAGCTCTAGGAGATTTGCCGGAAGAAGTCAAGGCAGAGTTTGACCCATTGGGTCGGCTATCCACAGTTATTTATTTACATGCTGGTAGTCTGTCTACAGTAGCAGCTAATCATGATACGTCCGGGTTAATTGGTATGGGACGTCTTTTGCCGTATGCACCAGAGCAAGGTGGTTTAAAAACATTTGTTGATCTCGGCAAGATAGCAGCGGTTCAGAAGGATGGCCCGCGCAACGAAGATGCCAACGAAGATACGCGTGACAGGATACTGGAAGCACTAGAATTAGACAGCGATTATGTGTTGGGGATCGAAGACGAAGGCGATAGAGCACGGTTTATAACTAGTCGGGTAGAGGATAGGTTTAGTGCAGAATACGGTTTGGGTAGTTTGAGCAGCCTAGTTGATATAGCAACCCTGGCCCCGGATATGGAGCTAGAGTTCGAAGACAAATTAGTAGCTATAGAAGGTTTGCTTGCAGCCATGGCCGTATATACGACAGATTTATATCATCAAGGGCGTTTGTCCCACCTTGTTCAGTTCACAGCTGGACCTTTGCATCATTATTTGCGCGACGTATACGGCTATCCCGTGCAAGAGTTGTTCGGTCTTGAAGATTTATCTTACGATAGCTTTGGCAACGGCACAGACTCTAACATGGTGTCCACGCCATCAGTTCTAGACTCTCGCCATCTAGTAAATGATGTATTCTATGCCCCCCCATTGACTGAGCATATGGGTAGAATCGCCTCGGCGATGAGCCAAGTTTCCACTGCACGCCTGGCTGTAGTCTAGAGCAGAGTTTGAGTTAAACATAATCATCATGCATAATCTGTAGTAATGACAGACTATGTGTCGATAACAGGAATCTTGCTAGCAGCCACAATCACTATTGTTAATGTGCTGCTCGGTCTTCTGGTATTGACAAGAAATTACCGGTCTACAGTTAACAGATTGTTCCTTTTATTTACGATTGCTTTATCATTGTGGGCGTCTTCTAGCGTTATTTCAGACAGCACCCAGAATTACCAATTGTCTAAGGTAACTGCGCAACTTGCGTTTTCATTCAGTTTTTTTGGTCTGGTACTTATTTGGTTATTTTCTGTTAAATTTTTTGGAAAGCGAACGCTAGATACTAAGAAATACATAGTTATAATTATTGCCAGCCTTATTGTGGGTGTTTTATTCGCGACCGAACTTGTTTACTATCTAACATCGATTGATACGTACGAAACGGGCGTACTTTATATTCCATACCTTTTAAGTATGGTTTTGTTGTTTGTTTTAACAATTAAGAATTTCGTTAGAGTAATAAGAGGTGGTGACTTGATGGAGAAAAACCAAGCAAGGGTTATCATGCTCGGGTTCGGAATAATGATAGTCTGCGCTCTGTTAACCAATGCTATATTGCCAGTCATCACTAGTATAAACCCAGACTCCCTTACCAGGTTTGGGCCTCTGTTCACGGTTTTCTTTACTTCATCGGTGGCTATCGCTATGATCAAGCATAGATTATTTGATATACGCTTCATTGTTGCCCGTTTCCTTGCATACGGCATGCTCTTGGCCAGCTTACTCGGAGCGTACAGCGTAGTAATCATTATTTTCACCCAAAAGATATCTTATAGCGAAAATTTGGGAATCGTAAAAACAGCTGTTCCTTTCGTAGCAGCGGCGATAATCGCTATTTCCTTTGGTCCTCTAAAGAAGTTTTTTGATCGAATTACAAACAAATACTTTTACCAAGACGCGTACGAACCGCAGGCATTATTGAATGACCTGAACTCTTCTCTAGTGTCATCTATAGATCTGGAAATGATTATAAAAAACACTTCAATTTTAATAGAGCATTACTTGAAACCAACGGAAGTAATTTTCTATGTCTATAAGACCGAAGAAGGGCTAGAGAAAGTGTTCTCTACGATCTCGAAAAGCAAAGAACAACTCAGGGATATTCAGCTGATAGCCAAAAGTTTCCCCGCCAAGATTACATCCGTAGACGACATCCAAAACTTGGCTGCAGACGTACGCCAACACGCCGTAAAAGAAAACATCGGGCTGATTGCGCAGTTGGCCTCGTCGAGCGAGAAGAACAATCGCGTTGGAGCACTGGTGTTGGGTCCGAAGAAAAGCGGCAGTCTATATGGCAAGAAAGACTATAGGACTATGGAAATTATTGCTGACGAGTTAGTCATTGCATTGCAAAATGCAGTGCGTTTCGAAGAAATTCAAGCTTTTAACGTGACTTTGCAGGATAAGGTTGACGATGCGACTCGTAAATTGCGGAAAGCTAACGAAAAGCTAGTTGCGCTGGATCAAACCAAAGATGACTTCATTAGTATGGCCTCACACCAGTTGCGTACCCCCCTGACTTCAGTTAAGGGCTATGTGTCCATGGTGATAGAAGGTGATGTGGGCAAAATTAGTAAGCAACAGAAAAAACTGTTAGATCAGGCCTATGTTAGCTCTCAACGAATGGTATATCTTATAGCCGACCTATTGAATGTATCTAGGTTAAAGACTGGTAAATTTGTGATCGATTCTAAGCCAGCCAACCTGGCAGAAGTTGTCGAAGGCGAATTGTCTCAACTGAAGGAAACGGCTGCTTCAAGACAGCTAGAGCTGGTGTATAAGAAGCCAAAAACATTCCCAATTTTGAACTTTGATGAAACAAAAATTCGTCAAGTGGTTATGAACTTTGCTGACAATGCAATTTATTACACCCCTCCAGGCGGTCATATAACTGTAAATGTAGAGGACAAAGGTGAGTCTGTAGAATTCACTGTGGTGGATGACGGAATCGGAGTGCCAAAGGCAGAGCAACATAACCTGTTCAATAAATTTTATCGCGCTGGAAATGCCAAAAAAGCTCGACCAGATGGTACGGGGCTAGGGTTGTTCATGGCTAAAAAAGTTATAGTTGCACAGGGCGGAGCGCTAATTTTTAAAAGTGTAGAAGGAAAGGGAAGTACGTTTGGATTTAGCTTTTCTAAAAAAGCATTATCAAAACTTGGCACGACAAGCACCACAGATACTGAAACATAAGCTTGTTAAAAGCTTGTTTTGATTGCAAAATATCGACATATAGGGGACACTATACGGATATATTTTAATGTCTTTTTTTAAATGTGATGGTGGGGTTCGCAAACAGCGATAAACAAGAAGATTATGTGGCGAGAAAACTAAAAAAACAGGTAGAAAAAGACTGACCACTCTGCAGCCAGACGTACTACCAACACCAAAAACTCCACAGAGACCATCCGCAACCCAGGCAGTACTACCAGACACTGGCCCTGGTGAAGTCCTAGGCATATTTGCATCAATCGCAGTAGCGGCGTCAGTTGCTTACAGATTTGTTTGGCTCAGCCAATATTTTTAGGGTGTGGATAAACACTAGCGCAAGTCGCAGAATTGTGCTAAGGTAATAAACAGAAAAAGAGTAATCGTGACTGACCGCTCTCGTCAAAACAAAAAAACCAAGACCACTCGCAAGAGTGGTCTTTCTCTGTTATAATACCCCAGTCTCATCTGAATTTGCATTTTGCATTTGCCAGTTTTCTAAACTAAGAAGTCGATTCACTTGATTGTTCTGTTTAGGAAACTGAGAGGAGATGGCTTGTTTTAGTTTCTAGAGTTAGCGAGCAAATTTATTTTGTCGCTGGCCTTAGAAACTAAAACATTACACATCGACGAGGTCCCATCGTCTAACGGTTAGGACACCAGGTTTTCATCCTGGAAATAGGAGTTCGATTCTCCTTGGGATCACCAACCATAAGCACTTTGAAAGAGGTGCTTTTTTGTTTTTTTATGTAATACTATAAGCACAAGGAGAATATATGAAAGCAAATCAAAGAGGTTTTAGTGTTGTTGAAATACTGGTTATAGTTGTGGTTGTTGGACTACTTGGAGCGGTTGGTTGGCTAGTTTATGACCGCCAGAAAAGCAAGACAGACTCAAGCACCAACTCTACTAATCAGCAAAATCAAGTAGCAAAAGAACCTGAAACCAAAAAAGAAGTTGACCCTTATGCTGGCTGGAAACAATACTGCGACGACAAAGCGGGGCTTTGTTTTAAGTATCCAGCAAATTGGAAACTTCAAGAGAGTAGTGGTACTTACGTAGGTATAATAAGCCCTGACGCAAAAGCGAGAGTTAATTACCTACCAAACTATGTCAGAGACGGTGGGATAAGAGATGTAACTCCTGTTAAGCTAGTTAATTCGAGTAATTTGACTGGGTACAGCATTGCAGGTACGTACAGCGTCTATTTAGATAAGCCTAATGTGGTCTACGATATCGTGAAAGGTACGGTCGAAAAAAATGGTTACAAGATTGGCCAATCAACAAAATCTTTAGATAGCCCACGGTTTGATTACGGGGGAGTCACATATAAGTTTTTTGGTACGCCTGTTAAAGACGCAAACAGTAGTGCCGATTTCGCAAACGAGACAGAGGCTAAGGCATGGTTTGATAGTGCTGACGGCAAGACAGTTCTGCTAATCTTGCAGAGCTTTGGCAAGAAATAGGATAAGGCGGTCAATGAGCGCAAAGTCTGATATTGCATAATATGTTTATAGGGGCTGTGTAATTCACGAAGCCACTCGACCTTTCCGGTAATTGAGGTACCCCCGCAAAAACAAGTATAGTTGCATGGTTTAATGCCACTAACACTTTAAGCGGGCACCAATATCTATTTGTTTCAATCACCAAGGCTCAACCATAGCAGGCATCAACTTGCCGTACCTCGTTTACTATGTTCCTATTAGCGACCAGTTATCGTTTTAGATGATTCCAATCCGATATCTGGTAGTTCACCAATTAAACAACCATTACTAGACAAGCATTAGATTTATTGATGAATTATTTCAAAGTATCGACATTTGGCGTAAAATGAAAACAATGACCGATTCTCAAACACAGAAAATTAACAAAAATGAAGTAACAAAATTCTTGAAGTCTAATTTTGTTGCTTCGCTATCCACAATGGGCAACATTAAGCCAACTTGCTCCCCAATTGTTTATGTAATAGATAATCGTTTAAATTTTTATTTTGTGACAAATACTAATACCTACAAGGCGAAAAATATTCTAAATAACCCAAATGTGAGTATGTCGGTTTGGCAATTTTCGCAAATGTCGATTCAGATGGATGGCATAGCAACAGAAATAACAGATGATGCGACGAAGGAATGGGTTATAGAAGAATTTGGGGAAGCGGCCACCAAAGACCCTAATTTTTGGGCTCCTATATTTAGAATAAAAAGAAGTGATTATGTAGTTTTCAAAGTCGAACCAACTTGGCTGCGAGCACTAGATTTGAGTCACAACACAGTACGCTCAAAACAATCACCATATACGAGTATTATTGAATGATGGACAATGACGATTCGATCAAAAAAATTCTTATCCTTCTGAACGATTCTGACCCCCTGCTTAATCGGGTCACAAAAACTAAACTAATGAAAGATATGGGCTGGGAGTGTATTATTGCCGTTAGTTACGAAGACGCGATACGGGCGTTCGAGACCAATCAACCAGACTTGGTAATAACAGAGATTTTGATTCTTGACTACAAGGACAGAACGGGAATTGAGTTAATTGTAGAGTTAAGAACAATCGAGAAAAAGATAGCAAAAAGAGTCCCTATCATAGTATTTTCTGAGTTAGACGATGATGATTATCGCCAAAAAGCTTTAAACGATGGAGCAACTGCGTTTTTCTCAAAAAATAATATATCTCTTAACGACTTTATTACAGAGATACAACGCCAACTTGATCGAACAGCAACACAAGATTAACTAGATAATTCTGCGTGGGAATGTTTAGATTGTGCGTGTAATCAAGACAATAGTATCCGTGTCGACCATTCTTGGGGAGTGTCATTTTAGACTGTCCATACTAAACTCGTCTTGCCTCTTGAACTGTGTAACCATAAGCAAGTACACTGTAGTTAGTAATGGAAACTACCAGAACGGCACCGAATGTGCCCTTGAACCAATTTAAGCAGACAAAGATAGTTGCCACCATTGGGCCTGCTACTAACAACTACGAGGCAATTTTAGCCATGCTAAAGGCTGGCGCCAACGCTTTTCGGCTGAACTTTAGTCATGGCACATATGAAGAGAGAATAGAGCAAATCGGCTGGATCCGGAAAGCTGCGCATGAATATGGAAAACCAGTTGCGATAATCCAGGATCTTCAAGGTCCAAAGATCAGACTGGGTGATTTTGAGGGCATTATAAATGTGCGTAGTAGCCAGAGTTTGCAGTTCAAATATCAGGCAGATTACCAAAGAACAGGCGTTATACCCACGCAGTTTGATTTGAGCAAAAAACTAAAACGCGGCCATCGACTTTTTTTATTCGATGGAAAGGTTCAGGCCACGGTTACCAGCGTTACTGATGGTGTGGTGCATGCCAGGGCTGAAAATGATGGGATACTTATAAAACGAAAAGGAATTAACCTGCCTGATACAGATTTTGGCGGAGATATTATTACCGAAAAAGACAAAAAAGACATGGCTTTTGGCAGTACGCAGGATATTGATTACGTGGCCCAAAGTTTTGTCCAGACAGTGCATGATGTTGAACAACTTCGGGCAATTCTAAGAGGGCTGGGGTCGCATGTAAAAATAATCGCAAAGATTGAAACTAAGGCCGGGGCAGAAAATATCGAAGAAATCATGCAAGAAGCTGACGCTGTCATGATAGCCAGAGGTGATTTGGCTATAGAAACACTACCTGAGTCTGTTCCTGTCATGCAACGCCATATCATTGGCCTGGGACTAAAACACAAAAAGCCAACTATTGTGGCCACCCAAATGCTTGCCAGTATGATCGACCAACCCGAACCAACGAGAGCAGAAGTGTCTGACATCGCTACAGCGGTTATAGTAGGCGCGGATGCGGTAATGCTGTCAGACGAAACCGCTAACGGGAAATACCCCGTTGAAGCCGTTAAGGTCATGAAAAGGGTAATTTTATATACCCAAAACAACACCACCGTGAAGGCCAAGTTCAAAGAGCTAACGGGTGAAAATGGCAAGCAGGATGCAATTTCTTCAGCATTAATATCTCTGGCTAGTAATATTGATGCCAAAGCAATCGTTGCAGAGACAAAATCTGGCGAAACAGCTATTCAAATTTCTTCATATCGCCCGGAAAAACCAGTTATTGCAGTAACATCGGACCAGATTATAGCCAACCAGCTAGCTTTAGTGTTTGGGGTTAAAAGCTATTGCCGTCCAGTCGACAAGTTTGCAGCCACAAAACTAACCAATTGGCTGTTAGAGCACAAAGTGCTAAAAAAAGACGACACCGTCATAACAGCATCAGGACATTACCCAGGGGTAGTTGGTACAACAGATACAATAAAGGTGAGGGTATTGTGAGTTTTCATAAAAAATCAGTCAGAGACATCGACCTAAAAGGCAAAACAGTTCTTCTGCGCAGCGATTTTAACGTGCCCTTAATGCCAGATGGCGAAATTAGGGACGATTACCGCATAAAACAGGAGCTGCCAACCATGGATTTTTTATTAGAGCAAAACTGCAAAATTATTATTTGCGCACACTTGGGCCGCCCTAACGGCAAACCAGACTCTCAGTATTCAATCAAACCAGTAGCAAAAACTCTGGAAAGACTTCTAAAAACCGGAGTAAAGTTTTCCCCAGATTGCATAGGTGGTGAAGTAGAAAAACAAGTCAAAAATCTGAAAGCAAAAGATATATTATTGCTAGAAAATCTACGTTTTCACCCAGAGGAAGAAGCTAACGATGCCGATTTTGCCAAAAAACTAGCTGGTTTAGCCGATGTTTTCGTCCAGGACGGTTTTGGCAATGCCCACCGCAAGCATGCATCAATGGATGCGATTACAAAGTTTTTGCCTAGCGTTGCTGGACTATTACTGGAAAAAGAATACTTGGCAATTACCGAAGCCATGGAAAAACCAGATCGTCCATTGATGGCAATCGTGGGGGGAGCAAAAATTGCCGACAAAATAGAAATATTACGGAAATTTATCGCAAAAGCCGACTTTGTGGCTGTGGGTGGTGCAATGGCCAATACATTTTTACTTGCAATAGGAATGGAAGTTGGCAAAAGTCTAGTAGATAGGGATGACTTGGAGCTTGCTAGAAAAATAATCGAGGAAGCTAAACAAGAATCCAAAAAACGACAATTTACGTTTTATTTACCACAGGACAGTGTGGTTGCAACTTCGCTAGAAAAGACAGCTACAACCAGGATCGTAGACTGGGACGCCCATGTAATTGCCGCCATAGAAAACTACCCCAGGCAGGCTCCTGGACGAGCAGGTCAAGTCCAAGAGAATGAACGAATTCTCGACCTAGGGCCATTTTCAGGTGCTTTTATCGCGGGCAGCATGCAGTTTTGCGGTACCGTAATATGGAACGGAGTGATGGGCGTTACGGAAACCCCTGGTCTGCATGGTCCTGTTGGTCCCTTTGCCCACGGCACTGAGTTAATTCTTGATTCTATGATGGGTCAGTACGGACACAAACCATATAGTTTGATAGGCGGCGGCGATACATCTAGCTATGTAGAACATCGTGGACTGACAGAATGTTTTGATCATGTTTCGACTGGTGGTGGTGCTTGTCTAGAACTGATGACCGGTAAAAAACTACCCGCAATTGAAGCCTTGACGGCAAAGTAAGGTAGAAATTATAAAAGTCCTATATAATAAACATAAGCAAATATCATGAAACGTTTACTTATTGTCGCAAATTGGAAAATGAACCTGAATACATCTCAGGCTAGCTTGTTATTGCACAGATTACACGAACGAATAAAGATATATCGAAATATAGAAGTTGTGCTAGCACCAAGTATGCTCGTGTTGCAGCCACTGAGCTTGCAGATTGATCGCAGAAAGTTTCGACTTGCTGCTCAAAACGCTTATCACAAAGACGAAGGCGCTTTTACCGGTGAAGTGTCATTTACACAACTCCGTGACCTGGCACATTACGTCATTATTGGTCATTCTGAGCGTCGCGTTTATTTTGGCGAGAGCCTAGACATGATTCGTGAAAAAGTAACGGCAGCGGTGCGCAACGAAATTACCCCAATCTTGTGTGTAGGGGAAACAACCGCGCAGTTCAGGGCAAAAGAGTCTAAGCAGGTGTTACATGACCAGTTGGTTACTGCACTTCACAACCTTACTGCTCGAGAAGTGAATGACATAGTTTTGGTGTATGAACCACAGTGGACAATAACCAGCTTTAATGGCCGTCCAGCGAAACCAGATGAGGTAAAATCAGCGATAGATTACATAAGGTTACAAGTAAGTGGGTTGTACGGAAAAAAAGCTGCCAAGGATATCAGAGTTTTATATGGTGGTAGCGTTGATGAGAATACAGCCAGGGCGTATATGGATATCGATGGTTGTGATGGCGTCTTGGTTGGTAGTGCCAGCCTGAATTATCACAAGTTTTCAGAAATAGTTAAAGCCGGTTTTCGTTCACAAGCAACAGAGGAAAATCAAGATGTTTGATGAAGAAAAACCAAAAGATGAAGCCAAGCAGAAAATTATAGTAAATCACGAAACGCGCGCCGAAAACCCAAGTGAAAAGCAAACCGATAGTGATGAAAGTGCAGAAATCATACTACCACAAACTACAAAAGAACTCGGTGATGAATCCAGCGCCAACAAAACAGTAATAGAGCCAGATAAAACCCCGGATGAAGTAGACTCAAAAGAACTAGACGAAGATGAAGTTCAGCCAAAAGAAGTCAAAAATTCCGAAGAAGTCGATGATAAACCAGATGATCATAGCGAAAAAAGTGCAACTCACGAGGGAAGTGACAATATTGTCAATGAGCTAGCAGAGGCAGCCGCAAGCAAAAAGCAAGAAAAAACCGATAATGATCACGAGCAGGCGTATATTCAGAGCTTAGAAAAACTAGTAGAAGAAAAAACCTACAACGTCCCTATTGGCCAACTAACCCACAAACGCAACACAAGAATTATCGTTGCAGTATTCATTGTCATCACGGTTATGGTTGCAGTAACTATAATGTCCTTTGTCTTGTAGGCTTTATCAGCGTTATCTGTAAAATTACGAAAGAATCTAACATAAATGCATTGTTTCTAGAGCTGTTATAATTGATTAGTGAACGACCTATTTGTTGGACTGAATGACGAGCAAGCACGAGCGGTAAAAACTGTTGAAGGCCCATTGCTGATTTTGGCCGGGGCAGGTAGTGGAAAAACAAAAACCCTGACCCATCGTATCGCTCATATTATAGATAGCAAACTGGCGACCCCATACAATATTTTGGCTGTAACCTTCACGAACAAGGCCGCGGGCGAAATGCGCCAACGCGTAGCTGAACTACTAGGCTTCGATTCTAATAATCGAAATTTTATGCCGTATATGGGGACCTTCCACAGTATCTGTGTGCGTTTGCTGCGCCAAGACGGTGACTTCGCCGAGATACCCAAGAACTTTGTTATTTTTGACGAACTAGACCGAACAAGTGTTATAAAGAAAATCAGCAAACAACTATCAATAGACGAAAAAGCTTTCCCGGCCAGATCTCTTGGGGGACTTATTAGTAGTGCAAAAAACGAACTGATAACCCCTAGCGCCTACGCTTCTATGGCTAACAGCCCGGCTCAGACTCACGCATCTAGAGTATTCCCACTTTATGAAAAAGCATTAAAAGATGCTGGCGCACTAGACTTTGATGATCTGATTGCAAAAGCTGTAAAGATGTTAGAGAAAAACCAAGAACTGCGAAAAAAATGGCAACAGCAATTTTCATACGTCATGATTGACGAGTACCAGGATACTAACGCTGCTCAGTACAAACTGATAAAATTACTAACCAACGAAAAAAATAACATTGCAGTAGTCGGCGACGACTGGCAAAGCATATATTCTTGGCGTGGAGCAGATTTTCGGAATATTCTAAATTTTGAAAAAGATTATCCTGGAGTGACGGTTATCAAACTAGAACAAAACTATCGCAGCACCAAGTCAATTTTGGATGCCGCGCATACCGTAATTACAAAAAACCAACAACGCTCGGATAAAAAGCTCTGGACTGCAGCAGGGGAAGGTATGCCGGTTCAGGTTTTGCAGGCCAGTAGCGAGAGGTCTGAAGCTGAATCAATTGTGCGTAGAATAAGGAATACAGTGGACGCCAAGATCAGTGAGTATAAAGACTTCGCTGTTTTGTATCGTACCAACGCCCAAAGCCGATCGATTGAAGAAGTTTTTATTCATTATTCAATACCTTATCGCATAGTTGGTGGAGTCCGGTTCTACGATCGCAAAGAGATAAAAGACATCATGGCGTATTTGCGTCTAATGTATCAACCCCAGGATCTGAGTAGTTTTGATAGGATTGTTAATGTTCCATCCAGAGGCATAGGTGCAAAATCGTTACTAACATTTAACGATTGGCGAGAAGCATCGGGCATGACACTACAGGGTGCCATGCAACAAATCAATGACTGTACAGGCCTGACGCCGAAAGCAAAGTCAGCATTCTCGTCACTTGGTGATATGCTTGAATCCCTAAGAATCGTTATGTCTGACGAGAATGTTAGCAATGTTATAAACTCGGTTGTTAATCGTTTGGATTATCTTAACTACCTAGATGATGGGACCCCACAAGGAGAATCACGACAAGAAAACGTACGCGAACTGCTCAGCATGGCATTGCATTATCAAGATTTGGGCATGGACGGATTTTTAGAGGAAGTAGCACTGCTTAGCGATGTCGAAACAGGCAAACAGACCGGAGACAGTGTTACATTGATGACGCTTCACGGCGCAAAAGGACTAGAATTTCCAGTGGTATTTATGGTGGGTATGGAGGAAACTATCTTTCCTCATTCTCGTGCTTTATATGATAGTCAAGAAATGGAAGAGGAGCGCCGGCTATGTTATGTCGGCATGACCAGAGCCCGAGAAGAGCTATACATGCTATACGCTACTGGCAGAATGTTGTACGGGGCCCCACAGCACAACCCACCCAGTCGCTTCATTAGTGATATTGCAGGGGACTTGATGCGCGAACAAAGCGCAGGATTATCTTATGATTACAATAACCAGCCAGCCAGACCGCCACAACCAAAGATGGATTCGACTGCCCCTCGCTATGTACCGGATTTAGAGGAAGGCGATGGCGTAAAGCACCAATTGTTTGGAGTCGGCACGATAGTTGAGATGAACGGGGATATAGCTACTATCTACTTCAAAGGCAAAGGAACCAAGCAGCTAGATATCAGCATTGCGCCACTGGAGAAGCTGGAATGATCGAAAAGGTAAAAGAAAAGATCGAATGAGAAAACTTTGGATATTTTTAGGACGAATCGCTGGGTACATGTCTTGGCCGCTAGTTTGGATTGTTATCAGGCAAACAACCAGAACTCGTATATTGTTAAACTCTGGCGATAAAATTTTGGTCACAAAAGGTTGGCTGAGTACTGGCAAATGGTCATTGCCTGGTGGTGGAATGCATCGGAGAGAAAAGCCAGCAGATGCAGTTCTCAGGGAACTCCGAGAGGAAACAAATATAGAACTGAAAGAAACCCAGCTCAAATACCTGGGGACAAAAAAACAAACTAAAGGATTGCCCATTAGCTACCACCTTTTTTCGGCCTCTGTGTCAGAAGAATTAGCCTTCAAAAGACAGAGATTTGAAATTGCGGATATACAGTGGTTGAATCGACGAGAATTATTAAGTAAATCTGTAGAGCAACACGTGCGCGAAGCATCCCAAGCGATGGAATCATAAGCGGTGATTTGCTACACTGATAACGGCTCTATAGGGAGTAGCTTTTCTTTATGTTACAAAAACTCTCAATATATGAGCCGTCTAAAATATGAGTAAAAACAACAATTCGAGCCGTCATAAACTGCTGAGACTAAAAAGCCATCCTTTTGTTGTTCCTGTAATAACTTTGGTGCTACTTTTTTTCGTTACGATTGTGGCATTCGTTGGTTTTAATGCTACGACTATTGGTCCCGGAGATTCCAGAGTTGTTCAGCTTTTTGTTGATGGTGAATCGCAAACCCTGCCAACTAGAGCAAAAACAGTCGGGGATTTGCTAAAAAGACTCGACATTAAGATAAACGAGGGTGACGTTGTTGAACCTAAAGCCAATGCTCAAATTTTAGAAGATAATTTTACGGTTAATGTATATAGGGCCAGACCAGTCACGATAATAGATGGCAAGAAAAAAATAACAACTCTTTCGGCTTCGCAATCGTCTGAGGGCGTTGCCCGAAGTGTGGGTATAAAATTATTCCCAGAAGATATAGTAAAGGTTTCTACGCCCGATAATTTGATAGAAGAGGGAGTGGTGGCGGAAAAGTTTGTAATCGACCGCTCCGTTCCAGTCAAACTGGTGCTATTTGGAAAATCATATGATGTTAGGACGCATGCGAAAACTGTTGGTGACCTTATTGTAGAGAAACAACTTAATCCGAACGAAATTACGGTATTCCCAGCCACAAATAAAAAATTAAGGCAGAACGACGTCGTTTTTGTGACTTCGCCTGGCAGGGACATAGTAATTAAAGAAGAGTCCATACCAAATAGAGAAGAAACAATCGAAGATCCAGATATGCCGCTAGGTGAATCGAAAATAAAAGAAGCCGGAAAACCTGGTAAAAAAGTCGTAATTTACGAAATTGATAAAAAGACAAAGAAGAAAAAAGCTTTACAAACAGTTATTGCGGCAAAACCGGTAAACAAAATAATTGCTAAAGGTTCAAAAATCGAGGCAGTAAAGTTAACTGGTAGTAAGGCAGATTGGATGCAAGCGGCGGGGATAGATCCTTCGCAGTATCAATATGTTGATTATATTATTGGGCGCGAGTCCGGATGGAACCCGGCCAGTGTTAGTGCTAACCGATGCATTGGGCTTGGTCAAAAATGTAACGCCGGCAGTCTAATCGCAGCTTGCCCATCATGGCAAACTGATCCAGTATGTCAGCTTAATCATTTCAGCGGTTACGCCAACGGGCGTTACGGGAGTTGGCAGGGGGCTTGGCAGTTCTGGAGCGTCAACCACTGGTGGTAAGCGCGGCATATGCACCCGAATCATTTCATAATTATCTATCTTGTATGCATTCAATCTAGTGATATTGAATCTCTTTAGCTTGCTTTGAGAAGATAAAATAAGTACTGAGTAATATATTATTAGGAGATTGTTATGTCGCGTAGTTATTTAGTTCCGGGTTCTAATGAGGTGGCTGCCGATGTTATGGTTGCGGTGGTTATTGGCCCAGGGCAGTATTTAATGAGTGATCTAGCTACCAAATTTGGCATTCTACACTCAACAGTAAGTCGTGAAACAAAGCGATTGGCAGGCGAGGGGTGGATCGGGAACTCAGATAGGCAAACCCAGGATCTAGCGTATAAACCACTAGTTCCACTTCCAGGTTTTTGGAGGGCATACAATCAGGCAGTGAATGCCGCCCACAATGTCGGACCACAACTAGTGTCTGTTTTTGAGGATTCTATTGATGAACGATATGAAATGGAGCAGTTAGAACCGTCAACTTATGATTTTTACAGAGCACAAGCGATATATTTAGGGGGTGCAGCAGTTTTGGGTGAGGAATTTGATCTAAACGTTAACACATCAGGTAATTGGTTCGCAGGGGTTCCTGGATGGCGCGCTCTAATTGATATCCAAGTTTCGCAGATTCCTGCTTCATAAGAATTTTTGTTAAGCTGTTGATATATGGGCGAAACTATACCAAAGAAATCACTAGGCCAACACTGGCTCCATGATGACATTAATGAATGAGCTGTTAAAAAAGTAAATATAATCGTCTTAGAGTATGATCAAGATTAGTCCAGCGACGATAAGGATCCCAGTTAAAATTTTTTGCAGTAAAGCTTTCTCCTCAAAGTATCGTTGTCCGAAGACTACTGACCAAAACATCGCAGTCGTTCGTTTTAATACTGTAATTATTGAAGTAGGAGCGAAGTAAAATGCAAAGCTAATCATTACAGTCTCCATCGCAGAGGCTATTGATTGCAAACCAGTAACGGATTTGACTAAAAGTTTTAAATCGATCGGTTTATTCTTTACAATTGAAGCGATAAAAAAGTATACAACTACTATTAAAGTAATAATAAATTGTTCTGCAGCTACACTGTTGAACTTTGTAATATCATACTTGAATAATGATAGAGTGATTGAAGCCATCATCGCACCAACGATTACCACCCAAGCTCCTTTTTTAGATTTTGGATTTCGAAAAAATAACAATAATAGACCGCAGAACATAGCCGTAACCCCGATTATTTGGGTCAAACTCAGAGAATTACCCAAAGCAATATCGATACTTAGAACTAAAGGTATGGTTAATAATCGTAGATAGGCAAACGTGCTACGCTCTGCTTTGATAATCCCAACAACCATTATATGAGAAAGGATAATTTCGAGTATGACTCGAGGTATAAAAGTCGGTAATGAGGCAGTGTTAAAAGTAAAATCTGCACCAAATCCAATTGTTATTAAAAAAAATACTGACACCCAAAAGGCGTTTAAAAACCCTAATGAATATATATTTTCACGAGCTTTTTGAACTTGCATTTTGCCGATAGATTCAGAAATCTCTCCAAACAGTGAACCCAACAAGATTAATAGTCCTGCAAACATACCCTCAATTAAAACATAAAAATAAGGTATTTGTGTTTCAGCTTTTTGTGTATTTATGTTTGATTATTTATACGGGGGGTTATAATAAATCCTAAATAATAAGCGTGAGGGTTTTATGAAAGTTTATTTTTCTAGGCGGTCGTATATACCATATTTGCTAGCACTACTAGTAGTAGCTTTATGTATGTTCGCCGTATTTCCAACAAAGGCTTTTGCTGCTACCACATACACCGTTAATTCAATAGGTGATGACCCAGATGCTACTCCTGGTGACTCAGTCTGTGAAACCGCTACACCAGACGAATGCACACTACGGGCTGCCATACAAGAAGTAAATGCCGGCAGTGGTGGTGACACCATCAACTTCAACATCTCTGGCACCGGCGTGCATACACTTACTCCAGCCAGTGCTTACGACACTATTACCCAAAGTGTAACTATAAATGGCTACTCACAACCTGGGTCAGCTGTAAACACAGCTGTAGCCCCAGCACCACTCAATGGTACTTTGACGATTGAGATTGATGGTACGAATGCGGGGGGTGTAGATGGGTTGGGTATTAACGCTAATAATGTCACAATTCAAGGCCTTGTTGTTAATAGATTTAATCAGAATGGTATTGTAAGTTCGTCTGATAGCGATACGGTTATTAGTGGCAATTACATTGGTACCGATACTATGGGAACTTCTGATTTAGGAAATCAAAATAATGGGATACGAGTAGAAAGACATGCTACGATTGGTGGTACCGCAGCTGCTTCGAGAAACTTAATTGCAGGCAACAACAACCGTGGAATTTATGGTGCTAGTGGAACGAATGTCATTCAGGGCAACTACGTTGGCCTTGCAGCTGATGGAATTACCAGGCTCAAAAATAGTGGCAGGGGGGTAGAAGCTACGGGCGGAAACAATACTATTGGGGGGACTTATACAGGAGCTATGAATGTTATATCGGGCAATGGCGATACCGGATTGATTATAGGTGATGGCGACGGTGATACTGTAAGAGGTAACTATATTGGATTAGATTATACCGGCATATCTTTACTTGGGAATGATGGACCCGGTATCTTTCTTATAGGTGGTACAAATTCTATAATCGGTGGCACTTCTACAGCTGCTCGGAATTTTATTGCTGGTAATGCGATTGCCCAAGTAGCTGTATATGCAACATCTGGCGCAGTTGTGCAGGGTAATTATATTGGCTCTGATAAAGATGGAAATAGCGTCAGCAACCCTAATGGCAGTTATGGTGTAGCGGTTTATAATAGCAACGATAACAACTTAATTGGTGGCACGGGCGCTGGCGAAGGTAATAAAATAGCCTTTAATAAAGCTAATGGAGTTGTGATCGCTAACTTACCCGGCTTTGGCGGCAATGCACCACTTAACACCTCTATAATAGGCAACGATATCGAACAAAACGCACTAAGCGGCATTCGTTTATGTACTGATGATAATGCCGACTTTGTCTGTGACACCCCCGAGCCTTATTCTAACGATGCCGGTGACCCAGACGAAGGGCCTAATATGTATATCAACTTCCCAGTAATCAACTCTGCCAACAAAGGTAGTGGCCAAGTAACTGTTAATTACGATTTAGATATTAACCCTGCAGAGGTTGGTGCGACCGGCTATAGTGTAGATTTCTATGCGAATAGCACCAATGCTCGTGAAGGCGCCATCTATTTAGGCTCAGACACTGTAGCCGGTTCAGTTACTGGCCAATCGGCTACTCTTACTCTGCCAGGCTCTGTACCAGCCGACTATTATGTAACAGCTGTAACCACCATGACCGATGCCTCTGTTGACGGCTTTGGGCACAGCTCAGAGTTCTCAGCCCCAGTACTAGCTGTTGTTGGATCAGCTGGTAGTACTATCTCAACCACAACCGACTCCTTAGCCAACACCGGTGATAACACCCATTTGATTGAGGTTATGGCGTCTATGTTCTTAGTTACGGGGTTAGTTGGTAGTGTGTTCTTACTCAACAATGGGAAGATGGTCTAGCCAACAAAGGCTACAACAAGCTATATTTGACAGGGTTGTTTTAAATGATATAATCCAAAATATTAGTTTTTGAACGAACATGATCGGAGCAGACATTAAAACTTTCTTTATCCGGGCTAGTTTAGTCTTAGCAACTCTTGCACTGAGTATTGCTTTTATCCAGCCTATTTATGCTTTTACTCCGATCATGACAGATGACGTTATGGGCGGGAATCAAAAGCCCTTCGAATCCTCCACTGAATCTACCAATTTAATTCGTTGGAAGCCATGCGGTACAATTGAATACGTCATCGACGTGACTGATGCACCAATTGGTTGGGTGCATGACATCCATGATGCTTTTAGAGCAGCCTCCGTGGCTACCGGCATACCTGTGCGCTATGCTGGGCGTTGGCCACACGGACAGTCGCATAGCAGTCGTGACCCTGTGCTCGTCTATTATAAATACGATAAAGGGTTCCCTCAGCATAACGCAATAGCCTACACTCAGATGGATAAAGATTTAAGTGGACATTGGATAATTGGTGGATATATTATTGTTGATCCTGAGATTGCACAATTTAATCATCGATACCACAGAAGAACAATTTTCCATGAAGTTGGTCATGCATTTGGTTTGCCTCATCCAGGCTCGAGATACTACGGTGTTAGTGTTATGGGATATGCGAACGCACCTTACAAGCCCTTTGATCTTTGGATGTTTAAATTTGTGGGGCGTCAGCCTATCGAATGTAGATAATATAATTTCGTTAAACAAATACACTTGTGTTTGAGCTTATGCTATAATGTCCCCAGTTAAGCAGGTGAGCGGATACGCTTTATTATGGGAAAATGAAAAACTTACGGAAAATCATAGCCTTAAACATTGTTTTTATTGCTGTTTTTGGCGTCTTTTTACTGTTGGGCTCTCACAACGCCTTTGCAGCAACTTACACAGTTACGAATACCGATGATTCGGGGGCTGGATCGCTGCGCCAAGCTGTAGATGATGCTAACAATAACGTCGGTCATGACCAGATAGATTTTAATATTGGTGCCGGCGTGCAAACCATAACCTTAGGGTCAACTATAAATGTTTCAGACCCTGTGAAGATTAACGGTCTTTCAGCATCTGGCTCTGCGTGCAATGGCACGAGCTCAACGCTGAAAGTAGTTATAGAAAATAATGTCATAGGGTTAGGAGTCGGCGCAGCAGGCACCGAAATAAACGGATTGGTTTTTGGCCAAGGCAACGCACTAATTGCGGATAGTGCAGATAACGCAATAATTCGGTGTAACTTTTTCGGCACGAACGCTGCTGGGACTGCAGCCGTAAGTAGCGGTAGTCATGGTGGGGTGTATACATACGGAGTCAGTGGAACAACTATCGGTGGTGATGCCGTGACTGATATGAATTTATTTGGAAAGTACGCCATACACATCGAAGGCACCTCTCAGACTATAAAAAACAACATTGTAGGCACCGATATTACCGGCACTATGGCTCTCGGTATAGATGACTACGGAGCTATTTTGCTCACAAATGTGTCGAATACAGTTGTCAGTAACAACCTGGTATCTGGAGCTACCGGTAGTGGAATACATTTTTATTATGGTACAGACAGCGGCAATACAATTAAGGGAAATAAAATTGGTACAAATTATGCTGGTACTGCTGCGCTCCCAAATTCGGGTGCTGGTATCTCATCATGGGCTGCACACAGTAATGAAATGATCGGGGGTCCAAACGAGGCAGATAGAAACATAATATCCGGCAATAGCGACTACGCTATTAAAGGCCTAAGCATAGGCGTAACGATTCAAAACAACTTTATTGGTACAAATGCCGCAGGCGATGCGGCAATACCCAATGCCGTTGGTGTAGGAATTGATTGTGGGGATGCAGACTGTAGTAGTGCTCACATAATAGACAACGTCATTAGTGGTAATGGTAATAACGGGCTGTATCTTGGCGGAATCGGAAACCATCTTGGGGCGGTTGTTCAGGGCAATCACATCGGCACCGACATAACTAACACTTTAGATCTCGGTAATGAACTAGATGGAATATTTGTAGGTACTGGAGGCGATAGTGGACGATTTCTCATTGGTGGTACTGGCGCAAACGAAGGTAACACCATTAGGTTTAATGGAGGTCATGGTATTGGTGTGAATTATTTCTCTGGCGGAAAAGCTAGTTTGCTAGGAAACAGTATATCGGACAACGGTTTACTTGGCATAAGCCTAGGTAGTTTTGGAAGCCTTGAGAATGGTCTCAACCATACTGTCAACGACTCGGGGGATGGTGATACTGGACCAAATGATTTGCTTAACTATCCGATTGTTACGCAGGCTACAGATGTTTCTGGCCATACCAACCTTAATTTCGACCTTGACGTCCCTGCGGGTGATTACCGCATAGAATTCTTTAGTAACACCGAGGCTGATCCTAGCGGTTATGGCGAAGGAGAGACATATTTGGGATACGAGGATATAACCAGTACAGGTACAGGTTCACAAAGTTTTACCACTAGCGTGAGTGGCACAGGGCATACTCATTTAGCAGCCACAGCCACTTTAATAGATGGCGACAGCCCAAGTGGTTTCGGCCCAACTAGCGAATTTGGCAAGTTTGAACCAGTAACTGATCTAGAGGTTGCTAGTGACGACGGCGTAACAACAGTTCATTCAGGAGATAGCAATACTTACACTTTTACTGTAACTAACAATGGACCATCAGCTATTGATCACTTTAGGCTCAATAATGGCGATTTTATGGATGAACCGACATTTGAAGTTATTGCTGAAGGCTCTACTGCCTCGGATACCGGTAGCTTTAGCGGAAATGCCTGGGAAAAGGATTGGGACGGTACACTAGAGACCGGGCAAACCTTAGTTTTTCAAATCCACGGCGTAATAGGTGGTGATAACTACGGCGATATACATTCTAGTCGTGCGTGCGTAGCTAACCTGGAGTTTGAAGGTAATAACACATCGGATTCTAACGAAGAAAACAACTGTGGAACCGATGATGATACTAACTTTCCTGCTCCAGTCGCGGATGGAGAAATTACAAAAACATTGAATTCACCAGGCACAATTACAAACGGTCAGCAAGCTACCTATAAACTTACATATACTAATCATGGGCCAGATGTTGGTGGAGTAAACCCATTTTATATATATGACCTTTTGCCTCCAGGCTTAACGTTTGCTTCCGCGACTGACGGCGGAATACATCCTTTGGGCGATGACGGTATATACGTACCTTGTGATAGTAACCCCGAACAATCTTGCTGGATTATTGGTTCAGCCGGTTCTTCCCCTTGGGCTTCTCATCCTGGCTCGCTGATATATGCTGTATATATAGGCGGGCAAACCATTGGCCAAACCATTGGTGTAGGAGAGTCAGTAAGTCTAAACATCACGGTTGATGTTGCAGACCAAGAAGACGGTGCAACTGTTATAAACTGGGCTCTGTTGTTTGCCCCTAGCGACAGTGACCCAGAAGCAGGTGCTATTGAAGATTCATATGAGACCGAAGGTGGACCATTTGACCTTGTTAACAACGATATCACCCATCATACTTATAACCCTAATGTTCCTCCAGATGGCGACCTAGATGGAGTAACTAATGCGGTAGAAAGCGCAGGACCAAATAATGGTGACGCCAATGACGATGGTATAACTGATGCCGACCAGCCAAATGTGGCGAGTTATGTAGACAGTGTTACTGGGCAATATGTTGTAGTCGAATCTAGTTGCCCTGTTGTCTCAGGTGCGGGCGTGGTGGCTGAGTCTAGTGACGACCCAGATGCTGATTACAGCTATCCCGCAGGGCTCGTTAATTTCACCACAAACTGTAGTACGCCAGGCTCCGAAGCAACTATTACTCAGTATTATTATGGTTCATTTGATCCAACCAAATTGGCACTGCGCAAATGGAACCCTAACACGCACACGTATACTTCACTAGAAGATGTAGACTTATCCAGCGTAACAGTTGGTGGTCACAGCGCCATCAAAGCCGTCTACCAAATCACCGATGGCAGCAGTCTCGACCAAGACGGTATAGCCAATGGGACAATTGTTGACCTGGTTGGGCCAGCATTATCGGCTGACGGGAGCTCTAGCGGTTCATCAAACGAATCAAGGAGCACTAGCTCAGCAAAAAATTCAAGTGACGACCTTGCCGATACAGGTGATAACACGGGGGTTGTGATAACTGCCGGTGTGGTCTTGCTTCTGGCGGGTGTAACAAGTTTGACCTTATGGGTTAAAACTTCTTCTCCAAGAAAGTAGCTACTATTATTTTGCCGGTGCTTTGAATTTTGGCGCAGCGAGCACCGTTATATGCCGTGCGTTGTTTTTGTTGGCTTCTTCGGGGTAAATAATAACCAGCAGGCCCTTTTTAACGGTGTCTGTGTTAGTCTTTTTGCTATTAAGGTATATCTCGGTGTCTTTTGTTATAGCAAATGTACTCGACTTCTTGCTTTTTATAGTAGTGACCGTGATAGATGTTTTAGAAATGTCACTAACTTTACCAATAAAACTTGGGTTCGTAATTTGGCCAGATGTGTGGGCTTTAGCCCAAGCTTGGTCTTGCTTTTTTTGCACATGACTACCAAGCTTATAACCAGTCGAGACTAGTGCTAACGAAATAACAATAACACTGAGTATAATGACCTTTTTTGATTTTTTTACAGATTTTTTTACTATTAAATGTTCCACTAACCTAGTATACCTCAACTTGGGATTACAAAATTGTTTGCTACACTGATCTAATATGACTGGAGTTAAAAAGAGTTTGGGTCAGCATTGGCTGCATGATGATAACGCACTTAGGGCTATGGTAGAGTCATCTTTAGTTAAAAAAACAGATAACATTCTCGAAATTGGACCAGGGCTTGGGACTTTAACGGATGAACTCTTGAAAACTGGCGCAAAAGTGACTGCCTTGGAGTTTGACCATGAACTAGTACTGAAACTGCAGAAAAAATATTCAGGAAATGCCCAAATTGACGTCAGAGAGGGTGACATTCGCAGGTTTGATTTTTCGTCTATGGCCCCCGGCTACAAAATAGTAGCGAACATTCCATACTATTTAACCGCTAACTTGCTGCGATCGTTGATCGATACAGACAACAAGCCGGTCATTGCATCGTTACTAGTGCAAAAAGAAGTTGCCGTGAGAATCGCCGCAAGACCTGGCCAGCTGTCTTTTATATCTGTTGCAACCCAAGTTTTTTATGATGCAATTCTCAGCGATTTAGTCCCGGCCCATTTGTTTGACCCACCACCAAAGGTGGATTCTCAGATACTGATATTAGTGAAACGAGATCAGCCGTTGTTCAATAACCTAGATACAGCGGTATTTTTCAGGCTATTAAAGGCAGGATTTGATCAAAAAAGGAAAAAGATAAAAACCAGCCTAGCTGGTGGGCTGGGAGTAGGCAAGGGCGAAGTCACGAAACTGTTAGCCACTGCCAACATTCACAGCGATCTGCGCCCGCAAGAACTAACCCTAGAACAATGGCACAAACTGTATTCTGTCTACCTGGCTTCCCTTTAGTCCCCCTACCCTACTGTTGTAAAAATAAAACACCTTCAAATAATTTACCGTGTTTTCCGCTAATAGAATTTTCCATAATACTCCCCTATTTTTGATTTTGACACTTCCCCACTTTCATTTCCTAAAATAGCGCAATTGTGAGATATCTCACAAAAAGGGAGTAATAAAAAAAGCACCAGTAAAACTGATGCATTTTTGGTGGAGCACCTAGAAAAAAGTTCACCCCTCATCTTTGCAGAAATAGAAAGATGGCGTTATTTACTCTGGGACGAGTATATTGAGTTCAAGAGGGGACAAGAACCACGAAAGAAGTTACTTATCCCCTGAAGGTATACGCCCTAGGCAGCTATTTGATTAATGACTGTCTCAGCACCATCTGCATATACCAATAGTCGTTTCCGTGATGTGGAGCCTACGCCAACTACTCCATGGGGTTTTGTAGCAAAACCAAACCCTTTATCTTCGTTTGGTGGCAGAACCAGACCATCGATAGCTACGAAGTCGGCACAACCGCTTATGACGATTATTTCATTGGAGTCAATTTTGGGCCTGCGACCATTTATTGTGTAGTGTAAATCTCCCTGTACATCCCAGTTAAATATCACTGCATGACCATCTAAAAAGTCTCTGTGCTCGTCAAGCACCATGTCTTGCCTGGCTTCATGTCGCAATGAAACTTGTATCTTATTTGCGTCTGGACTATTTATACGATTAAAAAGCGATATGCGACCCATAGTGCGTGCCAGTGGACCAGCAACAGGATGTTGCTCCACTATGTCAGTAGAGCATTTGCCATTAGGAGGAACTGGTAACTTATCCATCAAGGCTAGAGCTTCAGGAGTCAGCACGTCAGATATGTGAGCATAGTGGCCCTCGACAGGAGCTTTTGTGTATTCATGAACCCACAACATGTCCAAGTCTATAGGGTGCTGCAAATATGGTTCTAAAGCAGGGTCTGGATGAGCAAACTCTCTGATTAACATAATGTTTATTATACCATAAGAGATTTAATCTGTCGATAAGCTATAGTGTCCTACTTTAGGTTTCTGTGAAACAAAAAAGCACCTCTTTTGAGATGCGTTTTTGGTGGAGCTGCCGGTTACTGCCACCGGGTCCGCGGGATTATCTTTGTTAGTCGTCTACAGGTATATTCTGCTTAGTTGTCTTAGAAACCTCGTCTTTAAACAGACAAAATAACGAAGAATCGCAATCCTAAAGTCTTAGTCCAACTTACGGATCGTAAGCTGGAAGCAACCCTGGAATATAGCGCGTCGCATCACTACCAAGATATCGTGATAGACACGGCTTAAATAATTAAACTTAAGCGGTTGTGGCTACAGGTGCCTCGAAAGCAGTTTTTAGGCTGTTTACGAAAGCAACTGATAGACCACGTAATTTAGAATTTGCATCTAAAAAAGTTTACCTATAACGCTGATAAGCGACCTGCTGATCTAACTGATAAAGTCCTACGTCGAGCTTGAAATTCAGCCCCGTATCTGAGCTAGCGAAAATACACTAATACTCATAAGCTACCTCTGTAACTAACTATATTATACCACTTATGCCATAAAATATGAACCTTATTACTTTTTTGAGGTAAATTATCCATAACCATATATAAAGCCCAGAAAGTCCTTGAGCCCATCTGCTACAATGAAGACTCGATGGATAACCACCCTACAAATCCTAAACTGAATAGAATTGCTTGGGCTCTCGGCATCTTTGTCTCATTGGTGGCAGTTCTTAACTGGGGTCAGGGGATTGATTGGCAATTTTCTACAATAACAGCATATAGTCTATTCCCTCTTTTTGGATTACTAGCTTTTAGCCTGATGTGGACCCATTATATCCTTGGTGCGATGCGGCGAAAAATGGCCGTAAACAAATCTGTTGTCAAAGACTATTTTACAATAACAGGTTGGGTTGTTCTGCTATTAATCTGTTTGCACCCAGGCCTACTTTGGTTTCAGTTATGGCGTGATGGTTTCGGCTTTCCGCCCAGCAGTTATCTGAATAATTATGTCGCGCCAACGCTAAAATGGGCAGCAATGTTAGGCACTGCGAGTTTGCTTATGTTTTTGGCATTCGAGTTCAAGCGTTGGTTTGGCAAGAAAAAATGGTGGGTTGCTATAGAATACGCTAATGTTGCTGCCATGTTTGCAATCTTGGTGCACAGCCTGAAGCTGGGCACAAATCTGCAAACCGGAGCACTAAGATTGGTATGGATTTTTTACGGCATAACATTGGTCATTTCTGTAGTTTATATTTACAGTGGTAAACATAGTGATAAAATAACGAAATTGAAAGGAAACCAATGAAAAAAATAGTAGCAATAGTAGCCATAGTAATTTTCGTATTGATCGGCGGAGTTTTTATGTTAACTAGGGGTTCAAATGAAACGGTCGCACCAGAAACATCACCGGCCGAAAAAACTAAAGATATACCAGCAACAGGGGTTGATTCCGCAACATCAACGATTACCTATACTAATGATGGTTTTAGCCCTTCAACAATAACTGTATCTGCGGGTACGACGATTACTATAAAAAATGATTCATCTAAGAGCCTACAATTTGCATCCAACGACCACCCTACTCATACAAAAAATCCAGAACTAAACGGGTCAACAATCGACGCGGGGCAGTCACAAACCATAACTGTCACCAAAACGGGGACGAGCGGTTATCATAATCACTTGAATCCCAGTGACACTGGTACAATTGTTGTCCAATAATCACTAGCAATATTTTGTAACTACTAATAATGCTATAGTTATGGCATGAATACCTCGGTGGAGTCTGGTTTCGCAGATCTAAATTTCGCTAACCATGAGGCTAGCTGGGGCTTGACGGGCGCAGCAGGGGCGTTAGTAGTAGACGGTATTGCTGGCGCTAAACAAATATATCATTTGCTAGCCGGGCATCCGGAACTAACGCGAGCTGATGAGGTGGCTTTTGTTGTAGCAAGCGCTGCGGTTCTGGCATGCACTGCTATTTGGTCCCATGGAGTTAATCGGGCACGCCAAGTAGTTTCTGTCAGGTAGGGTATATATGCATTTGACTACTGTAGTCCGCTCGAACTACACTGTTAACACATGTTCGAAAAAGCAAAAAAAACCATAAAACGAGTTACTTTTCATAAGCCCTATATGGACCTTGACTCTGATGATGTAGTCAAAGCGCGCGAATATATAGCCGGTTATTGGAAAAAGCTAGAGCGCTACCACCCCAAAGATGACGAGACATTGCTTGGTCTGCCTAATACATACCTAGTCCCAGCCAGCGAAGAGGGCCATGCCTTTGACTTTAACGAAATGTATTATTGGGATAGTTATTTTATGGTCCAGGGCATGTTAGACAAAGAGCACCAGGAATTAGTCGAGGGGATTCTAGAGAACCTGATTTATATGCAAAAACGGTTCAAAATAATTCCTAATGCCTCGCGCACCTATCTGATGGGGCGTTCTCAGCCACCCTTTCTAACCAGTTTTATATTTGATGTCTACGATGCATACCACAAAGATAAAAAATGGTTAAGAGAGCATATTGCAGTGGCTCATAACGAGTATTCGACCGTTTGGCTAGGAACAAAAAAACCTAATTGGCGCGAAGTTTATATGGGTCTCAGCCGTTATTACGATATAAATATGCTCAATGATCTGGCCGAGGCCGAGAGCAGCTGGGATATGACTACCAGATTTAATCGGCGGGCACTTAACTATCTACCGATAGATCTAAATACACTGCTTTACAAATACGAGTCAGACTTTGCTCGGGCAGCAAAAATATTAGGCAACGACCAGGACGCAGGTGTTTGGCTAAGCCGTGCCCATGCTCGCAAGAAAACCATAGATCAGCTGATGTGGAGCACGGTACACGAGTTTTACTATGATTATAATTTTGTTAAACGCAAAAGGGGAAATGTGACTTCCCTAGCCGGATTTTTCCCACTGAACGCTGGAATGGTAGATGACGAACGGGCAGAGAAGCTGGTCAAAGCCCTCCGTCGTTTCGAGAATAAAGGTGGGCTTAGCACAACAGACATGCAAGCAGTCAATCAAATGCTGCCAGGCAGCTTGCCAGTTCAGTGGGCGCATCCCAACGGTTGGGCGCCACTACATTACGTTGTCATAAAGGGGCTAGAGCGATACGGATATCACGAAGACGCCAAGAGAATAGCTTTGAAATGGCTACACACAAATCTAGAGTGGTTCAATAAACACGGCGTGTTTTTAGAAAAATATAATGTTGTAAATCCTACAAAACCACCACAAAAAGGTGTGTACCCATCGCAAACCGGTTTCGGCTGGACTAACGCCATTTTTGAACGCCTATGCCAAGACTACATTGATAACTAACTGCGCGGCACATAGCATCGTTGCAAATTCCGCCACTCCTGAGCTGTATGCACATACAGCTCAGTCCGGTGCTCGTTTGCGCCTTGCTCTGTATCCACGCAGTTACTTATCAACGTTTGTCATCAAATACAGTCATTCGATTATAGACAAGGAATTTAATAATTTATTTAGTGTGTATACTTTTATTTAATGCAACGCAAATATACTGATGTACCGCCTCAAGCAATTTATGGATTTGCAGAATATCTGACTGAAAAAGCGGTTATTTATAGAGAAGAACCGTTTCAATTGAGGGCTGGTCCTGAATCAAATTGGTATCTCGACGTAAGAATGCCACTGGGGTTAGTTAATGCTTCTTTGTTTGTTGGCGAACTGATTGTGGCAAAAGCAGAAATACTGGGTATTGAGTGGGATGTTATGGCCGCGTCAGGCATTGGCGGTAAACCACCAATGTTTGGGGCAAGATGGGCGAGTCGCTCTCGAATTGCGGAAATTAATGATAACGATAAAGAAAGAACACTCGCAGACGACAACTATCCATACGGTTTACACCCGCCAATTTCTAGCGGAGATAGGGTACTAGTAATCGATGATACCCTGACCAGTGGTGACTCTGTTATAACATCGATCAAAATGTCCCGAGGAATACGTAAAGATATAGAAGGAGATGGAGAATTCACTATTGCGGGCGAGCGTGGTGTTGTTGAACACGCTTTTGTGGTGGTTGATAGAAGCCAGGGAGTAGGGATTGAGGCTGTCGCTGCATATGGGGTAGAGGTCCATCCTTTGTTTGAATTTAGTGAAGAAACAGGATTGATTACTCCCATTGGGTTGTAGCAGTGCTGTAAACTAATAATATGAACTTGCCAGATAAGCCCACGTTGGCTGATTACCAAAAGCTAGGTAAACAACTGATTATTGAGCGTGGTTTTGATAAAGAGACTGTGCCAGAGGTCTTCACAATTTTTGTTGAAGAAGTTGGCGAGTTGGCGAAGGCTATCCGTAAGGCTAACGGGCAAAAAACAGACAAGAACTCTAAGCACCATGATGTCGAAGAAGAGGCAGCTGATGTTTTCTGGTTGCTAATTGACCTTTGTAACAGACTAGATATTGACTTAGAAAAGGCATTCAGGGAAAAAGAAGAAAAAAATAAAACCAGAAATTGGGAATAACTAAAAAGGTTAATTAGCCATGCCGGTTCAGACTGCAGGAATACTAGTTTATAGACGAAAATATAACCAATTAGAGGTATTTTTGGTACATAACGGGGGGCCATATTTCGCTAAACGCGACAAAGGCTTTTGGACTATCCCAAAGGGTAAAATTGAGGACGGTGAAGATGCTTTAACCACCGCCAAGCGGGAATTTGAAGAAGAAACCGGCCTGGGGATGCCAGATGGGAAACTGTTAGACCTTGGTAAAATAAAACAAGTTAATAACAAGGAAGTCCAAGCCTGGGCCGTTGAAGGTGACCTGGACCCTACTAAAATCAGCAGTAATACATTCGAGATTGAATGGCCGCCAAAAACAGGCCAAAAACAATCTTTTCCAGAAATTGACAGAGGTGAATGGTTCGACCTGCACCAGGCTGCCATAAAAATAAATGCTGGGCAGGGGGATTTACTGCGCCGTTTAGCCGACCATTTCGGCGAAACCAAGCCAGAAATCCCCGAACAAGTCCCTCTCTTTTAAAAATTAACTTTTTAATATTCAATTTACCTCTGAATGTGTTCGACCGGACACAAATTGGGGTAAATTTGCTATGTCTAGGGCTAGGGGAAGATAGCCGTTCCATCAGCCTGACGGTGGTGATATACTGATAAATGAGATGACAAACGCATATACGATACGAACCATGCGGATGATGCCCTAGGGCAGACTACTTTTACTTTGATTTTTATATTTAATACAATTAATAACGAATACTTGAAAGACTAATGATGAAATACTACGTAACTACTTCAATTCCATATGTAAATGGTGACCCTCACATTGGGTTTGCTATGGAATTATTGCAGGCTGACGTTCTGGCTAGGTATGCCCGCCAGCAGAAAAAACCAACTATCTTTAGCACGGGAACAGATGAGCATGGTGGTAAAATATCCGAAAAGGCTAAAGAATTAGGCCTAGACACAAAAGAATTCACCGACCAAATCAGTCAAAAATTCCGTGATCTTCAGAAATCTTTAAATATCAGCAATGACCGGTTTATCCGCACTACTGATGCTGGGCATGAACAGCGCGCCCAAATTGTCTGGAAAAACCTGGCAAAATTCATTTATAAGGGCAGTTACGAGGGCTGGTACTGTACGGGATGCGAAACGTTCATAACAGAGGCCGTCGCAAAAGAAAACAAAGGTGCATGCCCAAACCACAACCGCCCTTACGAAAAGCTGAAAGAAGATAATTATTTTTTTAAACTTAGTGTTTTTGCAGATCAAATCAAGAAAGTTATAGATAACGGTAGCTTCAAGATAATTCCTACCACTCGTAAAAACGAGATTTTGCAGGTTATAAATGACGGTTTAGATGACATCAGTATATCTAGGCCTAAAGAGACGATCTCTTGGGGTATTCCAGTCCCCGGCGACCCTAGTCAGGTTATGTACGTGTGGTTTGAGGCGCTAATGAACTACATTACTGTTCTGGGTTACCCTGAACACAAAGACTTCAAAGATTATTGGCCAGCCAATGTCCAGGTTATCGGCAAAGACATCATCCGTCATCACGCTGCTATTTGGCCAGGAATGTTGTTAGCGTTGGGCTTACCGTTACCAAAAATGTTATTTGTTCATGGATTCGTGAACGTTGATGGCAAAAAGATGAGTAAATCTCTAGGAAACGTTATTTCACCACAAGAAGTCATTAGTAAATACGGTACTGACCCATTTCGCTACTTTTTCTTACGATATATTCCTAGTTACGACGATGGAAGCTTTTCTTGGGCAAAATTTGAAGAGGTTTACAACAACGAGTTAGCTAACGAGCTAGGAAATGCCGTTCAGCGAACACTAGCTATGATTGTCCGCTACCAAAACGGCGTAATCGGTGAAATCCCAGAATCGGAACACGACACTAGCCAGTACAACCAGGCGCTCGAACTGTGCAAATTTGACCGAGCATTCGACGAGGTGTGGGAACAAGTACGTGGCCTAAACCAGTACATAGAAGAACAGAAACCGTGGGAAATTGCCAAAAACGACGACGATGGACATCTACGCGATGTCCTGGCTTACCAAGTTAGTTGTTTGCTGCAAATCGCTGACATGCTAGAACCATTTATGCCTACTACTGCCGTTAAAATCCGTCATGTATTTCAAGAAGGTGTGATTCGCAGCCCAGAAAGTACTCTTTTCCCGAAAGCTGATGAAGCAAAAACCCCAAAACAGGCTTGAAAGCCAGATGAAATTTTTTGACACGCATGCTCATATTCACTTTGATGACTACGGCTTGGACCCCGATGTAGTCATAGAGGATGCTCGAAAAGCAGGAGTCACGCGGCTGTTATGTGTTGGTTGTACGTTGGATGATAGCAAACTAGGAATAGAAATGGCAGCCCAGAACAATAACATTTGGGCATCGATAGGCCTCCATCCGCACGAAGGCGCGGAGTATATAGATGACCCACTGGCCATAAAAGAATTTCAGAGCTTGGCTCTGTCCCCAAAAGTCGTTGCTGTTGGTGAAACAGGCTTAGACTATTACTACGAGCACTCGCCGAAAGAAGTGCAGAAAAAGCTGTTAATTATACAATTAGCGCTGGCCAAAGAACATAACTTGCCAGTTATTTTTCATTTGCGAGGGGCAAAAGACAATCCAGCCGACGTATTTGATGATTTTTTTGCCATTGTAGCCAATTTTGAGGGCATTAGGGGCGTTGTTCATAGCTTTACTGGTACAAAGGCGCAACTTGACAAAATACTTAACCTAGGGCTTTATATTGGCTTAAACGGCATCATGACATTTACCAAAGACCAAAAACAACTAGAAATGGCTAAAGCTGTCCCGTTGTCAAAACTACTGCTAGAAACAGATGCGCCGTTCTTGACTCCTAGCCCGTTTCGTGGTACTATCTGTCAGCCTAAGCATCTGGTGCTGACGGCGGAGTTTTTAGCGACCTTGAGAGGAGAATCCCTTGAGCAGCTTGCAGAACAGACGACCGAAAACGCACGGGAGCTATTTAACCTTTAAGAGAGACATGACAATTTTAGACGATTTTTTTACTACTTTTATTCCCGGAATTGGCGGCGAAACAGCGCCCATCGAAACACATCCTAGCGTTAGCGCCGAGATGAAGGGAGTAGTCGATACTCGAATTGCAGAATTTGTAGCGGGTGTGGCGGGGCTCGGTGACGAAGTAGCAAGATTGCCAGCAGTAAAACCAGTACCAGTTTCACCAGAAGTTCTAGCACACATAACAGGGATGAATGACCAACCAGGAACTCCTGCAGTTGGACCCGAATTAACCCCAGTCGCGCAAGAAGCAGTGTCAGCCGATATTCTAGAAGAAATAACGGGTATCGACGGCCAGGGTGTTCTGAACGCAGAAATAGCAAACTTGACGCCCGAACAACGAGCAAAAATCGCGCTTGATGAAGCCAATGCACTGGCTATAGAGATTGCTCAAGCACCAAACGAGGATGCCCTAAATGTTTAAAGACCTTATAAACACGCTAGTGTCTCAGTCGCATGCCTCAAAAAAACAAGAGCGACTAAACGAACTTCGCCTAGGCCTAATTAGGCACGAGGCGAAAGTTGGTGGTCGCGTTTTCGGTGATGTTCCAAAAGGCCACAGCCGAGACTTTTTTTGCCTAGATAGACACACGTGGGTATGGCACGAAGAATGGACGGATGAAAATGGTCAAAGACAAATCTTAGCTACTCGCTACGACGTCCGACCTGGAAATGGTGTTCTAAAGTCACAAAATGGCGGACATTACCAACAGGCCAGCCCAGATGAAGTCCGCCGGTTATACAAAGCCGCGAAACTGTACGAAACAAGAGTTAAAAGAGAAGTTTATAACTTCGCCTAATGAACGGATAGACCAGAGATGAAGGAGCGTATTGAGATTACTCCTTTGTGGGCACGAAACTTTTTAAGCGAAACCGTTGGTATTGAGAAACCAGATTTACCCCGAGTGTACTGCTACGGAGATATTTACCCATGGGGTGGTCACATGGGGCAGACTTTAATTCGTTGTGCTATGCAGGAAGCCAACGGCACATCCTTCGACTTACGAAAACTTTATAGAAGTGTTTGCAGGCAATATGTAAATGCATACGAGGATGTTTGGCATTTAGAAGGTTTTGGACTAGAAGATGAAATGAAGCATTTTGAGATGGCAGTTGATGCCGGTGATAGAAATCTAAACGAAATAGTTAGACAGAGACTGAATGGGCAAGCGATTAGTGGTTCATTGCCAACCCCTTTTTTGGAGTGGATGGCAGGAGTTGATGCAGGCGATACCATTGCGGCTAGTCGCATGTATTATGCGGGCATCCCACAGCCAGCAGAGCCATACCCAGCAACTGAACAAGAACAAGTTATTCTTAGATTAAGTACTGCGTTAAGATAAAGGCAAGCAATGAAGTACCCAAAAACAATATATTTAGATTACGCCGCTACAACCCCCGTTGATCCAGCTGTTTTAGAAGCTATGCTGCCGTATTTTGCGGATAATTTTTATAACCCATCTGCCAGTTATTTAGCAGCAAAATCTGTCGCTGATGATGTTAAAAAAGCGCGAGAGTCTGTGGCATTTTGGTTGGGGGCAAAACCTTCCGAGATTATTTTTACAGCTGGGGGGACAGAGGCCAACAACCTAGCAACTTCTGGAATTGTGGACCAATATCCGGATGGGAATGTAGTAGTTAGTGTCATAGAACACGAATCTATCCTAGAGCCTGCCAACAAATATAATAATAAAGAGGTAAAAGCTACCAAAGACGGTATTGTGGATGTTAGTTATTTAGAGAAAATTGTCGATGATAAAACTGTTCTAGTTAGCGTAATGTACGCTAATAACGAAATCGGAACCATCCAACCAATCAAGGAAATTGCGAAACTGTTGCAAAAAATTAGAAAATCCCGTGCAAACAGTAATAACAAGCGCCCTATATATCTGCACACTGATGCCTGTCAGGCAGGAAATTACCTAGATTTGCACACTGCAAGTCTTGGCGTAGACCTCATGACGCTCAATAGCGGGAAAATATACGGCCCGAAGCAATCTGGCGCACTATATATACGAACAGGTGTTGTGATATCAGCGCAAATACTAGGTGGCGGACAAGAGCGCGGACTTCGTAGTGGCACAGAAAATGTTTCCAGTATTATTGGTTTTGCAAAAGCCCTAGAAATTGCCCAAGAAATGCGGCCAGTCGAAGCCAAAAGGCTGGCAGAAATCAGAGACGACTTTATCCGCCAGTTAATTAAAAATTTCCCTGATTGCGAAATAAATGGTTCATTAAAAAAAAGGTTACCGAATAACATCAGCGTGACTTTCCCCGGTGTTGATAACGAACGATTAATGATGCAACTAGACGAAAAAGGGATCATGTGTGCCGTTGGCTCGGCCTGCAGTGCTAGCAACGACGAGCCATCACATGTCCTAAAAGCAATTGGGCTATCAGACAAACGAGCCCAATCCACGCTTCGTTTCAGCCTCGGTAGAAAAACTACTAAAAAAGACGTAAATACTGTAATCCAAGCGTTGAAAGAGTTACTGTATGTCTAGAACTGTTTATGTTGGAATGAGTGGCGGAGTTGATAGCTCTGTTACGGCGGCACTTCTTAAAGAGCAGGGGTACAATGTTGTCGGAGTCTATATGAAAAACTGGACAAAGAACTTGCCTGGTTTCGACTGCCCATGGAAAGAGGATTTCCAGGATGCCAAACGCGTGGCAGTGCAGCTCGGAATAGATTTTAAGGTGTTTGACTTCGAGAAACAGTATAAGCACAAAGTTGTTGATTATATGATCGACGAGTTTAAAGCCGGTCGGACACCAAACCCCGATATTATGTGTAATCAAGAGGTAAAGTTTAAACTGTTTCTGGAAACATGCCTACAGGACGGCGCCGATTTTATCGCTACCGGCCACTACGCAAAAGTTAAGGATGGCAAAATGTATCAGGCAAAGGACAAAAATAAGGACCAAACTTACTTTTTGTATCGCGTTACGGAAAATGCGCTAAAGAAAACGCGCTTTCCGCTAGGCGAACACACAAAGCCAGAAGTACGAAAATTAGCCAAGAAATTTGGTCTTGCCACGGCCGAGAAGAAAGAAAGTATGGGTATCTGTTTTGTCGGCAAGGTTGGTATTAAAGAATTCTTGAGTCAATACGTTAAATCAAAACCAGGCAAAATAATCGATCAAAATAAAAGAGTAATTGGTGAGCACGATGGTGCGATTTTCTACACTATCGGTCAACGTTCGGGCCTTGGTATAGGCGGCGGTTTGCCGTACTACGTAGTCGGTAAAGATATGGGTAAAAATGAGGTATACGTTACGACTAACCTAGACGACAAAAACCTCTGGTACAAAAAAATACAATTAACAGATACGCACTGGATAAATAACGTACCGAAAGATAAATTAATAGTACAGATCCGCACTAGACATAGAGCTCCTTTGACGGACGCAACACTACATGTGGTGTCCAAAAACTGCGCAGTCATTCAACTAAAGGACGAAATAAGAGCGATAACGCCTGGTCAATCAACTGTTATTTACGATGGTGATTTAGTCCTTGGCGGAGGGGTGATAGTTTAATGGGCTTCTTCCCTGAAAGTGGTCCAAACCGAAGTGATATCTCGTGTGATGATTGCTCCGCGGCTTGTTGCCGCGCAGGTATGGGCATTACGTTATCTAAGACAGAAGTCGTACTAAATTCGCTGAAAATCAAAAGGAAAGTAGTGATACCAGCTGAGCCAAATGAACGAAGTTTTACGGTGCATGAACCAGATAGTTACCCTGAGCCCTTCACGGCTGTAATCCCTGCTAACATAGAAGTATCAACGCTTGTTGAGGACTGTGGACATCTGGACGGTAACAGGTGTTTAATATACGATTCACCAACAAGGCCTGAAGCTTGTGATGTTATGGAGGTTGGATCAGACGAGTGCCTTAATGCCAGAAAAGTTGCTGGTTTTGTAGACTAAAGATTATATCTGGTAGAATATAACAGATGAATGCACAAGAGATACGAGCGGCTTACTTAAAGTTTTTTGAAAAACGTGGGCACAAAGTGATTCCACGTGCTCCTTTGGTCCCCGACAATGACCCGACGACGCTATTTACTGGTAGTGGTATGCAACCGTTGTTGCCATATTTGCTCGGCGAGAAACACCCAGCTGGTGTGCGACTGACCGATAGCCAAACAGTTATTCGCGTGCAAGATATTGAAGAAGTAGGCGACAATCGACACGACACTTTTTTCGAGATGTTGGGTAACTGGAGCCTAGGTGATTACTTCAAGAAGGAACAAATCCCTTGGTTTTGGGAATTACTAACAGAGGAAATTGGCCTGGAACCTGACAAGCTTTTTATAACTTTGTTCATTGGGGATGAAAAATACAATGTCCCCAGAGACGCTGATTCTGCGGGTATTTGGAAAGATGTTTTGGGTGAAAATGATATCAAGAAAATTGAGGCCGACATGGGTAGCGAAGACGAAGCCGCCAAAAGAGGCATGAAACCGGGTGAGAAAATATTTTTCTACGATGGTTCGAAAAACTGGTGGAGTCGCTCTGGGCAGCCAGAAAATATGCCAGCTGGCGAACCGGGTGGGCCAACGACAGAAATTTTTTACGAATTTGACTTCGTAGAACATGACACAAATTACGGGAAAAATTGTCATCCAAACTGTGACTGTGGGCGGTTTGTTGAAATTGGCAACTCGGTGTTCATGGAGTATCTCAAAACAGAAAAAGGTATCGAGAAACTACCTAAACAAAACGTAGATTTTGGTGGAGGGTTGGAGCGTATCGCGATGGCTGCAATAAATAGTCCTGATGTTTTCAAGATCAGCATAATGTGGCCAATTATCGAAAAGCTAGAGAAAATTAGCGGAAAAAATTACGACTCTCACACAACCGCTATGCGCGTAATCGCCGATCACTTACGTAGCGCAACGTGGCTAGCTGTGGACGGTGTCACGCCTAGTAACAAAGAACAGGGTTATGTTATGCGTCGACTGCTACGCCGTGCTATTCGATTCGCCTTTGAGCTGGGTGTCGAGCAAAACTTTTTGCAAGAAGTAGTGCCAGTCATTACTCAGTTATATGAAAATGATTTTCCAGAGGTAAAGGCCAAAAAAGACGATGTAATCGAGATATTGGTACGAGAAGAAAAAGTCTTTCGCCAGACATTACGGAAGGGTGTCCGTGAGTTAAAAAAGATGTCCGAAGGCGGAAAACTGAACGGTGGCCACATATTTACACTTTACGATACTTATGGCTTCCCATCAGAACTCAGTATTGAAGAGGTGGCAATGCAGGGTTATGAAGTATCAAAAAATTGGAAAACAGAATTTGGTGAGAAGATGAAAGAACAGCGCGAGCGGAGTCAGACTGCTACGAAAGGTACGTTTAAAGGTGGCCTTGGTGGACAGACGCTGCAACACAAAAAGTACCATACTGCTACGCACTTGATGTATCAGGCCTTGCGAGATGTTTTAGGCGATCACGTTATTCAGCGCGGATCCAACATCACTGAAGAGCGACTGCGATTTGACTTTAGCCATCCTGAAAAAGTGACCCGTGAACAACTGGACAAAGTTGAAAAAATAGTCAATGAACAGATCAAAAAAGACTTAAAAGTTACATGGCACGAATACCCTACAAAAGTTGCTCGTGAGGGAAAAGGTGCTCTGGGGCAGTTTGGTGATCGTTACGGCGATACTGTAAAAGTCTACAAAATGATCGCCGATGGCGCCGAAAAACCATTTAGCTTTGAAATTTGCGGTGGTCCGCACGTAGACCATACTCTCCAGCTAATAGAAGACGGAAAAACTTTCAAAATCATAAAAGAAGAATCCTCATCCGCTGGAATCCGACGCATCAAAGCAGTTTTGCAATAAAAGCAAATCAGTTATAAAATAGGCGTATATGAGTTTAGAGAGTGACTTAATATCAATACGATATGTGCGAGAGCATGGTGTCCACCAGTTCGGGGCAGTCAATGGAGTGGAAGTAACCGGTATTTCTGTTCCCACCTGGGAAGATTTTGAAACTGCCCTGGATGAACTGCCACCAACAGATGGTTACATTGTTTCGCCAGAATTAATTACATCACCAGTCCCCCTAGATCAAGTTGCAGGCATGCAAAAAACTATCGAAGAGCGAACAGAGTGGGTTCGTGACATATCCGCGCGGCATCGTTGGGCCCGCATACTTCTGGGAACAGCAACTTTTGACCCAGTAGAAGAATTACCACGAAACAGTGTTCTGTCTTTGTTCGGGGGCAACGAGATAGGCAGACAACATAAAATCGGTGCCGCACAAGGCGAAGGTACATATTTTCATTACGACTGGAATCTAGAAAAGCCAGGTAGAGCACTTGATATTGATAGCCAAAGACTACTAATTTGTGCAGATATGGCCGAGGCGGCAGGAGCGGCCGTACTAGCCAGTCAACCAAATTTTGGTCACAGGCGAGAACGGGCAGACAGAATTATTCCTCCGGCAGCAAGGACTATAATCGCTGTTAACTGTTGGGCTGTTCCGATATCAGATAGGAGAATAACTGCGTCACCACGGGTTATTGAAAATGTATGTCAGAAATCACTAGACGGTGTCACCAGAACTATCTTTGCTTCATTCCCTGCGCTTAGAGAATTAATTATGGTCGATCGGGCAATCCCAGAATTAGGGACCCGCCCATTTAATGCCCATTTTAAACGTTTATCCATTAACTAGACTGTTTGTGCTCATGGTATAATTACCACAGTAGTTATGCTTGATAAAATAAAGAAGTTAAAACATTCTGCGCTAGGACACACGCCGTCGAAACCGAGCTCGGATAAATATATCGTTGCCCTCGACGTAGGCACAGAGTATGTAAAGGCATTGATTGCCAGAATGACCACCGAAGGCGGCGCCGAGATAATCGGAGTCGGACGGGCACACCAGGGCCTGGGCGACATGCAGGCCGGTGCTATTGCTGATATTTCCGGGGTTGTAGCTAACTGCGACAAGGCGCTGTCGATTGCTGAGCAACAGGCCGGTGTTAGCGCAAGAACAGTCATTATTGGTATTGCTGGCGAGTTAGTAAAAGGAACCACGACCACCGTCAGATGCAAGCGGGTAGATGCTGAAAAACCACTAGATATTGAAGAAGTCGAAAAAATTATCAAAATTGTTCAAAAACGAGCCGAAGAAAAGGCCCGCAAACAATTGGCCTGGGAATTAGGTGGAAAAGAAGTAGAAATTCGCTTGGTTAACAGCGCATTGGTAGGAATCGAAATAGATGGCTATAAGGTTACTAATCCACTGGGTTTTCAAGGCAAAGACGTAGTTGTTCAGCTATATACTGCATTTGCTCCGTTGATACACATTGGGGCTTTAGAAAGAACCAGCCAAGAATTGGACCTTGATTTGCTGGCTGTAGCAGCCGAGCCCTTTGCCGTTGCAAGGTCTGTCATTGGCGACGATGGCAACACGAATATGAGTGCAATACTTATGGATGTGGGCGGTGGTACTACCGATATAGCTGTTATTAACGATGGCGGGGTACAGGGCACTAAAATGTTTGGTATTGGCGGCCGGGCTTACACTAGGTCAATAGAGCGCGAAATGGATATTCCTTTTGATAAAGCCGAGAACCTGAAAATGGCATTGGCTGACCCCAATCACCCTGCAAAAGAAAACAAGAGCGTCGTAAATGCACTAGAAAAAACACTAGGTGTCTGGATCAAGGGCGTAGAGTTAGCACTGAGCGAATTTGACCAATTAGATCATTTGCCGCAGAAAATGCTACTGTGTGGCGGTGGATCATCACTAGAAATGCTGGTCCATGATTTGAATAATACTGATTGGTATCGCGGTTTACCATTTACTAAAAAGCCCAAAGTCCAACATATTCAGCCTAATCAGGTGGTGGGGATTATTGACAAAACAGGCGATGTAACTGATCATACTTTCATAACCGCTATGGGGTTGCTGCGCGTCGGATTGGACACACTACAACAAGAATTAGATGGACCCAGCGGTTCAGTAAAAGAACGCATTGATAGGATTCTAAAGGTTTAACAGATGGCTGATAGCTCTAAAGATACAATCTACATAGATGTTGACGACGAAATCACGGCGATAATAGACAAATTACAGTCTAGCGATTCTAAAATCGTAGCACTTGTCTTGCCAAAACGTGCCGTGGCGTTGCAGAGCATCGTTAACATGAAGCTGTTAAAGAGAACGGCCGATGAGTCTGGAAAGCATCCGGTGCTTATTACCTCTGAAGCTGGACTTTTGCCTATCGCTGGCGCTACTGGGCTGTATGTTGCCAAAAATCTCCAATCAAAGCCCGAAATACCGAATGCTCCTGATGACCGGATTGATGAAAACGAAGAGATAGAAGCTGATGTTGAGGATCCTGTAATTGATAGAAAAGCACCTGTTGGAGTTCTAGCGGGCGCAGCAGCTGCAGGGGCAATAGACATGAACGAAGAACAGGTATCTGCTGCAAGTGAACCAGCTACTAGTCCACCGAAAACTGCTAAAAAAAGCAAATCCAAGGGTGCAAAGAACCCTAAAATACCCAATTTTGAGAAGTTTCGTAAAAAACTGTTCATAATAATTGGTGCAGGTATTGCATTGATTGTTTTGTGGTATCTGGCGTTTTTTGTTGCTCCTAGCGCATCTATAACGATAGAAACAGATGCCCAACCGATTGATACTAGTCTAGAAATTACCGCTAGCCCATCTACTACCGAATTAAACGAGTCTGACAACATTGCCCCATCAAAACTAGCTGAGAAAAAAGAAGAGGATTCTCAGGAGGTCCCAGCTACTGGCCAGAAAGACCTCAGCGCTAAAGCATCGGGAGTCGTCACGATACGTCAACGGTGCGATGATGTAGGCAACGGATTTATAACGGTGCCAGCAGGAACAGGTGTTAGTGCAAATGGTCTTACATACATAACCCAATCAAACACAACTATAAACAATACAGACGTCGGCGGTGGAAATTGTTTTTCAGGATTAACAAAAGTTGTTGCACAAAAAAACGGTGAACAATACAATGTCGGTGCTGCAAGCTACACAGTATCTGGATACTCTAGCCTTAGCGCTACTGGAACAGCAATGACAGGCGGAATCAGTAAAACAATAAAAGTTGTTAGTGATCAGGATGTTGATTCGGCTAAGGGCAAAATGGACGTTAAAGACGATGCTATAAAAACAGATTTGAAACAACAACTAGAGGATGCCGGCTATTACGCAATCACAGATAGCTTCAAAAAGTCTAATGAAAACACTGACGTTAGTCCCGGGGTTGGGCAAGAAGCAACCAATGTGAAAGTAAGCTATAGTGCCGACTTTAGTATGGTTGGAATAAAACGAGATGATTTGAAAAAACTCATCACTGCCAGCATGAAAGACAAAATCGATACAGAAAAACAGACTATTCAGGACGATGGTATCGATACTGCCAAGTTTGTAATCAAAGAAACCAAGCCCAACGGAGATACGGTTATTGCGATAGATACCACTGCTTTGGTTGGCCCAGATATTGATCAAGAGCAGCTGAAAACCGACATAGCTGGTAAAAAGAGCGGCGAAACAGAGAACATCATCAAAGAATTCCCAGGAGTCAAAGAGGCTCAAGTCAAATATAGTCCGTTCTGGGTTTCGCGTACACCAAAGAAAGTTGCCAAGATTAATTTAGTTTTCACCTCCACAAAAAACAACTAATATGAGTGTCGGCAACCTTCTGGCTTTGGATATTGGTGAAAAGCGGATTGGCATTGCCCGGGCTAACGGAGTAGCGTTGATAGCTGAGGCTTTGGTAACTTTAGGCAATGACAAAAGCTTTTCGACTAAGTTACAAGAACTAGTTAGCAGTGAAGGCGCCACTACATTAGTCATCGGACTGCCGCGCAATCTGAATGGTCAAGATACTGCACAGACGCAATATGTCCGGGAATTTGTGTCTAATATGAATATTGATTCTGGCGTTAAAGTCGTGTTTCAGGATGAAGCTACTAGTTCTATTAAGGCCGAAGATTTCCTGAAATCACAAAAAAAGCCGTACTCAAAGGCCGACATCGATTCTCAGGCCGCTAAGGTGATTTTGCAAGATTACATGGATTCAGTCATACTTACAGGGGCCAGCCGGTAAATGATTATGAAGAAATTGAATTCTAAACGAAACTCAAGAAAAAAAACTCTACTTGTCGGCGTTATTTTTCTATTTATAGTTTTGGTGATTGGTGCAGCTGCTTTTGTACACAATATTTATAACCAAGCTCTAAAACCTGTCAGTAAGTCTCAGAATATTGTTCTGGTCGAGATCCCATCTGGTTATTCTACCCAGGCTATATCAAAAACTTTGAAAGAAAAAGGTGTAATAAAGGAGAGTTGGGCCTTTGAATGGTACGTGCGCAATAGCCCATTGCGAGAAGATCTCAAAGCCGGTAGTTATGCACTCCGACCCAGCCAAACTGTACCAGAAATTGTAACAATACTAGCGAAAGGGATTGTTGCCACTGATCTAGTAACAATTTTGCCAGGGCAACGTATAGATCAGGTTGAGGCGACTCTAATCAACAGCGGCTTCAAGCCAAAGGACGTAGTTGAGGCATTGCGACCACAGAACTACAAGAACCATCCAGCACTTGTTGATAAGCCAGTGAAGGCAAGCCTGGAAGGCTATTTGTACCCAGAATCTTTTCAAAAAACTGCTCAAACGTCAGCCAAAGACATAGTTACTGCGTCTCTAGACGAGATGCAAAAAAGACTCACCCCTGCAGTACGCGAAGGTATTACGCGCCAGGGCCTAACTGTTCATGAGGGCATTATCCTCGCATCAATAATTGAGCAAGAGGTAGCAAAAGATACAGATAGGGCAGTTGTGGCGCAAATATTCTTAAAGCGCCTACGGTCTGGTGGGCCATTACAGTCAGATGTTACGGTACTGTATGGTGCCATAGCTGATGGAAAAACTCCTAGCTTAACTTATGACTCTCGTTATAACACCTTTAAACACACTGGACTTCCGGTCGGTCCAATTAGCAATGTAACTGATCACTCACTTGATGCGGTAAGGAAACCAGCCAAAACAGATCATTTATATTTCGTTGCTGGCGATAATGGCAAGACCTATTTTGCTGACACGCTAGAACAGCATCAAGCAAATGTTGATAAATATTGTAAAATACTGTGTAATTAGTATATTTACAGGGGTAGAATTAGCTCAAAAAGCATTGCTTTTTGTTGACCGAGTATGCTATAATCGGGGTTACGATTTAAAACTGAAGTTATATGTTTTAACAGAGGTAAGAATCGTCTACAAACCGATAATTAGCGAAAAAATTAGAGAAACCCTTTTTAGGTCGAGTTTCTCGAGAAAAGTCATTAACAACGGTTTATAGTGTAAGGCGTAAGCCTTGGAGGCTGGTATTCGTACCACTGAAGCTCTCAATCAAGAAATTTCAGCTCGTTTGAGCACAATACAGACAGATATCAAGCATAACCGCTGGTATCGTAGAATGCTTGCCAAAAAGAATCGGGGCAAACTGGTTCGCTATTCCTTATTGGCTAGTAATGCCTTATTGCTTGTGGTTGTAGTTGCATTTGTTGCCCAAAATCCACAGACCAGTGGTACTGGCGTAAGTAACGCTATTTTGAATACTTCTCAGTCTGAGGAAGTCGTAAATCCGCTAGACGCATTATCGTCTGCGGATATTGCCGTAAATATCGCGAAAACTGCTGGCCTACCAGAAACAAGCTCGGTAGCGAATAAAGCCGACACCGTTAACGCCCAGTTGGCAATAGCTCCGTCAGACAATATAGTCGCTGCAAAACCTCAAGTAATTGCAACGGCGCTAAAATCTCGTGCCGATATCCAATTTTATACTGTTCAAAAAGGTGACACCGTACCAAGCATTGCTGAAAAATTCGGCGTTACGTCTGACACAATACGTTGGTCTAATGACTTGGATGGTGACACCGTTAGTGTCGGCACAAAACTCGTAATTTCGCCGATAGATGGTATTGCCTACAAGGTCCGTCCCGGGGAATCCGTAAACGAAATTATCTCTAAATACAGAGTAGATAAAGCTCAGGTAGTGACTTTTAACGATATTGAAACTGGTGGTTTACCAGTAGGGCAGTACATAATTCTGCCAAGCGCTAAGCCCGCAACCGTGGCGGCTACTCCGTCCGTAGAAAACGTTGCCTCAACTGGCGGTTTTGCTTGGGGCGGCTTCTCTGCCCAATATGATAAAAGCAACGGCTATGATTATGGTTACTGTACATGGTACGCAAAAACCCGTCGTCCTGATTTGCCTAACAACCTAGGTAATGCCAGTACCTGGAAGATATTGGCTCAGCGTGCAGGATTTAGTGTTGGTAACAGCCCAAGAGCCGGTGCTGTCATCTGGACCCCACCTCGCGACTATTATGGTCATGTTGGATATGTCGAAAGGGTAAACTCTGACGGTAGTGTTGAAGTGTCAGAAATGAACGTTGCCGGTTTCGGTGTTTTGTCCCACAAGAAACTTTCTGCTTCTCAAGCCGCTGCATACGGCTACATATACTAGATCACTGATATACTTAAGTGAGCAATGAGAACAATCAAAAGAGATATAGTCGGGGCGTTTATTTTTTCCAAAGATAATAAAATCCTATTAGGAAAGAGTATAAAGGGTGGCGTATACCCGGATTTATGGGTTGTACCTGGGGGCGGAATAAATCACGGTGAAAAAAAGATAGATGCAGTAAAGCGCGAATTAAAAGAAGAGGTCGGTTTATTAATAAAAAATGAACAGATTACTGAGGTAGGAGGACATTCTACTGGTAAAAGTGAAAAAACATTGCGCGACACCAAGGAAAGAGTGATGGTGAACATGACTTTTTACGATTACATTATTGATTTACCTATTAACTCTGAAGATGCAAAGGTAGTCTGCGATGATGACTTCGTGAGTGCGAAGTGGTTTTATGCTAGTGAAGTTAAAGCCATGAAGTTGGGACCAGCCACAATGGCTCGATTGAAAAGTATCAATTTTATAGACTGATCCAGGTAAACTACATGCATTTGCCGCCCTCTGGACAACAGAGGTGGATGATGAGACACTAGGGATAGTATGTTTGTTGATAATGTAGAAATGACGCTGAAAGCAGGTGATGGCGGTAATGGAATCGTTAACTTTAGACATGAAAAATTTATAGAAAAAGGTGGGCCTGATGGTGGCGATGGTGGTAAGGGTGGAGATATCGTAGTTCTTTCTAGCTACAATCAAGATACGCTAGCGACCTATCGTTATAAAAAAGAAATGACAGCGATCTCTGGTGATGGTGGTAGCAAGCGTAAACGTCATGGCAGAAACGGTCAAGATCTAGTACTGCACGTGCCCGTCGGGACTGTGGTAATGGACGAAGAAGGCAAGGTTTTGGTTGACCTAGTACAAGACAACCAAAAGGCCATAATTTGCAGAGGTGGTAGAGGCGGGTACGGTAACGCCCATTTTACTAGCTCTGTTCGTCAGGCTCCTAGGGTCGCCGAAAAAGGTGAAAAAGGTGAAAAAAGACATATAAGACTAGAGCTAAAGATGATAGCTGATGTCGGTTTAGTGGGACAACCTAATGCTGGTAAATCTACTCTACTGGCTAGCATTAGTAATGCTCGACCAGAAATAGCTGATTATGCTTTCACTACCCTTTCTCCGAACTTGGGTATGGTGGATACTGACAATACTTCGCTGTTATTCGCCGACATTCCTGGTCTAATAGAAGGCGCAAGTGAAGGGAAGGGTCTGGGCGACGAGTTTTTGCGACACATCGAGCGAACTTCGGTATTATTGCATCTGGTCGATGCTTACCAGGACGAAGTTGGCCCAATATATAAGGTCATCCAGGCAGAGTTAAAAAACTATTCAAAGAACCTGGCTAAGAAACCGCAGATAGTTGTACTGAATAAAATAGACGGTTTAGATGACGAAATAATCGCTGACAAAATCCAACAATTACGAAGAGTTGTGCCTAAAACTACTATAATATTGGCAATATCGGCAAAAAGCAAACAGGGCCTACAAGAGCTACTCAGAACGACCGTAATGATGGTCGACAAATACAAAGCAAAAATCAAGAAAACTAACAAAAAAGAACTACCAGTAATCCGTTTACAGGCCCAGGATTTGCCTTGGCAAGTCGTTAAAGAAAAGAAATATTTTTTAGTTACAGGTGGGAAAATAGAAAAGTTTGCACACCGAACAGACTATGAAAACTCGCATGGTATTCGCCGGTTGCGTGACATTATGAAAAAAATGGGGATAATGCACGAGCTAGAGAAACAAAACATCGAGCCAGGAACAAAAATTAAATTTGGTAAAAATGGAGATTACGAGATTGAGTACTAGTGGGACGAGCTCCGATTTAACTTTTTACTTTTATGACCTAGAAACTAGTGGTTTTAACCCCAGGACTGATCGCATCATGCAATTTGGCGGACAGCGCGTTGACATGAACCTGCGGGCCATAGGTGAGCCAGATGACATGCTAATCGCGCTTTCTGATGATATTTTACCTAGCCCTGATGCCATTTTAGTAACTGGAATTACACCGCAAAAAACAAAAAGTGAAGGCTACACCGAAGCAGAGTTTTTAAAAATATTTCACGAAAAGATAGCAGTCCCTGGGACTATTTTTGTTGGTTATAACACTGTGCGTTTTGACGATGAATTTGTAAGATTTTTGCAGTACAGGAATTTTTATGATGCCTATGAATGGCAGTGGAAAGATAACAGGGGTAGATGGGATATGCTTGACGTCGCAAGGATGACCCGAGCTCTACGTCCTGAAGGCGTAGTTTGGCCTTTTGACAGTAGCGGCAAACCCAGTAATCGACTGGAATTGTTGACTTCAGTCAACAAGCTAGATCATGCAAATGCTCATGATGCACTTAGTGATGTGAACGCCACTCTGTCGTTAGCTAGGCTACTTAAATCCAAACAGCCAAAATTATTTGATTATTTATTTACGATGAGGGACAAGAAAAAAGTGGCCAGTCTGGTCGATAATGGTCAACCGTTCATTTACGTGAGCGGCAAATTCGCTCACGAATTTGAGAAAGCTACAATTGCTATCAAGATTGCTGATCATCCTAAAAAGCAAGGTTCTCTTGTCTATGATCTACGCCATAATCCAGATGCCTTCACTAATTTGTCACCGGAAAAACTGGCGGATTTATGGAAGTATAAAAAAGATCATACAGATCCACAATTACCCGTAAAAACTCTGCAGTACAATCGCTGCCCAGCGGTTGCCCCGATAAGTGTTCTGGATAAGGCTTCACAAAATCGGCTGGATATTGACATGGAAGTCATTGAAAAAAATAAAGGCAAATTAAAAACGAATCCACAATTTGTTGATAACCTCATGAAGGCACTAGAAATATTAGATAAACAGCAGCAGACTCGTTTGATGGAAAACGAAAATGATGTAGATGGTAGGCTTTATGATAGTTTTTTACAGGATGCAGATCGGAATTTGCTGGGAAGAGTGCACAATGCTAGCCCAGATAATCTAATACAAGACCAATTTGGCTTTAATGATGATCGCATGGTAAAACTTTTACCCCTGTATAAAGCCCGAAATTTCCCCAAAAAGTTATCAGATTCAGAACGCGCAGAATGGGAAACGTTCAGGGATGGAAAAATTTCTAAACAGATGCCAGGATATCTAAAAAGATTACAAGAATTACTACTAGTTACAAAAGATCAAGAAAAGCTATATCTTCTGGAAGAACTTCGACTATATGCTGAAAGTATTAGCCCCGCGCTAGATTAGATTTTTTAGAGTTTTTTACGCCGGTTTTTTCTGTGTTTTGGTGGCTAGAATGAAACCGCATATCAGCCCAGATTAAAACACCTAGTACCGAAAAGACGAACCAAGCTAGCGTAATTTGAAGATGTGTGCCAGGGATTTCCCCTAACACGATGAATTCGATCATATCCTTACCTCAAGATAAATGTTTAATTCAAGTATTACACTTTATTGATACAAAGTCAATAATATTCTAAATAAAGCTCAAGCTTTTGTTCTAAAATATGCTAGAATTTTCTTAAGTCGTTGTCGATTGCCCAAGAAAAGTGTGATTCCGAATAGAACAAATATCAATGAAACAGTTTGGGTGAATCCGGTTAGTTTTACTAATAAATACACTCCGAAAGCAAACATCGCTATCGCTAGCGAATCATAGAGTATTTTAACGATAGGATGGTCTACAAATATTCTGTCAAAAAATTTAAATCCGTAAGTTTTTATGTTGTGTAGTATTTTTCTAGCCCATTCGTGATTAATCGACAATAGACCGATTCCAGCTAACAACAGCGGAATGCCCCCAGGTCCGGGCAGCCAACCAGTTAATATAGCTAAAACTACTAAACCTAACCCCGCTAAATCAGTAATTATTATTTTAAATAATTTCAACTTTCGTCTCTTTTATAACTTCCTAACACTCTGACATCACAACCCATAACTTTTAGTTGCGATAACGCATGCTCAAAACGTTTTTGATCGTCACCAATATCAAGGTCAATATAAAACATATAGTGCCACTTTTTTCCTATAACTGGTCTTGAATTCAGAGAAGAAAGGCTGATGTGTTGTTCTGCTAGTGCCCCCAAGGCTTTGTGTAGCGAGCCTGCAGATTTGTCTGCCGGTGTTTGCAAAACAATCGAGGTCTTATTGGGCTCACTGCCAACCGGTCTTTTTTTGGATAGTATTAAGAATCTAGTTGTGTTGTGGGGACTATCCTCAATATCCCGAGCAAGAACTTTCATGCCGTGAAGCTCTGCGGCTTCTTTGCTGGCAATAGCAGCTTTTGTATTATCTCCAAGTTTTTTGACCATCTCGACGCTGGCAACGGTATCATGGTAATCAATCTTTTTTGTGTTTGGAAGATTTTTGTCCAAATAGTTTTCGCACTGGGCTAGTGCCATAACCTGTGAATATATTTCTTGCAATTTTTCTTTTTCAGCCCCAGGCAAACCGATTAGACAGTGGTGCACTTGTAAATTGACCTCGCCGTTTATAAATAAACTTTTCTTGAGCAATAGGTCATAGACGGGGTTTATAGCCCCATAGAGGGAATTTTCAACTGCCACGATTCCGTATTCGGATATTCCGTTTTCAACAGAACTAAAAACATCCCTGAAGATGTTACATGGATGTATCTGTACATTTTTGCCAAAAAACTTCTGAGCCGCTTGATGGTGATAAGAAGTGGGTTGGCCCTGTATTGCGACTTTTTTAATATTCATCTTACCATTGTATAGTATTTTGATATTTGCAATACTGAGCAAGTAAATAGCTAAAGATAAAAAGTAGTGGGCAGAGGAAAATGTGCCAAGAAATAATGGTTATGCAGCTAGGTCACACTCACGAAGACAACGAAGAGTTAACCCTACGAGTCTTCGAATTTATCATAAGGTTGAATTTGATGCGCCTCGGGCGGACAGCGATGACCTACTATTCTTGAGATCAGGATTGCAAGAGAGCTTTAGAGCGGAGGGTGAACGCGCACCAATACGAGTATATGTAGAAGAAATGGCTGATGATCGTGCTGATGATCGTAATCTCATGAAACTGACATTACTTAATAATGATGTACCGTCAACTTACAGAAGACCCGCAAATAGAGGATACCAAATGAGAGGTATTGGTAGGATTCGTGGTGAAATAGAAGATGGACTAGACCAACTACAATTTCCGAGAGTCGGGTTGGGAATTAAATTCAATAGAGTTGCATTGTTGTCGGAAGTTGTCGAAAAGCCAAAACCTTCCGACAGCCGAATAATCACATTGATACCTGACCCAGAACATCCATCAACAGCCATACTATATAGGGCTCATGAACTTTGCTTAGGTAAGGTATACCATCGAAAACGCGAAAAAACTGGTGATGATGCGTTCGTGCCTAATATGCCCGTCGCTGAAGTGTGGAATGGGCAAACAGAGGTTACGCCCAGGGACGTTATTCAGTTTGTCGAAAGGCGTTTGGACGTTTCAGCGGTTCTAGCCCCGCCGACATTCGTGTCCGAGCAACGACTCCGAGCGTGGGATAACTAGCCGTATCACTCTATACCCTAGAAATTTCCCCTGTTTTTTGCTATAATCTGGGGACTTTATGAGTGAGAAAATCGTAGTAAAAGGCGCCCGTGAACATAATCTAAAAGATATTTCTGTTGAAATTCCCAGGGAAAAGCTAATTGTCATCACTGGTTTGTCTGGCTCTGGCAAGTCAAGTCTAGCCTTCGACACGATTTACGCCGAGGGTCAGCGGCGATATGTTGAATCGCTGAGCTCATACGCACGTCAATTCCTCGGATTAATGGAAAAACCCGACGTTGACCAAATAGACGGCCTATCGCCAGCAATTAGTATCGACCAAAAATCTACATCTCGTAATCCCCGTTCAACTGTCGCAACCGTTACGGAAATTTATGATTATCTACGTCTATTGTTTGCGCGCATTGGTGTGCCCCATTGCCCGCAGTGCGGCAAGCCGGTCACCAGGCAAACGCCGGCTGGGATTATTGACCAAGTAAACTCTGGGACAAAAGATGCAAAATTAATTATTTTGGCACCCGTAGTAATAGATAAAAAAGGCGCTTTCGAGCATATCCCAGAACAGTATATGCGAGCAGGGTTCGCTCGAGTACGGGTTGATGGCGTTATCTACGCTCTTGACGAATTCCCAGATTTGGATAAGGCAAAAAAACACACCATTGAGATAATTATTGACCGTCTCGTTAATAACGACAGCAGCTCGAACAGGATGGTGCAGTCCATAGAACAGGCGCTCGACATTGCTGATGGAAAACTAATAATACACAACGCCGACACAAAAACGGATGCAGCATACAGCCTGATGTATGCCTGTATCGACCATCCCGAAGTAGCTATTCCTGAGTTAGAACCTCGTACTTTTAGTTTTAATTCGCCTCATGGTGCTTGTCCTATTTGCACTGGTTTAGGTACTAGGATGGAGGTAGACCCGGACCTAGTTATTCCGAATGGTCGACTGACTATTGCGGAAGGGGCTATACGTCCATATAACCGAATCAACACAGACGCATGGTACATGAAGAAAATGCTTGCTGTTGCAGATGCTCACGGGTTTAGCCTTCATGTTCCAACAGCACAGTTAAAACAGTCCGACATCGATAAATTAATGTACGGTACGGGCACTCAAACATACAAAGTCGCTCTTGGCAGTGGTCGATCGTTCGAAAGTACGTACGAAGGAGTAATCCCTAACCTAGAGCGTAGACACAAGGAAACCGAAAGTGACTTTATGCGGCGTGACATCGAAAGGTTTATGCAGGAGAGACCTTGCCACGCTTGCAAGGGCAAACGATTAAAGCCAGAAGTTTTAGCAATCACAGTTAACAGGACCTCTATAATTGATATTTGTGAATACTCTGTCGACGAGGCAGTTGAATTTTTTAAGGCCCTAAAACTAACTGACAAAGAAAAACATATTTCTGCCCAGATAATAAAGGAAATCTGTGCAAGAATCAGCTTTCTGAAAGAAGTAGGTCTTAGCTATCTAACGCTAGCCCGAGGAGCAAAAACACTATCTGGTGGGGAGGCCCAACGTATACGCTTGGCTACTCAGATCGGGTCCGGATTGATGGGCGTGTTGTATGTTCTGGATGAGCCATCTATTGGGTTGCATCAGCGAGACAATGAACGCCTCATAAAGACATTAAAGCACCTGCGAGACTTGGGCAACACAGTAATCGTGGTCGAGCACGACGAGGACACCATAAGGACAGCTGATTATTTGCTGGATATTGGTCCCGGGGCAGGGATTCATGGAGGTCACGTTGTAGCAGAGGGAACTCCAGAAGAGGTTGCAAAAAACCCAAAAAGCATTACAGGTCAGTATTTGCGAGGTGAGAAAACGGTACCGGTACCAAAAAAGCGCCGAACAGGTAATGATAAAGTAATTGCTATCAAGGGCGCGCGCGAACATAATCTCCAGAATATTGATGTCGACATACCACTCGGCATGTTAGTTGTGGTTAGCGGTGTTTCAGGCTCTGGCAAGTCATCGTTAATCAACGACATTTTGGCAAAAGAGTTATCTGCGCAACTCCATAGAGCCAGCACTGTGCCAGGCAAACACGATGACATTGTCGGGATTAAGCAACTAGATAAAGCGATTGTTATCGATCAGTCTGCAATTGGTCGAACACCACGTTCCAATCCGGCCACATATACTGGACTTTTTACGCCAATACGTGAACTTTTCTCAAGCGTGCCAGAGGCCAAAATTCGCGGTTACAATCCCGGTAGGTTCAGCTTTAATGTTAAGGGCGGACGTTGTGAGAACTGCTCGGGTGATGGAATTATAAAAATCGAAATGCATTTTTTGCCTGATGTATATGTTCCCTGTGAAGAATGCAAAGGAAAGCGATATAACAAAGAAGCGCTGGAGATACATTACAAAGGAAAGACTATTAGCGATGTTTTAGAAATGACCTGTGAAACAGCCTTAGAATTTTTTAGTAACATTCCATCAATTTCCAGAAAGTTGCAAACATTGGTTGATGTTGGCCTAGGTTATATTGCACTTGGACAACCTGCGACGACATTGTCGGGCGGCGAGGCGCAGCGAATAAAGCTTGCTACAGAGTTATCAAGACGTCCTACTGGTAGAACTTTGTACATTCTGGACGAACCAACAACTGGATTACATATGGACGATGTTAATAAGCTACTTCAGGTTCTTCATGCGTTGGTTGATACGGGGAACAGCATGATAGTTATCGAACATAATCTAGATGTTATAAAATCTGCTGATCACATAATAGATATGGGGCCAGAGGGCGGGTCTGGGGGCGGCCAAATTATTGCTCAGGGCACCCCTGAGCAAATTGCAAAAAACAAGAAAAGCTACACCGGACAGTATTTGTCTAATATGCTTTAAACCGCAAAAAGAGTTAGTCTATTTTTTTATTAAGAAAAACTTGGCGTGCGGATAGTTTTATTTTTGCAATTAGAGCTTTCCGCGTTTTTTCGTCTCTGATAATGTGCAGCAAAGATCCACCAAGGCTAAGCACAATAATGCCAATTAACACGTACTCGATATAATTACTCAAGCCGGGGATTTTGCCCCCTAACCAATATCCTAGAAGAGTCATAGAAAAAACCCATAATACACCACCTATGATGTTAAAAAACATAAATCGCTGACGAGACATTTTACCGGCTCCTGCCACTACGGGGGCGAAGGTTCGCACCACTGGCACAAACCTAGCAATTGTTATTGCTTTGCCACCATGTTTCTCATAGAATTTTTCCGCTTTTATTAAGTGGTCTTTGTGAAATAGTATGCCATCATCTTTCTTGAATATTCGTGGGCCTGCTCGTCGGCCAATGCTATAACCGACATTATCTCCAACTATTGCAGCAATGGAAGTGAACAACAACAGTAATGGTAAAGAAGGTGATCCTTGGGAAGCCAAAAGGCCAGCGCTGAATAAAAGGGTGTCGCCCGGCAAGAAGAACCCAACCAAGAGCCCGGATTCAGCGAAAACTATTGCAGCTACAATCAGTATTCCTCCGCTGGCGACAATGTGTTCTACATCAAACATGTCGTATAAGTATAACATTCCTCTGGGTAACAGCGATAATTTTTGATATACTAGTATGTACTATTTACAGATTCCACTAGGAGGAAATTTTGAGCAACGATCAAATTGCGGTAACGCTAAAAAAACGCGAGACAGTGGGCAAAGGGCTGGGCGAGCTAAAACGCTCTGGAAAAATACCAGCTGTTATCCATAACCACGGCCAAGATTCCGTTATTGTTGAAGGCGATTATCTTGACATTGTCAAAATGTACAACAAGGCCGGCAAACATCACGCGGTTGATGTGACCGTAGATGGTAAAAAATTTCTAACTATTATCAAGGACGTCGATTTCGAGCCAAAGAAAAATCAAATTCGTCATGTGGTGTTCGGTGCAATACGCCAGGATGAAAAAGTGGAGACAGAAGTTCCAGTCATTTTCACAGGCGATTCACCCGCGGTTAAAGCGGGGCTATTAGTTATACGTCAACTCGATAATATAAAGGTTGAAGCACTGCCACGTGATCTCGTAGACGAAGTAACTGTGAGCATCGAAAGTTTGGCTGAAATTGGCGACAAACTGACTGTAATTGATATTGAAATTCCAGAAAAAGTTACATTACTAACAGAACCAGAACACGCTGTAGCGGTGGTAGAAGAAACTAAAGCACAGCTATCCGAAGAGTCTGAAGAAGAGGCAGCCGAGTCCGAAGAAGATGCTGAGGCCGAAGACGGCGAAACAAAGCCAGGCGATAAAGACGCCGGTGAAGAAGAGTAATTGGCCTGCTTAGGTTATCTCTAGTGATTGTAGTATAGCCATCGCTTGTTTGTAGGCGTTAGTCGTTTTAAACCAGTCTGTCGGTACAGCGTTGGTTGCCAAGTCGTCTTTTAGGTCCTCGCTAGAGTACCCGCCAGCAATAATTATAGTTTCAGCCTCTTTGCCATAATCAGGTCCAAGAGTATCGCCTTTCTTTAGCTCGTAGTTGCCTGCAATCAAGAAGAATGCAAAGTTGTCAGGCGTATTCATGCCAAATTGAGATAGGTTGGTTTGTTTGCGCTGAGACGGGGTTGGATTATCATATTTTAGTTTTTCTGAAGGCTCTATGGCTACGCCCTTACCTATGATTGATCCGTCTTGGTCTCGTCCACCTTTTCTAATATAGATTCGAAAATTGCCAGTTGTTGTAGATCCATCAGATTTTGTGTAACTAAATTTTTTCGATTCGACTCTAATACCGTTATCGCTTGCCTCAGTTAACATCCATGTTTTTGGATATGAAAAGGTGATTCGGTACGGGCTACTTGTATAAGATTCTGTGTTGTTTGCTTCGGGCACATCACTTGTTTGTGCGGGCTGTTGTGAGGAATTGTTGGTAACTGGGCTAGCACTACTGTTGTTCGACACTGGTTTGTCGGGAGTTTTTAGTAACATTACTATGACTACAGCTAGCCCAATGACTAATAAAAATACAAACAATCCAATTAAAAACTTTTTAGGTTTTTTCTTTTTACTTTGTACCCCTTTATGCGGCAGTGGGTTTTCGCCGCCAGGCAGTTCTAGGGGTTGGTTGAGAATCGGATCATCATCGTTCACGGCGACTACCTCCTTGTTGATGAGTGTATTATGCTCCTGTGTGGTTATGGTTACAAGATGTATTGTGGTATAGTTGGTCGGCACATTAATTAAATACGTATCAAGAGTGCAGCGAGAGATCTAGCTCTATGACCTGCCGGCAACCACAACGAGCTAAAGGTTTATCCTGAACTTGTTGAAGGGTGCCCCTTCTAGCCTTTTAGCACAAGGGAAGATGTAGGAACACCGAAAACTCCTTATTCTTTCCCCGTATGTAGAACGGCAGGACTGATACGAAAGGAGTATTTTTTATGCCAACATATAAAACAGCCGAAAGTGTTTCCCCAGGCCACCCAGACAAACTCTGTGATCAGATTTCTGACGCTATTTTGGACTCATACCTAGAGGGAGATAAAAATTCGCGAGTAGCCATTGAGACTGTCGGCGGTCACGGAAAAGTATTTGTTGTTGGCGAGGTAACGTCAAATGCGGTTGTGGACATAGCCCCAATAGTAAAGCGCCTTGCTGGAGACGTAGATTTGGACGAATTGATTGTCAAACAAAGCCCAGAGATTGCCCAAGGAGTGGATACTGGCGGTGCAGGGGACCAAGGAATAATGGTTGGCTATGCCTGCAGTGATACGTCAGAGTTATTACCAACAGAGGTTGTTTTGTCTAGGAAACTAAATCAATTTTTATATAAAAAATGGCCATATGATGGGAAGACCCAAGTAACGCTCAAAGATGGCAAAATCGACTCCGTCGTCGCTAGTTTTCAGCATGCTCCAAAAAAAGAACTTGCTCGTGCTGTCCAGGAATGGCTAAATTCTATAGATAGTTCTGATAAACCAAAAGTCCACGCTAACCCAGCAGGCGACTGGGACCAAGGAGGGTTTGATGCTGACACTGGACTGACTGGAAGAAAATTGGTAGTAGATAATTATGGGCCTAGTATTCCGATTGGCGGAGGCTGTTTTAGCGGAAAAGACCCCAGCAAAGTAGATCGTTCAGCTGCATATATGGCCCGTAAAATTGCCGTAGATTACCTAAAAATGCACAAAGCCAAGGAAGTATTTTGCCATCTAGCATACGCTATTGGAAAAGCGGAGCCACTGGAGGCGACCGTTACCGTAGACGGGGTACAACACGTAGTCGAGGGTTATGACTTGACGCCTCACGGCATTATAAAATCTTTAGATTTGCGTAAGCCTCAGTACGAGAAAACCGCCCGCTGGGGGCACAGCGGAAACGATTTTCCCTGGGACAAATAGAAACCTTAGTCTTCCATGAATCCACCGGATTGGTGGTTCCATAGGTCAGCGTATTTACCGTTTGCACGTATTAGCTCTTTGTGTGAACCCTGTTCTACGATTTCCCCTTTTTCTAAGACAACAATTCTGTCCATTCGTTGGATTGTGCTCAGTCGGTGAGCAATGACAATTGCGGTCCTGCCTTCCATTAGCTTCCATAGCGCGTCTTGGATTAGCCCCTCGCTCTCAGAGTCGAGAGCACTAGTTGCTTCATCTAAAAGCAGAACAGGAGCATTCTTGAGCATTGATCTGGCAATAGCAACGCGCTGTCTTTGACCCCCGGATAGTTTTACACCTCTCTCACCGACAAGGGTTTCATATTTTTCTGGCAGTTCTTCAATGAACTCGGCTGCATTGGCGAGTTTCGCGATGGCAATAATCTCTTTTATGGATGCTTGTGGTCTCGCGTAGCTTATGTTTTCTGCCAATGAACGATGGAATAGCAGAGGTTCCTGTGGAACATAGGTTATATTAGTCCTTAGTTTTTTCTGTGAAATATCTCGGATGTCATAACCATCTAATTCTATCGATCCCTTGTCTATGTCTGCAAACCTTAACAGAAGACTGGTTAGAGATGTTTTGCCTGATCCAGAATGGCCCACCAAGCCAACTTTTTCTCCAGCTTTTATCCTTAGATTCAGATTTTTGAACAATGGCTTTTGCTTGCCTTTGTGTGTGTAAGTTACGTTTTTGAACTCTATCATGCCTCGGTTGATTTTTGCATTAACAGGTTTCTCGATGTCTTTTATAGCCGGCTCGATTTGTAAAATTTTTACCATATCACTAGAGTCACCCAATGCTCGATTAAATTGTCGTAATACGTTTTGAAACTCCCAGAGTCTCATCCCAATATGACTGGTATAAGAAACTATCAAAAAGAGTGTAGCGATATTAGCACCGAAGTATTTAGTACCGAAAACCGCAATAAACAGTGCGCCTATTCCGATAGCCGAAGTCAGAGTAGAGGAAAAAGTTTCGCGATACGTTGTTGTGACCATTGACTTCTCAGTCGCACGCATCGTTTTAGTGGCTTCTTCCCAATATCGTTTAGATTCATGATCTTCAGCCGCAAAGCTTTTCACTGCCATGATATTAGAAATACTGTCAGCTAACTGGCCAGTTTGTTTGCTTTCTTGCTCGGCCTGGTGCCTGTTTGCTTCACGGACAGGCCTAGAAAAGTAGACTGTACCAACCATGTATATGACGCTTAGCACAATCAGGCCAAATGCATATATTGGAACGCGAGGTCCTAATATTATAATGGTAGCAACCATTCCTATGACTAGTGTGTACAGATTAAAAACAAAGGCATCAGCGAAACGAATATAACTACCAACAAGTTTATTTGTTTGAGAAACGAGTGATCCGCCGAATCTATTAGCGTGGAAGTCCGCATCGAGCCGAATAAGGTGGTTAAATACTCTCTGAGCAATATCTCTAAGGACTCGCATTTCCAGATTCCAAATCAACCAAATATTTATACGCCATCCAACTATACCGGTCATTATGACCGCGAGTGCGTAGCTGATTAGTTCTTTGTTAAAGCTTTGCCAAAGATTATGAACGTCATAATTTCCGTCGCTTATCTTTTGTAAAACCTGCGCTTGGATATAAGGTTGCAAGTAGTCCATCACAATTACTGTGGCTACCACTGTGAATAATAAAGTCACTGCGTAACGTTTGTATTTAAACGCATGGTGTACGAACAAACCTATAGTTAGGGAATTAGTTGATTTATTATTCTTATTTTTCATACTAGCAGCCTCCGCTGCTTTTATATTATTGGTTGAAAATTTAGTTTTTTTAGTTTTAGTTAATAAACGAGAATAAGGAAGCAGTTACCTTGCTACGGCGGTAAAGCCAACTTTATCTGTATAGTCTGTGATTGGAATCATTGTTTTATCGCCTTTCCTTTAATTTTATACAATCTAACCATTGTACCACTTATGTCAATAGTAGGCAAAAATCTGTAAAAAGTATTGACACGGGTATAGGCAGGGTATATATTTGGAATTGTCATTCGTGAGGTGACAAATGAATAACCATAGCAATATATTTATTCATCGTTAGCAAAACTCCCGCAGTCTTGCTAACAAATAAAAAAGGACCCTAGTGGCCCTTTTTTATATACAATTTTTTGTGCAGTTTATCGGACTCTTTCAACAAAAGTACATACTTCTGCATGAGTATTTTGATTAATTGTGCAAAGCTGGTACTTTATTCGCATTAAATGTCTAGATGCCGGTAGGTTCCTAATTACACCAGCTTCAGTGTTTGAAGACCTTTTCCAGCCACCATAACCATCACCAGAGTCTAACTTTAATGAGACATTTTTACAGCTGGCACCAACTGCTTTAATGCTAGTTACTTGACGTCCATTGGCTACCCAATAACGGATTTTACCCTGGCAGTCCATGCCGCCATTTGGTACTCGGAATTGGCAAAAAGAGTTGCTGAAACTAATAGTATGATTTGGGTTGGTTATGCACTGCGATGCAGCACTTACGGGCGCTGCTGAGATAATAGACATTACTATTATTGAAAACGATGCTAAAAACATGTGTAAAAATTTCATAGACACATATGCTAACACACATCTGATAAAAAAGCAATACCCTGCATATAATATAGAACCACAAACTAAGTTTTCTAGAGGAGAGTACTCTAAAGGTGTAAATTTGTCATTACTTTAACTACAGGCTTTTGAGTGTGTTCGTTCGGAGTTTATTTTACAGGGGTGGGGTGTTATAATGCCAGAGATGAATAAGGTTATTTTGTATTATAAGTTCGTTCCAGTATCTGACCCGGCAATCACCATGAGATGGCAGAGGGAATTGTGTAACCGTTTAAATCTAAAAGGTAGAGTAATCGTCAGTGTACACGGCATTAATGGGACTCTTGGTGGCAACATAGAGTCACTACGTGAGTACAAGCGCGAAATGAATCGATCGGTACTTTTCAAGGGCATTATGTACAAATGGAGTGATGGAAATGGCGGAGAATTTCCCAGACTGAGTGTAAAAGTTAAGCCCGAACTAGTAGCTTTTGGTGTACCCAATGACATTTTGGTTGATGAAAAAGGGGTTGTGGGTACCGGCAAGCACCTGAAACCTGAGGCCTTGCACAATCTAGTCAAAGAACGGGGTGAAGACGTGGTGTTTTTTGATGGCCGCAATGCTTACGAGGCTGCAGTGGGTAGGTTTAAGAACGCGGTAGTCCCAGACACAAAAACAACACATGATTTTGTTACTGAACTGAAAAAGGACAAGTATAACGATATCAAAGATAAACCCGTGGTAACTTATTGCACCGGCGGAGTGCGCTGCGAAATCCTTAGCTCTATTATGAAAAAAGAGGGATTTAAAGAAGTTTATCAAGTAGATGGTGGCATAGTGAAATATGGCGAAAAGTTCAAAGATGATGGATTGTGGGAGGGCGCTCTCCACATATTTGACGACAGAATGACACATAGATTTTCTGACAAGTCCAAAGATATAGGAGAATGTGTTCATTGCCACAGCAAAACCAGCAACTACGAAAATTGTGATAACGTTTCTTGTAACAAATTAGTTTTGATATGCAAAAACTGCACACAAAAAACTTTTTGCGACAAATGCGCAAAAACCAAAAATCTCAAACCCAGTAGAATAAAAGCGTGAATAAAATACAAAAGAAATTAAAGGAGCTTCCTAGAGATCCGGGGGTTTACCTGTACAAAAATGATAGTGGCGAGATTATTTATGTCGGTAAGGCGGCGGTACTAAAAAACCGGGTCCGCCAGTATTTTCAGAAAAGTCGCCCCTTTGAAGCAAAAACAGAAGCCCTGGTGGCTGATATATGCGATATAGACTGGATAACAGTTGAAACAGAGCTAGACGCACTGTTTTTAGAGGCCGAATTAATCCGTCGTTACATGCCCAAATACAACATTCTGCTGAGGGACGATAAGAGTAGCGGTTATATAAGGGTAACTTATAGTAGCGATCACCCAACTGTCACAATTACTAGACGTCCACTAGATGATGGGGCTCAATACTTTGGCCCCTATTACAATGTCAATAGTATCCGCAAAGCTCTGACCCATCTACGCAAGGCTTTTCCGTTTTCTACCCACGAACAAAGTATTCCCAAGCGTGCATGCCTGCAATATCACTTGGGGCTTTGCCCAGGCCTAGAAGAGAATAAAACCACCCTTAAGGATTACCGAGAAAACCTTAAAAAGCTAACAAAATATTTCAAGGGAGAGCGAAAGAGCTTGATAGTCGCAGTCGAGAGGTCAATGCTCCTGGCCGCAAAAAAGTCAGAATTCGAAGAAGCTGAAAAATTAAGGAAACAACTTTTTGCATTAAAGGGTTTGACTAGGCAAGTCGTATTTAGCGACAGCGAGTTCATGGACCTCAGCAAAGACGCCGGATTGTCAGGTATAGCAGACTTATTGGGTCTAGAGAAACCACCTATGAGAATAGAAGGTTATGATATTTCCCATATGAGCGGAACTGATACCGTCGCCAGTATGGTCGTGTTTACTAATGGGTTGCCCAACAAGGCCGAGTACCGAAAGTTCAAAATGCGAGTACCAGGGAATGATGATTTCGCCCACATGAATGAGGTCATTGCCAGGCGATTGAGTCAAAAAAATATAAAACAGTGGGGTGTCCCGGATTTATTCTTGATTGATGGGGGAAAAGGACAGCTAGGGGCTGCGATAAAAGCCAGGGATGAGGCGGGACAAAACCATATCCCAATGATTGGGCTGGCTAAGCGCGAGGAAGAAATAGTAGTCGCGAAGTCTAGTAATTTTAATATTTGTTTGCCAAAAAATTCTTACATAACTAAATCAGATCAGTTCGAAGCTATATTACTTCCGAAGACCTCACATATCGTTATGTTGTTGCAGAGAATTCGTGACGAATCACATCGTTTTGCAGTGAGCTATCACACCGTATTAAAGCGCACAAGGCAAACCGATAGTCTACTAGACGACATCCCAGGGATAGGGCCAGCCACTAAAAAACAATTACTAAAGTCATTTGGATCTATAAAGCGGGCGTCGGAAGCATCAGCTAAAGATATAGAAAAAGTAGTCGGAAAGAAAAAAACAGTTATACTAGAGAAATATTTATTAGCTAATAAAAAAGGGAAATTGTGAACGCGGATTTTTTCATTGATAACCGCCAAAAAATTTTAGGCAAGGCAGGGTGCGACATAATAGTTCTGACAGCTAATAGCCGAATGCAACGGAATGGAGATAACACCTACGCATTTCGACAAGATAGTAATTTTTGGTATTTTTGTGGGATAAACGAACCAGATTACGTCCTTGTTTTTTCTTCTTCTAATTCTTTTTTGATAGCCCCAAAACGGTCAGATGTGGAAATTTTCTTCGATGGTCAGCTCAGTGACGCAGAGTTAAGAAGAACTTCAGGTGTAGATAAAATCTACGAAAACGATGCTGGTTGGGAGTTACTCGCCCAAATGCTCAGTGACGCGCATTACGTTGGCCATATTTCACCTGTTACTAGAAAAAATATTGATTTTGTTCCTAATGATGCGCGTTTTCGTCTTCGAAAGAAGATAAAACAACATATGTTACCAAAAACTAGACTGAGGACAATTAACGCATCTATTGTGCAGGCTAGGATGGTCAAGCAACCTATCGAGCTAAAGCAGATAAAGAGTGCAATTAATATCACCACCCAAGCATTCAGAGAAATTTTAAACCAGGGAACACTTAAAAGTTATAAATATGAAAACGAAATAGAAGCAGAATTTAATAAGATTTTTACAAGGAAAAAGGCTAAACATGCCTATGCACCAATTGTTGGTAGCGGAAAAAGATCATGCACCTTGCACTACAATAAAAATAATCATTTTATAAAAAATAATGAAGTTGTATTAGTTGACGTGGGGGCAGAAACTAATAACTATGCTGCGGATATTACTAGAACTGTAGTAATGGGCAGTCCAACCGATAGGCAGTTACAAGTTATTGAAGCTGTTAAACAAATTCAGAAATATGCTATATCCCAGATAAAGCCAGGTATGACTCTGTTACAAAGCGAGCAAAATGTTGCTAATTATACTGGTCAGGTATTGATCGAATTGGGCTTAATACAATCCGCAACCAAAGAGTCTATGCGAAAGTATTCGCCTCACGCAACTTCGCACTTTTTGGGGCTTGATGTGCATGACGTTGGCGACTATCGGACTTTGCTCAAACCGAATATGGTCATAACAGTTGAACCAGGCATTTATATACCAGAAGAAAGTATCGGTGTTCGCATCGAGGACGATGTATTGATTACAAAAGACGGTTGCCGGGTTATGAGTGGCGGCTTGCCGGCGATACTAGAATAAACTACAATAAACGTAAGTATTAATATGAAAAACTCTTTTAGCCGATTTTTAGTTAGATGGTTTGTCTGTGGACTTGGTCTGTGGATTGCTGCTAGCGTGCTTGGGGATGGTAGAATCACATATCAGGACAAATTAGGTGTGATTGTCGTCGCTGGGCTAATCTTGGCAATTATCAACACTATAATAAAGCCTATTGTTGTTCTTCTATCCCTGCCTGCTCTGTTATTTTCGCTTGGCTTCTTTATGATTATCATCAATGCCTTGATGGTGCTACTGGCTAGCAAGTTCTACGACAAGCTAGAAGTGGCCAACTTCGGCACGGCATTACTTGCCGGTATCATCATAGGACTGGTAAACTACCTAGTGACCGCAATTTTGGAGGAAAGATGAATTTAATCAATATAGTTACCATAGTCAGCGCAATATTCATGATCATTTTGATTTTGGTGCAAACTCGTGGGGCAACTCTCGGCGCAGGTTTTGGCGGTGGTGCTGAAATAAACACTGTTCGAAGGGGCTCCGACAAAACTATATTCCAAATGACAATAATCACTGCATTTATATTCGCAGGTTCGATTATTTTAAACGTTGTTCTAGCGTAGGTAAAATCTAAGGGGTTAAATGGCAGCGGATAAACTACGAAAGTTACGTTTGGGACATAGGTTCAAGAAGAGCCAAAAACACGTTGAGAATATTGGCCAACAAGCCGAAGCAGGCTTGGAGAGGCATTTTTTTGGCCGATTGAGTCGTTTTGTAGGCGTCAGGAGGTTTGTTTTTGCCTGGATAATGCTCTTAGCATTGTTGGTAGGAGGCGTAGTTGTTCAAGTGCGCGGATTATCTCAGTACTATCAGCAATTAATGCCGGCAGAGGGCGGCACATACATCGAAGGAGTGCTGGGTTCTTTTACCAATGCCAACCCAATATACGCAACTGGTCCGGTAGACTCGACAGTAGCCAAGTTACTTTTCTCGAGCATCATGCAATACGACAGCAATAATAAGCTGGTGGGCGATTTAGCATTAAAACTAGATTCCAACCCCCAGGCAGATGTATATACAATAAAACTTCGTGATGACGTACATTGGCATGATGGCAAGCCACTGACAGCTGAGGACGTCGTTTTCACCTATCAAACAATTCAAAATCCTGATGCTCAATCACCACTTTTGCCTAACTGGAGAGGGGTGAAAATAAAGGCAATTAACAACCATACCGTCGAGTTTGATTTACCGCATGCCCTTGCCTCTTTCCCGCATTCTTTGACTTCGGGAGTTGTGCCGAAACATTTACTCAGCAACATTCCGGCTTCGCAACTTCGTTCTATATCATTCAACACCGCTAACCCCGTTGGCTCAGGGCCATTCAAGTGGGGCTCTATACAGGTTGACGGTTCTACTCCTGACACGAGAGAAGAACAGGTTGGTCTTGTTAAAAATGAACAGTATTACCTCGGTGCACCAAAATTGGATAGATTCACGGTTCGGGCTTTTAGGAGTGACGAAGCATTAGCTACTAGTATTAATAACAAAGAAGTTGCTGGTGCGGCTGGCTTGGACGCAATGTTGGCAAGCAAATCCAATGATCTTTCCACGAAGGAATACAGTGTGCCGTTGATGGGTGAAATAATGGTCTTTCTTAAAAACTCTGACGAAATCCTAAAGGATGCCAACGTAAGGCGTGCGCTAACCAAAGGTACGGATGTTGACGAAATAGTTGCCGGTCTAGGATACCCTGTTATCAAATCAGACAGCCTGTTATTGCGTAGTCATACAGGTTACAACAAAAAAATAATTCAGCAGGCATATAACCCCAAGCAGGCTAAACAACTACTAAAAAAATCTGGCTGGGTAAAAATAAATGACAAAGGAATCAGAACTAAAAAAGGCAAAGAGTTGACGGTTAGAATGTTCTCTCGGAGTAATAGTCAGTACTCGTATGTAACCAGTGTTCTGCAAAAACAATGGCGAGCAATAGGAGTAAAGCTAGATGTTGCCTTGCAGTCGGATGAAGAGCTTCAGTCAACGATTGCCTTTCATAACTATCAAGCTCTTTTGTATGGCATTAGCCTGGGCAACGATCCTGACATCTATGCTTATTGGCACAGCTCACAGGCAGATGCCGGGTCATCTGGCAGGCTTAATCTAGCAGAATACAAATCAAATATTTTGGACCAGGCTCTCGAGGGTGGACGTAGTCGGGTTGACCCGAAACTTCGGGCTACAAAGTACAAACCAATGCTTGCCCAGTGGCGGGCAGATGCGCCGGCGATAGCACTTTACCAGCCCAGGTATTTGTACATTACAGCAGACAGCGTTCAGGGATTTATGCCCACAAAATTCGTTAGCCCCACTGACAGATTTGCAAACATAGTCAATTGGACTATTAAAGAAGCGCCGAAAACACAGGATTAAGCGTTGCCTAGCTATGTTATTATTAGAAAAAGAAATGCTAATGTTTTAACGCACTAAGGGAACAGAAAAAATCTATGAATAAGGTCGCTCATTATTTGCAGGAACATTTATTAGGCGAGGTCGTGACGTCTGCTGATGCTAGGAAGTATTTTTCGACGGATGGGGGTGTTTTCCAATTAATGCCGGCAATGGTTGTCTATCCACAAAATGAAAATGATGTGAGGAAAACAGCTAAATTTGCTTGGCAATTAGCAGAGAGAGGCCGTCCACTAGGCATCACTGCACGTGGGCGCGGTAGCGACCAGGCAGGGGCAGCTATTGGCGAGGGGATAATATTGGTTTTCCCGGCGCATATGAATAAGCTTATCGAGCTCGATTCTCGCTCTGGTGATGTTGTTGTAGAGCCCGGCCTTGTGTACGCCAAGCTGCAACAAGCATTGCACACTCATGGGCGTTTTTTGCCTCCATTTCCATCATCAATCGAGTTTTCGACTCTTGGTGGTGCAGTATCTAACAATGCTGGGGGCGAAAAAACCCTAAAGTACGGCAATACCCGCAATTACACGAGGTCACTCAGAGTTGTTCTGGCTAATGGAGAAGTGATTGAGACCGGTCGATTGACAAAAAGAGAACTCAGCAAAAAAATGGGTTTATCGACTTTCGAAGGCGAAATATATCGTGCCCTAGATGGGCTAATAGATGACAACAAAGATATTATCAATAATATGACCCTTAACGTCAGTAAAAATTCTGCCGGTTACGATATTCAAGACATCAAACAGAAAAATGGTTCGTTTGATCTAACGCCGTTGTTCGTAGGATCGCAGGGAACACTAGGAATAGTTACCGAGGCTGTACTGGGGACAGAACCTTACAACCCCAACACTACACTTATAGCTGCATTTTTTGATGATATCGATTCAGCTCAAAAAATAGTTATGGAGATTAATAAGTTGCCTGATCAACCCTGCGCCTTAGAAGTGGTAGACGATAATCTGCTAAATTTATTGGACAACATCAACCCTAACCAGTTAAAGGGAATAGTCGAGAAACCATTCCATAAATTAATTGTTTTAATAGAATTCGATAACCAGAGTGACCGCGTACAAAAGCGAATGAGCAAACGTACGACCAAGATTTTGCAAAAACATGGTGTGACATTCCAGTTAGAAACTAATAGTGCCGCCAAAGATAAGCTGTGGAAGATTCGACACAGTGCCGCGTCTGTTATTACTCATACGGAGGGTAAATCAAAAGCATTGCCGATAATCGAAGACGGAATTGTTCCATCTGAAAGATTGGCAGAATATATGGACGGTATTTATAATATATTTGATAAGTATCATCTAAAAGTTGCTATTTGGGGTCATGCCGGCAATGCCAACTTACACATGCAGCCATTTTTAGATTTGTCAGCTGTCGGCGACCGCCAAAAAGTATTTAATATCATAGATGATTATTACAACTTGGTTATTGGCCTAGGTGGCAGTACGAGTGGCGAACACAGTGATGGACGTTTGCGTGCTCCATACCTAAAACAATTATACGGTGATGAGGCCTATGGTTTGTTCGAAAAAATTAAAACAATTTTTGATCCGCACAACATTCTAAATCCTGGCGTTAAAATTGGCGTAACTATCGAGGACATAAAGCCGCTACTACGCGAAGAATACTCAATGGATCATCTTTATGACCATCTCCCCAGGAGCTAAAGGCTAAAATGTCATCGATAGTGGAAATACTGGGGGTTATTGGGGGAGTATTTTACCTAATCGCATTTGTTGAAGTATCTGCTGGCGAGTGGAATGGACGATCTTATCGATATGAGATATTCAACCTAATCGGCGGCATATTGCTGTTGTACTATTCGATAGCGAAGCATGCCTACACTAATATAGTCCTCAACATTATCTGGATAGTAGTCGCGCTGTATGTGATAAGAGCGATAATAAAACGACATAAAAAACGTCGGATTATCAGAAAAACTAGGAAGAAACGATAAATCCTAAATGGTGTGCGAGAGAGGATTCCTTCATCTTCCGCTAGCGACAAAATTACTTTTAGTAATTGCGCATGCGGGCAAGTAAGTAAAACGGAAACAGCCATTGGGCTGTTTCCGACCCGAGGGTTCGAACCTATTCGATCAAAATTCTTCATGGTCCTGCCAGAAAACAGAACAACGAAGAATGGTGCGCGAGAGAGGATTCGAACCTCCACACCTTGCGGCACCAGTCCCTCAGACTGGCGTGTCTACCGTTCCACCACTCGCGCATCGGATATAAGCATACTGGGGACAGCGGACTTTTTCAAGAAGCCAGCTTGAATTTATCTCTGTTGTAAGCTATTATTCTGCGGTACCATTAATCGTAATGGGCGGTTAGCTCAGTTGGCTAGAGCACCTCGTTTACACCGAGGGGGTCACAGGTTCGAGTCCTGTACCGCCCACCATTAACAATTTATTGCGCAAAACTATTGCGGCTCTTTAGCTCAGTTGGTAGAGTTTGAAGAGCATGTAAAATCTGGTTGGTCCCTAGGGACACAAAGAGACTGCACATTTAACAATTTATTGCGCAAAACTATTGCGGCTCTTTAGCTCAGTTGGTAGAGCAGAGGCTTGAAGAGCCTTGTGTCCCCGGTTCGAGTCCGGGAGGAGCCACCAATATAAATATAGTGTGTCAGTATTTTCTGCTGACCATTTTTTGTTAGGGCACAAAGCCTTGTTGTCACGTCCCGCGACCCCGTAGCAACATCTTTGCAAACCAGTTTGCAAGAGTTGACTACCTTGCGAACTGCCACAGGCAATTCTCACCCGGTTCGAGTCCGGGAGGAGCCACCACCGTGAATACATTTCAAAACTCTCATAATTTTTGTGAGAGTTTTTTAATATACTACAAAAGCGGTTATGTTATACAATAAATATAAATCATGAATAAAAATAATACAGAGGAACATTTAGAAGCATTTCTTTCTTATTATAGTGGGGATGTGTCAGCTGCAACGGCAGCCCTGCGCTCCTTCGCAATTAAAAAACAAAAACCCAAACACGAAGCAACTGGTCCAGTGGTTGTCTCGTTAGAAAATGTATCAAAAAAGTATAAATTAGGACGAGAAAATGTGAATGCTTTAAAAAATGTTTCTTTAGAAATAAAACAAGGCGAGTTCGTTGCAGTTACAGGCTCTAGCGGTAGTGGCAAAAGTACGCTTTTGCAGTTAATCGGCGCGCTAGATAAACCTAGTGAAGGACGAATCGTCGTCGACGGACAAGATATAAGCACGCTCAGTGACGGTAAATTGTCAGTTTTTCGCAACAAGACAGTTGGGTTTGTGTTTCAGTTTTTTTACCTACAGCCTTTCTTGGACATACAAACCAACATAGAGGTTCCCGCAATGTTTGCGCGAACAAAAAAATCAGAACGGATTGAAAGGTCCACAGAACTAGCAACGGCAGTAGGCTTAGTCGATAGGGTCGGCCATAAGCCAAAAGAACTTTCTGGTGGTCAGATGCAACGAGCAGCGATCGCCAGAGCGCTTCTTAACAAGCCAAAAATTTTACTAGCTGATGAGCCTACTGGTAATCTGGACAGCAAGAACGGCATGGCCATTATTGACTTGTTTGAAACTGCAAGGCAGAAATTTGGAACTACTGTAATAATGGTTACTCATGATCCGAAGATTGCATACCATGCCGATAGGGAAATAGTGCTTCATGATGGAGAGATAGCATGATTACACTGAAAGATGCCAGTGTTTTGGCTGTGACAAAATTACGTACGCGTAAGGTCCGATTATCCGTGACGGTCATTATTTCTGGCCTATTGTTTTGTGTCCTGTCTACAACCTCATTTGTTGCACGAGGAGCCTTCAAGAGTTTGAATAGTTTTTCTCAAGAAGGTCTTGGTGACAGATTCTTGACTTCGGCCACCACAATGACAAATTTTGATGCTCCCTCAAATAAAGAGGTTGTTCGACGTGCCGAGGATTTGCAGAAAAAGATAATCACTCAAAAGAAACTAGAAGCAAAACGTCTTGGGATCGAATATGATGATAAAACAGAACCCAGGGTCATAGACGAATTCGACGGTCAAAATGGCAAAGAAAAAGTCGTTAATTCGCAGACTGTTATCGGCCAAAAAGTAATTAACGATTATTTAACAGAGCATCCCCTGCCTGGGAAGGCTGATTTAGCCAAACTGTCGCGTTCATATAACCCGAGTAATTATTTCGAGATCACGCCTATCAATATGCCTATTTCTGTTTCAAGCGGTGTGCCATCCTCGCTACAGGTATTGAAAGGGGGCGAAGAGCGTTTTGATCAATCACAGCAGCCTCAGGACCCATACACCGCAACCGGGCTTAGTTCGTTCACATCTTCTTGGAATTTGGCAGACCCTAGCCTACTCAGCCCGTTTCTTCTTCAGGGAAGTAGTCTGGCTATTAGCAAAGACGGAAGATTACCGGTTTTGGCGCCCTACACTGCGGCCGAAGAACTATTGGGTCTCCGGCCTCTGCCTAGCACAGCCGAATCAACAGAAAAAATTGAACGAATTAGGTTTGTCCGTGAAAAGATAAAAGACAATGCTTTTAGCGTGTGCTATCGCAACGGTGAATCAGTATCTATTATTCAAGATGTTGTTGCTACAAACTCTGAAATAGAAAAAAACAAAAATGATAAAACATACCAAAAGCCAGCTTTTATTAAATCGTTGCCATCGAAGCCTTGTGGAAATGTTGGCGTCAAGCAAGACACTAGGACATTCGGTGAGAAAACACTGGCATCTAAACAAGCACAGTTTGATAAAATTTTCGGCAAGGAAGACCCTAAAAGCCAAGTTTTTAACTTCAAAGTTGTTGGAATCGTGCCCGATCCACCTAGCAATGCCACGTCAGGTATACAGCAGCTACTGGGCGGGATACTGGGATCGACAATCGGTAGCGGTTGGTACTCGCCGACAGAAATTATTAAAAGTAACACAACCATAGGTTCAATCTTCAAACCCACTGGCCAGCCTAACGGTATGCCACATCAATACATTGTAGAGTTTAATTCGGCAGACGATGCAAGAGGATTTATAGAGAATGGAAACTGCAAATTGGATTTTGGCACAGGCCTCAATGGGGAAGACCCTATGAAACAGTGCGTAAAAGATGGTAAATATTTTTCCATCACACCCTTCGGCAGTAGTAGCTTGGCCCTGAACGATATCAAAAAGGGTTTTAGCAAGTACTTTAAAGACGCTGCAATAGGTTTTGCAGTTATTGCATCGATAATAATGATGGGTACGGTAGGCCGAATTATTGCGGATAGTCGCCGCGAGACTGCAGTCTTTCGTGCAATCGGCGCCAAACGCAAAGACATATCGCAGATTTACATAGGGTATGTAATGTTGCTCTCAGGATTGATTGGGTCTTTTGCGTTAATAACAGGGTCGGTGATAGCATTTATCGCTAATTCTAGGTGGACAGAAAACCTAACAGTTTCTGCTCTAATTAATTTCAATTCGCAAGATCTTACTAGAAAATTTACGATTTTCGCTCTTGACCCTAGGGACATATTCGTTCTGCTGGGAGTCATACTATTAGCAGGGCTTGTTAGCGCAGTGTTGCCTCTACTCAGCAATCTTCGACGTAACCCGATAAAAGATATGCGAGACGAAAACTAAAGTTCGCCTGTTGAGATAACAGTGTTGAGTTTGGTTACAAAACTCTTTATAATATTCCTCTGTTCAGCGAGATAAGTATTTACCAAATTCGAGAGAGGATTCTCGAATTTGAAAAGCGGGTGTAGCTCAGTTGTTTAGAGCGCGTCCTTGCCAAGGACGAGGCCAGGGGTTAGAGTCCCCTCACCCGCACCAATCAAAAGACGTCCCGATGGGGCGTTTTTTGATTGGTATGATGGGGTTCAAACTCCTGCCCAAAAGGCCAGGGCGAGAACAGCCTTTTGGCTGTTCGCAAGGCAGCCATCCGGTGCAGCTGTGCTGCTAGCCGCGATGTTGCGGGGTCGCGGAACGTTACTAGAGTCCACATTACCCAACCAAGCATAAGAATTATGCTCTCGATATTTGGTATTATTGTTATGCTATAATTTAGTGAATTAATTATGAAAATAAACAAACATGCATTATTCGCATCTTTTATAGCTCTATCCATCCCATTAGCCGCCGGTTTAATCACTTACCGCAAAGTTAATCAATCCATAAAAACCGAACTTACAAATTTAAGCTCTCAAAATCAGGAATTGAAAAATAAAATTGCTACTGCCGAGAAAATTTCTGAAGTAGTCGACACAGATACTAGTGATGTATCAGTTGAAAAAAACAAGACAGAACAACCAAAACAAGTTAAGGGTGATTTTTGTGATAACTCTGTGAATACCGTCTGTTTTTCACCAAGGACGGACAAAGTAATTACTGCGGTTGTGGTTCAGTACGGAAATTACTTGAACAAAAACGAATTAGAACAGTACACTCAAACCATAATAAAGCGGTTTGACATTGCTACAGACGGTTTAGTTAGCCTAAAAATAATCGCCTCTGTGAGTATCCCGCTGCCAAAGCACGATACTGCTGTTATTTCTAAGAAGTTGCCGTGGATAAAGGAAAAGGATAGATTAAATGGACTATGGTACTACTATAACAATTCAGGTCTGAGCACAGTAGGGGGCGAGATTTTCGAAGCATCAATGAAGTCCACAATAGCGCAATATGTAAAAAAAGCTGATGCAATTATTTCGTTGACTGAAGCACAGTTTGAAGCTTTGGGTTTTCAGGATCAAAGAGTCTTGGTGACAGAGCAACCAACTCAAATTGCTTGGGAGCGAAAAAATAATAACAAAATAGAAAAAAATAGCGAGTGGAAATTAGCCGATGAGATTACTCATGAATTAGGTCATTTTATGGGCTTAGATCACTCATCCCCGAATGCATTTGACAATGGAATATTGTCTACTCAAAAGTGTTCAAAATCACCCAACAGAAACGATATTATGAGTTATTGTAGATCACGCACTAAAGTTTCCTCAACCGTGGCTGGAAAATTTAGCAAATGCACTGCAAATTTTATAGATAAAGTATTCGTGCCGATACTATTAAATGGCGGTTATCCTACCCATCAGGAGAAGCCATGTCCTTAGAAACCCCCGAAATTCCTAGCTTAGAAGCTGAACAAGGTCAAAATGTATATTTAGAAAACACGACCGTTGATAAAAAATATCACGATTTTAAAAAATTGTATATTTTACTTGTAGTAGCTTCTATTTGCTGTGCGGTTTTGATTTCTGCATTAGTCATCTATTTTACGAACAAAAAATATTATGTAGATATTCAATCGTTAAAAAACGAAAACTATACTTTGAGCCAACGAATAGATGCGATAAATGCAGCAAAATCAGAAAAGAAATAACTCTGTAATATCTTCAGTATATATTTATAATGGAAACTAGTAACAAGCCATATATGAAATCTTTTTTGATCGGGAGTTTTTGATTTTTACTATCTGTAAATTTAAAGAATTATAATTTTAGGGTGAGAGATATCTTGAATAGGCGCTATAATAGACGGGCTATATAATATCAATAAAGGAGAGATAGACATGGTTACAGGATACTGCGTTAAGTGTAAGGAAAAAGGCGTTGAATTGTCAGCACCAGAAATTGTACAAACTTCAAAAGGTGGTTACATGGCCAAAGGCAAGCACGAGAAATGTGGAACAACTGTTTGCGCAATGATGTCTAAAGACAATGCTGAAAAAGCAGTAGAAGGTGGCGCAAAAAAAGCTTATTAGTTTATTGCTTTTCTAGCTACAAAAAACACAATTTGGACGCTTCGGCGTCCTTTTGATTAACCCCAGGTGTGAAACAGCTAGATATAATTGAACAAATCGGTGGATTGTAATGGCTATTCGTCTTATTAAGCAGACAATTGCGTAAGGACTTTTTTGATACAATGCACCTGTGGGTATGCTGAAAAATAAGAAACTGGTAGTATTTATTTCGTTATCGTTGGTTCTCTTGGCAATTTTTTCCGTTTTGTTTTATCGTCATCAAGCTAAACCCAAATTTGAACACGAAGGATGGATTAACTGTATGCCTTCGCCAGGTACCGTACGATCCGAATTATGTAAACGGGCGGAGGAAGCTAACTATCCATATATTGCATACTAAGCTGACATTGTTTTTGCCATGTTATCCGCTACAAGGATACGTAATTACTTCTTTTTACTTTTGACGGTTATCTTTTTTGGTTCGGGGAGGGGTGTTAGGGGTACAACGACTTTTAGAACACCGTCGTCTAGATGTGCTTCTACTTTATCGGAGTTTGCCCTTCCTGGTAGTGCTACCCGGCGATAAAAGCTACTAGAGCTTTCTCGCACCACATATTTTTTGCCTTTATCTTCTTCTTTTTCATGCTTCTCGGCGCTAATCACTAGAGTGTTACCATCTACATGGATGTTAACGTCTTTTTGGTCGAAATTTGGTAGGTGGGCCTCGACGATTAGCTCGTTACTTTTTATATAAACATCTGTTGTGGGGATGTTCACCCCCTTGAATGACGATACCCAATCATCTCCAAAAAATTGCTTTTGTAGAGAACTCAGCTCTGCGAATGGGTCCCACTTCATTAGATTGCTCATATTATTTCTCCTTTCGTTATGTTTTAACGTTTGTGGAGAGCACATATGGCTCAGCAGTTCTATCATAATAAATTGGCACTCTAATGTCAAGAGTGCCAACAAGCTTATTCTTATGATAGATAACTAAAAAGGTGCTTATTTTCGGCCTTTGATGTGGTCGGACTCATCCTCTATTTCGTGGTCTAGGATTTCTTCGACCAGGTCCTCGATGGTGACTACCCCAACTACACGATCATCACGCTCAATAGGTATAAGGTGGGTTCTAGCGGAAATAAATTTGTGAAACATTGTGTCTAGCATAGTCATGCTGCCGACCAGTTTTGTTGGATGTAGTTTCAGATCTGTAACTTTCTGAGGATGGTTGTCAAAATCAACATCAACCAGGTCTTTCATTAGTAAAATTCCTCGGCAAAGGGTAAGTTTTTTATCAAATATTGGAATTCTGCTATAACTCTTTGCTTTGATTTCATCTAAGCGACCGGCGTCAATAACCGTGTCTTCGCCCAACCAATAAACATACTTTATTGGTGTCATTATTTCTTTTACCCTTTTTTCGCTGAGAGCCAGAGCAGCTTTCATGATTTTTATCTCACCATTATCCAACTCACTGGATTTGTTGCTATCATGATCGCTAATGATCAATCCTAGTTCTCGTCGGTTGTGAAGTTTGGCATTTTCATGACCAAAAAGCCTATCTAGCAATACTTGCAAAGGTTTTGAAACTGGGTAAGTCAAGATAATCATGATACGGAGTAGCCACGCAAAACGAGCTGTGACCCGCAATGCATAACGCGCGAAGTATGCCTGGGGCACAACTTCGCCAAAAATCACAATTAATAAGGTGCTGGAAACACCTGCTATTAAGCCACCCAATTTCTCATCTATTACTAATGAAGTTGTTGATATGACCGCCACGTTCGTGAGCAATATACTAGCAAGAGTTAAATGGCTATTTTTACGCAGCGGTAGTACTTTCATGGCGTTTTTACTACCGAGTTTTACTTTTCGTTCTAGGTCAGCTAGGTTCAAAGACATTAGGGAAATGTTCAACCCCGAACAAATTGCCGACATGCCTACCAGGGCTGCAACTTCAAGTATGAAAATGATTGAATCCATTAGTTGGTGCTAATTATAATGTATTTTGTAGGCATACGAGAATGCTAAATTTAAATGTATAGATATTAATATAAATGAAACAGTTGCAAAAATAAGCTGTTATATCTATTATTGGTTTAAATTAATGTGATAGGGGAGTCTATATGTCTAGATTTGATGGAATAGGGAGCGTTTCTGGAAGAGAGCAAATTAACCCGCTGGGCGGTGTGATAGGCCGTGGCGTACAGAGTCTGCGCCGGGAGTATGGGAAAGTGGTGGATGGGTTTGATAATGACGCATATTTCAACCCAAGGTATCCTGACCAAGTTGACGAAGTAAGGAAAATGTTGAGTGATGCGACCCTGAAAAGACTTCAAAGAAGACCAGACTCAGTGAAATTGCCCAAAGGCGTTGTTTTGCCCGAAGATGGTGTTGCTTTTGCAAGCGATGCTGTTGAGCGTTGGGGCGTCGAAGGGCCAATTAAGAAACCCGAAAGCAAGTCGGGGCTAACAGATTGGCAAGATCGGAGAATTGACTGGGCGCTAGAGTTGACACTTCAGCGAGACCAAATGAGTCTAAGGGGTGGTGATCACGAAGTCGTGGCAGATTATGGGCACGCGGCTTTGGGTGATGTGCTGCGCGAATCCACACAAATACAACAAAAATTTGGCGACAGAGTAAGACTAAGCGATCTTGACTCAACCACTGATTTATGGGTTCCTTTTCAAACTGGACCAGAAATTCGAAAAGGCCCAGGGTTGGTCACAATCGATGCTTTTATGACTGGCGTTATGGGTGCATTGGGCGAGATTGCTCCTAGCAGTCTAACTTTTACCGAAAGAAAGCGTTTAGATCAGGTTGGTAACAGAACCGCACAACTATGGACATCACCAGACGCTGGCAGGCGCGCTGAAGAATTCAGATTAGAAGCACCAAAGACAGATCCAGCGCGCGGTATTACGCAAGTTGATGCATTAAGTGTTCTGCATCAAACCAGGAAAACTGGCCCAGTTCCAGACGGGACTATGGATTATGTCCAGGAAGCGGTTGTCTCTGCCTGCGATGTCAGTGGTATAGATTATGCACACCATAATTCACTTCTGGTTAGACAACAGAGAGGCTATGTTCCCCCAGTTCGGTAGCAGTTGCACACTGGTTATTATTGACTATTTAAGCAATACATAGTAATATATACGTAATGTTTAATAAATTTGTTTCGTTATTTTTTGTATCTGTTGCTTGTGCATTTATGACTTTAAGCCCAGGTATAGCTAGTGCATCTACTAAATCGCTTACAGCCGAGTCAAGCAGTTGTAGAGTCACTGCTACTGGCGCCACAGTTAGAAAAGTCCAGGCCAAAGTTGGTGTCGCCCAAGACGGAGTTCTAGGTCCAATAACCTGTAACGCGATTAAATCCTACCAATGCACAAAAAACCTTTCTGTTGACGGAATCGTGGGCCCTAATACATGGGGAATAATGCAGGGCAATACACCGCCTCGTGGTGTGCGAATTTGTGCTGACCTGAATAACCAAAAACTATGGCTATCAAAAAATGGTGTTAGAACCTATAACGCCGAACGCATGCGATCTGGCGACCCAAGATTAAACCAATCAGAAGCGACGAGAATTGGGAACCACAGCGTTTACTACAAAGATATTGATCATGTATCGTCAATATTCGGCTCTCCAATGCCGTATTCCATGTTCTTTTATGGCGGACAAGCCATACACGAATCTACTTTTAGCACGCCTGGTAGTCACGGGTGCATCAACGTTACTCATAACGACGCAAAGAAATTATGGAACAACTCCCCAGTCGGCACTCCTGTTAGTGTTTGGGGTGTTAGGCCTGTTTAGACCTGCCCAGCCTATTTTTGTTACTATTAGTAGATGAAAATATACTTAGCCAGGCATGGCTTGACCAATTATAACGAGCTGGGTCTAAGCAATTCTGATCCGTCAAAAGACGTTTATTTAACAGGGAAAGGCATCGAGCAGGCGAAAAGACTAGCAAAAAATCTGGAAAATATAGATTTTGACGTTATCTTTATCTCTGAGTTAAAACGCACAAAGCAAACAGCAGAAATCATAAATGTGCACCATGAAATACCGTTAAAAGTCGATAATCGACTGAACGATGTAAAAACTGGTTTCGAAGACGTTCATTATTTGGTCTATCACGAGGCGTTGGATAGTGTAGATAACAGATGGACTGTCAGATTTAACGATGGTGAGTCGCAGGAAGATCTGAAAAAACGTGTCGAAAGTTTTATCCAAGAATTAAAGAAGAAGAAATACCAAACTGTTTTAATAGTTACATCTATGGTCATAATCCAAGAATTTTATGCGATAGTTAAAAACCTGACCTATGAGCAAGCATGGGATATGCCTGTGCCGCAGGGTAGTTGTATCGAGGTAGATTTATGATGGCAAACGGCCCCGCCCATGACGGCGGTATATGGCGATTAATACCACTGGCACTAACTTTTATTGTTTGTGGATTTTTGGTTGTATTACTTTGGCTAGAAGTGCTGGCGCTCAACCACTTTATCAATGAACCAATATTAACAACCGTCAGACTACCAGATATACTGGTCGGGCTAACTGTTTACCTGAAAACATCAATTGATTTTGCCATATACATAGGTAGATTGATGGACAAAAACCCGGGGATAAAAGGCAGGATTGGAATAGAAATCGGAACAGCGCTGGGAAACGCGTTGGGGACAATGATGATTTTGCTAATTTGGGCCTTTTTCAAAGAGGTCAATTGGCTGCTAGGAATTATGGTTTTACTGGCTGGGCTGGTACTGATGCGATTGGCGCAAGACGGTGTTAGCTTTATTGATACGGAGAATAAGTCGTACCCTAAATGGTTTCGAATTATGGTAAAGGTCCTAGATAAGGGATTGGCCAAGTGGAATAAAATTGTTGAGCCGTTCCTGTCAAAGATAGTGCCATCGCACACCCTGAAAGCTATGACCAAGAACACACTGCTAGGGTTATTAGCTATTTCGTTTACCGTGCCATTTTTGTTGGGCTTAGATGATTTTGCCGGTTATGTGCCACTATTTAATATCGTCAATGTTTTGGGGTTTGGAATAGGTGTAATAGTAGGACATATGCTGTTAAATATTTTCTTGTTTATTTCGCCGAAAAAAACTATTGCCGCGGTCAAGAACCCAGTTATATCGTTCTTGGGCTCGATAGCCTTTATAGGCCTGGCTGTTTGGGGCTTTATCGAAGCGTACAAATTATTCTTTTTGCATCACTAGAGAATCGTATCTTCATTTGAGGTGTTTTTTGATAGAATGTTTAGGTACTATGGCGCGTTGGCCGAGGAGTTAGGCACATCTCTGCAAAAGATGTTACAGCGGTGCAAGTCCGCTACGCGCCTCCATTAACAATTAAAAGGGCGAGTGGCGGAATTGGTATACGCGGTGGACTTAAAATCCGCTGGTTGAATAAACCTTGAGGGTTCGAGTCCCTCCTCGCCCACCAATGAAATCAGATCATTTTTTGATGGTCTTTTTTCATTTTTTGACGAAAACAGCGGGCGGAAGTGGTATAATGTAAATACACTAATAACAGGGGAAATAAGATATGTGGATTGTAATTGGTATCATCGCAGTAGTCGTTGTTCTAGCGATTGTTGGAATATACAACGGACTTGTTAAAGCAAAAATTCGGGTTGATGAAGCCTGGAGCGATATCACGGTGCAACTAAAACGACGAGGTGATTTGATTCCTAATCTGGTTAATGCAGTAAAAGGCTACGCCAAGCACGAAAAGGGCGTTTTTGAAAAGGTTACAGAGGCGCGTTCAGCAATTATGGGCGCAAATGGCCCAGCAGAAACAGCCAAGGCCGAAGGCGGTTTCCAGGCTGCACTAAAGAGCTTATTCGCTGTAGCTGAAGCTTACCCAGACTTAAAAGCAAACGAAAACTTCAAGCACTTGCAAGAAGAACTCGTCGACACAGAGGATAAAATCCAAGCAAGCCGAAGGTTCTACAACGGGTCAGTCCGCGATCTAAATACAAAGATTCAGGTTTTCCCAACAAACATTTTTGCGGGCATGCTAGGTTTTACAAAACGTGAATTTTACGAAGTTGACGGAGCCGAGAAGGCAAAAATTGAAAATCCAACAGAAGTTTCTTTTTAAGCAGTAACAAAGACGGAGCAACTAGCTAGTGTACAAACAGATAGCCGCGAATAAGCGAAAAACTGTGTTAATGATGATTTTATTTGTTCTTATCGTCTCGGGTCTCGGCTGGATTTTTAGCCAGATGTTCGCCGATGGTAATCAGTACATAACTGCGTACGTCATAATTGGCGCATTCTTATACACGTTATTCTCTTATTTCAATAGTTCCAAGATGGCACTCGGACTGAACGGTGCCAAAGTGATAGAGAAAAAAGATGCCCCAAGACTATACAGAATAGTAGAAAACCTTAGCATAACAGAGGGCTTACCTATGCCCAAAGTATATATAATTGGTGACCCAGCGCTAAACGCTTTTGCCACGGGACGTGACCCAGCGCACTCTATGGTTGCTGTAACTTCTGGCCTGTTAGAGGCCCTAAATGATAGCGAACTGGAGGGAGTATTGGCGCACGAGTTTGGACATGTCAAGAATTATGACATTCGTGTTTCTATGATTGTTTTTGCATTAGTGGCGGTCATTGCATTATTGTCTGACATTATGATACGGGCAACGTGGTTTAGGAATCGGGATAGTAATGAAGGACAAATATTCTTTATTATCGGTATCATTGCCGCTATTTTGGCGCCGATTGCAGCATTGTTGATTCAAATGGCCATATCGAGAAAGCGAGAGTATTTGGCCGATGCGACGGGGGCTCTTACGACCCGTTATCCAGAAGGATTAATTAGTGCTCTTCAGAAAATACAAAAAAGTGGCAGTGTACTAAAAAAACAAAATAGCTCTACTGCACATTTGTTTTTTGCTAACCCCTTAAAAAAAGGCAGTATTTCCGGATTATTTAGTACACACCCACCAACGGCAGATAGAATTGCTAAATTACAAGAAATAGGTGGGCAAGCATGAAAGGCGCAAAAAAGACTATTTCTACTGTAAATACCAATTCCATAGCAAAAAAACGCAAACTAAAACTAGCCAAGTACCGCACCTTCAGACTCAGCAAGCCTATTAAGAGTGCAAAACCACCATTGCCTTCTAGTTGGCAGATATTAAAAACAAGTCTCAATATAATAAAATCTAATAAACGATTTTTCGGCGTGATTAGCCTAATTTACGCTGTTTTGAGCTATTTCTTTGTAAAGGCTGCGAATAGTGGCCAGAGCATTTCACAGATGCAAAGTGCACTAACCGGTAGCATCGACAGTACTTTCGCTCGTAGCGTAACTGTTTACGGCGTTCTGCTGGGTAGCAGTACCCAAGTAAAGAACCAGATTTCTGGCATATATCAAGCCATTATTCTAATAACAATTAGTCTAGCAATCATCTACGGGTTGCGTCATATTGTCATGGCAAAAAAACGTGTTACAGCGAAAGAATCACTATATAAAGGCATGACAGCAGTCATTCCTTTTATTCTAGTACTTATCGTCATAGGCTTGGAATTGTTGCCATTTGGCCTGGGTAGTGGGATATACGCCAGTGTTGTTAGCACAGGAATCGCAGTAACGGCAGTCGAAAAAGTATTGTGGCAACTATTCGTCATATCTCTTGGTCTTTTGACGTTCTATATGATTAGTTCTTCAATTTTTGCCTTGTACATAGTTACTCTTCCCGACATGAAGCCCATGAAAGCGCTGAAAGCCGCCCGGGAACTAGTGCGATATCGACGCATGGCTGTCGTGCGCAAATTATTGTTCTTGGTCCTATCTATCTTGTCTGTCATGGCAATAGTGATAGTCCCTTTGATAGCATACCTACCAGCTGTCGCCGATGTTATATTCTTCGTATCAAGCATTGCGGTTTTGCCATTCGTTCACACATACGTATACACTCTATACAGAAAAATGTTATGAAAAATGCTAGTGCAAAGGCCCGAGTCGAACAACTAAAAAAACAACTTCAACAGTATGCTTATGAATATTATGTGGCTGATAACCCGTCTGTTTCTGATGCCGTTTACGACGGGTTGATCCAAGAACTAAAAGAATTAGAGGCTGCAAACCCAAGTCTGGCTACAAGTGATAGCCCAACGCGGAGGCTGTATAGTGAGCCACTCGATAAGTTCGAAAAAGTTGCCCATTCCAAGCTGATGATTTCGCTGAATGATGTTTTTTCGCGTAGCGATGTAGAGGCTTGGCTAAAGCGAATGGAAAAGTTGCTACCAGGGACAAAGCATGAGTTTTTTTGTGATACAAAAAAAGATGGTTTGGCGTGCGCGATTATATATCAAGATGGTATTTTTACCAGGGCCATAACCAGAGGTGACACTAGGATTGGTGAAGATGTGACCGAGAATGTCCGAACAATCAAGAATGTGCCAATGCGCCTAAGAGAAAATGCCAAAAACAAACTATTTTTGACTGGCCGAACAGAGATACGCGGTGAAATTGTTATGTTAAAGAAAGAGTTTGAAAAACTGAATCATACTCGCGAACAACAAGGCCTGCCAATCTTCGCTAATCCTCGCAATCTTAGTGCAGGGACTATTCGTCAGCTAGACCCAAAACTAGTTGCCGAAAGACCACTACACTTTGTGGGGTACGATCTGTTACGTGATGATGAGGGGCAGGTTCCAACAAATATGTTCGCATACGAAGTCATGACGGATGTTGGTATAACTCGCAGTCCAGAAGCGACAGTGATGAGTAATCTAGATAAGGTCATGGATTTTGTCAATAAATGGGAAGAAGAACGACACCAGTTGCCGTATATAACGGACGGCATAGTGATAAAGATAAATGACCGTTCAAAATACCAAGAGTTAGGTGTTGTCGGTAAAAACCCTCGAGGCGCTGTAGCGTATAAATACCCAGCCGAGCAAGCTACAACTGTTGTTAAAGACATAGTGATTAGCATCGGTCGAACTGGTGCAGCTACGCCAGTAGCAGTTTTTAACCCAGTCATTGTAGCGGGCACAACTGTTCAGCACGCTAGTTTGCACAATGCGGACGAGATATCTAGAAAAGATGTGCGTATTGGAGACACAGTGGTTATTTTTAAGGCGGGCGATATTATCCCGCAAGTAGAGTCGGTTATCTTGGAGCTTCGTCCAAAGAATGCTAAAAAAATTGACTATGAAAAAGAGTTGAAACGGCAGTATCCAGAGCTAGAATTCGAACGTGCCGAGGGTGAAGTTGTTTACCGCGTAAAAGGCCTGACTGGACCAATAATCTTGAAACGCGCAATTCAGCATTATGCCAGCAAAGGCGCATTAGATATAGACACCTTGGGCGAAAAAAACGTTGACGCACTGGTGGATGCGGGGTTGGTAAAAAGCAGCGCTGATATCTATGGTTTGAAATATGATGATGTTCTAAAATTGGATAGGTTCGCTGAGTTATCCAGCAAAAACTTGATTGAGGCCATAGAAAAAGCTAAAAAACCCAGTTTAGAGCGATTCATTTTTGGGCTAGGCATAAGGCATGTTGGCCAACAAACAGCTATTGATTTGTGCGAGCACTATGGGTCGTTAGAAAAACTGCAGAAAACATCCCTAGAAGAGTTACTATCAATAGATAATATCGGCGATACAGTCGCAGAATCAATAATTGCTTGGTTTTCGGACACAGACAACACCAGGGTACTGGATAAGTTTGCTGAGTTCGGCGTAAAGCCATTCTATGAGTCTCGGGCTACAGGAAAATTAGCTGGGAAACAATTTGTAATAACGGGCACTCTAGAATCAATCAGCCGCGACATGGCGGCCGAGAAAATTCGTTCATTGGGTGGTACTTTCCAGAGTAGTGTTGGAAAAGAGACAGATTACCTTGTGGTAGGTAAAAACGTTGGCGCCAGCAAACTAGCAAAAGCCGCGAAACTAGGCACAAAACAAATATCTGAAGCCGAGCTACGGACACTGATAGATTGACAAATTAGGAGCATAAGCGTTTAATAACAAATGCAATCGTGCGCAAGCGGCCGTTTGCGTTAAAACAAAAATATAAAAACAAAATGTTAAAACAAAAATTGTGCCGCTCTGGTGGGCGCGCACGATTTTTTCATTTGATGAAAACTTATGTTTGCGTTTTATGCAATAATATTGTATTTTACCTAGATTATGCCAGGCCCAGAAGAGTTAGTCGTTAACCCAACAGACCAGGAGATTGTAGAGCACTTCTTAGGCTCTCATCATCGCAACACAGGGTTCGAAGTATTAAAAGTAGACCCAGAGGCTTTTGGGGTGCCTCCAACAGAGTGCTACTTCGCTGGGCTACCTATAGGCACAACCGCCCATGAATTGCACGTCGACTTTGGTAATAGGCTTTCTTCTATGCAGAGAATGTCAGATATGGCTAGAGGCAGGTTAGCGGGAAGACTGCTATTATCTGATTGGCTAACTTTGATTGAACAAACAACTGATGGAAATTTTAACGATTCGCAAGCCTTTTGGGCGCAATCACCGGTCGTAAGGCCTTCCGTGCTAATAAAGTTGGGAGCGCGAGTTAAGCCTTCACAATTGGTCCCATGTCATCAGGCGTGGTTGCGAGCGAATACATGGAAATGACAGGTCGCGAAGAGGATAAGAGGCCGGTTTTTAGATTCTATATTTCGCACTTGGCGCTTATTGAGAGTAAGCCCCTAGCAACTAGACTACTTAGCAGATTACAGTGATAGACTTTTGCGGCATTATTAATTCGAATATAATTTTACTTGCCATTATTCATCAAAGATAAACGGGTACCGCTGGATCGAAAGGTCTATCGCAAAATATTCTTACACTAATGGCTGGTTCTTCGTTATACATTTTTGAATAGGCAGTAAAGAAGTCAACTATACATTCAAAATCACCTACTTTTTTCTTGTTTAATTGATCTGGCTGATAATCAACACCCTGACTAATTTTTTTAAACCAAGGGATGGTTGGATAATCTGGACGTGATTGCCACCCGTTAGCCTGGAGTGCTTGACTTAATTTTGCTGCATTTTGGTTAAAGCTGTTCTTGCCAGCTGTGTCTGTAGGAACTTTTATCAAACGATCTATGCCCGATGAACACTCAAAATAAGTTCCACCACTGTACTGCGTGTCACCCTCATGTATTGGTTCATATGTCGTATAGCCACATTTGGTATCAAGCCTTGATAGGTCGGTAAAGCCCAAAGACTTTAAGACATCTTTTAAAGGTCTAATCTGTGAATTTACCGTATGCTCGGCCTTCTTTCGATAATACGTTTGGTTAAACCAACGTTTAGCGGGGAACAAAAAAACGACAGCAGAAACCAATATTACTAGAAGAGATATTAAGATAATTGCTGTTTTCTTCTCTAGCTTTCGTTTCATGAATGAAGTATATCAAAATACAAATAACCCATGGGAAACCATAGGTTATTAATATGGTGGAGCATAGCGGACTCGAACCGCTGACCTCTTCGCTGCCAGCGAAGCGCTCTAGCCAACTGAGCTAATGCCCCACGTCGTCGACGTGTGATTGTTTATTATCGACCAGCCGACAACTAATTTTACAAGAGGAAACTAAAAAATCCTAGAGAACTGGTACAATGAATGTCATGACCAAAAAAGTTACTAATACGACAATTGACGGACAGAAGACACTAATCGTGTGGTTGTTTGTTTTGGCAACGTTGATATTTACTGGTGGGTTATATGGTTGGTATCAATATATTCATAAGAGTCCATACAGAGTATTTTGGGGAATGGTAGACAACAACTTGCGCACTTATGGCGTGACTAGGACTTATCAGCAGAAAAACCCCGGCATCACACTCGAGCAAAATTTACGACTTGCATTGGGCGCTAATAATATTGCGGTAGGTATAACAAATATAAAGCAGGTAAACGAAAATGGTAAAAAAACAGAAATAACAAGTGAAGTAGTTGGTACACCTAAAGCCAATTTTGCTCGTTACACAAAGATAAACACGGAACAAAATTTGACGAAGTCATCTAAAGCAAATCTAGAACAGTTGAAAAACACCTGGAGCAAGGAAGAGCTAAATCGACCAGAACAAGTTAGCCAGAGTGTTTTCTCCGAGGCAGCATACTTTGTTGCGGTACCATACGCTAATATAAGCCTAAAAGATCGAAACTCTATAGTCACCTTCATGAAAGACAAAAATGTTTATGACGTCGATTTTAAAGATACCCACATCGTGACGAAGAGTGGTAAAAAAGCTATTTCATACAAACTGAAAATAAATGTGGCAAAACATCTGGAAATGCTAAAAAAACTCGACTCAATTTTGGGCCTAAACCAACTGAATAAAGTAGGTGCTCCACCAGAAGATTCCGCACCAGTCGAACTAAGAATGATAGTTGGCATAGATTCCCGCCAACTACTGTCGGTAGACTATGTCGGTGCAAATAGATCAGAAAACTATAGTAGCTTTGGTGCTAGGGTAAATACAGACTTGCCAAAGGCTGATTTGACTCGAACTCAGTTAGAACAAAAACTCCAAGATCTGCTTTCTGGCTCATAGAAACGTGCGGCACGTATTTTTGAAGTAATTAAAGTATAATCATTATATGCAAGTTGTTATTGATGGGCTGCTAACTAACTACCAAAAACAGGGTAGTGGTAAAAAATGCGTATTATTGCTGCATGGATGGGGCGATTCACTAACAACTTTTTCTGATTTATCTAACAACCTAGAGAAAACCTACACAGTATATTCACTAGATCTACCGGGATTCGGCCAATCTCAAATACCGGACGAGAGTTGGAGCCTAGATAATTACGGGCATTTTATACATAATTTTTTAGACAAACTCGGGGTTCATGAACTGCTTGGTGTGGTTGGGCATTCAAACGGTGGCGCGGTAGCTATCCGTAGTATCTCTATGCAAGCCTTTGAGCCAAAAAAATTAGTATTGTTGTCAGCCTCTGGAATACGAAACAGCCAGCCAGTCAGGCGTTTGATACTAAAAGTTATTGCTAAAACCGGCAAAGTTGCGACGTTTTGGTTGCCACGACGGTACAAAAGAAAACTACAAAAGAAACTCTACGGTGTCGCTGCTTCAGACATGTTGGTCGTGCCGCACATGAAAGAAACTTACAAAATAACTGTTAGGCAAGATGTTCAGCAGGACGCCAAGCATGTGCAGCAACCTACGTTACTAATTTACGGTGACTCCGACAAAGCTACCCCTCCAGAATTCGGCCGTATATATAAAAAATTAATGACTAATGCAAAGTTAGAGATTGTTGACAATGCAGAGCATTTTGTTCACCATGATCAGCCCGAAATCGTGACAAAATTAATCGAGGAATTTTTGAAATGAAGAGCTTAATTTTTATGTATTCTTGGCGTTATGCAGAGGTGTTGGTATATATGCTCCAAAGTACCGAATACAAGGTCCCAGACTATGTGAAGTGGCTGCATAGAACCAAAAATTTTTCAAAGGTTATGTATCGTCGTCAGTTAGATAAAACAAAGGCCGCCAGAATGCTGGTTGCTGCTATGCGTTTTGGGATGATACTCCAGGTATTGATCGGCTTATTGATATTAGTTTTTGGATATCGGTCTGACAACTTTTTGGTTTTCGGGTTAGGAGTATTTTTGGTTTTTAGTTATCCAACCATATGGGCGTACTTGGTGACTTTGCCACTACAATTCGGTCGGTGGTTTATCATGAACCCCAAGTACCGCAGAGAAGTAAAAGCCTCTGAATCAGTTTTTGTAAACCATCCGGGCGTAAAAATCGCAGTTGCTGGGAGTTATGGCAAAACAAGCATGAAAGAACTGCTAAAAACTGTACTATCCGAAGGCAAAAATGTCGCAGCAACACCTGCGAATAAAAATGTTGCAATTTCGCATGCTCGGTTTGCCGGGGAACTGAAAGGTGATGAAGATATATTGGTAATAGAGTATGGCGAGGGTGCCCCAGGTGACGTTGTTAGGTTTTCTAACGTAACGCACCCAGATATTGGCATAATAACGGGGCTAGCGCCAGCTCATTTGGACCAATACCCATCATTGGTATCGGCCGGAAAAGACATCTTCGCATTATCAAAATATGTTGGTGCAGACAATACGTATGTAAATAACGAGTCAGAGGCCGTCAAGGATTTTCTAAAACCAGATATGCATACATATGACCACAGTTCAGTTTTAGGGTGGAAAATATCAAACATAAAACTTGATTTTACGGGCATAAAATTCGAAATGAAAAAAGGTTCACAAACACTACATTTGCGCAGTGGATTGCTAGGTAGGCATCAAGTAGGGCCGCTAGCTGTTGTCGCAGCACTTGCCCATAAATTAGGATTAACAAAATCTCAAATAGAAAAAGGGATTAGTAAAACCAAAGCTTTCGAACACCGCATGCAACCCAGAAATCTAAGAGGAGCATGGATACTTGACGATACCTATAATGGCAATATTGATGGTATGAAAGCAGGGCTAAAATTACTGCAAGAATTGCCGGCGAAACGAAAAATTTACGTAACGCCAGGACTAGTCGACCAAGGCGAAGAAACTAAACATGTTCATGTAGAACTAGGCTTGGCAATAGCCAAAGCTGATCCCGATAAGGTGGTCCTGATGTTCAATTCCGCCACTCGTAACATAGAAAAAGGCCTGGAGAAAGGTGGTTATAAAGGCCAAATCCAGGTAGAACATTACCCACTGGATTACTACGTAAACCTAGAACATTTCGTGGCAGCAGGCGACGTGTTCATGTTGCAAAACGATTGGACTGATAACTACTCATAAACTCCGTCCTCGGCGCATTGCTGCGGCAGAAGCTCCAGTGCTCACTTCACTTCTTTCTTGTACTGCACCCAAGGACGACGTTTAGGCGCCGTAAAGGGTCTGGCCTACTATTTGTCTTTTAGGTTGTAGCCACCATCTACTAGAACATCTGTGCCCGTAACATAACTCGCATTATCAGACGCTAAAAACATGATGACATTCGCTATTTCTTCTGGTTGCGAAATACGGCCCACCAGGTCCCTTTGTTTATGCGGTCAAACGTTTCTGGAGACCACAGTTTAGACATATCTGTTTCAACGTAACCAGGTGATACAGAGTTGAAACGGATTTTTGGGTATGCTTTTGCTAGCGCTTGAGTAATGGCTATTACGCCAGCTTTTGTTGCACCGTAATTTAGGCTACTGAGTGAAGTTAGGTTGTAGTGACCTTTTAGTGAAGCAATATTTACGATAGAACCTGATCCGCTTTTTAGCATCCCAGGTACCACAGCTTGTATGCAATGCAACGTACCCAAAACGTTTACGTTATATTCTCGCAGTGCGTCCCTATCATCAACATCTGAAACGTCTTTCATGCCAGAACTACTGACGCCCGCATTGTTTACTAGTATATCTACCGGTCCTAGCTGAGTAAGAGCGTCGTGGACTGCATCCTTATCCGTTATATCGAAAAATGTTTTGGTCGAGCCGTTAATTTCTTTATGTGTTTTGTCTAGATCTTCAGAGTCTTTGCTGCCGTGTACTATCACTTTGTAGCCTTGTTTTGCCGCTAGCTTTGCTACTGCTTTTCCTATTCCTCTGCTCGATCCTGTAATAAGTATTGTTTTCATATGGTTAGATTATACAATAACAGCGTTTTAACAATATCTTACAATTAAGGGGGTTTAATTGTAATGGTATGGGTGTACAATAGAAAGTATGAAAACAATTGCGGTCATATTTGGTGGACGATCAACAGAGCACGATGTATCAATAGTAACAGCGATAGCCAGCGTAATTAAACCCCTGGAACTCACTAAACAGTATAAGGTCGAGGCAGTATATATTGCCAAAGACGGCAGTTGGTACTGGGACGAAAAATTAAAAAACATTTCTCTGTTTCAATCAGGCGAAATTGAAGATTTCATGCACAAGGCTCCAAAAGTGCATATTTTATTTGATAACGGCCTAACGTTAGTAAAATCCAGCCAATTTGCGGGACGAAAACAATACAAAAAGATTGATGTGGTATTTCCAGCCATGCACGGTACGCACGGTGAAGACGGCGAGCTAATGGGAATACTCGATATGGCTAATGTGCCGTATGTTGGGTGCAACGTATCGTCCAGTGCTGTGGCTATGGATAAGGTGCTTTCAAAACAAGTTACGGGTAGCGCCGGCATTCCAAGCACCCCGTGGATGTGGTTTTATTCGCGCGATCTTGGCCGTGACCACAGCAAAATTATAAAAAGCATCGAAAAACTAGAATATCCGCTATTCGTGAAGCCCGCGCATTTAGGTTCGTCCATTGGTATAACAAAAGTTGATAACCCCGATCAACTTACCAATGCCCTAGAAGTTGCGGCTCATTACGATGACAAAGTCATCGTCGAACAAGCCGTTAATAATTTGATAGAAGTAACATTACCAATAATTGGCAACGAAGATCCCGTACCAGCACTGTTAGAGCAGCCAATGATACACGCCGATGATTTCTTTGATTTTGAGACTAAGTATATGGGTGGCGGCAAAAAAGGTGGCGGGAAGAAAATGGGAGGGAAACAAGGCGCTCAAGGTTATAGTAAAATCCCAGCAGATTTGCCAAAAGATCTATATGATGAGGCGGTTAATCTAGGCCTAAAAGTCTACAAAACGGTTGGTTGTAGTGGGATAGCCCGCATTGATATGCTTGTAGATTCTAAGAAAAAACAGGTGACATTCAACGAAATCAATCCACTGCCTGGCAGCCTCTATGCTCACAATTGGCAACAAAATGGTGTCTCTAGCGTAGATCTAGCAACCCGATTGGTTGGGTATGCCGAAGATCGCTGGAAAAAGCAGCAAAAACTGGCAACTGCCTTTAGTACTAACTTTCTAAAACAATTCTAAATATGAAAAACTTTGAGCTAACAGCATCAGATGTGTATTTTCGTGGGGAATTTGTGCCTTTTAATGAAGCGAACTTGAATATTACTAGCTCGCCAGTACTATATGGACTGTCAATTTATACAGTTTTTGCTGCTTCTTGGGATGAAGAAAATCAACAGCTATACATTTTTCGCTTGAAGGATCATTACAAACGACTAGTAAACTCGGCACGAATTATGAATTTTCATAATTTTCAAGATCACTGCTCTTTTGCAGAGTTTCAGACGAAGATGAAAGAGTTATTGACCAGAAATAAGATAGGAGAAGATGTACTAGTTAGGGTAACTATTTTTATCGATGAACTAGTTGCTGGCACAAAGCTACATGGCCTAACTAACAGTTGGTCGGCGTATATCACGCCAATGGGCGAAATATTGCCTCTCTCGGGTATCAACGTTTGTGTTTCTAGCTGGGCCAGGACACCAGACAATTCTATCCCAGCGCGAGCTAAGGTTAACGGCAATTATGTCAACGCTAGTCTGATGAAAAATGAAGCACTACGCGGTGGGTTTGATGATGCAATCGCACTTGATCACAATGGTCATGTTAGCGAAGGAACAGTCACGAATATATTCATTGTCAGAGACGGCGTTCTAATTACCCCAGATTCTTCCTCTGATATTCTAGAGGGGATAACGCGGGATAGTATTATAAAAATTGCCGATAATTTGGGCTTGCCTTGCCAGGAACGAACGGTTGATCGTACGGAACTGTACGTAGCCGATGAAGTGTTTTTCTGTGGCAGCTCGGCACGAATAATACCAGTTTTGTCGGTAGATAAGAGGAAAATTGGCGATGGAAAGCCTGGAAAAATAACCAAAGATTTTATGCATTATCTCGAGGCTTTACAGCGCGGCCAAAAAGATGATTTTCAGTCATGGCTAACAATAGTTTAGTACAACAGTAAAAATTAGTTATAATTACCCCATATGAGACGTTACAATCCAAAAGAAATTGAGCCTAAGTGGCAGGCAAAGTGGGAAGCTGACGGCATATACAAAGCCGATGAAGACCCAAAGAAGCCAAAAAGGTATGTACTAGAATATTTCCCCTATCCCAGTGGTGCGGCAATGCACGTGGGGCACGTCCGTAACTACACCATTGGCGACGCTGTCGTACGTTTTAACCGAATGCGTGGCCATAATGTTCTGCATCCAATGGGTTGGGACGCCTTTGGCTTACCCGCAGAAAACTATGCTATAAAAAACAAGGTAACGCCTAGAAAAGCAGTGTATGCGAACACCAAGCGGTTCAAAGAACAACTAATGCAGATGGGTTTTGGCTATGATTGGTCCAGGGAAATTGATAGTACGGATCCGAAATACTACAAGTGGACACAATGGTTCTTTTTGTTACTCCACAAACGGGGATTAGCATACCAAAAAGAAAGTTTACAGTGGTGGTGCCCACTAGATAAAACTGTACTGGCTAACGAACAAGTAGAAGCCGGCCTGTGCTGGCGCTGTGGTAGCCAGGTTGTAAAAAAGCCTCTGAAGCAGTGGTTTTTTAAGATTACTGAGTATGCTGATCGTCTAGAAAAAGACCTAGATGACGTTAATTGGTCCGAATCCATAAAGACGATGCAACGCAATTGGATAGGCAGAAAAGAGGGCATCAACATAACTTACGAGGTGATTAACAGCAATAAAGACGAAGAAATTACTGTTTTCACAACGCGTCCTGATACTAACTATGGCGCTACCTTTGTTGTATTGGCACCGGAACATCCATTTGTACAAAAAGTTATCAGTCAGGAATTGATACCAACAGAAGGCCCATCACACCATCAAGCAGTTCAACATTATGTCCAGAAATCAATGAATAAAAGCGATGTTGAGCGGCAAGAAGAGGGACGAATTAAGACAGGCGCCTTCACTGGGTTTTATATCCTTAACCCGTTAAATAATAAAAAACTTCCTGTATGGGTTTCAGATTTCGTATTAGCTGGTTTTGGCACAGGAGCTGTAGTCGGTGTGCCTGGCCACGATATGCGTGACTTTGAGTTTGCAAAACAGTTTGACATCCCTATCGAACGCGTTGTTGTGGGCCCTGACGGTGATAAATCGCCGATTATAGACCCGAAGCAAGTGCAGGAAAAGAATGGGAAAATGATAAATTCTGGTTCGCTTGATAACCTAAATATTCATGATGCTACCCAAAAAATGATGGATTTAATGGAAGAACAAAAGATGGGTAGCCGTATCGTTAGTTATTCAATTAGAGATTGGTTGATTAGTCGCCAAAGATATTGGGGTGCGCCTATTCCAATTATTCATTGCGCTAAATGTGGGCCCGTGGCAGTACCCGAGGACCAACTGCCTGTTTTATTGCCTGATGTAAAAAGCTACGAGCCTAGCGGTGACGGACGAAGCCCGCTAGCAACCATCCCAGAATTTGTGAACACGATTTGTCCAGAATGTGGTGGCAAGGCAGAACGCGAAACAGACACTATGGATGGATTCGCCTGTAGTAGCTGGTATTTCCTGCGGTTTGCAGATCCGCACAACGACGAAGTGCCATTCACTAAAGAAAAGGCAGAGTTTTGGTTGCCGGTCGATGATTATATCGGCGGCGCAGAGCATGCTGTTATGCATCTTCTTTATGCGCGTTTTTGGACGAAAGTCATGTTCGACGAAGGTTTAATAAACTTTGAGGAGCCTTTCAAGACACTACGTAATCACGGGATGATACTGGCGCCAGACGGTACAAAAATGAGTAAAAGCAAGGGCAATACTATCGAACCCGGAGGCCTAATAGACCAAGGTTATGGCGCAGATTCTATACGAATAATGGAGCTATTCTTGGGTCCGTGGAACCAGATGGCTAGTTGGTCCGTCGAAGGAATGGGCGGAGCTTTTCGCTTTTTGCAGCGTGTCTGGACATTAGTTTTAGAGTTCCAGGAGTCTGCAGAACCAAAAGGAAGCAATAACGACCTGTTGGTGCTACAACACAAAACAACTGCGAAAGTGAGCAAAGATCTAGAAAACCTTGGTTTTAATACAGCGATTTCTGCGTTGATGGAATACGTCAATGAACTTTATAAAATAAAAGCCGAGGATAATTATTCATCAAAAGAATGGAAATCTGCAATTAAAACTCTAATCCAGTTATTATCACCATTTGCACCACATATTACTGAAGAGTTATGGAAAGTCCTAGGTAATAAAACGTCGGTTCATGTTAGCGATTGGCCGATGCATGACGATAAATATCTGGCTAGCAAGACGACTAATATTGTAATCCAGATTAACGGGAAAGTTCGCGCGAACATTACTGTGCCAGTGGATAGCACTGAATCTGATGTGGTCAACACGGCTAAAGCCGAAGCCAAAGTTATGAGCTATCTAAAAGATAACCAAATCAAAAAGACAATCTACATAAAAAATAAACTACTTAGTTTCGTAATATAAAACTACAAGTTGCAACAGAGGTAGTTTTGTGCTAAACTAGTGCTTAACGTTCAAAATAAAGTAAGGAATTAATTTTTATGGGTAAACCAAAAAAGAAGACAACCCCTCGCCGCACAGGACAACGTCGTAGCCACCTTGTGGTCAAACTTGCTCGTGCAGTCAATGCTAAATCTCCAGTAAAAGCATACACAACACGTAAAGAATCAGGGAAAAAAGCCTAGGCTTGTTCCTGCAAAACAAGTGGTTCTGCGGTATAATGTAAAACACTGGATAAAACCAGAAAGTTTAGGAATTTAACAATATGGCTTCAAATAGACACCTTGGTAGAATAGTTGCACTTCAAACATTGTTTGAGCAAGATTTTCGAGTTAGTAGCAACGATAAGTCGTTCAATTTGCTAGAAGTACTTGATCGAAATATAAAGCGGTACAGCAAAACGCTCGATGATACAGTGTTCGTAACTGAAATAGTCAAAGGCATTAATAGCAAAAGTGAACATTTAGATTCAGTGCTACAACCACTGGCTCCAGAATGGCCACTTGATCAAATTGCTAGGATGGATCGGATAGTGTTGCGTATAGGTGCCTATGAGCTAATGTACGAAAAAAAGACTCCGGCTAAAGTTGTTATTAACGAAGCTGTAGAGCTGGCCAAAGCGTTTGGTGGGGATAATTCCTCAAAGTTCATTAATGGAGTACTGGGCACTTTGCTGCGCCACCTGAACGGTGACACATCGCCTCGTCCACCAAAGCCTAAAGGAAGTGATATTAAAGAAGATGAATAGACCAAAGCCAATAAAAGGATTTAGGCGTTTTGCTCAACGGCGTAGCCCAGCTATCAAGGAAGTCCTCCGCGAGCCAACTGCCGGTGGAGTGGTTTTTCGGCGCAATCAGAAAACTGAGGCAATTGAAATATTGCTGATTCAAGACGCCAAAGACCGTTGGACTATACCAAAAGGCCATATCGAAGAAGGCGAGACAGCAAAAGAGACTGCAGAACGCGAAATAAAAGAAGAAACTGGTCTAGTTAGTGTACGAGTTCTGAATTGGCTTGGCAAAATTAACTTTCAATACAGGCGTCAACAAAGTTTGGTTCTAATGACTACTGAAATATTTTTGGTTCATGCTGACAAAGATACCGATAAACTGGTCCCAGAGGAGTGGATGAACGGCATAAAATGGTTCCCGGCCAACGATGCTTTGGAAAAGATTGAATACGAAGATATCAGCAAAATTATTCTTTTAGGAATGAAAAAAATAAGGAACTTATCAGTTTAGTTATGCAAAATGTAGCACCATACAATCAGTTCGCCCAAGATAAACTCGGCGTAACTTTTAAAGATATTGCTTTGTTGGTCTTGGCTTTTACGCATCGATCGTATGTTAATGAGCACCGCAAAACTGTACAGGAGCACAATGAACGGTTGGAGTTTTTAGGCGATGCAGTGCTGGAACTAGTTGTAACAGAATTTTTATATAGTAATTACGATGAGGCAGAGGGGATTTTAACCAACTGGCGCAGTAGCCTAGTTAGGACTGAGAGCATTGGTGACGCTGCGAAACGTAGTGATTTTGAACCGCTACTACGTTTGAGCCGGGGTGAAAAACGTGGTTCTGATAGGGCCAGAGCCCAGATATTAGCCAACACTTTTGAGGCGGTTGTTGGTGCTCTTTATTTGGACCAAGGTTACGAAGCTGCAAAGAACTTTATTACGAGCAGTTTATTGCCAACTTTTTCTGACATCTTAGAGTCGGGTTCCTGGATGGACGCCAAGTCGCACTTACAAGAAAAAGCTCAGGCTGCCGATAATGCGACACCCGTTTACCGGGTTATGGAAGAAGAAGGCCCAGATCATGACAAGATTTTTACAGTTGGTGTTTATGTTAACGACAAGCTGATGGGGACGGGCTCTGGACCCAGTAAGCAGATAGGCCAACAACAAGCGGCTTCCGAAGCACTAAAAAAATACCAATAGTACTTTCGAGATTATTTTTCTTTCGATCTGTCGGCTCAATCTCCCTATTACTTTGTTCCGACAAAGTAATTAGGGAACTCTTGGCTATCCGTTTGTCTTGATATGACTTCCAGTCAATAGCTACAACAGCCTTGGACAATGCAAGCACCCCGAATAGTTCTCCAGTTTAATTATTCGGGGAAGTCCAAGTCCTATTTGTTGTAGCATTGACGAAGTCATTCAGGCCAAGCCGAAGGCCACCTCAATATGTAATAGTTATCTCTTTGCTGGCCAAAGGCCAGAAAAACACAGTCGACGAGTTAATTAGTTAATAAATGAAACATCCATAGGGTGTTTAACAAATAGAGTTGCCTCTGTATTTTCCTGAAAGACTACGTCAACACTACAACAAAAGAGACGAGGACTGTTTGAAGATACTCTATATGCCTAAACGGCATATAGAGTATCAAGTTCCACAGGCTGTTGTGGTGTTTGACTGGTAGTCTTGTCAAGAAAATACAGGAGCATGGCACTTTTGCATACTTTTGTTGCTACTTAGAAAAGTATGATGGAAAGTTTGTCCATGGGATATGAACAGTCTGATTAGCGGGCAAAAGTAATTGGGTAGTTGACAACAGAGGTGCTTATCTGTAAAATAAGCCAAAGATAGTTTTGTAAGTCTAATAATCCACAAGGAAGAGAAGTTATAAAGAAGATATGTTAGCTATTCGTTTGCAAAGAACCGGCCGTAAAGGCAACGCCCAATATCGAGTAATCGTTCAGGAGGCTCAACGTACACCTACTAGTGGGCGGGTAGTTTATCGTCTAGGAAGCTATGACCCTCATGCAAAAACTTTTGCAGTCGATAAGGAAAAAGCAGAGTTTTACCTCGGGCATGGCGCTCAGCCATCAGACCGGATCGTCAGATTGTTTAAAAATAACGGTGTCAAATTGCCCGATTGGGTTAAAATAAGCGAACCAATCAAACGTACAGTTCGAAATCCTGAAAAGCTACGCAAGAATCAGCCAAAGGAAGAAAAACCAGCTGAAGCACCCGCTGAAGTTCTAGCCGAACAAGAAGAAACTGTTGCTGAAGAGCCTGTCGCCGATAATGCCGTCACAGCTGTAGAACCAACAGAAGTTGCAGCTGAAAACGTTGATACAGAAGCTGAGCCAGCCGTAGAAGAAGTTGCTTCAGCTGAAACTACGACTGACGAAGTAGCGCCAAAAACAGAAGAAAAACCTGCTGAAGCTGACTCAAAAGCCTAAGCGCTGTGTGATATAATTTTATACACCAAAAGACAGTAATTACTGAAAAAGGAGAAAATACAGTGAGTGCAAGTATTGACGAACAATTCATAGAATACGTAGTAAAAACAATCGTTGGCAAGCCAGACGCAGTTTCCATCAAGAGGACTATTGATGAAAAAGGTGTGCTGTTAGAATTGACAGTTGACCCAGAAGACATTGGCCGAGTTATCGGAAAACGTGGCTCAGGCGCACAGGCACTGAGAACATTACTTCGCGCACTTGGTACCAAAAATGACGCCAGGTACAATTTAAAAATTATTGATGTAGGTAGTGATAGGCCAGAACGCCCTGCACGCGAAGACAGGCCCATGCCATCAGAGCAAATTGATAATCAACCCCAGACTGACCGAGTACATGATGTAGCAATGGATAAGCCAGAACAAGATACTCCAGCTGAAGAAGTAGCTATCGTGGAAGAAAAATCAACAGATAATAATGTGTTTACGGATGACGACAAAACAGAGGACGACAAGGATGATAATAGTTCTAGTCTAGATAAAACACGCCGCGAATTAGCTGACCTCGACGACCTAGACATTTAACGCACGTGCACCGTTCAGCCAGCCAGCAAAAGCTGACTGCACCGCCGAACTCTTGGTACCAGACGCGATTTTCCCCTGCGATGCTCCCTCCACCGTACTTTTTTGTGCGGTTCGGTCTGCTTCTCGGGAAGATATCACCCCTGGTGCTCAAGTACAAGTGCGTTAAAACCCAGAGTTATTTGATAACATAGACACATATATGAAGATATTTATTATTAGTTTATTTCCGGAGATGTTTGATGGTGTTTTGAATACCAGCATGCTTCGCAAGGCTCAAGATATTGGGGCTGTTGAGTTTATTCATATTCCACTACGTGATTTCGGTTTAGGGCCAAGAAAACAAGTTGATGACATACCATACGGTGGTGGTGATGGCATGGTATTAAAACCTGAACCAATCGTCGCGGCTATAGAACATGCAAAAGTCTTATCACCAAAATCAAGAGTAATCCTAGCTACACCAAGAGGGAAACTATACAAGCAGTCCGATGCAAAACGCTACGCGGCCGTCCAGCAAGATTTGATTTTTGTGTGCAGTAGATACGAAGGCTATGATGAGCGAGTTACAGAATATGTTGATGACCAGATTTGTATGGGTAACTACGTGCTAACTGGTGGGGAGTTACCGACTATGACAATAATAGATAGCATCGTCCGCTTACTCCCAGGTGTTCTGGGCGGGGAAACATCAGCCGAAAAAGAGTCATTCCAAGCAGACGACAAACACATAGAACACCCTCACTACACAAGGCCCGAAGACTTCAGAGGAAAAATTGTTCCAGAAGTATTACGAAGTGGGCACCACGGCGAAATTGAAAAATGGCGCAAGTCTCAATAAATCTTTCTATATTTCTTCTCAGTATGGGCGCTGTGGTTCCGGCCCCATAAAATTAACGTGTAATTACTTATTTTGGGGCTAGAAATTAATATAGGAGGTTGAAGCAATACCTAATTCCTGAGACTCGACGGCTGCTTCTATTTTTAAAGCCTGATACAATAGTATAAAAAGGACTAAATGATGGTTGATTTACAAGGAGAAAACAAGAAAATCAGTGCTAGAGCAAAATCTACACTAAAGGGGAAGACCATATCGGGTGGGGCCGTTTTTACCGAATACGATGTTGATGGCGCGAAATACGTAAGAATAATTTTAGACATAAAGGGTGACACTAGCGTGCTACAACCAGGAACCCATGCAGTACATATACATGAAAAAGCCAGTTGTGATTGTGACGATTTCAAGTGTGCGGGCGGGCATTTTGATCCAGGACCAAACGGTAACAGCGACCCAGATGCAAACCATGGTTATCACGCTGGTGATCTGCCCAGTATTACAACCGATGAAAAAGGTGAAGGGCACTTAGAATGCATCACCTCACGCTTGACCCTCAGTGATGGGCCTGTTTCAATCTTGCAGCCTGAAGAGGGAACGTCAATAATGGTCCATGCCAATCCAGATCCATATACTCCAGGTGACTCTGGCTCTGGTCACAGTGGCGGCCCCCGCCTAGCCTGTGGCACAATCGAAAAAGTTTGAATTTCTCTAGAATTGTTTAATAATTTGAGCAATCAGAAATAACAAACCTATGCATGAAAAGGCAATACTTATTATGAATATGCCTTCTAAAAAAATACCCATTGGTTTATGCGCAATATCACTTTTTCTGATCAGTCTAATACAAATCATTAAAAACAAAGGTAGGACTAGTAACATCATTGCGCCCATATACAACATAAAAACTCCTTAACTACTTAAGTTAACTCAATTTAACTAATTTTTTAATGGATGATAGCAAGTTCTTTTCTTTGTCTATTAAAATCTCTTTTTTCGACAGAGAGGCAGTATCACGGAATACTTCCATGAACATTTGAATGGTGGTAACTATCACGATCATCAGTACAGGGCCGAGAACGATGCCCACAAAACCGAAAAACGCAATTCCCGAGAACACAGACAACATCATCAGTGCAGAATCGAGCCTGGCCTCTTTTGGCACCAGTTTTGGTCGTAAGACATTGTCGATGTTAGTCACGATAAGTAGGTGGTTAGCAATAACAAGGACGCCTTGCCAGACATTCCCCGTCAGGATCATTACTATACCGATAGGAATCGTTACGATACCCGCACCCAGGGGAACAACCGATAGGGTGGTTAATAAGAGCGCAAAAAAGAAAAATAAATCTGATAAGCCAGCGATAGAAAGGACAACGGCACTTTCTAGGCCTTGGCATAACGCAATAATAAACTGGCCCCTGACAGTTGCTTTTGTCATTGACCCCATACGGTCAAAGTAAAGATTGCTAATTTCTGTTCCCAGCGGGTTTAGTTTACCAATAGATTTTTGCAATTTGTCTCTGTTTATTAATAGAGACATAAAAACGTAAATATATATAATCGCTATAGTAATGGTTGAGAATATGCCAGCCACTGATGACGCTAGGCCAGATGCAATAGTTTTGGCATATTGCTCAAGCGTGCTAGATATGGCACTGTTGACGCCGGCTAATGTCAATCTGGTCGACACGCCCATATGCGCCAACAAGTTATTTATACTGTTTATAATTTGGTTCATAAGATCAGTCATGTCTGTAGAGTACCCCGACGAAGATATGCTTTTTACTAGGCTATTTACCTGAATCACGGTGACAAATACCACGAACGAAATAGGGACAATCACTGCTAGTAATGTGGCAAAAAATGTCAAGACTCCTGCACTTCCTTGACTCTTTCCTTTTTTAACTAGCCAGTCATAAACTGGCATGAATAAATACGCCACAATTGCAGCGACAGCTATCAGAATCAAATAGTTTTGTAGAAAAACAACACCAACGACGACAGCCAAAATAGTTGCTACGGCTAGACTACGTTTTTGTTCCTTTGTGACTTTCAGTAATGACATAATAGATTGCAGTAACTTTACTACATAAACAACCATTCATCAACGTTATGACTTCGAAAAACTATGGCATTAATTAAAGTTACATGATTATATAAGATTATGAAAAAATGGAGTGTTGTTGCCATACTTGCCTTAGCTCAATTTATAATGGTTTTGGATAGTACGGTCATGAACGTGTCGATGTCAGAGGTAGTAACATCTTTGAACACGACTATTTCAGGATTACAAGCAGCCATAACTTTTTACACTCTAACGATGGCGGCATTTATGCTACTCGGTGGGAAACTGGGCGATAAATACGGTAGGCTAAAAGTATTTAAAGTAGGAGCAGTAATCTATGGTTTGGGTTCACTGCTAACCGCAGTTAGCCCCAATTTGGCGACTCTAATGTTTGGGTGGTCGCTAGTAGAGGGGCTTGGTGCAGTGTTGGTTATACCGGCAATAGCAGCACTTGTAGCAAACAACTACAAAGGCAAAGATAGGGTGGTTGGATTTGCAGTTATTGGTGGTATTTCAGGTGCGGCAGCAGCGGCTGGTCCGTTAATTGGTGGTTTTGTGACCACCTACTTTTCCTGGAGATACGTCTTTGCGGCAGAGACCATTATTATGGCTGTGGTTCTCTTGCTATCCAGTCGAATTGGAGACGCAAAAAAAGTAAAAGGTGCACCAAAAATAGATTTTGCCAGTGTTGTCCTTTCGGCTACTGGAATGGGAATCTTTGTTTTCGGCTTATTACAAAGTAAAACTTGGGGTTGGGTTCAGCCAATGGCCAAGCCTGTAATTAATGGTCAAGAAATTGCTCCATTTGGGATCTCCATAGTGTCTTATCTGTTATTGACGGGCTTTTTTATCCTTTGGGCTTTTTATAAAAGGCAACAATCGCTAGAGCTCGCCGAGAAAAACCCATTATTACAAGTATCCATGCTGGCCATCAAGCCATTAGGGGCGGGGCTGGCAGTGCTGGGCTCGCAATATGTCATCACTGCGGCTACTTTTTTTGTGATTCCAGTATATCTTCAAATGGTACTGGGGCTCAACGCGTTGGACACTGGAATAAAGATATTCCCGCTTTCAGTGGCATTAATTATTTTCTCAGTCCTTGGCACAAGACTGATAGCTAATTACACGCCTAAAAAAATTATTAGACTTGGCCAGCTATTGCTAGTGTTTGGAGCTTTGCTTTTAGTAGGCGCAATCGATCCAGCGCTTAAAAGCTTCCTTTTTGGTGCCGGTCTATTCCTGCTCGGTGGTGGTTTGGGCCTACTTGCATCACAAATTGGTAATGTAACGATGTCGTCGGTTGGGGACAAACAGTCTAGTGAGATAGGGGGCCTACAAGGCACTTCTCAGAATCTAGGTTCATCACTCGGCACTGCCGTTATCGGGTCCATCTTAATAGCCTCATTGACATCGGGTTTTGTTAATAATATATCTCAAAACAGCGATGTACCAAATAATGTACAATCATCAATACAAGCAAAAAGCACAGCTGGCATTCCTATTGTTTCCACTCAACAAGTTGAGGCTGCTGCAACCAATGCTGGTCTTGACACTACAACTGTGGAATCGATTACGGCAGACTACCAGTCTGCTGAAGTAAATGGCCTAAAGCAAGCAATGTTCTTTATTATGGTGATAGCACTCCTATCGATGCTGTTATCAAAAAATATTCCAAATAAAAAAGTAGCCTCATAATCAAAGACTACTTATTTATATTACAACCCTAAGATTTGTTTTTTCTTAGTGGCAAATTCTTCATCGGTCAGAATTCCATCAGTGTGAAGTTGCCCTAGTTTTTCTAGCTGAACCATTTGGTCATCTTGTGTAGGCGCAGCGGAAACCTGTTGCGCTGATTGCTCAGTATCTTCTTGAGCATAACGCCTAGCTTGGCGTCGGCTAACATTATTTGATACAGCCGTTGCGGTGCCCGAAACAACTGCGACCCTGGCCATTCCTCTTAGTAATCCTGGCATATTATTCTCCCTCTTTCTGATTTATCTCGTCGCTGGCATCAGGGTGTATGCGACCCTCTGCCACAAGAACACCATTGGCGTTTTTAATAGCTTGTTTTAAGCCCTTGGCCCATAATTGCTCGACTATCAAAAGTCCAGCAGAAGTGTTGTTTTCTAGTAGTTCCCCTGTTTCTTCGATGTCTTCGTCAGTTATTAGGGCGCCAGATTTGCTTCCTATAACTTGTTTTACGACCTCGTTGTCTAACGAGCTAAGCTCGAGAGCCTCTACGTTGCCCGCCTTATCTTTTACGACTAATGCTAAATCGAGCACGGCAATTGTACCGTTATCCATAGCTTTTTTTAGCTCGCTAAGTATCTCGCCTTTAAAGTTATTGCCTTCAAAGCCGACAATAATATAATCTATTGGTCCCCTCATTTTCCTCCTTTGTTACTGCTACTTAATTATATCACGCAGTAAAACCACATTGTGGACATAAAGCAAAAAGCACAACCGACTGGCTGTGCTTTTTCATTTTGCTTAAACAGAACTTTATCCGCGGACTTCGTTACCTCGCACTGTCAGTGCATATATTACCAACACATTAATGACCACGACTGCAATAGCCCAAATTGGGTAGGTGTTTGCGTAAGCCAAGTTAGCTACAATGCTAAGCATAGCAATAATTACCCCAACGACCCGCGCCCATACCGCACCGTTCATTACTGCGAAACCAGCGGCGAATACTAACACTCCGATAATGATATGTATCCAGCCCCAGGTAGTGAAGTTAAACGCAATCAGACTATTTTGTGTAACTAATAGCCATTTGTCATTCAGTAAAGCCGTTAACCCGGCGATACCTTGAACGACGCCCATCAGGATCATCATAAATCCTGCGAAAACAATCCAGCCTGTCCAGCCAGATGGTTGATTATTATTTGCTGCCATAAAACCCTCCTTAGTTATATCTCAACTATACACTTCATAAAATTATTTTGTCAAATTAACCATATGCATGTATAAATGCTTATGCTTGCAAAAAACATTTATTAGGAAGAAAATGTAATTAAAGGAGCAGTCAACGATGGCAAAACCAGTTAGCACCTCAAAAAAAGCAGTTAAATCTGCAGCCAAACCAGTGGAAGTTATAAAAAAACCAGCCAAAATCTTCCGTAGAAATGTAATAATAACTGGGATAATCGCTGGACTTTTTATTGTGCTAGCAAACTCTGCAATATGGGCTAATAGATATCTATTCGATTCTAACAATTTTACAACTACAGCCGTCAGCTCATTGACGTCGGATTCCAGCCGAAATGCTTTAGCTACTGAAATAACTGACCAGGCCTTAAAGGATTACCCCAAGATAAAAAGCGTTGTTGATGATACGGCGATTAATTTTATTAGCGGTTTATTAGGCTCCAACCGTGTTGAGCAAATACTGACCAAAACAGTATCTAGATTACAGATTTTTCTCACTTCACCGAAACGGGAACCAGTAGTTATAAACCTAGAAAATACCAAAGAGATTATAAGTAGATTAATCCAAGTATCTGGCAGGGAAGAAGAAGCTTTGGTTGACCCGGCGAAAATACCTGACCAAATTACTGTGTTCAACCCTGACAACTTTCCGAACTTTTACAATGCTGGCGTCACCTTGACTTGGCTAAGCCCGCTACTTGGAATCGGTGCTATTGCCCTTCTTGCCTGGCCCTATGTCGGCCACCGCAAACAATACAAGGAGCTATTAATTATCCAAGGAACATGCGTAGTGGTTTTCGGCATACTGGCGTTATTGATGGGACCACTAGTTCGTCCCGTGGCGCTTGGGAATATTCAGAGTGCGAATACTCGCGTTGTTGTTGGAAATATATACGATGCGTTTATAGCCACATTCAATAGTCAAACAATGTTTGTGATTGTCACTGGATTGTTAGCAATAATTGCGAGCGGTGTAATTATCGGTATCCAACGATATAAATCTAGTAAAAAATAATCTATTCCCTTTCACGAATGTCGGAATGATTTAGGCCATAGTAATGCGCTACTTCATGCCAAAGTGTGTGCTTAATTTGTTCTACCAATTCTTCCTCAGTACTGGACATTTGTTCGATCGGAATCTTAAATAATGTTATTTTATCAGGTAACACGAGACTGTAGTTGTTGTTACGGCCAGTCAAGGGTATCCCTTCGTATAGTCCAAGCAGAATCTGATGCGGGCCAACTTTTTGCTTTTTTAGTTGTTCGGGTGTCGCGGTGTTTTCTACTACTACAACGACGTTGTCTAGATTTTTTTGGTAGCGTTCTGGTAATGCATCCATTGCATCTGCTACAAACTGCTCAAATTTTTTTTGGGTTACGCTGAACACCCTACTATTTTATCAGAGAACCAAAACTTGACTTCAATATAATGTAATGGAGCTCATGCTTTGGATTTTGTGGCAACTATATTAAACTAATATCAATGAAAGTTTTAGTACTAGCTATAATCCTGTTTTCACCAATGTTTTTGCTTGCTGGAAAAGTCAGTCAACAACTAAAAAACCTAGAATATTTTTATTCAAACGTCGAAGAAATAGCTCAATCCACGGCTACTGCAAGAACTAAGTAATTACTAGTCATCGTCCTCTGTTTCTATCTCGTTTTCAATTTCAGGTTCTTTTTCGGGCGTTTTTTGCTTCTGTTCCGCGGTATTTGTCGGTGTTTCAGTTGTCGTAGTTTGTTCCCGGGTGCTAGATTGATTTTCGGGCCCCGGTTTTTTTATTACCCTAGCTGGTCGTAGAACTACGAAATCGTCAAAAACAATTTCGTCTGAGTGGTCAATTTTCATGGCCAGTCGGTAGACGCCTGGCTTTTTAAATAAGGTAGGCCAGTCTTTGAAATCGTATTTTCTCGTACTATTCGGTTTGATAGCGATGTGCCTGGGTTGTTTATGGCAGTTGCTATTTTTATCCTTAGCTGTGGCGTGAGTTTGTTCCCATCTATTATCGTCCCAGCGATAAACGTTCAAAGGTTCTTCCGGACAATTATTGGTGACGTATATTGTGTTTGGAAACTGGTTTTGGATTGAAAAGGATACGGCTTCACCCGGTTTATAACGTGTTTTGCTGACTTTTAGAACGATGCTGCCAGGGGGAAATTGGTCTTCATCGTGCTCCCTATAGACATGTAAGCCAAGTTTCACGAAGCCCGTAATCAGTAATATGTAGAAAATTACCCACAATATGTGGAATCTAATCGTCATATGTTTTGTGCGTAATTCTCGGTTTAATCTCATACTGTTTTTGCCCTCCATAGTCTCGCCAAGCTGGCATACATTACTATGAAAGCAGTCAGAATCCACAGCCACCGCAACAAGCCGCTGGAAAGATCGGTCCCCAAAAACAGAGAGTGCACGAATACAAAAAGCATCGCAAGATAACTTAGTAAATGTGTAATTTTCCATAAACCGGGCTTTTTTTCAATCCAGAGCAGGGAAGTCAGGACGATTGCCATTGACAGATACAGCGATAAAACACCTAGGGCTACATATAGCGAACCTACCGATACCCCCAATAAGTTAATTTGTTTATAGGTTGATGCAAACGGTACTAAAAGTGACATCAGACCAAACGGTACAAAGTTGTCAAAGTATAATGAGCCAACATGCAAGAGCACGGAGACAGCAAATGCAATGCCCAAGGCTCTATGCGAGGCCCAGGCCGTTATTGGCTCAAAAAAGCTGAATGTATGGCCAGTAAGCAACCCAACGCCGGAAAGCATTAAAAGAACAAATGTAACCGCTGCTAACAAACCCGATATGCGGGTCAAGTACCAAGGCCACGATACGCGCACTCTTTCCATTAGGCCGTGTGCAACGGATGATTTAGGGGTACGATCAACTGTGACACTGGAAGACGACGTCGACTGAGCTGAAGTATTAGCTGGCAGGCTTCCCAATACAGTAATTCCACCTAGGGTTGATGCCAGAATTACGAGAGCAAAAAATAATAATCTACGCATGTTCACTTTCGTTTATTTTAGCACTAGTCTTAATAGTTCTGCTTATGCAAAAACCTTCACCCATCAACTTCACCCCATTTGTTCCAGCTTTGTCTTGAAGTATTACGCCCTTAACTATACCTTTACGCAGTATTTTTTTAGCAAAATTTTCACCGCCAATTAAGACGCACGACGCCATCACATCAGCAGTAGTAGCATCAGATGCTGCCACGCTACACATCTGGAACTTTGATTTTGCGAGGTTTCCTGTGCGGGGGTCTATTAAATGATATTGTGTTTTGCCATTTTTACTCCTGGAAAGACCAGAGGTAGCAACCGCGAATTTATCATCTACACCAATGTACTGCCCAACAATTTTACTTGGGTTCTCAAGAGATTGTATATTTATCTTTTGTGTTTTAGTTTTGGTATTTTTGGCTATTATGTCTCCCCCAATGGATAGACAATATTCAGACATGCCAATAGAATCAAGTGTGTCTGCTAGTTTGTCTGCTAGGTAGCCTTTCCCTATGCCCCCAAAATCGAGCGCTGTGTTATTGGGTATCTTTGCCCAATCTTTTCCTATGTCTAGTTTTGAATAACTTTCCAAAATGCGACTACTATAGTTTATGGCCGATAATCGTGTTTCTCTTCCCCCGAAAGATGTTACATACCCTATCCTATTTAGCGACGGAAGGATAAAAGGATTGAATAATCCACCACTTGCAAGGTATAAGTCTTTTGATTTTTTGAGTAGTGCATGAAATTCTTTCGACACTTTAACTTCATTGCCCGCCTTGGTGTTGAATATTGTAAGCTCACTGGATGTTAAAAAACGGCTAAATTGGTTTTGAAAATTTTCTACTTTTTGCCATAAACTGATGAATAATTTGTCTGCACTGGACTCATTGGGGGCGGTTATTTGCAGTTCTAGTTTTGTCCCTAGGGCACGAGCAGACTGCATGTAAATAACGTTTTTCATGAAACCGTGCTTGTGGGCGTGCTCTTAGGCGTTGTGGTGGGCGATGGTGTTACGGTTGGGGCCGGCGTTGGGGAAGCAATATTACTACTGCTAGATGATTGACTGCCGCCCGAAGGAGTGGTTTGTACAACGTCTTTTTGGTTGATATTAGTATTAACCTGAGGCCTTATTGAATTTAAGCTGTTATCTTCAGGTATAACATTGGTTTTTTTTGAAGTTTCGGTATTTTTAGATTCTAGTTTTGGGATGGTTCTGTATAGGTCCAAAGCTACGATAAAGAAACTGCCGATAATGAACGATAGGCCAGTAAGTGCGTATATATTAAATGGCCAGCTTTTTAGTTTTCCAGTTTGGCGATGAGAACCTTGGCTAAACGCCTCGCTCATAATTGCGTTTTTTGGGACCCCTTGTTTTTTTAGCAAACCAAAAACCGCTTTCATATAAGCTGGTGGACCACAGACAAAATAAGTTTGTACGTTGGTTTTTAGCCCCAACTGCGAAATATTTTCAGTGTTTAACTGGCCGGCTATAACTTTGCTGCCTTTTAGCTTTTCTGAATCCCCAGCACCAATAATGTATGTAACTCTTAGGTTGGGATTTTTGCTTTGAAGTTCTCTTATGGATTCTAAAAAGGGGATATCATTCTGATCTCTGCAGCTGAAAACTAGGTGAATCTTGTTGGGTAGGTCCAGGGCAGTAGCATAATGCATCATGCTCATGAAGGGTGCTATGCCAATACCTCCAGCGAGAAAAACGACATCTTCGTGTAATTGTGGGTCAAAAACGAAGCCACCGAACGGCCCTCTCAGGACAACTAAGTCTTCAATTTTTAGTCTCTCGATCGCGGACGTAAAATGGCCTTTTACACGCATACTGAACTGAATCAACTGTTGATTTGAGGGTGAAGTGGTTATTGAGAAACATCGCATAACGGTTGGGCGCAGTCTATCGCGTAATCCAATTGCGGCATATTGCCCAGGTTGAAATAGAAGAGGCTCATTGCCCTCGAGACATTCTAGTGTCAACTCTCGTACTGTTGCAGTCAGCTTTTTATTTGATAAAACTTTGTAATGGTACACACATCATTTTACTACGTAATCACAATCTATGTGCATATGCTTATTTGTTTCTCGACTTTTTTTGGGTAATTCATACAAAATATTTTTATTGCAAATTCGGATCATTCTGTACTACACCGATTTTCAGAATGAATACTACTACCGCTCTGTTGATTAATTCGCCATTAGTTAGGTAATGTAAAATGATGATTTTTCACATTGTGAACTTGATGTTTGTAGAAGTTGGGGAAGGGTATTATGAATATACCGGACAGCAAAAATTAGCTGATCCAATCATGCTGAAAACTCTGGATTCACTACGAAACACAAGAATCTATATGCTCCATGTCTGCTTGCGCAATCTAGTCGCAAAAGTATAATAACTAGAAGATGATAAAAAAATACAAAAACAAATATAGTTGGTTTTTGATAGGACTTCTAGCTGCGGTTATCGCTGCCCCAAATGGCACAATTGTAAAATATGCCACCAATGAAATTAGCCCGTTTATTTTCAATGGACTTAGGTTCGGGCTAATGGCAATTATTTGTACTCCATACATAATCACGTCTCGTAAGAAAATAACTTCCAAAAATCTGAAAGCTACTTTTATTGTTGGCTTTTTTATGTTTGCCGCAGTAATGAGCTATGTCATAGCAATCCAAGCAAGCCAGGCGAGCTATGTATCGATTATAACTTTATTAACTCCTGTATTATTCGTAGTTCTTTCGTTACGAATGACTGGAGAAAGTGTTAGTCGACGAGCAGTGGCCGGAATTACTCTCGCTGCGTTAGGAGCATTTATAGTGGTAGTCTTCCCGATAGCTTTTAAGCAAGGAGCATCATTTCAATTTTACCCGGTCGCAACTTTTTTTGGTCTGTGCAATGTTGTTTCATTCCCTCTGGCGATTATTTATTCTAAAAAGGCAAATGATCAAGGACTGCCACTAACTACCATATTAGGCATTTCGGCTTGGTTAATTTTTATAATTACTATGTTAATTACGATTATTTTGGGGACCTGGTCGGGGGTCTCATTCAGTACAGGTTCGGTATTTGGCATTATATATTCTGGAGTTATTGTGGCTTTTTTGTCTAGAATTATGGGCGTCGCAAGCTATGAGCATCTCGGATCGCCAGTTATTAGCGGTCTTAGTTATATTGAAACATTGTTGGCTATAGTTATCCCTGTTATTATTTTAGAAGAGAAGCTGTCGATCGAAATGGTAGTCGGCGGGGCTCTGATTTTGCTGGGAGTATATTTTGTAGAACATCACAAATCAGTTCACCACAAACACTACCAACTGTTCAGAGCGCACTAGTTAAACGGGCTATTCATAAGTACAATAAAATATATGCAAAACATACCATCAAATATTATCCCTTGGTTAGTTGGATTCCCAGTTTTTGCGCTATTCGGTTGGCGTGCTCTGAAAAACTACCAACGTCTAAGAAACCCGCTCTCTGGATTTTTCGCAATCGGAGCGCTTTCCATGGCACTAGCGTTTTTCTTGTGGTCTGTACCACTTTTATTTACAGATAATCAAAAGGTAATGCAAATAATATCAATAGTCGGCGACTTTTTTCTCTACCTGACATTAGTTAGCCAGGCTGCGTTGGTTTATTATCTGACCCTCAGAAACAAAGTGCCAAAAGTTGTTTTTATGGGTCCAATTATCACTATCGCTGTTGCGGGTTATGTTTCGCATGTTTATGGTTATTTGCACAATGGGGTAGCAATTGTCGACGGAAATTTCGAATACAAATTACCTTTTTTTGCATCTATCGCCCAGATTATCCTATTAGCTAATGTTTTTTTGGTAGGTGTTTTGTTGTTTAGTAGGCTGAAAGAGCAAAACAGTAAACGCAGCAAAAGTAACTTGATTGGAATATCCATACTACTGATGTTGTCGGCAACTGCTGGGGCACTAAATATCATATCAGCGGGAAAACCAAACGAGACAATCCCAATAATTGCCAGTTACGCAGTGGGTTTTATCGTATTCTTATTAATACTGGGTTTTGCTAGAATTATTCGACCTAAAAACGGCTAGAGTAATTACAATGAATTAGCAAAATCCTCGATTTCGGCGTCCGAAATTTTTTTGGCATCAGTTTTGCGTCCGCTGATAGGTGGTACTTCTAGAAAAAATGTCGAGCCTTTACCTAGTTCACTAACACACCACACTTTGCCGTTTATTCTCTCTGCTAATTTTTTAGTAATGTACAAACCCAGCCCGGTACCACCAGTTTCGCGAGTTTGAAAATCCTCAACTCTGAAAAATTTTGTGAATAGTTTTTTCTGATCTGTGCGAGAGACGCCAACTCCAGTATCTTCAACCCAAAAACGCACGCCGTTATTTTCGGAACGTTCAGCCCCAACTGTAATCACTCCTTTGTCCGTGTATTTTATGGCATTAGTGACAAAGTTTTGAATAATTTCACTTATGTATATTTCGCTAGAAAGAACGGGTCGCAAGTCGACTATCGGACGAACAGTAAGGTTAAGTGATTTATTTTCTGCTTGCTTTTTGTAGTTTGTGACAATTTCTTGGATGACTTTTTTAGGGTCAACAGGCTTTATCTCTATGCCCAGGTACTGCCCCTCAGCTCTTGCTAGTGTGGCTAGGTCATTGACAAGATTACCAAGGTAGATAGTATTTTTGTGTGCAATTTCTAACATTTTTAGTGCTTCTGGCTTAATGCCTGTGCTCATTTCTCCTGCTAAAACAGATGACAGACTGGCCTCGATGGTTGCAACTGGTGTACGAAGTTCGTGAGAGGTGACAGATATGAACTCATTTCGTTGATCATCCAAGCTTTTTTGTTTAGTTATATCACGTAGCGTTATTACATAACCCCCACGTTTTTTACCGTAGCTAGAGGCTATAGGGGCGATTATGACTTGGAGAGCAATGCTTTCTTTCTCGCTAATTGCCAAGGTTGTATCAATATGTTCTATGGTCCTGTTTTGCGTCTGTGCTTCCTTGACTAAGTCAATTGGATGTTGGTCTGGACCCATAAGCTTCAAGACGTCAGTTAAACGTTGGCCCGAAACAGAAATATTAATGTTTAGGAGGCTCAGGGCAGCGCTGTTGTATAGGGTTATTATCCCTTCGCTGTCTGTTGTTAAAACCCCCGTATCAATAGTGTTTAGAAGCGCTGCTAACTTGTCATGCTCTTGGGCCATGGTGGCTTGCAAAGTTGCTAGAGTTTGGCGTTGTTTGTGACCTCTTCCTAAAGAGTTTGCCAGTCTTCTCAAGAGAGAGGGGCTTTTTAGACTTTCGTCATTCGTGTTGATAGGGTTATCCGTAAGCGGCATGTTGGTTTATATTGTACCGCGAATCGCAACTATCGTTGATGTAATTCTTGTATATGTGTTTTTTGGTAGATAGTTTTGATCTTTTTTAGATTTAGATGTAAATATATTTTCATAATTGCATGAAGGTATATGTTCACGAAACCAATATAATAACTGATGCCTGGAATAGTAGAACCATTATCATCTGGTATTTGTAGATTTTTTGCCGGTGAGAGCTAGCATAAATTAAGACTGAAAACAGGCAAGCGTACAACACCGAGGCTAGATACTTTTGATATATTCCTGCCGGCAGGAATGCTATGCACAGAAGTCCTGCTGTTATGAAAGAGCCCCACATTATCAGGGCGGCGATTGTGTGCAGCTTATTAGTTTTTCCACTGGCCGGCAGTAGCGCCTGCAAATACTCGAACCCTACGACCCAAATACTAAGGCCGAAAAGCCAGTCTATGTGAACAGTGTCTACGAAGTAGATTTTCGCGAATACTAACCAGAATGCTCCACCCAGCAGGTGGCCTGCAACGTATAGATAGTATGATTTTTTGTCTAATACGACGTGTTCACTGATAGACCATTTTCGGTTGCCTCTGTGAGAATACAATAGCCATCCGTGAACACCATTTATAAAAAATGCTGATAGCAAAAGTGCCAGTCGATAATCCATAGTTCGATTATATGCTATACAGTTAATAAATTGGCTGAGCGTTAAGGTCTAGAACCTTATCGCTCGCTTTTCCTCTAGAATTATAACAAAACGAGACAAACGAGACACTACAGCACGAGTTTTGAGATCGCACTTGCTAGTAAGGGCGCTACATGGCGTGAGGCTTCTTTGTTTGGATGATTTTCCCAGAACGGCAGTCGTTGATATTTGCGTTGTAACATGTTTGCTTGTTTACCTCCTTCTGGTCCTGCTAATAGGTCGAAAAAGTTGAAGACTGTAACTCGTCTGTCTGTTTTAAGCTCACTAAGCCATGTTGCGAGTTCGCGTGCTCTCTTGGCATCTTTGGAGTTAGTATGAAGCGGTCGAAGTGGGGGTGTTGTCATGATAAGCAGCTTACCCTTCGAATGCTTCAAAAAGCCATCAATAATCATTGTGTACGATTGTTTAAGCTGCCCTAGCGCTTCGTTACTTCCAATAGCATTATTTGGGTAACAAGACTTAATAATTACTAAATCTTCATGACGGGAATTCTCACTAAAGTATTTGGCGTAGTCGACTGGTTTAGTGTCGTCAGCTGGTATGCCTTTCCGCTTATTGTTATCGATATCTTTAAAATCAATCGATGAGTCGATGTCAGAAATAAGCTGAGCTAGCTTGCCGTCATTGAGCAAGTTTTTGCCTATGGAGCGGTGGATGAATAGAACAGTTTTCATGATTCTTTGGGCTTTATTCTTCTTCTTGCAGCAGGTTCAACAGCATACCGGGGAATACGGTCAAATACAGTTGCTTTATCGTCAATATGCTCAACATTCCAGTATTCAGGAAGCTTAAAAGATAGTAGGCATATTCCAATATTCTCTATCTCTCGTGCAGCATATGCGAACATTACCTTGGCTGATTCAGAGTTATTAAGATCTGGTAAATCTTTCTTGCCTCGGAGATCGCCATCATGCTCATGAGCGTTACGATTATCACGCAGCGTGTCCTGCCAATGTCTCTTCTGCAAATCGATCAGACCTTTGAAATTCCCGAGCTCAGGATACTTTTTGCAAAAAGCCTGAATCTGCACTTCGTATTGGCTATCGCCGGCAACAATTGCACCGGCTTCGTACCCAATGGAGCTCAAGAACTTTATTAAACGGTCTTTGTAAGCGCTCCAAAGTGAGCTGTACAAGGAATTATATGCAGCATCCTGTTCGGATGTTGGCCTTGATCGGAATTCTTTGGCTTGGATCGTTTTGTAATGGTTACGTGCTTCATTAAGCTTTTCGTAGACACGGTCGGCTCTGAAATCGGCATCATCTTTAATTTCGGGATCGGCTAATTTACTCACACCATCTTTTAAAAGTTGCCAGACGCTCTCAACTTCAGGATCTTCTGGGCCCCATTCAGCAGAGAGTGTAACATTTGGAACGGATATATCCGACATAAGACTATTATACTGCTAAAACTTGATCCTTCTTCCATTTGGTCCTTCCATACTCCACTAATCAGAATGCCGATCATACTACCTGGTTTCAGTTCGGTTTCAGCCTCGGCTTTTACTGGCTAATTTATTATATGTTACTGTCCATCGTGCATTATTTCCTATCGTGAAGCCTTTTAGGATATTGTTATTGGTTACCATGACGGGACTGACATGAGTCCCCTTGTCAGAGTTTTCTCCCGCCGCAATATGCTTATACACTAAATCTTCTGATAAATCTGGAATAATTTTTGCAGGGTCAACATAGCTGTATTCATTCTCAGCAATAACTCGCTCCGAGTACTTTCGTGGAATACTGACTTGGTAAACACTTTCTCCTATTGTAGGATTATATTTTGCTTCATGTCTAATCATGTCCACTAGGATTCTTCCCATAGCCTTTGGACCTACAAGCCTGCCCTTTAAGCGCTGTGCTTTTCTTCGCGTTCCTGCTGTAACCTTTGAGGTAGAAAAATGGATTAGTGTATGGATGTCTCTGTCTGGAGGTAGCCTTAACATTTCAATTTGGTACCTTTTCACGTCTACAAGGTTAGACACTTGCCATATGATCGGGAATAGCTCATCTGGAGTGTTCATCCAAGTTGCAGCAATAAATGCTTGTCGTTTAAAATTATCTGGGATAATTGATGGTAACTTTTCTAAACTGTTTTGTGCTTTATCAAGGAAATGATCAAATAAGAGATTACTGTCAACAGGCCTGCTTAAGAGCGTTTCTGCTATCCAGTCCTCAGTATTTAGTTCGGGCTTTGCAAGTTTTCGCTTCTTAGCTATCTCGAGTGTTGTAGGCAACTTGCTGAGGCCGGTATAGCCCACTATAGTATGCCAATCAAGGACGGTCGCCTTAATTGCGTTATCTGTCACTGCCTTCCATGTTCTAGAATCAGTAAGTCTCCTGTCCGATACTTGGATAATATAGTTGCTGGTTATTGCGGTAGCAATCATCGTCATACGCTCATGATAACAGATATGGCAAATGGTCTAGGAACGCGGTCTGCAAGTTCTACTGCATGGCTCTTATGGGAGGAACCGGTCAGGAACAAAGATTATCTGATAGGCTACAGGGGTGAGAATAAAAATAGAGGCAATGGTCACGGAACGTGATCATTGCCTCTGTTATGCTTGCTCTGGCTGGGGATGAGGGATTCGACCTGCCTTTGGCAGGCCCGAAAGTTCACGATTGCAAGCATAGCTTGTATCGGAACATTTCCTTGCAAAATGCCACAGGCATTTTTCACCCCAATCGCTGCGTCGGATGTTTGAAGCACTCAGAGCCATTTCAAAAAGCCCACGCTAGGTGGACTCTTTGAAATGGCTGGGGATGAGGGATTCGAACCCCCGATCGTGGAACCAGAATCCACTGCCTTACCACTTGGCCAATCCCCAGTATCTGCTTTATTTTACCCTAAAGTGGGGTTCGAATTATTAATTAGGGATTCGAGTCACCTATGGCGACCCCGAAACTACATCTTTCAAAACAAGTTTTGAAGGGTAGGTTTCCTTGCAGACAGCCACTGGCTATCTTCACCCCGATCGTGGAACCAGAATCCACTGCCTTGTCACGTTCCGCGACCCCAGAACTTTCTTACTATAAACAAGTTCATAATCTGAAAGATTCTCTTGTAAAGTGCCACAGGCACTTCTCACGCTTGGCCAATCCCCAACGTCAACGTGTGCTTGTGATGTTAATATTCTGCCGACAAAATAAATTTGCTCGGCAAAATTGGTAACTTCACAAATCCGTTTCCTCTTAAATTCGTGAAAGGTCTCACGAATTTGCGGAACATCTAAATGCAGATAACGGAGGTAATTGTAACAAAGTTACTCACTAATTACTAGATTAGATAGATAGTTTAGGCCTGGTTGAGGGTTTCGCCGATGCGTAGTAGTTCGTTGTATTTTGCTAGGCGCTCGCTACGGCTGAATGACCCAGTTTTTATATACGGTGCTCCTAATCCCACCGCTAGGTGGGCAATTGTAGTGTCTTCTGTTTCGCCTGAACGGTGTGAGATTATAGTTTTTAGTCCGGCTTTTTGGGCCATCTGCACGGCCTCTATCGTCTCTGTTAGGGTGCCGATTTGATTCGGCTTTATCAGTACGGCGTTACAAGAATTATTATCTATGGCCTTCTGGATGTATTTTGTGTTTGTAACTAGCAAGTCGTCACCAACCAACATTTTTTTATCCCTTAGAGATTCTTGAAGTGTCCTCCAGTTATCCCAATCGTTTTCGTCCAAGCCATCTTCGATAGAAACTATCGGGTATTCGTTGATGAGTTCTTTGTAATACTGAATTATCTCTGTAGAGTTGAGTTTTCGGTTTTCTGTCGCTAGATTATACAGCCCACTCTCAAACAATTCGCTAGCAGCAACATCCAAGGCTATACTAATATCTTGCCCTGGTGTATAGCCGGCCTCTGTGATAGCCTGAACTATTAGCTCTAGAGCCTGACGATTACTATCCAAGTGCGGTGCATAACCACCCTCATCACCAACAGTTGTTGACTGATTGTTTTTTGTTAAAATCGCCCCAAGTGCGTGGAAAACTTCGCTACACATTTGCAGCGCAGATGAAAAGTCTTTTGCGCCATCAGGCACAATCATAAATTCTTGAAAATCAGTTGATCCTTTGGCGTGTTTTCCGCCGTTAATTATATTGCACATTGGCGTTGGTAATGCCCGCTTAGAGTTGCCAGAAATACCAGCAAAATGTTGGTAGAGCGGAACGTTTTTGCTATTTGCCGCTGCATGTGCGCAGGCTAGGGAGACAGCCAGCATGGCATTCGCCCCAAGCTCGGACTTGTTCTCTGTCCCGTCTAACTGATTCATGGTTTCGTCTATCGATTGTTGATCACTAGCATCCATGCCTATCATGGCTGGCGCGATTTTGTCTTTAATATTTGACAGGGCCTTATTGACGCCTTTTCCAGAGAAAGCCTTCTCTCCGTCGCGCAGCTCTAGCGCTTCGCTCTCACCAGTAGACGCACCAGACGGTACGGCTGCTCGCCCTAACGTTCCATCATCCAAAATGACGTCGGCCTCGACGGTTGGGTAGCCCCGTGAGTCATAAATTTGTCTAGCGATGATTTGTTTTATTGTCATAGGATAATAATATAGGACTTTCGTACTTTCTACTATCTGCAAACCTTACCTGGCGGGCTGTAAACAGCATAAAGTACAAAAGTCCTATGTAGCAGTAAAATTCCGATTATGGCATAATTGAGCTAATGGCTAAAATTTGCATTTATCACGCTAGCGACCAAGACAAAGAAGACTTCGCCGCTTTGTCAAAAGATAATGAAGTCAAGTTTTTTGATGGCCCCCTATCTGCGGAGAACTACGAACCGGATGCAGAAATTATTTCTGTTTTTGTAGGCTGTAAAGTAGACGAGACAGCAATAAAAGCCATGCCAAAATTGAAGTTTGTGGCGTGCAGATCAACGGGGTATAACAACGTCGATCTAGTAAAGACGTCAAAGAAGAATATCTCTGTTTCTAATGTCCCAACATACGGCGAGCACACCGTTGCCGAATATACTATTGCATTGATGCTGGCTTTATCAAGAAAACTGATGGAGGCGATAAACCAGGCTAGGGTAGGAGAGATTAATGCAAATCTTGTGCACGGTCATGACCTTCACGGTAAGACCTTGGGGATAATAGGTTTGGGGAGAATCGGGAAAAACGTTGCAACTCTCGGGAAAGCCTTTGGCATGAAAGTTATAGGCTTTGATCCAGTCCCTGATGACGAATTTGCCGAGGACACAGGCATGCGGTTTGCCCCGCTAGACGAGCTTTTAAAAAGCTCTGATGTGGTCAGTCTGCACGCGCCGTTTACTGGCCGAAACAAGCATCTAATCGACAAAGACCAGTTATCGTTAATGAAGCGTGGGAGTTTATTGATCAACACTTCTAGGGGCGAGTTATTGGATACTCTGGCGCTTGTTGACGCACTGCAGTCAGGGCATTTAGGCGGGGCCGCCATAGATGTGATAGAAGATGAATCACTAATAGAAGTCGAGGAAGAAGAGCTGTTATTACGCAAGGGCAGAGCGCCTAAAAAGACTTTAGAAAATGCTATTGCTATCGATGTTCTGGGTAAAATGATGCATAACGTCATCATCACTAGCCACAATGCTTACAATACTCTTGAGGCTCTCCAAAGGATTAATAAGACAACGACAGAAAATATCCGCGCTTATTTATCAGGAAAACCTCAGAATGTGGTCACAAAATGAGTAAAGTAGGCCAGTTAGTTGTGGCGCGGCATGGTGAATCCGAATGGAACGCTCTAGGCAAATGGACAGGCACAACGGATGTGCATCTTACCGCAAAAGGCTATCACGAAGCGGCATTACTGGGCTACAAAATAAATGATATCCCGATAGATATGTCGTATTGTTCCCAGCAAATTAGAGCATTGGAAACCCTAGAGGGTATGTTGGACGCATCAAAACAGTATGATGTGCCATATGAGAGAACAGGGGCTTTAAACGAGCGTGATTATGGTGACTTTACAGGAAAAAATAAGTGGCAGGTCCAGAAAGAAGTTGGTGATAAAGAGTTCGAGCGAATTCGTAGAGGATGGGATCATCCAGTGACCAACGGCGAAACCCTAAAAATGGTTTACGAGCGAGTTGTTCCTTTCTACAAGGGGACGGTTCTGCCGCAGTTGATCGAGGGCAAGAACGTACTACTGGTTGCGCACGGTAATTCTATTCGATCTTTAATGAAATATATCGAATCAATTTCAGATAAAGATATCAGCAAATTAGAAATGATGTTTGGCGACATACTAATTTACACCGTCGATAAAGACGGGAAAAAAGCTACAAAAAAAGTCCGAAAAATCGATACAACTCCGCCACCAGCCTAGAGTGTTGCGATCAAAGCTTGCTTATGCTATAATTAACTGAGATAGGCGCCTATCAGAAGGCGTTTTTTAAATTATACAACTTATGAGCACGCAAGACCCCAGTAAAATTCGAAACGTGGCAATCATTGCCCATGTTGACCACGGCAAGACTACTCTTGTAGATGGTCTTTTGAAGCAGTCCAAAACTTTTCGTGATAATCAGGCTGAAATGACCCAAGATTTGATAATGGACAGCGGTGATCAAGAAAAAGAACGTGGCATAACGATAACCGCGAAGGTAACCGCCGTTCAGCACGACGACTTTCGAATTAATATTATTGATACCCCAGGACACGCTGACTTTAGTGGCGAGGTAGAGCGTACATTGAACCTAGCCGATGGTTGTTTGTTGATTGTCGATGCTCAAGAAGGTCCAATGCCTCAGACCAAGTTCGTGCTAACAAAAGCCCTTGCACAGGGGTTAAAACCAATCGTAGTTATCAACAAAATCGACAAACAAGGCAGCAGGATTGCCCAGGTAGAGGACGAGCTAGCCGATTTATTCTTAGAACTTGCCATTCACGAGGATCAACTACATTATCCTGTCTATTACGCAGTTGGCCGAGCAGGGAAAGCGTGGAAGCAACCACCAGCTGATTCTGAGGCAGACGGTGACCTAGAAGTAATATTTCAGGCGATTATGGAGCACATACCTGCACCAGTGGCAGAACTTGATAAACCATTCCAGATGTTAGTAACGGCATTAGCCTGGGACACTTTCAAAGGAAAATACGCAATCGGACGAATAACCAGGGGCCATATCAAAGCTGGCGACCAGGTTAGTTTATGCAAAAAAGATGGATCGATCACAAAAGCCAAAGTTGACCTTGTATACATGAGTCACGGTGTAAGCAAATTCGAAGTTCCCGAAGGGGTGGCTGGTGATATTGTTCAGCTAACGGGCGTAGGTGATGCCCAAATTGGCGAGACCGTAGCTGATGCTATTAGCCCAGAAGCTCTCCCTGTTCTAGAGGTAGAGGCCCCAACCCTAAAGATTTACCTGGGGCCCAACACAAGCCCATTCAAAGGTACTGAAGGCGAATTTAGTACTAGTCGCCAGATTGCAGAAAGACTTAACAAAGAACTAGAGACGAATGTTGGGCTGCGCGTTGAAGAAGAAGGAATCGGATTTGGAGTATCTGGGCGTGGCGAGCTACATCTGTCAGTATTAATTGAAACCATGCGCCGTGAAGGTTTCGAATTCGAAGTTGGTCGCCCACAGGTGGTTACAAAGGACAACAACGGAATTATCGAAGAGCCGATTGAAGAACTAAACATTGAAGTTCCCGCCGAATACGTTGGCGCAGTACAGATGGAACTGGGCAAACGAAAAGCTGTTCTTCAGGAGCAATTTGCTTCACCAAAGGGTGTAACAAAACTAGTCTATGACTTACCTACCCGGGCATTGATCGGATTACGCAATATTCTTATGACTAATACTAAAGGCACGATAGTGATGCACAGCCAGGTAACTGGCTATAAACCACAAGGTCAGGCATTAGAACAACTACGCAACGGGGCATTAATTGCATACGAGGCTGGTGTAACTACGCCATATTCTTTGCAAACCGCTGAAGAGCGCGGGGTTGTGTTCGTTGGTCCAGCTATAAAAGTATATGCAGGCCAAATCATTGGCCTGAATAAACGCAGTGAAGATCTAGAAATCAACGTATGCAAAGCCAAGCACCTAACCAATATGCGCAGTTCGTCCAGCGATGGTGTTGTCCAGTTGACGCCTCCCACTATACTCAGTCTAGAACAGTGTATAGACTTTATAGAAAACGACGAACTTTTAGAAGTTACGCCGAAAAACCTACGTTTACGCAAGCGCGAACTTGACCAGAACAAACGAAAACGCCTACAAAAGTAAGTCGACAGCTTTAAAATAGCACTAATTACTAAAGCGTTTGCATTATGCTGACTTAGTTAGTACAGTATTAATATCATTAAAAAAATAGACAAAGGAATCAAACTTATGGATCCAAATAACCCTACTAATAACCCAGTACCAGACCCTAGCGCGCCAGCAATGCCACCGCTAGAACCAGCAGCACCATCAATGCCTGACCCAGGCATGCCAGCTCCAATCCCAGCACCAGCCGATCCATCAATGCCACCACAAGAGCCAGCCGTACCACCAATGCCCGACCCTGGAATGCCGCCGGTTGCACCAGCACCAGAACCTTATATGCCACCTAGTGAACCAGCTAGCCCAAGCATGCCACCAACCCCTGAGAGCACTATGCCTGCTGTTGATGGTACAGCTCCGGCTACGCCTTCGTCAGACGATTTGAACGTGCCTCCTGCGCCAGCGATGTAGTCTAGGCATTGAGTTGGCGATTAAAAACCCGTGTTTGAAAAAACGCGGGTTTTTAATAAGAAAAAACAAACATAAGAAAGATGGTTGTAATAATTAAATTCAAAAGATATACTTATAACCATAAGAAACTTTAAAAAAGGTTTAAGAGGGGATATAAAAATATAATGAAAAAGCTACTCGCACTATTTATTACGAGCATATTTGTAGTATTGCAATTGTCGGTTGCAGTTCCTGCATCTGCAGCGACAACAGTTAGCATAACTTCACCTACATCAGGTAGTACAGAAACTGGAACGAGCTTTACTGTTACAGGAACTGCTACGGCAGATCGAAAAATAACAGTATCAGTAAATGGCGACGAAGTAGGCACGACAACATCCGACGGTTCTGGCGACTGGAGCCTAGAAGTAACCGGTCAAGACGCCGGTGCAAAGACAATTACTGCTGTAGCAAGCGTGCATTATGCATATGTCCCGAACAGTGCAGCCGCTACCATATCCGTAATTAATACAGATACTGATCAAAAAGTCGGCTCGGATATTAGCTCTGGTGTTAATCAATCGAACACAGTCGTAAGGTCTGATGGAGCACAAATGGTTACGGCCGGTGGTGTTGGAAGCGACCAAGTTAGGGTTTGGGATCTATCCGATCCAGCAGTACCTGCTATAACTGATTCGATTACGTCAGCACACGCTAGTACTATCGGCCTGGACTATACGCCCGATGGAACAGAATTCTGGACGACATCAACTAGTTTTGCGGCAGGTACTATAAGAAGCTACGATTCGACTACTCCCGCGACAACTGCCGATATTACTGGCTATACAGGGACTATTCCTATCTCTATTCAGTTCAACGCGGCTGGTGATAAAGCATACGTGTCAGACTGTAGCGATAGTGCCGTTCATGTAATAGATGTCGCCACTAAGGCACAAACTAGTACTATTGCTGGGGTTGGGTGCGGTGGAATTGTGGTTGGCCCAAATGATGTAGCAATATTACTTGATAGTAACAACGATAGAGTTAAGCCAGTAAATATAGCTGCGGAAACAGCAGGATCATATATTGGTGTTGGCGATAGCCCAGCGGCAATATTGTTTAACGAAGATGGTAGTCGTGCGTACGTAACCAATGTTACAAGCAACAATATCAGTGTTATTAATACTGATAGCAATGCTGTAATTGATACAATATCGCTAACCGGAGGGCCAAAAGCTGGAATGTTTAACGCTGATAGATCAAAGGCATACATAGCCCGAAGTACCGCTGATGAAGTTGTTGTGACCGATGGTAGTACGTTCTCTGAACTTTCCGCGATAACTGTAGGTGATTCTCCAGCCGGAGTAATTGCAGGACCTTCTGAATCATCTACAACTTCAGTCGATTTTACACTTGCTGTGGCGACTAGTTCGTCATCAGAGGATGTTTTGGCTGACACTGGTCAGAACAGCCATATTTACATGGCTCTTGCAAGCGTGCTGTTAATAAGTCCAGCCGTTTACTTGAGAAAACGATACATTAGAAGATAAATAAAAATCTACATAAGTTGGTTTAGCGACGTAGACTGCCAGTTTGTGGCAGGCAAGAATAAGATAAGGTGTTTTACGGCATATAAAATGAAAAAATACATATATATCGCCATTCTTGTAATGTTGGTTGGAATTGCTTTCATTTTCACGCGACCAAACGGTGCAGATAGCCCAAACTCAGCAACTGATACGACGACAAATATTCCTGCTTCAAGTGATGATGAAGCTCCGTCAGCTAGTAAAAAAGATAAAGATAAAAAATCAAAACCGGCATCGGGTAATAATCTGTTTTATAATTCGGTCGCACAAACCACTGACGTAAGCACAGACAAAACTTCCAACGCGTCAAGCAATTCTGACAGTGATTCGGATGATGGTGATCCCGAGGATATTTCACCGTTAGCTGATGCGGCTTTGTTGCTGAGGGCATCTCATGTGTCTTTGGATTGGACTTCATCCGACCCATGGGAAAATGAAGGGGCACTTGGCTCTGCAGCCAACGCAGAAGTCCGAGATAGCGTCAATGTCCCTTATAGTCATGTTATAACACCAGAATATCTGCCTTTATTTGCCAATGGCCCAGGATTTAAAGTAGAAAAGCCAGAATACGCACCAGCCTATCACGGATTTGTGATTCCTGATAACGATGCGCTGGATATTCCAAATACCGGTGCATTAACTTTAATTTTTGACGTAAGCTTGATCGACCCTGATGATCCGACTAATAAATTAGCCCAAAAATATCCCAACGTTGACTTAGGTAGTTCTGAAGAAGGTTGGATATTGGAAAACATAAACTTGGGTGAGTATGAAGGATCGATATCACTTGTGAACGCATCAAATGATGGCAGTGGATTTGCTGGTATCTTTTCGCAGCGCCGAACAACTACAGACAGATTCACCGTAGCCATTAGATGGGATAGAGACGCTGATACATTACGGATGTTTGTTAATGGTGTAGAAGATTATGTACAAGGCAACCCAACCCTGACTACACTAGATGATGTTAACACCGCGGCAGATTTAGTGTTGTGCGGAGGTAATGTCTTCCATAACGTGGCGATTTTTAATCGTGCCGTGTCGGATAGCGATATTGCAAAAATAGATCAAATATTCCGCCAAAATTAAAATATTGGACTTTATAGAGTAGTTATCTTTTTATGTGCTATTGCCATTAGCGTTTTTAATGTATAATTGACAGCGAATAAGAGGCGAGCTAAGAGAAAAATGAATAAAAAGATATTAAGTTTGTTAAGTTTATTGATTATTGGATCATTGTTAATGAATCCATTATCGGTAAGTGCTGCTGTGGTTAATGAAGTAATGACTCCGCCAGCCAGTTGGGGGGCGCCTACGGGACCAGTCTTGTCGTTGATTGATGCTGGAGGGGAAGCATCTAGCCCATCCCTGACAGATACAACCGTAGCACTTCGTAACGCACCTAGCCTGAGTTTTAACCCTGGGCTGGATGCGTTGATCTTAGCTGGGGGTACTGATGATACGGTACACGAGGCTGGTGCATTTGCGATCAGTTCTGATGAAACTACATGTCCCGATGATACCCCAGTTACAATTACGGTTGGATCATCTGTCTCTACTATTGTTGATATGACAGGCACAATCCCAAATCCATCAGACAATAACTCTTCGCATGCTCTTTTTGATACATCTGGGCCGTCCGTTCCATATCTTTCTGTTAGCGATAATGAGAATATTGGCGATACTTTTAATCACCCGGGTGGATCTTATACTACAACTTTCGGGAATCTAGATAATATGTTTATGATTGCAAATGTAGAGGTGGTTGAGTCGGCTATTACTAACGCTCCGAACGGTTCAGAGGCAAGTACAACAGAATCAATTCCATCGATCACTTTAACTTATGATGATGCTGGTTGCCCTCCGGTCGCTCCAACTGCTTCTAACGCTGAGGTGACTAGGACAATAGTATCACCAGATACGGCATCCGGTGATATTGTCGTAGCTGGCTCTAGCTATGATGCAACAGACGCTAACGGAGATGATTTAACCTATAGTATTAGCGATGGTAATGATGAAGGCTATTTTGAGATTGATTCAACAACTGGAGATATATCTACAACTAGAGAAAACGTACCAGTCGGCCGATATGTGATGACGGTTTTAGTTGAAGATGGCAATGGCGGTACAGTTGAAGTAATCGTCACAATTATAGTTACGGATTCTGGTGAAGTTCTAGCCGACACTGGCGCCAATACATACCTATACTTTGCAATAGCTATTACACTACTATTACCTTCAACAGTCTATCTAAAACGACGCTTCAACAAATAAACAAAATTACAATAGTCACTAATTGGTAAATATTGCTAAAATAGCTTAAGGTTTTTAGTGTATTTTTGGAGGGTTTTAAACTATTGAAAAATTATTTTAGCTTGAATAATAGCCTGCTGTTAATAGCTTTTATTGTATTGCCTATTATGCTAATGCTAATAAAACCATTAGTGGCGCATGCTGATATCTCTACTGGCTTAATCGCTCATTATTCTTTTGATGATATTAGTGGTGCTACCGCTCCAGATAGTTCGGGTAACGGTTACGACGGCACGATAACCGGTAGTGCGACAACTACCGCAGGAGCAGTGGGAAATGCTTTAACTTTTGATGGTAGTGACGACACTGTCGACATACCGCATCAGCTACTTTCTAGCCAAACTCCAGATTTTAGTTATAGTTTTTACTTTAAAGCCGATGCAGGAGGTGACGACAGTCAATACCTTTTGGCGCAGGCTAGTAGCGGAACTAATAATAATGATTGTTTTAGTGTGGCATATGACAACACTGCTGAGTCGTTAAAGGTGTTAACTACAAATGCAGGTCAGAACGCGCGAATTACAAGTGATATTGACGCAAGTGTTTGGACGCATATTGCAGTAACGCATTCGTACGCAACAAATGAGTCAAAACTATATATAAACGGTGTCGCCCAGACAGGCTATGCGATGTCTTGTTCACAGGCGTTGGCCGCTCAATTTTTACTAGGTCGTTCACCTTATTCTGGCTACAATCAACAGCTTCAAGGCTCTCTTGATGAAGTCAGGATCTATAACCGAATCCTCGATGATGCCGATATATATGATTTGGCAACTGAAGGTGACACCAATAGTGTGTCGATAACTACACCTACAGAAGGAACTGTTGTTCGTGGTTCTACAACACTAGAAGCTAGTGTATCTGGTTCACCATCGATTAGCACCTTGCAGTACTATGCTAATGGCGAAGCTCTAGGATCACCACTTACAGATGCACCATATACTTACGAATGGAATACATCAGGGATAGATCAGGGCGACTATTCTGTTACTGCGGTTGGGACAGATACAAATGGCGATTTGGTTCCTTCGTTGGCACTAAATGTAGTTGTCGATAACGATCCAGTAATAAAGATGACTAATACTAAGAGTATTCAACAAACTTCAGCCGAGATTGTTTGGGTGACGGATGAAAAAACTACAGGCCAAATAGAATATGGTTTAACAAGTTCTTATGGCTCTGAGACGGACTTAGTTGGTGGCCTTAGCTATTATCATAATCATCAGCTATCAGATTTGTTACCTAATACCACGTATCATTATCAGATTATTTCACAAGATAATTTCGGGAATGAAGTAACGTCTGGTGATCTAACTTTTTCTACAATAACAGGCGAAACCGGCAATCAGTGGCATGTGACAACTGACGGGACTTCTGGAGGAGATGGTAGTTTAGAAAATCCCTGGGATCTTGATACTGCTTTAGCTCAGCCCGACAGCGTTCAGCCGGGTGATACAATTTGGGTCCATGAGGGTACCTATGGCGGTGTTTTTACGAGCACTTTAACTGGAACAGCCAGCGCTCCAATTATACTCAGAAACTATAACAACGAACGTGTAATTATTGATGGCGAGAGTTCAAACAGTAGTGTTATTACAGTGTATGGTGCTTACGCCTGGTATTGGGGGTTTGAAGTTATCAATTCTGATACTACTAGGACGATAGCCCAGGCGGGCTCTAACCCTGTTACTTTGCCACGTGGTCTTGGCTACTATATCCTGGGTCCCGGCACCAGATTTATTAATAATATCGTTCATGACACAGCTGAAGGATTTGGTTTTTGGACTCCAGCAACGAACGCAGAATTATACGGGAATATTGTGTATTATAACGGCTGGGAAGGTCCAGACAGGGGTCACGGCCATGGAATTTATGTACAAAACAATACAGGACTAAAAAATATAACCAATAACATTGTCTTCAAAAACTTTGGCTATGGACTACACGCCTATACGGAGGGCGGGACACTGCATAATATTTTGACAGATAGTAACGTTTTTTTTAATAACGGTGCATTATCGAACACGGGTTACACACAAAATATGCTTCATGGTGGGTATACGCTAGCCAATAATCCGATGATTTTTAATAATAGAGTATACTCGCCTATAGCGTTGGGTGGCGGACTTGGTATTGGTTATGTAGCCGGTTGTAATACCCCGACAATTGAAGGAAATTATATTGTTTCTCATGCTGCATTTGAATTAAGTTCTGATTGTAGCCATAACACAGTTAATGGAAATACTTTTTATGGTGCATATCCTGGCTCGGCTACGACAAATTATCCTGATAACGAATACTTTAACGTAGAGGCGCCCACGGATAATAATGTATATGTAGCTCAGAATTATTATGAGACAACTAAATCCTATGTAACTATATATAACTGGGAAAATTTGTCTGAGGTAGACATTGATGCGTCTAGTGTACTAGACGAAAATGATACCTATGCCATTTACGACACGGAGAATTTTTTTGGCGACCCGATAGCGACCGGCACCTTTAATGGCGCGACAATATCGGTTCCAATGACGACAACAGGATTAACAGAAACTGTTGGCGAAGTTCCCGTTGCGCCGACTCATAGTAGTGAAGAATTTGGATCTTTTGTTTTGGTAAAAACTGGGCATTATACGCCTCCTCCTGTTGAAGATGACGATGCCCCAGTTGAAGATGACGATGCTCCAGTTGATAATGTAGACAATGGCAGTAGTGATAATAATAGTTCTTCGAATGATTCATCTACCTATGATGCTGACGAATCTTCACAAGCATCATTAGCAAGTATTATATTCTCGACTACTAATTCGGATTCACAGAAATCTGAATATAGTGAAAATGCATCAAAACAAGGCAGCTCTCCCTCAGTAGGAGTAGAGGAAAATCAAAGTAATTCGGATCCAATCTCAGACAAAAATAATGGTTTTTGGGGTCTTCAAAAAGTCCTGGGTTTTAGTTTTATTTTGATAATAACTGGAAGTATTTTGTGGAGGATATTTGTTTATGAATAGTTCTTTAGTTTATTTTATGTTTGTTTAGGTATAAACACTTATGGTAATATTAACTTAAGGAAAATAAGACGGGAATATGGTAGAAACGGATAATTTTACATCTGATTGGTCACAATTGCTCGACGACATGCCAAATGAGCCGGGGGCTGTAATGTCGCCACAGTTACAATCAGCAACCATCGGGTCAGTTAGTACGGGGGATTTACCTATTAGCTCCAGTTTTGCCTCCTCTAACAAAAAGAGCACTCCTAGTTTTGGTGGCTCTTCTAGTAACTCGAGCTCATCTAACAACAATAATAAAAAACGTTTTCCATGGTGGATGTTATTGGTTTTATTTTTGCTTTTCGGTAGCGCTGCAAGTGCTGCAACAGGTTACAACCCCATCTATCGAGCATTAGAAGTTGTAGGTATAGAGGGCAATGACGGCAAAGACGGAGCTGATGGCTTGGATGGTATTAATGGGCAAGACGGTAAAGTCGTAAAACAAACCACTATTATTGGGTCTAGTTCTTCAGCATCTGGATCTGGCAGCGGAGCAGATGGCGCGGACGGAGCAAGTGGTCAGGACGGCGCTGATGGAACAAATGGTGCAGACGGAGCAGATGGGTCCAACGCTTGTATTTCTGGACTTTGTGTTTCAAGGCAGGCCAGCACACCAGGAACTCAGGAAACGGGGAACATAAATATTGACGGCACAGTACTAGCCAGCCAAGTAGGGGTAAACGCATCACCAACCAATACGCTATCCGTTGGTGGAACAGCCAATATTGGTGGGCATTCAGCAACCGGTGGCGGCGCAACAGTCAACGGTATAACATCGGCTAGCGATGCCTTATCTGGCGCAACAGCTCACAACACTATTGCCGCTGTTTATGAGACAGTTACAACGTTGGATGAAGCTTCAACCATGTATGAGGGCCTTGGTGGTGTACTTAAACTCAACCCAAGCGCAGCACCGGTATACGGTCAGGCTACTGGAAATAATGGCGGGGTTGAAATTGTATCTGGTAATACCCAAAACTTTGGAGGCAATATTCAGGGCATGAACGGTAACTTTATACATGCTGGTACTGGTACGGTAACTTCGGCAACTGCACTACAAGGTCCGTTTTTAAATACTTCGACTGGCAATGTGACGAATGGCTACGGCATACGTTCAATTGGTATCAATTATAACCTCAGCGATACCTCTTGTGTAACTAACGAAACTTGTATGATATCAAATTACACTGGTGTAGATTCTACTTTTGCAATTAATCTAGGCACAATAACAAACTACAAAGGAATCCAAATACAAACCCCTACAAATGCTGGCACCATTACCAACAACTGGGGACTTTATATTCAAGACCAATCTTCTGTCGGCTCAACCACAAGCTACAACTTGTATTCAGCAGGCTCAACTGCCAAAAACTACTTTGCTGGATTAGTGGGGATAGGTGCAGATTCAACACCTGATGCTTCGTTGGAAGTTGTTAATGATGGTTCTGGCGACTCATTCTTAGTGGCGGACACCAATGATAGTGATGCATCACCGTTTGTGATCGATTCAACTGGCAAAGTTGGCATTCGAACAGCCAGCCCAGGCACAAATAATTCTGTGTTAGAGGTAACGGGCAGCGCATATATTAGTGATTACGTCTATACATCTATGCTGAGAAGTGCTACCGAATCTAATTCAAAAATAGATTTATATGACTCAAGCGCCGGGATAGCATTTATAGCACAGAACAATACAAAGGATTTCCGTTGGGCAATTAACAGTGGCTCTGATTTGATGACACTAGATGGAGCTACCGGCAAGCTTGGTATAGGTACTGCTACTCCAGGGGCAATGCTAGAAGCGGTTGCCACATCGACGACTCCTGCTGTCTTGGGAACAGGTAGCGCTGGTACGGCCGGTGCAATTGGGGTAAAAGGCACAGCCTACTCCTATGGTGTTTACGGACAAGGATCAATAGTGGGTGTTTATGGTACTGGCGGTGGCGCATCCGGCTATGGCGTACATGGTCAATCAGGAGCAGCTGAAGGAACGGGGGTGTACGCTCAGGCTGGGAACAGGGGTAGTGAGGTAGGAATAAGCGCATTTGGCGGTAAATTTACTGGTTTGTTTGAGAACGGCTATGCTGATGAAACAGGCGGTGCAGTAGTCAAGATTCTTTCCAGTTACTCAGGTAAAGTAAACCCCGCCCTACTTGTGCAGCAAGACGGAACTGCCGGTGTAACTATGCGCCTTACCGATACTACAGGTACTTGTGATTTCAACCCAGATTCTGGTTCTCTCGGAACCTCTTGCTCATCTGACGCTCGACTAAAAGCCAACATTACTGATGCAGCCAGTGTGCTTAGTGAAATAAATGGTCTTAAGATACGAGATTATACAGTTCTAGCTAGTGGAAGTGAGACAACCGGTCTGATCGCTCAAGAAGTTCTTGAAACAAATCCAGAGATGGTGCATATGGGGGAGGATGGCTACTACAAAGTAGATAGCTACAACCCCTGGAAAGTTCTTAAGGGGGTACAAGAATTAAGCTCCAACTTAGATGATTTACAGACTTCATTTACGACCGCACTCGAGCAGACGAATGGTAACCTCGATGCGACCAACCAATCACTCGCGGATCTAGGATTACGCGTAGACGATCTTTCGACCACACTGCAAACATATGCCGACCAGTTAGCAGCCCATGATCAACGAATCCAAGCTCTAGAAGCTAAGGTTCAGTCGCTAGAGCAAGCTAACTAGATTTAATTTAGTGGTTTTATTATTGTTTGGTAGAATTATTATAAGAGGAGAATGAAATAATATATGGATGATTTTAAGCGTGTAGACGTAACAACTAACCCCACACCGAAGGGGGGGGCAAGTACTGACAAGAAAACAAAAACTACAAAGAAAAAACGCCGATTTATACCAAAAATTAGCACAATAATAATAGTACTTCTTTTGCTGGCGCTAGCGGGTGGCGGTTACTATTTCTATAATAAATATAGCGAGACTAAACAAGAGGTAGAAAAGCTTTCTACTGTCCAGGGCCAACAAGAACTCAACAAAACCCAGATTAACCAGCTGCTAGGAGAAATGCGAAGCATTATTGTTCTCCCGAGTGGCGAGGATCCAGTAGTAGCGACTATTACAGATGTTACAAAATTAAACAAAAACGAATTCTATAAGGACGCCAAGAACGGTGACAGGGTAGTGGTATTTGCAAATGCAGAAAAAGCGTATATTTATCGTCCTGATACAAAGACTATCGTTAATGTTGGTGCATTTAAAATAGACAAAACAAAGCAGCAACAAAGTACGGACCAATCAGAAGCTGCACAGTAGTCTTGGCTAATAACTAGCCGAACAGTTACCTGGTGACGTACAATATACACATGAGACGTTTCTTGATAGCAGGCTCGTGCCTGACTCTAATAGCAACAATTGTAGCAGGCGTGCGTCCTAGAGTAGCTGCTGCTCAGAGTGTTAATAACTTTAGTATCAACTCCTTCACGGCTGACTACTACCTCAGTAAATCTGATAAAAACGTAGCAGAGATGCGTGTTGTTGAGCATATTGTGGCTGACTTTCCACAATATAATCAAAATCACGGAATCTTGCGTGCAATACCAAAAACTTATAAGAAAAATAGCCTAGGCTTGCAACTAGAAAGCGTAACTGATGGTAACAAAAAACCGTATGAGTTTACTACTAGTGATAGCGGGGGCAACAAAGTATTAAAAATCGGCAGTGCCAATAGCTATGTTCATGGAGAGACTGAATACAACATAAGCTACAGCGTCAAGAATGTGGTTTCTTTTTATGATGATCACGATGAACTATACTGGGACGTAAATGGGGATCAGTGGTCACAAAATTTCGGAACGGTAACCGCCAGGATTCATATCCCAGAATCACTTTTGAATAGTATCAACAAAGATCCGATATGTTTTACTGGAATATACGGCAGCAAAGATAAGAATTGCACAATTTCCAAGCAAGAAATTGAACAAACAGAGGATACTATTTATGAGATAAAAGGAAAAAACCTAAAGCCCTACGAAAATTTGAGTTTTGTAATAGGATTCAACAAAGGAGTATTTGAGCCGGATAGGACCGCAGCGCTTGTCGCAATGTTATTGGTGTTTGTCGCGGCATCAGGTGTGCTTTTGCCCCCCATAATCACTCTGATAGTTGTGACATTAAAATGGCGCAAGCGAGGCAGAGATCCTAAAGGGAGGGGTGTAATAATCCCGCAATATTCTCCTCCAAAAGGCATGCACGCAACACTAGCAGATGTAATTATTAACGAGCATATGAATACAAAAGCTGTTAGCGCTACGGTTGTAGAATTGGCCGTCACGGGTTATTTAGTAATAAGCGAGTCAGTCCAAAAGAAAATACTGAAGGATAAAACCGAGTACGAACTAGAACTAATAAAAGCCGCAGATGATTTAACTCTTGAGCAGAAAAGAGTTGTTGAAATGTTTTTTGGAGCACGGAGCCCTATTGGATCAAAAACTAAGCTTAGCGATCTGGCGAAAAATATCTATACAGACGTCCAGGTTTTAGCAAAAATGCAAACAAAATCAGCGGCTGATCAAGGATATTTTGCGGTGGACCCAAGCATAGCTGGAAAGTCTTTTACAGCGGTAGGTGTTGTGTTCGTTGCTCTTGGCTTCGGGCTGCTGTTCACTGGGCTAGGGACACTACTCGGTGTTGGTCTATTGATCTCTTCGGCCATCATTTTTATTGGTGCTAGTAAAATGCCAGCACGAACGCCGTTAGGCGTAGAAACACGAGACTATCTTTTTGGTATGCGTGATTACATGAAAATGGCTGAAGCAGATCGAATAAAATACTTACAGAGCGTAAAAGGATCAGAACGCATTGGTAGCGGCAAAAATGCAAAAATAAAACTTTTTGAAAAGCTACTACCTTATGCAATGTTATTTGGCATAGAAAAAAGTTGGGCGGCAGAGTTCAAGGACATATATGACAAGCCACCGGAATGGTATCAAGGCAACTGGAGCACATTTAATACTGTTTATTTAGCGAATTCATTAGGTAGCTTCAACAGCGCTAGTTCCACCCAATTTTCTCCGCCAAGTAGTTCGGGGTCGAGTGGCTTTTCTGGGGGTGGTGGTTTTTCTGGTGGTGGCGGTGGTGGCGGTGGTGGCGGTGGCTGGTGAGCCTTTATTAAATCAACCCTGCTGTTTTTTTAAATCTTGTTTATCTTGACGCCTCTGAATACGGTCGATTGCAGCCCGTTTTATCAAATAGTTAGCGGCTGCGGCGAAGATACCTATACCCACAATTACATAAACAGACGTGAACACCTTGCCGGCATTAGTTGTCGGTACGATGTCTCCATAGCCAATAGTTGTCAGGGTTATTACACAAAAATATACAGAATCAACCCAGTTTAGATGTTCAACCGCATGGTAGAATACTACCCCAACAGCCAGTACTGCTACTGCTATCATGGCTATATATCGGATCCTGGGTGGTCGGATTTGTTTGTTTTCCATTGTAGCTATTGTAATACATAGTGCTCACTAAATGTTATACTAATATAAACTTATGCAGTATTACGATAACTATGCTCAGCACAGACAAGAGACAGAACCCCAAACCACGGCTGCGCATGCTTCTCATAATAACGTTGCGATGTTACCAGCTGTATCAAGCAGGAATGAATACCTAAAGCTGGCTGGCGTATTTGCCATTATAGCTATTAGCGCTACAATCATGAGTACCGTGCTTGGTTTTGACCTCCAAATATGGCTAGAGTGGTTTATGGGTGGCTTTTTTGTGATATTCGGTAGTTTCAAGTTGATTGGTTACGAAATGTTCGTCACAACTTTTCCTCAGTATGATCCTATAGGGAAAAAGTCACAAATATACACATACATTTACCCATTTATCGAATTATTTTTAGGGTTTCTGTATGTTGCTAATCTGTTATCTGGTTTTAGAGAAGTAGCAACGCTGGTTATCTTTAGTTTTGGTTCATACGGTGTGCTGAAGTATTTGGCAAAGAACCCAGAAGGCATACAGCGTGCATGCTTGGGCAATATAATAAAGCTTCCCCTGTCAACAGTTGTACTAATAGAGGATGTGCTTATGGCCGGTCTCAGCGGTATAATGTTAATTACATACTTAATATTCAAGTAGAAAAGGTCACTAGAGATAGATGAAAAATATTCTTATAAAAATGTCTAGACGAAAGAGCTTAATGGTGCCCGTGGTTACTCTGCTGGCGATCAGTATTGGGATTAGTGGTTATTACATCCAGGACAAACAAATAGCAGCAAAGCAAGAACAAGAAAAAGCTGCCAATTTAGATCAAAGCGAAGCCCTAGAGACATTTGATACTTCCAAGCCAGAAAAAAAACAAATGCCAGTTGGGGATGATTCCCCTCACGAATCATCGACAATTATCACCGAAGAAGGTGAAGAAGCTACTGTAGTGCCGGTAAAAATTGAGATCGAAGAAGATGTTGAAACAAATGAGATTATTATAAAATCAGTAATTCAAACCAACCAGCCAGGCATATGCGCGGTATATCTAAAACAAGCGAATTATGGACCAGAGGATTCGGTAAAGGTCAGTTCTGGCAATTGCCAATCTAAACTCAAAAATCCAGGTCCTGGAACATGGGAAGCAAAAGTGTTGTTTACTTCTGATGACGGAAAGACGCGTGGTGATGCGACGCAGTCCGTTGATCTCTAGGCTATGTCTCTTCTCCGAAAAGCCACATAAGATATGACAGATGATAGAACAATAACGCCCAAAATAAATATTAAGTTGTTCCAGTTATATTTACCTTCTAAGATTTCGCTAGGGTGATAGTAATAAAAAGGCATCAGTTTGCTTGGCCATTTTAACCATGATGCCATACTAATGAGTGACGCAATTATGTATCCTCCTAGTGCAATTAGCGTAGCTATGCCTATGCTAGCTCCACGCATCTTACCGATAGCAGTTAACATATAGGCGATTGCGCCGAAAGATAGCGCCAACAGGGTGCATACACCTACCGATAGTGAAATATTAGTACCGGAAATGGGCAAGTCGACGATCTTTGCCAGTCCAACGGTGGTTGCAACAGCTACTAGCCCCGCACCACCGAGCAAAACAATGCCTACAATGGCTTTCCCCAGCAATAACTTTCCTCGAGAGATAGGACGTGACAAAAGCAACTCAATTGTCCCTTCCTTTTCCTCTCGGGCAATTAGTGAGCTTCCCAGAGAAATGGCAAAGATACCTAGTAGCATTGGTAGCATGAAATATAGAACCTGGCTACTCAAAAAACCAGTTGGTGACGCGAATTCTCCAGTATCAGAAAATAAAGCTTTTGCACTCTCAGGTATCTGAGACAAGGATTGCTCTAGTTGGGCTTGTTGTTTCTTGAATGTCGGATAAAACGCCAGATTCAGGCTAATAAAAGACACAATAGCTAGCGCCCACCATGCAAAAAACCATTTTCGCTGCCATAGTCCCCATTTGATTATCCCAAACATCAGCGCGACTCCTTTGTTTTATAGAATCTCATAAACTCGTCCTCTAGGCTGAGTTCTTGTGTTGCCAGGCGTGTAACGTTATACTTTGCGATTTCTCTTAAAAATGGCCCGATGTTGCCATGAACATGTACCTGCAAGGTGTCTTCGTCAACCGGAATAGATTGAACGCCCTTGATCATATTCAGCTCAGTACTTGGCAATTTGCCCTCAAAGTTAATGATAAAAGTATGCGCTGCTTCGGCGGTCAAGTCTGATATCCGACTTTGGCTGACCAATTTGCCATCCTTGATGATAGCGACTCTATCACATATTTTTCGAACCTCTGCTAGGTTATGGCTACTGATAAAAAAAGTCACACCGTTTTTTTTGGTTTCCCGTACTAGATCATAGAATGACTGTTGCATCAATGGGTCAAGACCGTCTGTTGGCTCATCTAGAATAAGTATGTCAGGTTCGTGCATAAAGGCCTGAATGATGCCGATTTTCTGTTTATTACCTTTGGACAAGTCACCAATTCGTTTATTCTGTCCAATTTTAAAAATTTTACATAATTCGTCCACATAAGTTTTTCGTTTTGGACGTTGTAGGCTTTGCATATAGCTAAAAAATTGCCCACAGGTCATCTTTTCATAAGCCCTAAAGTCACCGGAAAGATAACCGATTCGTTTTTTTACCTCAACATTATCGATTACTACGTCATTATTATCTATTTGAGCTGACCCACTTGTTGGCTGGATAACATTCAGTAACATTCGAATAGTAGTGGATTTTCCTGCACCATTAGGCCCTAGGAATCCAAAAACTTCGCCTTTTTGTACTGAAATTGATAAATCTTTCAGGGCAAATTTTTTCGACCCACCATATCTTTTTGATAACTTATCGATAGTAATTGTTGCCGCTTGATCCATACATTTATAGTGTACTCTATCAGTTCCATCGCTTTCAACGGATTGTTTATAAGCAAAAGCACCAAAAAACAAGTCTAGACTAGGATCTTTTAGAAGATTATGCTAAGTATTGGAAGTGAGAGACTTCCAATATAGACCCTAGCACCACCGCTGGGGTCTCATGATTTCTGGCAGTTTTGACAAATACCACGGATTTCCAACTGATGACTAATCCCAGAAAAGCCGTACTCCATTGCCAATGATTTTATACCAGCTTCTAGAGTCAAGTCCTCTCTGACCGGAATTGTCATTGAACATCTACCGCAAGATATATGGTGATGGTGATAGTTGTAAGTGTCCGATAATTCTATTTTGTATTTCCAGCCAATTTGTAACCGCTGAACTATGCCTAGTCTTTCGAATAGGTCAATTGTTCGGTAAAGGCTTGCTCTGTCTAGTTTGTTTTTTAGTGTTTGGTAAAGTTCACCCATGGATTGGGGCTCTTTTTCTAGCAAAGCTATAAAAACTAAGCTTCTGGTTTTAGTGACACTATTTCTACTATTTTTCAGGGCGGCGATGAACATTTTTTGCTCGTTAGACATATCGCAATAATATCATAAATTGCGACAAATTTGCAGTAATTGCATCATTCTGGATATTATTGATTCATAAATAGGAACAAAATATGGCAAATCTAGGACAAGTTATCTTCTACTCACTTATTGGAGGGGTATTTTCATTAATTGGTGGCATTCTAATGTTAGGGCATAAAAAGGGCGCGGCATTACTAGAAAAATACGCCATGCCTTTCGCCGGCGGGGCACTACTAGCTGCAGTATTCCTAGATCTTTTAAAAGATGGGGTCGAAGAATCCACGCCAGACAGTGTTTTTCTTGGCGCTCTGATAGGTATTATTATTTTTTTCCTAGCTGAAGGTTTTTTGACCTGGTTCCATCATCACCACAGCCCTGACGAGCGAAAAGACACCAGTATCCCGCTAATCGTTGCTGGAGATACTATACATAACGCAATGGATGGTATAGCTATCGCGGCGGCTTTTCTAATAAGTGTTCCCACCGGTATTGTTACTACTATTGCCGTTGCTGCACACGAGATACCCCAGGAGATTGGTGATTTTGGTCTGCTGTATTCGAAAGGCTTGAGCAAACGCAAAGTAATACTGGTGAACATTTTTAGTGCCCTGGCAACGACATTAACAGCAATAATTACATTTGCGCTCGGTTCAAAAGAGTCATTGCCTATAGGTCTATTGTTGGGCCTTAGCGCTGGCTTTTTACTTTATATAGCGGTTAGTGACATCATGCCGACTATTCACGAACATGGAAAAAACAAGCATCATCCATTTGATGTCCAAGCATTACTCCTAATTTTAGGCACAGTAGTTGTGGGGGTTTCTATACAGCTTGCACACCATTTTGTCCCTGAAACAAAGCCCGAAGCTGCTGCACCCTCCTCGAGTCAATGTGTAGACTATTATGACAAAGATGGCAAAAAGCTTTTATGGCAAGATTGCCAGAAGTAGCACAAGCAACATCAAAAGGTTATAATTTAATCCATGGATAGCAGTGGAGTGGTTATAGTTGTACTGATAGCACTAGGGTTTGGCGCGGTTATTTTTGTGCTCAACCAGAAGCTCAGTGGGTTAAAAAATGATCAAGCTAACCAATTCCTAAAAACAGATCTGGACAGTCTCAATAAAGGTGTCGGAGAGCTTAAAGAGTCGTTAAACGAGACATTGAATAAAAAACTACAGGATTCTCATACTCAGATGAGCGCTAGTATTCAAAAACAGTTCGAGGGCAGTGCAAAAATCATAGCTGACGTTACCCAGCGCCTGACAAAGCTTGATGAGACCAACAAACGTGTTGTTGATGTCGCAGATGAGTTAAAAATGTTACAAAACGTACTTCAAAACCCCAAACAACGCGGCGTTGTAGGCGAATATTACCTGCAGAGCGTTCTCGAGAATGTCATGCCGCCAGGCAAGTTTCAGATGCAGTACAAGTTTGAGGACGGCGAAACAGTTGACGCGGTAATTTTTTTAGACAAGGATAAAATATTGCCGATTGACAGCAAATTCTCCCTAGAAAACTACAATCGACTAATCGAGGAGTCTGATCAAAAAACCAAAAACGAAATAGTCAAGAAATTCAAGGTTGACCTGAAAAACCGTATTGACGAAACAGCCAAATACATACGACCTAGCGAGAATACGATGGATTTTTCGTTCATGTTTATCCCCAGCGAGTCACTGTATTATGATCTGTTAATTAATAAAGTTGGCACTACCGCTACGAATTCACGTGACTTAATAGAATACGCATTCCAAGAAAAACACGTCATTATCGTCAGCCCAACCAGCTTTATGGCGTATTTGCAAACGGTACTACAAGGCCTAAGAAGCCTGCAAATAGAGGAACAAGCCAAAGAAATTCAAAAACGAGTTGGCGAGCTGGGCCGTCACATCGGTGGTTACGAGACTTTTATGCAAAAGCTTGGCAGTTCTTTGGGTACGACAGTTAATCACTACAATGCAGCTCACAAGGAATTGAAAAAAATAGACAAAGACGTTGTAAAAATCGCCGACACCACCCCTTCAGTCGAACCACTTATCTTAGACAAACCCACCTTCGAAGACTAATACCATTTAGCGATAAAGATATAGGGCCGGTCCAGTGTCTTAGAGAGCTTCTACTAGTAACTGGTCTGCTGGGCTGGGCGAGTATAAGACTGCATCACTCAGATCATTTGCAACTTGGCATCCACGTAGAGCGCTATCTATAGGTTCTATGCCTAGATATCCCTCATACTCCATCACCTGAAGACAGCGCTCATCATCAACCCCCAAGCCTACAACGCTGTGATGTCCGACGAAATCTTGTCTAGCAACTTGTGTGGGCGATGCAATGGTGGCAAACCTTCCTAGCTCTAGCCCAGGTAGACTTACGGTTGTCCCATTTTGTATCACACGGTCTGCTAACGGCGCAAGATCGGTGTTCATAGCGGTAGCCCCCTGCATCCAAAAAGCGAAACGATGGCAGTTCTGATAACGCTCCCAATCAGGACGAGACTTTTGATAGTATATTATAAAAAAGCTTAGAAACCGCACAGAGAAGTCACCATCAACCTCTATATCATGTACTTTTACATCATCTTGCTCCCACTGTGACTGGGGGTCTCCAGGTGAGTGTTCAGTCGCAGTTAAAATGTCAGACGCTGTTTCGACGGCAACAACTCGGGCGTAGGGGATAGCCCGAAGCGGGTACGCCCGATTAAGCCACCTAGAGTTAACAGTATGTAGTCGTAAGGTTTCAATGGATGACATTAACATAGAGTACAACATTTATTAATATTATGCAATAGATAACTTGATTTGCTATACTGGCCACAAGAGTTATGAAAAAAATAGAAAATCAAAAAATTGTAGTTGTTGGGGGAGGATTCGGTGGAGTGAAGGCAGTGTTAGAGTTGGCAAATAAGCCAGGTTTCGATGTCAAGTTAATTACGCCTGGGACGAATTTTGAATATCACGGAGCGCTATACAGATCTGCTACTGGACATTCCCCGACGGAAGTAGTTATCTCTTTAGCGACTATCTTCAAAAGAGCCAAAAATGTTGAGCTGATACATGACAAAATAGTCGGCATTAACCCAATTAGAAAAACAATAAAGGGCGAAAATGGGCAAGAATACATTTACGATACTGCGATACTCGCGCTAGGCAATCGTATAAATTATTTCGGGATAGATGGAATGGAAAAACATTCATTCGGGATGACAACAGTTCGCCAAACAATAGAGTTACGATCGAAACTAGTTGAGCTATTTAAAATGAGTGGCAAAACTCCACGAATTTCTGTTGTGGGTGCAGGGGCTACTGGTGTTGAGTTAGTTGGAGAACTACAGGCTTTTGCACGGAAAGTATCTCGCAAATACGGGAACCGATTAGTGCGCCCCGAAGTAACACTGATAGAAGGGGCTGATCGTCCTTTGCCAAACCTAGATCCGATTTTATCTGCAAAGGCCTACAAACGCTTGCTAAAACTAGGCATAAAAATGCGTCTAAACACCAGGGTAAACTCTTGCGAAGTGGGTAAAATTTGCCTAGAAGGCGGGGATATTGATGCAGATTTGATTGTCTGGACTGCCGGAAGCAAACTTGTTGATTTTTATTCTCTTCACCCAAAGGTGTTTGACCTAGAGAAAGGAAAGGTCAAGATTAATCAGTACCTGCAAGTACCCAAATTTGTGGATGTTTACGTTATTGGCGACAATGCGAATACGCCTTTTAGTGGGATGGCGCAAACTGCTTTACATGATGCAAAATTTGTTACTCGCAACCTGATAAGAATAAAAGAGAACACTTTGCCCGCAGCCTACCGTTCCAGGCACCCAATATATGTAGTGCCTATTGGTGGAAAGTGGGCAGTATTGCAGTCAGATAAGCACCACGTAAGTGGCTACCAGGGTTGGTTGATGCGTAGGCGTGCAGACAGATGGATATTTAAAAACTTTTTGCCCTATAGACAAGCCATAAAACAATGGAGCAAAGGCAACCACCTAGCAAAATTCTAGCTGTGAATTGAGTATAAACCTATAAAGTGTTATAATAAGTATACTATGGCTTGTGAAGACTTAGGTTACGAAGATTTTTTTTCGGTCGTAGGTCCACGATTATTGATAATGGAAGCAGCCAGTGCAGCTGATGTTAATAGATTTATCGGGATCTTGAAGGGAAGACAAATGAGACTTCCTTTACAGGGTGTTTCTATATTTGTGGCGCAGTTTGTTGAGCCAATTGATACGGTATTGGGCCAAACAGAAGGGGCCCCAGATGCGAACACGTTTTTCAAAGCATCAGTCCTGGCAGTCAGAGCAGCGAATCGTTTGATTGTCCCAGAAGAACAAAAAAGAATGTGTGATTTGAATGCAAAGCTATATAGCGGAATAGTTGAAGATACTACTGCTCCTCTTAGTATAGAAAAGTGTCAAGAAGTAGCTAGAATGTTCACCGATATCGCAGAAGAAGGATGGACCTATATGCGTGAATCTTACGATCCACTTATTGACGATTGGGAGGATGTAATCAGCCCAGAAATAAGACGACAACCCTATATTAGAAAAGCCTTTGGCCACATTGGTTACTTAGCCCACACTGCTCAACAAGAAGCTGACGATTTAGCCAGGATGGCAGCAGAAATCGAAGCAGGTGTGCCAGAAGAAGAATTTGATCGTTTCTTGGGCGAATTGTAGACAATAGTTCAGTAAAACAATAGGGATGAATATTCAGAAAATTGGTAACCAACTCCAAAACGAGGGTGTATTATTAAAAGATAGGAGGATTTTATGGAAGTAAACACTAATCAAGCAACGTATCAAACACCAACACCAAAAACCGGTAGCCCAAAAAAGAAAGACAATACGCTAAAGATTGTATTAATTGTAGTGGGAGTGGTAGGCGGGCTGTTGATCATAGGTGCCGTGGCAATGACTGTGTTTTTCGGAAGCTTATTCAATCAGGCTACCAAAAATATTAGCGTTAATGGGACTAAAGATAACGGTAGCGTAACCGTAAAAACGGATGACGGTAAGAGCACAGCCACATATGGTACTGATGCAAAACTACCGGATGGTTTCCCGAGCGATATACCTATTTA
>CAZBGZ010000004.1:0-91944 GCA_964491925.1 uncultured Candidatus Saccharibacteria bacterium
ATCTGAGCAGCACCAGTGATCATGTTCTTTACATAGTCGGCGTGACCAGGCATGTCAACGTGAGCATAATGTCGCTTTTCGCTCTCATATTCTTGGTGAGAAGTAGCAATCGTTATACCACGGGCTTTTTCCTCTGGCGCATTGTCGATCTGTGCATAGTCAACTTTTTTGTTTACGTCGCTAGGTAGCTTTTTCGCTAATACAGTTGTGATTGCTGCTGTTAGTGTTGTTTTACCGTGGTCTACGTGTCCCATAGTACCTACGTTTACGTGAGGCTTAGTTCGGTCAAAATCTGCCATTGATTGTTTCTCCTTTTCCTTATTTCTAAGTTTTATTAACTTGATTTGTTGTCGCATACACGAGCAATAGCTCACGCGAGTTACCAAAGTATTTTATCGGATTGCAGTTCGTTTGTAAAGAGTTGCGTAATCACCTTAAGCGGATGCACCAAGATTATTATAAGTAATATTATTCGAAGTTTATAAACGAGGCATTTCTATTCCTCTCCCAGAGTCAATGAGTGTTTTTTCGTCCGGATAGAGATATTTATAAAAAACTGATTTAGCTATGTTTTTAGAAGATTCTTGTGTTTAATGCTTAAGTATAATAAAATTCAAAAATGATAAACAAACAAAAAAAATCTAAAAAACAATTTACTCCTATCATACTAACTCTTTCAGCGATAACACTTATCGCAGCATCGTTTGTAATAGGCCGGGGTTATTTTAATACTAAATATTCCGAAGCAGAGTCTAAAAACTACAATAAGACCTACCCGGCAGGAAATATCGTCAATTATAAACCTACTGGTGTTCAATATTCGCAGGGGAAACTGAGGTATAATACATCCCAAGGCAAAAACATTAAAATGGCTGCACGGCCCGGCGGTCCAACAATCGACGGCTGGACGATGAAAGCATCTGATGATGACCGTCGCAAATCGTATCCAGGTGGCTGGGTATATCTGAGCAAGTGGATCCCAGTACCAAAAACAAAAAAACCTGTCGCTGTCTACGTTTGCTGGAAAGCACTAAGTCGCAATACATCGGTTAAATTCCAGCTAAATAAAGGGATAAATGATGTTTGGAGGACTAAAAAAGGCGAATATAATATAAATTTTTACCACGGGTATGAATCTGATCCACAACGTTACCGAGAAACTGCTTGCTGGGGCTTTTATGACATAGCGTATCGTCAAGTCGTACCAAGGTCCCACCCCCAAAGTGAACCAATATATCCAGGACAGTACATGAAAAAAATAAACGAAAAAATTCAAGTTAGAATCTACATGAAAGTCCCTGAAGGCGGTGTTGAAGTAGCATCAATCAAAGTCATAGAGCCGACCAAACCGCCTGAAAAAGACGGAAACGGCTATCCTATGAGACAATTTGAAGCAGATATCACGAGATAATTTTATTAAGTTTTTAAATCGAGGCAAAACGGATGAAGTCAAATAAAAAAATTAAAAATGTAAATCACAAATTCCAACCAATACTAGTTGTGACTTTACTCTTGGGTTTAATACTTGTTTTGGGATCATTTGTATACAAAAATGATTTATTAAACATCAGAAATTCGGATGCCCAATCAAAACATTACAGTAAAACATACCCAGCTGGGGACGTAGTAGAAAAAGGAAAAGTACGGGTACTTAACTACTCTGACGCATCTCCCGAGAACAATAACGAAGACGACTATGATCGAAGCATACCTTATGTTAACTGGAGATCTATCGGTAAAAAAGTCAAAATTTTACCAAAAAAAGGAAGTGCGAAAATCAATGGTTGGGCAACGACTAGCAGCCCTGATATTCCTAGAATGAGGTATATATCTAAATTAATTACAATACCAAAGCCAGAAAATACTGACGACAGGCCTATGGCAATTCAACTATGCTGGAAAGCAAAAAACTATAATGCGCACGTCATCGTTCATCTTTACAGAGAGAATGCCAGATCTTGGTACCCCCTAGCTGCTCGATATGACCATAGAAATGAAAGCAACAAGACAGCTTCTAGGCTAGGCTGTTTCGGCTTTAGTGAGTATGTTTTTGATACTGATGACTTTGGAGACCCAGTTAATAGACAAATAAAAGTTAGACTTTACGTATCCGTTCTGGGCGGACCAATAGAAATTGCTGCCATCAAAGTAAAGAGCATCGAATTGCCAACAGGTGACTACACTTATATGCGTTCTGATTATATTACCGGAAAGTACTTCGGTGATGGAACAAACAATCATAAATAAGTATTAGTTTATGTGTGATTTATGTTATTTACATAACTAAAACTAATCAGAAGGAGAGTAATTTAGAGCTAAATAGATGCTTCTGTTTAGCTCTATTTACTGTTTTTGGCTACTATTGCTTCTGCCACGTGCCCAGGAACATCTGCATAATGGTCTAATTCCATACTTGAACTTGCGCGCCCCTGTGTATTACTGCGTAGGTTGGTTGTATAGCCGAACATTTCGCCCAGGGGTACAAAAGCAGTAATTTCTTTGATTCCGCTCGAAAGATCTTCCATAGACTCGATGCGTCCACGTTTTGCATTTAGGTCACCGATGACTTCACCCATAAAGTCTTCGGGTGTTACAACTACTACTTTCATGATCGGCTCTAGAAGTACTGGGTTTGCTTGCTTGAAACCACTCTGGAAGGCCATAGACCCAGCTATTTTAAAGGCCATTTCAGAAGAGTCCACATCGTGAAAACTTCCATCATACAGCTCTGCCGATACGTCTACGACCGGGTAGCCAGCTAGGACGCCGTTGGCCATAGCTTCGATAATTCCCTCTTTGACAGGTTTTATGTATTCGCTTGGGATTACCCCGCCCTTGATGGAATTAATGAACTCAAAGCCTTTACCAGCTTCGTTTTGAGATAGTCGTAGCCATACATCACCATATTGACCTCGTCCGCCAGATTGACGAATGAATTTTCCTTGCACCTCAACGTTGTCTTTACGTAATGTTTCTCGGTATGCGACTTGGGGTTGGCCTATATTTGCCTCGACTTGGAATTCCCTTTTCATACGATCAACGATGATTTCTAAGTGTAATTCTCCCATTCCAGAGATAATGGTCTGTCCTGTTTCCTCGTCAACATGTACTCGGAAAGTTGGGTCCTCTTCTGCAAGACGTTGCAAGGCGAGGCTCATTTTTTCTTGATCAGCTTTTGTCTTTGGCTCAATAGCAATTGACACAGGTGGCTCAGGGAATTTTATATTCTCTAGTACTAACGGATTTGACTGGTCGCAAAGCGTGTTTCCAGTTGTAGTGCCTTTTAGCCCCACGATTGCAGCGATGTCACCAGCACAGATTTCTGTGATGTCTTCGCGCTTATCTGCTTGCATTCGAACAACACGTCCAACTCGCTCTTTTTCTCCAGTAGAGCTGTTGTACACGTATGAACCGGCTTGCAGTTTTCCAGAATAGACACGAACGAAACAGAGCTTTCCAACGAATGGGTCAGTAGCGATCTTGAAAGCGATAGCCGCCATAGGCTCGGATTCTGATGGTTTTCGCTCGACTTCATCACCCGTCTTTGCATGTTGGCCCCAAACAGACCCACGGTCTAGAGGTGAGGGTAAGAAATCGTTAACACTGTCTAGAACTTTTTCTACAATTACACCACGGCCATCTCCACCCGTTACTGGGAAGAAATTGGCAGTTTTTGTTGCTGTTCGTATAGCTTGGCGGATTTCGTCTTCCGACAATCCTTCTTCGCCGACTTCGAAGAACTTTTCGAGCATTTCCTCGTCCTCAGCAACAGCATTTTCTACCAACAAGCTGCGGTATTTTTTAGCCTTGTCCAGCATATCTTCAGGGATTTCTCCTTCCACTAGCTCGTGATCAGTAAACTCCTTGTAGCTGTAGGCTTTCATAGTAATCAAATCAATAACACCGTTTATAGATTGTTCAAAACCGATTGGTAGGTGTATCGGGAATGCGCGTTTTGTCAGTCGAGCATGAATAGTATCTAGTGACTTGTAGAAATCACCACCTGTTTGGTTGATCTTATTAATAAAACAGATACGAGGAACGTTATACTTGTCTGCTTGACGCCAAACAGTCTCGGATTGAGACTCTACACCCATCTTGCCGTCAAATACAGTAACCGCACCGTCCAGCACACGTAATGAACGCTCAACTTCGGCAGTAAAGTCAATGTGACCGGGCGTATCAATGATATTGATCTTGTGATTCTTCCAAAAGCAAGTAACAGCAGCGGAAGTAATAGTAATACCGCGTTCACGTTCTTGAGCCATCCAGTCGGTGGTTGTTTCACCTTCATGCACAGCACCAATTTTGTGCTTTAGACCAGTGCGGTACAGAATTCCTTCTGTAGTTGTGGTCTTTCCAGCATCGATGTGCGCGATAATACCAATGTTTCTATAATTTTTGAGTTCGATCTTTTTTTCTGCCATATCTCTACTTCCTAATATTAAATTCCAATTCGAGGAGCAAAGGGAGAACTTAGTGTTTCGTCTCCCCATCTTTTTCCCATTTGTTCATGTCTAACATATAATGCCATCGCTGTTCTCCCAGTAAATTTAGATTCTTCCGGTCTGAAAATAATATCCATTGACGGATTTGTTACTCGCTCCATGATTTCTAATTCCCAAGAGTCCAAATCAACGACAAAACCGGCATTATAAGCAGCCAACCTGTATTGAGATTCATCACCAACTAGCCACTCATCATAGCCACTAGGAATCCCTAAGTCATTTTGAAAAAGGCCCATTATTTTATCTCGCGAAGTGGGCGAAGGCTCTGTTGGCTTCGGCCATCTTATGCGTGTCTTCACGCTTTTTAACTGCTGTTCCGGTGTTGTTGTAGGCATCAACTAGCTCTAGTGCTATGCGGTCAACCGTGCTCATACCTGATTTAGCGCGTACTGCGGTAACAAACCACATAATTGTCAAGTGTGACTGACGCTGACCTTTCACTTCAAATGGGATCTGATAGTTAGCACCACCCACACGACGAGAACGAGTCTCTACGCTAGGTTGAATGTTCTTTAGTGCTTGTTCGAATACTTCTAAAGGATTTTTGACCTTCAGTTTATCAGCTGCTTTTTGCATACCACCATATACTAGGCCCTCGGCAACTTGTTTTTTGCCGTCCAGCATAAATCGGTTAATAACCCGCTGAACCATAACGCTGTTATATAGCCTATCGCCTGGAATATCTCGAATTAGTGATTTTGTCTTTTTCCTAGGCATTTTGGGCCCCTTCCTGGGTCAGTTGAGCGAGACTAGCTCCTACGGCTTCAAGCATTAAGGCTCCACAAGAACCATCTGCAATTAGCGTATTTTCTGGCTGTAAACGTTCGGACATTGTGCGGCAATCAGTGACTAGTCTACCTACTGTTGCAATCTTGGCGGAATCTAATTCAGGGCAATCCCTCATTGCCACAGGGCAATACGAAGGTTTCTTAGATGTTCCTCCTATAAGCACTCTTGTTTCAGTAGATTTGTATGCATCCATTACTTGCCTGCCTTTTTAGTACCGTATTTTGAACGGCCTTGTTTTCGGTCAGAAACACCCTGAAGGTCTAGTGCGCCACGAACAATGTGATATCGCACACCTGGAAGGTCAGGGACTCGTCCTCCACGAATTAGCACAACGGCGTGTTCCTGCAAGTTATGTCCTTCGCCCCCGATGTACGCCCAAACCTCGTATCCGTTCTGTAAACGTACACGCGCAACTTTACGTAGAGCTGAGTTAGGCTTTTTCGGTGTTTTTGTTGTTACCTTTACGCAAACCCCACGCTTGAATGGCGAAGACTTCTCGTAATTCTGGGTCTTTAGATTGTTTACCACGCGGTGCAATGCCGGAGATTTTGACTTCTTCGTTACCTTCACTCGTGGTTTTCGTACTAACTGGTTAATTGTTGGCATATGAAATAGTATCCTATCAGCTTTCTTCTTCTTCGTCAACAGGGGTCGCTTTTTTGTCGTAAGCGTCAAAGCCCGTTCCCACAGGAATCATGCGTCCCAAGATTACGTTTTCTTTAAGTCCACGCAAGTGATCTACTTTACCACTTGTTGCAGCAGCTATTAGAACCCTTGTTGTGTCCTGGAAACTGGCTGCAGACAAGAATGATTCTGTAGATAGTGATGCTTTTGTGATTCCCAGTAGTAACTGGCTGTAATCGACTAGTTTTTTGCCAGCTTTTGCTAACTCTTCGTTAGTATCTAGAACATTTACTTTGCCTACGATATCCCCTGTAACAAATTCACTATCCCCTGCATCTTCAATTTGAACACGAGAGAACATCTGTCTAACGATTACCTCTAGGTGTTTGTCAGCAATGTTTTGTCCTTGTGAAGCGAAAATCCTGAGAATTTCGTTCATTATGTATCGTTGAGTCGATTCGACACCCTGCAACTTCATTAGCTCATGTAGATTGATTGATCCGTTGGTTAGCCTCTGGCCAGCGATAACAGTATCACCGTCTTTTACTAACAGCTGTTTATAGCCAGGAACTTCGTATCTCTCTATCTCCTGTTTCGTAGGCGAAATGATTATTGCAGACTTGTTAACGGATGCTTTTCCAGCAATCGGTGCAACAAGTATATCTGAATCGTTTTCTGCAGCTGCAAGAACATCTCCAACCGCAACTTCAGTACCGCTCTTTATGTGTGCTTTCCTGCCAGCAAGTTTTAAACTCACTTCGTCTTTTTCGTTAGAAGTAACTTGAACAATATAGTGGTCGCCATCTTCCCAAACGTTCGCGGTCCCTGCTACTTCAGATAGGAAAGCTTTACCTTTTGGTGCTCGACATTCAAAAATTTCTTCAACTCTGGGCAAACCTGTGGTGATGTCTTCACCTGCAACTCCACCCGAGTGGAATGTTCGTAGAGTTAACTGGGTACCAGGCTCCCCGATACTCTGAGCTGCAACAACACCTATTGGGTAAAATGCCGTTACCAAGTTACCGGTTGCGGGGTCGACGCCATAGGATTTTCTGGAAACTCCACGTGGACTACTGCAGCTAAGTACGCTCATGATTCTGACAGAATCAATTGATTCATCGGCATCAATTTCTGCTGCGATGGCTCGGGTCACTAATTCACCCTTTTTAATGTATTTTCCAACATTTTCAGCAACAAACCGTCCTTCAAGCCGAGAGCCTAGAGTTACTCCAATTTCTTTGGAATCAGACCTAGACACAGGGAATCCTGGGTCAGCAACCTGCTTATCGTCTGTAAATACATCCTGAGAAACATCTACTAGACGCCTAGTTAGATATCCTGAATCGGCTGTTTTTAGTGCGGTATCAATCATACCTTTTCGAGCACCACGAGTTGCCGTGAAATATTCTAGTGGGTTTAGTCCAACTTTGTAGCTAGAACGAATAGGAAGCTCGATAGCACGTCCTGTGGCCTCAGTTGTTACACCGAGCATACCAACCGCGGTCATAACCTGCCCAATGTTACCCCTCGCCCCTGAAACAACTGCTGTTGACATTGCGTTGTCCTCTTCTGAAAATTGTTCGCTAAGTACTTTTTGGACTGTCGCATTAACATTTTTCCAGTTTTCAATCGTCAATCGGTATCTTTCTTCGTCAGTAATGAAACCCTGGTTGAACTGTTCGCTAATTCCGGTAGCTTTGCTTTCACCTTCTTCGAGCATCTCTTTCAGACCAGCTACATCGTTGAAATCTGACATCCCAAGAGATAATCCTGAAATGGAAGCGTACTGGAACCCGATATCTTTTAGGTCATCGGCAAGTCTTGCAGTCAAATCTTGGCCGTAAGCCTCGTAAACATCAGCCATTACGCGTTGTAAACGCTTCTTGGTCATTGTGTCGTCCTGGAATGGGAAGTCTTCTGGGAAAATTTCATTGAATAGCACACGGCCGAGAGTTGTTTCTCGAATCTGTCCACGGAATGATACACGAACATGGTTCTGGAGTTGGATTTTTCCGGCTTCATACGCCATTACCGCTTCGTTTAGAGAACTGTATGATTTGGACTCTTTCGTAAACCCAGGGCGTTCGTATGTCAGATAGTAACAACCCAGAACGATATCTTGCTCAATATGCAAAATCGGTGAGCCATCAGCTGGTTTTAGTAAGTTTTTGTTACTTGCCATAATTTCGCGAGCTTCTTCTTGTGAAGCTGTAGAAAGTGGCAAGTGAACGGCCATCTGGTCACCATCGAAGTCAGCGTTAAACCCTTTACATACTAGAGGGTGTAGTTGGATAGCTTTTCCTTCTATTAGTACAGGTTGGAATGCCTGAATACTTAAACGGTGGAGTGATGGAGCTCGGTTGAGTAATACGTATTTTTCTTTGGTAACCTCATCAAGTGCATCCCAAACTGGGGTTTCGCCCAGTTCTATCATTCGTGATGCAGACCTGATGTTATGAGCAAATTCGTTTTCGATTAGATACCCTATAACGAAAGGCTTGAATAGTTCTAGTGCCATCATTTTTGGTAGACCACATTGATGCATTCGTAGTTCTGGGCCAGCAACGATCACTGAACGACCAGAATAATCGACGCGTTTTCCAAGCAGGTTTTGACGGAAACGACCTTGTTTGCCTTTTAGCATGTCGCTCAAAGATTTTAGTCGTCGACGTTGGCCACTCGCGGCAACAGCACGGCCGGATCGGGCATTACCGTTGTCTATCAATGCGTCTACGGCTTCTTGGAGCATTCTTTGTTCATTTCTGCATATTACTTCTGGTGCGTTAAGATCCATTAATTTTTTTAGACGATTATTTCGATTGATTACCCTCCTGTACAAGTCGTTTAGATCTGATGTCGCAAAACGTCCGCCGGTTAACTGAACCATTGGTCGAAGATCTGGAGGTATAACTGGAAGTACGGTTACACACATCGAATTAGGCTTAATCCCGGCCCGTTGCATGCTTTCTAGCAACCGAAGTCTTTTCATCAACTTCTTCTTCTTTTGACCCTTTGAGTCCTCTGTCTCTTTGCTAAGTCGGGCAATTAACTCTTCTAGGTCAATTTCGTCTAGCATACTTTTTAGAGCGGCTCCACCCATTCCGACATCAATCATATCTTGTAATTCATCTGGTAGTTCATGGTAGTCGTTTTCACTAACCAAACCATACTTAACCAAACTATCTAGTTGCGCTTTAAGTACTTCGTAGTTAGTGTTCAGTTCTTCTAGTTCTTTTGTTTGCATTTCGGCTAAGGCTTTTACATTCGCGTCTTCTTTTTTCGCTTCTTCTTCGTATCTAGACTTTATAGCTAAAGTTGCAGCCTTTAGTTCCGCCTCTTTGTCAGATCGGTATTTTTCAATAGCCTTAGAGTCAACTTTTTTAATGATGTAACTTGCAAAGTAGGCTACTCGCTCCAGGCTCTTAACTGTCATGCCTAGCAATAAGCCCATTGCTGACGGCGTGCCACGTAGGAACCAAATGTGTCCAACAGGTGCAGCAAGTTCGATATGACCCATTCTTTCACGTCGCACAATACTTCGTGTTACGATCTCGCCCTTCTTATCGACAGCAGCCTCTCGTGATCTAACACCCTTATATTTAGTGTCATGTGGATTAATGTCTTTTACTGGTCCGAAGATCCGTTCGCAAAATAATCCGTCTCGCTCTGGTTTTTGGGTTCGGTAGTTGATTGTTTCTGGTTTTAGGACTTGTCCGTGAGACCAATCCAAGATATCTGCCGCGCTAGCAACAGCTAGGCGCACTGCGTCGAAGTCGGCTATATCTGGTCCGTGTGAATATCTACGCATTTGTGCTCTCCTCTACTTTATCTTGTGTCTCATCGTCCATAGCTGACGTGTCCTCATCGGGCGGAACGCCTGAATTACTAATTTCATCGTCAATTTCCATAATGTCAAACTCATCAACACCGTCCTCTTTTGAAACGTCAACTTCGGATATTTCAGGCGAAGGAACAGCAACCTCTGAAATATGCTTTGACTCATCTTTTATGTTCAGAGCCAAGATTGCTTCGGCATCAATCGCTTCATCACTGGCAATTAAATCAACCTTTAGTCCAAGCCCTTGGAGTTCTTTAACCAACACATTAAAGCTTTCAGGGACCTTTGGTCCTACGATTTCAGTGCCTTTTATGATGGATTCATAGGCTTTTGAACGACCATAAACATCGTCTGACTTGATAGTTAGCATTTCTTGAAGTGTGTGCGCGGCACCATATGCTTCTAGTGCCCAAACTTCCATCTCACCGAACCTCTGGCCACCATTTTGTGCTTTTCCGCCTAGTGGCTGCTGAGTAACCATCGTGTATGGTCCAGTAGAACGTGCGTGAATCTTGTCAACAATCATGTGATTTAGCTTTATCATGTACATTGCACCTACCGTTGTTTTTTCGCTAAATGGTTGTCCAGTACGGCCGTCATACAACTGCTGTTTACCGTCAGCGGGTTTCCCTGCCTTGACTAACAGTTCTTGAATTTTTTCAATAGGTACCCCATTAAATGGTGGTGAAACTACTTTCATGCCTAGTGCATGTGCGGCCATGCCAAGGTGGGTTTCAAACAGCTGTCCAATGTTCATACGACTAGGCACACCTAGCGGGTTTAACAGTATGTCGACAGGTGTTCCGTTTTCGGTAAATGGCATATCTTCGACAGGTAATACTCGTGCAATAACTCCTTTGTTACCGTGCCGTCCGCCTAATTTGTCCCCGACGGCTATTTTTCTCATCTGGGCGACAAATACTTGGATTTGCATTAAAACACCGGCTTTTAGCTCGTGGCCGTTCTCTCTAGAGAAAATTTTAACTCCAACAACTTTTCCGTGCTTTCCGTTACTCATTCTCTGAGAAGTATCACGAACATCCTTTGCTTTTTCACCGAAGATGGCACGTAATAGTCGTTCTTCGCTTGAAAGCTCTTGTTCGCCTTTTGGCGTAATTTTTCCTACTAGTATATCGCCAGGATGTACTTCTGCACCAATTCTAACAATTCCTTCGTCGTCGAGGTGACGGAGAGCTTCCTCTGAAACATTTGGAATATCACAAGTAATTTCTTCTGGTCCAAGTTTAGTCTCGCGAACTTCAGTCATGTAATCAACGATGTGGATAGAAGTCAGCGTGTCATCTTCGACAAGTTTTCTAGAAATGATTATCGCGTCTTCGAAGTTGTATCCATTCCATGGCATAAAAGCAGCAATCAGGTCTTTTCCTAACGCTAACTCACCGCCTTGTATAGACATTCCTTCAATAACAGGATCGCCTTTTTTAAGCTTGTCACCAGTATTAACTACAACTTTTTGATTAATACAACTTCCTTCGTTACTTCTGACAAAGTGCTGTGGGTAGTAGGTAACTTTGCCAGCGTTTTTGTATTTAATTACAACTTCATTACCATCAGCTTTAACTACTTCGCCGTCTTCTTCTGCTACTGTTAGCTGCCCTGTGTTCTCGGCGACAACGGTTTCTAGGCCAGTTCCTACCAGAGGAGATTGGGGTTGAATGAGTGGCACCGCTTGACGTTGTTGGTTGCTACCCATAAGACTTCTATATACATAGTTCTTTTCAATAAATGGAATCAGCCCAGCGCTAGATCCAATGATCTGACGCCTGGATGCATCCATGTGTGTTACTTCGTTAGAGTTGATCTCACCAGCCTTTAGCCGGATTCGGGCAGAAACACGCTCTCGGGCAAAATATCCGTCTTTATCATACTCTTCTGCTGCGCTAGCAATCACTGCTCGTTCTTCGTCGGCAGCATCTAGAAACTCAATTTTATTTGTTACTTTTGCTTTAACAGGCCAGGTTGTTTGTTTTTTTACCGTGGATAGTTTTTTGGCATCGGCTGTTGTAACTACTTTGCCTGCTTTTACTATAACTTTTCCTTCTTCGTCTTCTAGATTGACACTAGCAATATGCCCGGCTGCTTCTTTTGCAGTAACCGCACTTATCACCTTTCTATATGGTGTCTCTACAAAGCCGTAATCATTAATACGAGCATAACTAGCAAGGTTTAGCACTAAACCAATGTTGGCACCTTCGGGCGTCTCTACAGCACAAATACGGCCGTAATGGGTTGCGTGTGCGTCGCGAACTTCAAAACCAGCGCGCTCTCTAGATAGGCCGCCAGGGCCCATAGAGCTAAGTCGTCGCTTGTGAGCTAGCTCTGAGAGTGGGTTAATCTGGTCCATAAACTGGGACAACTGAGAACTAGCAAAAAACTCGCGAACAGCAGCCACAACAGGACGCGCGTTGATGAGCTGACCAGGGCTAACTGTTTCAATTTCACTCATAGACATACGGTCTTTAGTGTTTCGCTCCATTCTCAGCAAGCCAATACGGAACTGGCGCTGGACTAGTTCTCCAACCAGTTTTACTCGTCTATTTGCCAAAGAGTCAATATCGTCTGCTGGCTCTTGAGTGTTATTTAGTCTAATAATTTCAGAGATAATCGCTGTCAGGTCTTCTAGGCGCATGATACGGTTTTCGGCAGTGTTCGGGATGTCAATATCTAGTCGTTTATTGATTTTGTAACGTCCAACTCGAGAAAAATCAAAACGCTTAAAGTTATAAAACATATTCTCTAGCAGGGATCGAGCATTATCAACTGTGGCCAAGTCGCCTGGGCGCAGTCGACGATAAACTTCAATTAGTGCATCGTTCGTGCCTTTTGATGGGTCTTTGTCGATTGTGAGGTCGATATAATTGCGCTCGCCTTGGTCAACATGTGCAAAAGTTTCACGCATTTTCGTTTCGTTCATGCCTAATGCCCGTAGCAAGGTCGTTACTGGAATCTTTCGCTTTCGGTCAATTTTGACGTACAAAGCACCGTTTGCAGCAGTTTCGAACTCTAGCCATGCTCCACGTCCAGGTATAACTTTGGCGCCATACTTGTTTTTACCATTGTGTTGGTCGGCGGTAAAGAAAACGCCAGCTGATCTTATTAGCTGGCTTACAACAACACGCTCTGCACCGTTAATGACGAATGTACCGCGAGACGTCATCCATGGATAATCTCCCAGATAAATCTCTTGTTTTTTGACTTCGCCAGTTACTTTGTTTGTTAGCACTACTGTCGCTTTTAGAGGAGCATCGTAACTAACGTTGTTCTCACGAGCTTCGGCCTCTGTTATTTTTGGTTTTTCGAACCGATAATCTTTAAAACTGAGTGATAATTTTGTGCCTGTATAGTCGTCAATTGGGCTGACTTCAGCGAGTAGTTCGCCTAAACCTTCTTCTACAAACCATTGGAATGATTTGTTTTGGTGATCTACCAAATTTGGCATATCTAGAATGTCGTCTGTTTTATTAAAGTACGTGCGGGTAGTTGCCGCGAGAGACTGTTTTGCCATAAGTGTGCAATAACTCCTTCAAAAGCCTCCATATATATGCAAATATGCAAAATATAGAGGTTTAACCTTAGTTTGTTATGATTCGGTCGAAGATCTCTAAGGGGACAAAAGCGCTAGAATCGTAGGGGAAATTCCAGCACAGCCCGCTTACCCTACTTCTTATTTACAAGTTTATAGATTTATTTTCGTGTAGTCAAGCTTGTTTTATATAACCTGTGGTAGCGCTACTGCCATTGCGGCTTCAACGCCCGGTAACGCCATGATCGTATCGTGCAATTCAATACGCGAACTGTGCTCGAACCTATGTTGGACAACCTCTAATTCAGAAACCTGGATAGGTTGCACAGTTTTTGGCTCCCCAATTTCTGTGAAACCAACCTCTGCCAAGCTATCCTTTAGGGCCGCTTCACCGTCCCATGGATAGCATGAAACTGGATGGTCTAGCTGGTCGTTAAACTCGGGATGAGTCGCAAGCGCACCCATAGTTTCCAAAACCAGCGGCCTATTTTGATCTGCAATAGCCTCTCGAACCCATAAGTAGCAGTGGCTGGCCAGATAATCTGCTAGATTCGGTGGTAATAGCTGATATTGGGCTAATGTGTCGGCTTTTAGCTTTGCCATCTTCTCAATAATGCCTAGTCGGCTACTTGAAGCATCTTCTGCAGCATAGATCATTCCAACGAGTCTGTCGTTCGAGGTGTCAATAGCTGTTATAACCCTTGGATTGGCCCGACGTGAGGTCCTGACTGGCGTGCTATTAGGATTTTCCCATGACTTTCTGGTGGTATTTAACACAAAGGACGTGACATGGGTATCAGGGAAGCTTTTTGGGAAAATACCCCGATAATATTGCTGCCTTAAAGCTTCTACTTCAAGAAACTGGCTGGCTGTGAAATCCCGAGGATGCCGTATACCAAATTTTAAACCTTCAACTCCACTTCGTGACATAGTTATGCACCTCATTAATCTATCACAATATTATACAATGCTTTGTAAATTGAAGCTAGCGCTTGGTGATGACTTTATCAACGAGGCCGTATTTTTGGGCTTCCTGTGCGGTCATCCACCGATCGCGCTCCATGTCTTCGTGGATTTTTGTGACTTTTTGGCCTGTATTTTTCGCCATGATTTCCTCTAGCAACTTCTTAACGCGCAGTGATTCACGAAGGTCAATCTCTTGATCTGTGACTTTTCCACGAGTGCCAGATGAAGGCTGGTGAACCATAACAGTAGAGTTGTTCAGCAAGAACCGTTTGCCTTTGGTGCCAGAACTAAGCAGGAATGCTGCTGCACTGGCCTGAATGCCGATGCCAACTGTTTCTATATCGTTTTTTACAAATTGCATCGTGTCATAGATTGCCATAGCGTCATAAACACTTCCACCTGGACTATTGATGTATAGTTTTATGTCTTTTTTCGGGTCTTCTGACTCTAGAAACAACATCTGAGCAACGACTAGGTTTGCAGTATGTTCGTTTACATCCGTACCTAAAAAAATTATTCGGTCTTTTAGTAAGCGTGAATAGATATCATAGGCTCGTTCAACACGGCCATCGTTTTCTATCACTGTTGGTATTAGCATTGAACTTATCATTGTTTTGTCCTCATTTAGTACAATCATCTTATGAAATTAGCACTCGCATGTCAAGAGTGCCAGCCAAAATTTCAAACATGTACAATTTCTTCTATAGAGGAATTAATTCGTGATTTTTTTGGGTTTATTTTTTAGTGGTATATTCTACTAATTTTTTAATAGTTTTTTCAGTCAACATCCTAGATGCGATGTTGTTACGTGATTCAGGTTTGTCTAATTCTTCTTGCATTTTTGGATCTTGATATTGTGCTTTAAGCATCTGAATTCTTAGCTCTACCTCATCAGGCTGGACGTCTAAGCCTTCTATTTCAGAGATTTCTGCCAGAACTAGTCCGGCTCGAACACGAGATTTCGCTTCTGGCGCGAGAATATTATTGCGAAACTCTTCTTCCGTCATGCCTTCTGTTTTTAGGTGCTCTTCGTATGTTACACCCTTGTAGTTTAGGTTTTGACGAACTTCGGTCTTTAGTCTTTCTATCTGATCTTCTATTAAACTTTCCGGGATTGTTAACGAACTTTTATCAGCAACTTCTTTGACTATTTCCGCCTCTATATCTTGTAGCTCTTTTGCTTCACGTTCCCGCCTCAATTCTTGGTTGATGTTGTCTTTTAATTCTTCTATGGTTTTGAACGGCCCAGCTTTTGCTGCGAAAGTATCATCGATTTTTGGCTCTGTTTGTTCTTGAACTTTTTTAATCGTAACCGTGAATTTAACTTTAGTACCGGCCAACGCTTTGACTCCATAGTCTTTAGGAAAATCTAGCTGAAACGTTTTTTCTTGCCCAGGTTTGAGGCCAATTAAGTTCTTCTCGAAACCCGGAATAAATGAATCACTCCCCAAAAGCAAAGGGTAGTCTTTGCCGTCTGCGCCTTTGATCGGATTATCCTTTTGATCCACTCCTTTGAAGTCAATTATGGCCTTGTCACCAGTTTTAGCGGCGCGTTCCACATCTTTGCTCGTTGCCATTCTTTGGGCTAGACCCTGAATAACATCGTCTACATCTTTTGTGGTCACAGTAACTTTTTTTGGCTGTTTTTTGATCTTTTTGTAGTCAGCTAACTTAATTTTCCCTAGTACTTCTACTTCGGCTTCAAATTCTAATAAGGTAAAAGGAACCATCTTCTTTAGCGTAATTTTGGGGTTGTCCACAGGCCTTAATTTTTCTTCCTGAGCGGCCGAGACATAGAGAGAGTTCAACGCTTCATCTACAAATTCTGTTTGTAGAGCTTGAGGATCAACATTTTTCTCGACAAGGTTCAGGGGCGCTTTACCGTCACGAAAACCCTGCAACTTCACTTGTCCGGCCAGTTTTTCTAACGCCTTTTGCTTGAAAGGGGCAAGGTATGCCTCTGCAGCAGTAATAGTTAGCAAAACTTTTGTATCAGATAAATCTTTACGTGTAACTTGCATAATCTAACACTTTAACAGTTTAAATAGATATTTTCTAGCCTTTGAGCACAGATTCGGCAATTTCTTCAATTGTCATGTCTCTTTCACTTCCGCCGAGCTTGAATCTTCCTGATGACAGTTCTTGCTCGCCGACATACAATACGTTTTTAATGCCTTTTTTCTCAGCATTTTTGGACTGTTTGTCCCATTTTCGGCCAGAAAGATCAACGGCAACCCTGAGACCACTTCTTCGAATCTCTTGAGCTATGCCTTGCGCTTGTGATACAACATCGCCGATTGTGACGATGTATAAATCGGTCTCTGGCTCGTTGGCTTCATCAGTAATCAGTTTGTTTGCTTCCAAGAAGTTCATAAATGTCGCATCGCCCATGCCAAAACCAACGGTAGGCACTGGCTCAACCCCGAACTGGCCCACTAACCCATCGTAACGCCCGCCACCGAACATCGATCGATTGTTGTCTGGATTTGTGTCAAACACCTCGAAAACTATATCGGTGTAGTACTCGAAACCCCGAGCCAGGTATCGATTAAATCGAACGTTATCAACGCCCGATGCTACAAGTCTATCGATGACTTTTTGAGCGGCAACAGGGACGTCTTCTTCGCTCAGAAAATCAAGTAATGTGCTGGCCTTTTCTTGTCCGAGTAGTGCATTGAACAATGTTTTCCACTGTGCAGGCTCGGTCTTTTCTTTGCGATCAATCAGCTCTAGGGCTTTTTTTCTTTCATCGGCTGACAGGTCCATATCATCGAATGCTTCATTCATCGATGCGCGGCTGTTTATCTGAATTTCATACTGATCGGTCTGTGCACCGAAGGCTTTCATCACAGAATCCGCAAGCAATATTATCTCTATGTCTGCCTCAGCGTCGTCGACGCCGAATATGTCAGCATTTAGCTGCCAGAACTCTCGCAATCTGCCTTTTTGTGGTCGTTCGTAACGAAAACAGTTGGGAATACTGTACAGCCGCAGTGGATAGCCTAGCTCTTGGCGTTTTGCAGCCACCATTCGCGACACCGTAGGAGTCATTTCTGGTCGCATTACGACCTTCCGGTCGCCTCGGTCCGTAAAACTATAAGTCTGCTCGTTTACGATTTCATCTGATGTTTTAGACGCAAAGAGCTCCAACGGCTCTAAAATAGGTCCGTCATATTCTTCGTATCCAAACGATTCACAGGCCTGACGCCATTTGCTAAACATCCACTTGCGAACTCGCATCTCATCTGGGTAAAAATCTCTGGTACCTTTATATGGTTGTGTTGAAAGTTTCATATTTCCTCCATTATACATTTGTTATTGGTCAAAAAGAAAAACGCCGGAGAGTCTCGGCGTTTTATTGATTTTTTAGGACAATAGCAAACTAACCGATATGCTCCGGCAACAGATGTACATGATGTTGGTTAGTTAGAAATATATTCATGCTTATTGTATTATAGCATACTTGTTAATTTTGTCAATGTGTTGTATTGTAGAGCGAATGACAACTCAAGAAGGTGAGTTAGCCCTACCAACTGCATTAGTCGAACAATCAACTATAGATGCGTTTGTGTTGATGACGTATAGCCATACTAGTGCGGGCGTACCAAGTCGGCTGAGCTCAATGGCCTTCGAGGCAGGAATGGCACACTTCCAAGCAATAACACGTGGATTAGACGAACGTCCACCGTTCGTTATCGCTAGTGAGCAGAGCTGGGCCCACATTCCCTTTAGCACTGGCGATCTACTTATCGCAAGGAGAGTGGCCGAACATACCGACGATCGAACTCGATTCGAAGTCGTTAATGGCAAACACCGTCTACTGCACACAATCCCACAAATTAGAACTGCGGCAGATCATGTGAGGTCTATGACAAATAAAACAGAGCCAAACATTCGCTTTTTGGCATGGGACTTTCATAAACCCCGGGTCGAGCAAGCAATTGAGTGGCAAGGGATTGAACCGCATGTAACTAGCTTGGACAGCATAGCTAACTACCTATGGGGGCGAGGCAAGAATAAAGCGCCAAGCGATGAGCTGTATTGGGAGGGTAAAGACAGGCATAACTTTCAAAGCCGGTTTGGCTTTTATGTAGACTGGGAGGATTTAAAGCCCGCTTTTGATTCATATGAAGAACGAGAGGTCCCGACACGCATAGTACAGAGTATTGGGCACGGTCTAGTACTAGCCGGGATACGCAATGGCATGCGTCTAATTGGTCTCTCTGGTCGTATGGACGATATTAGTCCTTTTGGTACGCCTATTATGAGGCATACGCATTAGTTTGCGCTTGGTTAACATTACAGTACGCTGAACCTACTCTTCAATAATACGGAGTCCGGGTGCTTGCTCGCGTTCAGGCTTCAGTATCAAAACCGGAGCTATTTGTTCGGATCCTAAATCGGTCAGTTCTAGAATTAGCGAGGATTCAGGCTCAAAGTCTCTTGAAATCTTGAGAGCAGCAGTGTGGTGTTTATACCACTCACGCCAGTTTGTATCATCTGCAGAAACCGTTGTGTAATGCATGGTCATTCCCCACCTAGGACCTGTGTAAACAACAGAGGAAGTACCCACACCACCGAATAATGGGAAGAGTCGTGCATGTTCGCCATATTCTTCATCCGAAAAGTGTTCTAAATGCTGAGAAGGTTTAGCTACCCCTACACCGGCGCAAGCAGCAATAATGTCAATTGCTTGTCCAGTCTCATGTTCATAGTCGTGTACTATGCCTGGGATTGAAGTCTTTTGATCTAGTCCGGAGTCTCTTGGCATCCATTTATCTCTTCGTCTTACACCGTGCATAAGTAAAACTCGAGCATTTCTGCCTATGATATGTGGCTCGTCTGACCAAGTACGTAGTTTAATGGTATCCAATTTAATCACTTTTGGCAGTAAAGATATACCGACCATTCGTGAATGCGATGTCACGAGGCCTGTTAAGTCGTAATCCGTAACTTCATAATCTCGACCTGACTCGTTGCTGCGTAAAGACACTAGTCGTCCGTCAACTCTGCTCATAAAGAATATTTTAACACTATTTTATACATAAAGCAATATACGAGTAATCATTGGGGGTGAAAGGACTCGGTCACCTTTGGCGATCCCGAAACTTCACGATTGGCAACCAGTTGCCATCGGAAGAATTCCTTGCGAATTGCCACTGGCAATTCTCACCTCCACGCCTAGGGTTTGCTTCGAATCAGTCATCTTACCAAAATAAAAAAGCCCACATGGACTTTTTTATTTTGGTGGGGATGAAAGGACTCGAACCTTCACGCCTTGCGGCACTAGTTCCTAAGACTAGCGTGTCTACCAATTCCACCACATCCCCGTGGGCGATAACTGTACAATTCTACCCTGTTTTTTTCATTTTGACTACTATGCTAGTTTTTTCTCGAGCTTTGTAATCCTAACGTCATGGATATCGGCTCTCTCGATTGTAGGATCTAGTTTACTTTCAATACGATTAACGCCAGTATGCAGCTCATCCACATCTGTTCGAAGACCCCCCACATCAGATTGCAAACCGTCAATCTTTTCGTGTACCTCTGCAAAACCAGCTGCAGTGGCTATATCAGACTTTTCAAAAGCATTGTCTACAATACCCTTAATCGCCTTTAGATCATCATTAGTCAAACTCATGATTTTTATTATACACGCTAGGCTTATGTTTTTTTGTAAAAAACTAGTTGTGAATCACCGTAATTATTATTTTTTAGCAAAGTAAGACCGTCAAAACTCCGAATTTCTTCACCGCCCGGCCAACACAACACAAAAATTCCATCTTTTTTTACATGACGAGCCAGTTTCTGAAGTAGATCAGGTTTTATAGCATCGTATGGTGGGTCGCAGACAACAACATCAAATTCTAGCTCTTTATTGTTATCGGACCACGTACTTATGTTCGCGCGAGTCGCTTTTACTTGTTCCTCAAGGTTCAAAGTGTCAATATTTTTTTTAATTACCCGATATGCTAAGACTGACTTTTCAACCGCTGTAGCTTGTGACGCCCCACGGCTGATGGCCTCATAGGCAACTGCTCCACTGCCAGAAAAGGCATCTAGAATAATAAGGCCAGAAATATCGCCAAGGGTGTTAAAAAGCCCACCACGTGTCTTTTCTGCCATCGGATGAGACCTCCGTCCAGGAGGAGTTTTGAACTGCCTACCGCCCAGACTGCCTGCTATAACTCTCATGTCTTTAGTGAACCATGTTCGGACTAAAAGAGCCACTGTCTATTCTTCAAAATCTGCTAAAAGCAGACTACTCTCTTAATACTTTTGCCCGCCAAAAGTAATCAAAAGCTCGGGCGGGATGCAAACTCTTGATGTATCTATTGATTAAAAGTAGGCTTGCTGTGGAACTTGACTGGTAATCTTGTCAAGAAAATACAGGAGCATGGCACTTTTGCATACTTTTGTTGCTATTGTGAAAAGTATGGAGAAAAAAGCTTTAGCTTTTAAGAAACGTAGGTGGGACTTTTTATTTTAGGATTTTTAACTAGTTTTGCCTCTACTAATGCCAGGTACCAAACTAGAGTTACTGCTTTAACAATAGTCGGGCAAAGTTTCTGACGAACATCTACAATTAACTTCGTGGACCATCCAGTTTTCTGATAACGCGTATACATGTCTAGAACTGCGATTTCCCTGGCGGCACGCTTGAATACTTCTCTTGGGCCTATTTCGAGTGCCGTGGATATATCTTCGTCCTTTGGAATGGCGTCGTTAATACTCAGCGGAGCAATAATGGCTGCAATCCCTAGTTCGAATAGTCCGTGAGTACTCATTAGACCTTTGGGGCCTAGGTACTTCCAGCTCTTGACTATTCGTCCACGCTTAGTCTCAGCAGGAGGAAATAACTTTTTCATTTTGCTATTACGATTATCATCGGCGCCGCTCCACAACTCGTCAACTTTTTTCTGGTATGGATAGTGGTGCGCTGGCGTCAGGCCGTCTACAACAGCGTGAGCTAACCACGCCGCCTCAAATGCAACTCTTTCTGAATCTTTTTCTTTAAGCTCTATTACCAGTTGGTCATAGTGGCCCTTGATCAGTTCGATAAGGTCAGAGTCATCGTCGTCGAACGGACTATAAAAATGAACTGGTTCGTCATTGCCTGGTCCCTTTGTCTTTATAGCGTCAGGACCCTTTTTGCCTTCAAAATGAAGAATTTTGCTTGACTTAGGGAAAACGTTATCGTTAAGGATTATTTTTTCTAGATGATTTCGCGCCACTCTGTCAATTTTTTGATGCGCGCCCAATATACGTCCTGAAAATTTTGTAAATGTTGTTCCTGAATACATATAGTTTTAGTTTAGATGAACGATTTTTTGCAAGCTGTCGATACGTTCTTTTAGTCCTGGGTATTGTAACAAATTTTCACTCTGATTGATAATCTCTGTGGCTGCTGCCCTAGCCTGTTTTAACAAAACCGTGTCTGACAAATTTGCCATCCTCAGATCCAAATCCCCGTGCTGATAAGTGCCATAAATTGCACCTGGTCCACGTAGCTCTAGATCTAATTCTGCAAGACGAAATCCGTCATTGCTTTGTGATATAGCTAGCAGGCGTTTACTAGGTTTTTTTTCGTCAGATAACATTAGGTAGCAGTATCCCTGGTGACCGCCGCGTCCAATCCGGCCACGTAATTGATGGATTTGCGCCAGCCCAAAACGCTCAGGCGCTTCTATGAACATGACTGTCGCATTCGGCACATCTACCCCGACTTCTATGACGGTTGTGGAAACTAAGATATCAATTTTCTTGTCTATGAAGTCTTGCATCATACATTGCTTAACGTCTGACTTCATTTTCCCGTGCAACAAACCTACTTTACGACTCGGCAGCAGTTTCTGTAGTTCCTTGTAGATATTTGTAACTGATTTACCGGGCGTAGCACTGGATTCTTCAATCATTGGACAAACCACAAACGCCTGGCAACCTTCAGCAATGTCTTTGTCTATTTTTTTGTATAGTTCTAGCCTATTATTGGGCGGCACTAGTTTTGTTATTACTTGTTTTCTGCCTGGTGGTTTTTCTTTCAATATAGATATATCTAGATCCCCGTAGACTGTTAGCGCCAAGCTGCGTGGTATAGGGGTGGCTGTCATACTAAGCATGTGGGGCATATGCCCAGTTTTTTTCAAGAGTTTTTTACGTTGTTCGACCCCGAAACGGTGTTGTTCGTCCACCACAACCAACGCAAGTTTACGTATATCCACTGAATCCTGAATAAGTGCGTGTGTGCCGACAATACACTGCACGCTACCATTCGTTATGTTATCTACTGCCACTTTTTTCTGAGATTTTGTCATACTACCGACAAGAAGCGATACTTTGTCGGATAAGTTCAGAGGGCCCAGCAAATCATACATAGTTTTTGCATGTTGTCTGGCTAGAATCTCTGTGGGTGCCATAACTGCAACCTGGTAACCTTGGTTAATAGTCATAGCTGTCAACATCGCCGCCACTACTGTCTTCCCCGAACCTACGTCGCCTTCAACCAGACGATTCATGGGCCTTTTCTTTTCAATGTCTTTATATGCTTCCCATGTAGTCAAACGCTGCGAATTTGTTAGCTTGAATGGCAAGTGTCGTACAAAATCTTGTGCCAGTTTTTTGTCAAAACTCACAGTCAAGGCTGACTCTCTGTTAGTTTCCTGTTTTATCAACATGTGGGCTAAGATCAGCTCGAAAACCTCTTCGAACCCCAGACGTCGTTTGGCTGTTTCTATTTCTGATAGGCTGTCGGGAAAATGTATATGTGCCAACGCGGAACTCATTGGCCCAAGCTTATATTTTTTTTCAATATTTATTGGTAAATTGCTCTGGATTTTCATCTTCGCATGAAGTGCAGTCTTTACTACGCGCCTTATTTCTGCGGATGTTATACCTTTCATTTCTCGGTAAATAGGGATTATCCTTGCTGTATTCAGCGGAAAACTGCTTACAAGCTCTGCAGACGGGTTCATTATCTGCATATGTTGGTTCGACAGTCCAAAAATACCCGATACAAAATACTGCTGTCCGCTTTTTATTCCTGCCGCGCGGTAAGGCTGGTTAAACCAAACTACCCGAACGCTGCTAGTATCATCAGTGAGTATAGCCTCTGTTATATGCATGCCACGTCGCACATAGCGGCCTTTGACTTCCTTGAAAGTTCCTTTCACTGATATCGGTCCGGGTTTTAATTTGTTCAGCGGTAAAACAACGGAGTAATCTTGGTATTTTCTAGGAAAATACCGAATTAAATCTCCAATAGTTTTGACGCCAAGTCGATTAAGTTTTTTAGAGAGAACAACTCCAACGCCTTTCAAAGACTCAACAGAATCACTTAACTCCATAACCAACATTATAGATTACTTAGCTTTGCGAACGAGAAAAAAGACACTAGGACCAAAGTGAGTCTTGGCAAGGGTGGGCTGTAAGAACTTCTCTATATGCAACATAACTGCGTGCGGAACGACTTTTTTTAAGGTGGTAGACCGCAAGTTAGAGACTGATAAAACTTTATCTACTTTTAGCCCGGCGTGAGCCAGCTGTTTTACCACTGTTTTAGGATTGTGATTAACAAAAGCTATCTCGTCCTTGCCTTTGTTTTTGGCGCTTCGGATATCGACTGGTTGTGTTGGTAGTTTTTTGCCACGAATATAGTACTTGAACTTGTTCCTGGCATGTGCGAAATTGGCCATTTCAAGTATCAAAAAACCGTCATCTGATAAAACACGGGCAAATTCAGCAAATTCAGCTTTTGGGTCTGGCAAGTGGTGCATGACCCTAATAACCGTAATTAAGTCTAATTCTCCATCATCGAACTTTAACTGATCAGCCTGCATTAGTTTAAGATCAACTTTTGGGTGTTCTTTCAAAAAGTCTTTGCCGATATCCAGCTGTTGTTGGCTTGGTTCGGCCAATGTTACCTTGTCAGCGTATTTTTCCAACATTATGCACAGTCGGCCATAACCACCACCGATGTCTACTGCATGCCTAAAATGGCGACCTTTTAAGAAACGCCGAATAGCTATTTTCTCTGAAGCATTCTCGTAATCACGCCCTTCCCAATATTGCAGGTAATTATGGTTGGGATCATTATATTGATCGGCTTTTTTCGTTGATTTTTTTATTTTTGATTTGCTAGTTTTTTTAGTCATAGGATTAAAAGTATAGCACGGGCTATTTTTCTATAATAGCAAAGTTATTTTTTCCACGTTTAACTAAATTTTTGCCTTTTTTGAAATCATTCCAAGAACTATCTATCTTTGCTCCGTTAATCGATATGCTACGTGCCTCAATTAATCGTTTAGCTTCGCTATTTGATTCAGCTAGACCCGCGTTTACTAGAGACTGGACAAGGTTGCCTTTATACGAAGTAGTCGGCAATTCTTGTGCAAGTTTTGACTTTTCTGATTCTGATAGTTCTAGAAAATCAGCCTTGCCGAAGAGTACCTCAGTTGTGCGTACGACACTATCAACTTCGTCTATGCCGTGCACTAGTTTTGTTACTTCGTATGCTAGCTTCTTTTGAGCTATACGAGTCGCTTTGTCCTCATTGAATTCTTTAATTATTTGATCGATTTCTGGCTTGGACAGCTCTGTGAACACCTTCAGGTATCCTTCAACACCCTCGTCGTCTACGTTTAACCAGAATTGGTAAAACTTATAAACGCTTGTTTTGGACGAGTTCAGCCACACTGCACCATCTTCTGACTTTCCGAATTTCTTACCAGTCGCTTTATTGATAATAAGCGGCAAAGTAATAACATGTACCTCTTTCCCACGTGCTCGACGAATAAGATCGACTCCACTTAAACAATTGCCCCATTGGTCTGACCCTCCTAGTTGCAAAGTCACGCCATAATTATCATAAAGATGCAGGTAATCAAGCCCCTGTAATATTGTGTAGCTAAACTCGGCGTAACTAATTCCAGCCCCTTCTTCCCCGATTCTTTTTGCAATATAGTCACGCTGCACAAGGGGGGTCATACTGAAGTGCTTACCGATGTCTCTGAGGAATTCAATCACTGTCAACTTCTTCGTCCAGTCGAGGTTATTGACTAGTTCAAATTTTTCTCCGCGAAAAACCCGCTTTATTTCCTCGGTCGCGTTGGCTACGTTGAGAGCAATTGTTTCCTCATCTTGTAAGGTTCTCTCTTTGTCTTTGCCGCCGGGGTCGCCTATTAGACTGGTTGAACCTCCAGCAAGTAAAATTGCTTTATAGCCATGGCGAATGAAAATCTTGTCAAACATCATAGCAGCCAAGTTGCCGATTGTCTGCGAGTCTGCAGAAGCATCGAAGCCATGATAGAAAGTTCTTTTCTTTTTATCTAAATCGCTTAAATCATTAAACGTTGTTTGATTAATAAATCCGCGCCACTGTAATTCTTCTGATAGTGTCATAGTTATAATAATTATACCCTAGTGATCACTGTACCAAAAATTAGACAAAAACAACCGTTTACCTGCCCTACATCGGCCCCAGCACACTGACGAAATTATGCGTAATTAGTTTCTTTTCGCTTATGGAAAAAATAATGGCAAGTCTGCTGTTGTATTTGCTATAATATAACCTACATCTTAATGGAGACAGTAATACTTATATGAGCAACCCTAGGCGTGGTTCACGCGTTACAAAAAATTCTTTCACAACCAAGAGTGGCTCTGTGGTCAAACTAAACCGAAGCCTAGGCGACAGAATGAAAATCCGCGGCGACCAAAAAGCTAGACGTAAAGCCGAACGCTTAAACGGTATGCCAAAAGGGCGTACACAACGCTTCTTTTATCGCCTAAATCCTAAGCGCATGTACCACTACTGGTTTAGCCGCGAAGGCGGAATAATGGCCCTAAAAATTATGGGCATATGTTTCATTGCAGGATTTTTGTTTTTTGTTGGATTATTCGCATTTTTCCGAAAAGATTTACCTAACCTTCGTGATATCAGTGGCAATAATATCGGTGGTAGTATCAGATACTACGACAGAACTGGAAAAACCTTGTTATGGGAAGACTATGACGCAGTCAAGAGGATCCCGGTACAAGATAAAGAGATCACTCAGGACATGCGTGACGCAACAGTTGCTATTGAAGATAAAGACTTTTATAAACATGGTGGATTTGACCCGAAAGGCATCACAAGAGCAACTTGGAATAATGCTTTCGGCGGCAGTACACAGGGCGGGTCTACAATCACACAGCAACTAGTAAAGTTAACCCAAAACTGGACCCAGGAAAGAACCATTAGCAGAAAAGTTAAAGAACTAATTTTAGCCGTAGAACTAGAACGAAGTTACTCTAAAGATGAAATTTTGACTGGCTATTTGAACACGGCGCCGTATGGTGGTATCGAATATGGCGTAGAGGCAGCCTCTCGAGATTACTTTAATAAATCTGCAAAAAAACTAACCCTCGCCGAGGCGTCGATGTTGGCCGCAATTCCAAAATCACCAACGTTGCTATCACCTTATAGTCCTAGCTTTAATAAACAAGCATTTCTTGGAAGACAGCACTACATCCTGGATCAGATGCAACACCAAGGAATGATCACAGAAAAAGAACGTGATGCTGCTAAAAAAGTTGATGTAGTCAAGAGCGTGAAGCCTAGACAGGCTAAATATAGCGGCATAAAAGCTCCTTGGTTTGTGATTACGGCCAAAGAACAATTAGAGAATCAGTTCGGTGCAAAAGTAGTTGCCAGAGGCGGTTGGCGAGTCACGACTACCTTAGACATAAAATTACAAGAGGAAGCAGAAAAACAGGTCAAAGCCGGTATCAACCAAGTTTATGCGCAGGGTGGTGACACCGCCGCCTTTGCTGCCGAAGACGTACCCACGGGTCAAATGGTGGCCTTGGTTGGTGGTGTAGATTTCGGGAACAAAGAGTTTGGGCAGAATAATTACGCCAGATACAAGCTGCCTCCTGGGTCTAGCTTTAAACCCTATGATTATGTGTCACTGATTAACAGCAAAAATAATTTTGGCGCAGGTTCGGTCCTATACGACTCTCAGGGCCCACTAGAAGGCTACCCATGTACCCAGAAAGGCTTGCCACCACCAAGAGGCAATGGTAACTGTCTACAAGACTATGACTTTAGATATCCGGGAGCTATGACCGTTCGTTATGCCCTAGGAGGCTCTAGAAACGTACCTGCCATGAAAGCAATGCTTTTAACTGGCGTGGATAAGACAATAGAAACAGCTGAACGGCTCGGGCTAAAAAGTGGCTATAATTGTTATCAAGACGACGCATTAACAAAAGAAGGGCCTTGTTATGCTTCTTCATCTATTGGTGATGGTGCATATTTAAAACTAGACGAGCACGTACATGCTCAAAGTTCACTATCAAGAAATGGTTTGAACATACCCCAAACCTACATCTTAAAAATAGATGACTCCAATGATAAACCAGTCTATCAATGGAAAAAAGAAAAAGGCGACCAGGCAGTTCGTCCAGATGCTGCGTATATTATCAATAATATTTTGTCTGATCCCAACGCCAGCTACTTCCCTGCAGGACGAAAGCCTCAAAGATTTGGTGACTGGAAGTTCGCCATGAAAACCGGAACGACAAACGACGGCAAAGACGGTTGGATGACAGGATATTCAACAAAATACGCTGCCAGTGTCTGGGTCGGATACCACAACCGTAGGGTCCAAATGAGTGGCACGATGGAAAACATGACTCAGCCCATTTGGCAGGGCTGGATGCAATCAGCACACACCGGCAAACCAGCCAAAGACTGGGTAAAGCCTAGTGGAGTTAAAACAGCACCTGCTTACGTAATTAGAACTCATGTGGGTATCGGTTCCGTAGAGCCTAGCCCAAGCACCGATCTATACCCATCTTGGTACACGAACACTAAGAAAAAATCCACATCTAAGAAGACGATTGACAAAGTATCTAACAAACTCGCTACTAGTTGTACGCCACAAAGAGCCAGAAAAACACTCAGCGAAACTGATGCCTCTAGTTTCTCGGGAGACACATTCGTTGATGCCGGCGGCAATAACTCCAATCAGCAAGATGACGTACATAAATGTAGTGACAAAAAACCGAGTATTAGTTTGTCTGTTCAAAAATCGGGTAGTTCCTACAATTTGGTTGCAACAGTCAGCCAAGGAACTCACCCACTTTCTAGCACTAAATTCAAAGGAACGGTAACATTTGTTGTTGACGGAAAAGAAATCGCAGGCGGATCGTATAACATTAACAGTCCAGGCACCGTAACTTACAAGAACTACAAGCCTAACTTCTCGGGAACAAAAACAGCAACAGCTACGATCGTAGATAGCGTTCTGTACGATGATAGCGACTCTAAAAGTATTACAGGGTCTGGTTCATCATCTAGCGCCTCATCCATTAGCAACTTCCGAACAACCAACGAAAGCTCAAACACGATCACCCTAGCATGGAATGCTTACTCTGGCGCAACCGGATATACTTTAACAATAGTATCAGGTGGCAGTGGGTCATGTACTTCTTCGGGCACGAATGGGGTATGTACCGGTCTAACTAGTAGCACAAACTACAGCTTCAAAGTTAAAGCCAACGGTGTTAGCGGCAATCCATCGGCAACCACCTCAGGCACAACGGACTAGCAAATTAATATGATTCTCAAGTCTCCAAAAACGTATTAAGAGCCGTTCGAATGTCTTTTGCTGGAAACAGTAGCTTTTCTTTCTTTTTAGAATCTCGTGGCCTAGGGCCTATAACAACTTCGAACCCCATCTTCTTTGCCTCTGTAATCCGTTTTTCTATGTAGGGTGCATGCCTAATTTCGCCAGATAATCCGACCTCACCAAAGACTACAGCGTTTTGTTTTAATTTTAATCCCTTGCTAGCCGACCCTATAGCCATACAAATAGCTAGGTCTGCCGCCGGTTCGGTGACACGAATGCCACCGACAATGTTTATGTATATATCTTTGTCCGAGAGATTTAGCTTTGTTCGTCGTTCTAACATTGCGATTAATAGATTCAAACGGTTAATATCAATGCCGCTTGCCGTCCGTTTAGGGTACCCGTAGCTTGTTTTATTGACCAAGGCCTGTACCTCTACCAAAATCGGTCTACTGCCCTCCATAGTAGCCAGCACGACCGAACCATCAGTCACTTGTCTCTCTGCCAATAATGCCTTTGATGGATTGTCTACTATCTTTAGTCCCTCGTCGGCCATCTCTAAGATTGCTACTTCATTAGTTGATCCGAAACGATTCTTGACCCCCCGCAAAATTTTAAACCCGCCATAACGGTCTCCTTCTAGCTGTAAAACGACATCTACGATATGTTCCAGAAGCTTAGGGCCAGCAATTGATCCTTCTTTCGTCACATGCCCGACTAAAATCAGTGCGGTGTTGGACTCTTTGGCTGCTTGCATTAGCATTGTTGTACAGCTAGTTATTTGGCTGACCGAGCCGGCAGAACTAGTTAACCTATCGGTAGCTATGGTCTGGATAGAATCGACGACCACTGCATCATACTCATTGCCAGAAATACTGGCTTCAATGTCTTCAACTCTTGTGCTAGCAGCCAATTGCAGGTTGGTATTAGTCGAGCTGAGACGTTTGGCTCTTAAACCAATCTGATGAACGGATTCTTCGCCACTGATGTATAGAACTTTTTTAGTTTTAGCAACGGCATTTGCTAGTTGCAACAAAAGCGTGCTTTTCCCAATTCCAGGTTCTCCTGCCAATAACATTACGCTACCAGGGACTATTCCGCCACCGAGAACGGTATCAATATCGGTAATTTCACTGGGCATTCGTTTTTCATTACTTCTAGCGGCTTTGTCGCTGGTTATCGGACTCAGTTTTTTGCCAGTTGTGCCCGTCCTGACACTGGTTGACGTAATTACTTCTTCTAGAGTGTTCCACTCGCCACATGTTTGGCATTTTCCGCCCCAAGTAATAGACTCGGCGCCACAATTGCTACAAACATATTTTTTTTGACTTTTAGCCATAATACTAAACAGTATACTCGACTTTACAGCGACTGTGGCCGGCTATCGATAGCTTTTGCTAACTCTTGAGCTTCTAGTGCTATTTCGTTGCGCTTGGACACAAGTTCGTTATGCCTGGCTATTAAACCTTTCGTCATACTAACAAGCTCATTATATTCACCAACTGACTGATTAAATGTAGAAACTCGGCTGTTAAATTCGCTCGGTTCTGCCGAGGACCTCAATTTTTCTAGCTCTGTCTGTTCTTGTCGGAGTACAACCACTTTTTTATTCATAATAGTCTCGTTTGACTCAATTTCTTCTTTTAATGCTTTTAGTTGCAGATCATATTGATCAACTGCAATCCGTCGTTTTGTAAACTCTGATTCGTATTGCTCTGAAAATGACACAACGTTTTCACGATCACTAAAGTAACGGCTATAATACGCCTCCAAATCTGGTGACAGATCTCTTGATTCTGTTCCCAGAATAGAATGCAGCTCGTTTGGTACTACACTAGGGTCCTGTTTTTTATACTGCTCTATTGTTTCAGACAATCGCTTATCTTTGTTTTTCTTGTATTCGTTCGCGAGCATTTTATCAACCCGCTCTCTATCGCTAGGATTTAACCTTTCGTAAGCGACATGAAGCATTTCGTGTGCGGCTGTGACCTCCAGAACACCATCTAATCGACTGTCTTTGATGTTATACAAGTAAATGTCTCCGTATACTCCACGATTACTGACGTAGCATCCCAGAATTATTGATAATTCGTTAAAGTTACAGTATTTATTGAACTCTGACTTACCGTAAATGTTCGGATGTGAAACATAGAACAGCTTCTTACCTTCGTCTGTCATTGTGGTACGTTTAGCCAGTCCTGCAACAGATGCGGGGGCAGAATAATCTCGTAACCTATACCAGTCCGATATGTCCTGGCGAAAGAGCAAGCCAGCGGCTATAACCAACATAGTCACCAGAGGCAGAACATACCTAAAACGTCTCGTGGAACTATTTTCCATAACCACTATTATATCTGTATTAGGACAAACTGACTATTCAGTAACGACAGCGTAGTTCAGATTTTTCTTTTTGGCTGACACTTCTATGATGTCGCCTTTTCTATAGCTTTCTTTTAACAACTCGTCAGAGATGTAATCTTCGAGCGTATCTTGGAGTAATCTTCGCATGGGTCGAACACCATTCAGTGAGTCGTATCCATTTTCTAGCATGTACTGTTTTGCTGCTGTTGTAAGCTTGATGCCGAGGCCGTGCTTTACTAGCCTATCTTTCAGCTCTTGAACTTGTAAATCCAAAATTTTTAAAATGTCGTTTTTGGTTAATGCTCGGAAAACTATGGTTTTATCTATTCGGTTAATTAGCTCTGGTCGCAGTAGTTTTTTTAGCTCTTCGTGCACTTTATCTTTGTTAATCTCGTGCAATTTGTCCAAATCTTTCAGGTCTTTGCTGTCGGTGGCAGAAAAGCCCAGATTGACTTCTTTTTGCAAGCGGTCTGCACCAATGTTACTGGTCATTATCACGATAGTGTTGGTAAAGTCGATTTTTCGTCCCTTTGCATCAGTTAAATGTCCGTCTTCTAAAATTTGCAGCAGCACGTTGAAAACTTCTGGATGAGCTTTTTCTATTTCGTCGAATAAAACTAAACTGTGTGGTTGGCGTCGAATCTTGTCTGTCAATTGGCCTCCGTCATCATAGCCAACATAGCCTGCGGGCGCACCAACTAGTCTGGCAACATTGTGGTGTTCGCTGAATTCACTCATGTCTATTTTTACTAATGAATCTTCTGACCCATAGAATTCTCTAGCCAAAACCCTGGCCAGCTCGGTTTTCCCAACGCCTGTAGGTCCCAGGAATACGAATGACCCGACTGGTCGTTTGCCACTTCCGACACCAGACCTACTGCGTCGCACTGCCTTAGCTACAGCTGAAACAGCCTCGTCTTGTCCAATCACATACTTGGAAAGTGTTTTTTCTAGATTGATTAGATATTTTGCCTCTGCTCGAATAACTTTCTTAACTGGTACACCGGTCATTCTCGCTACTGTTTCAGCGACATCGTCGGTTTGCATGACTATTTTTTTGGCCTTTTTTTCTTCTGCTTGTAGTTTTTTAAGCTCTTCATGTATCTGACTAGTTCGCTGTTTGTGTTTTGCAGCCAAAGCGTAGTCTTCTTTATCGACCGCATCTTCTGTACGAACTTCTACCAATTTTAATTCCTTTTGGAGTTTTCTGACTTCTGGTGGAGTACGCCCCTTATCCAGCCTTAAGTGTGCTGCTGTTTCGTCAATTAAATCTATTGCTTTGTCTGGCATAAAACGATCATTGATATAACGCTTTGCTAGCGCAACCGTATCTTCGATGATCTCGTCACTGATAGTCACGCCATGAAAACTCTCGTAATGCTTCCTAAGGCCTTTTAGAATAGCTATCGTTTCAGTAATGTTTGTTTCTGGCACTTGGACAGGCTGTAACCTACGCTCCAGTGCTGCATCTTTTTCGATGTGTTTTGTGTATTCATTAGTTGTTGTTGCGCCGATTAGTTGGATTTTACCCCTAGCAAGAGCAGGCTTTAAGATATTACCAGCGTCCATTGACCCTTCGGCCGCGCCAGCCCCAACAATTAGGTGTAGCTCGTCGATGAAAATAATAATATTATTACTACTTTCAAGTTCTGCCATAACTTTCTTTAAACGTTCCTCAAACTCACCGCGGTACTTAGTGCCGGCTATCATGCCGGCAAGATCCAACATCATAATTCTCTTGTCAAGTAGCGCGTCAGGGACGTCTTCGTTCACTATTCTTTGCGCCAAACCTTCCACGATTGCGGTTTTTCCTACACCTGGCTCACCAATTAGTACTGGATTATTTTTTGTTCTACGGTTCAAAATTGTGATTACGCGTCGAATCTGGGCTTCGCGTCCAACGACAGGGTCTAATTTGTTATCTCTGGCTAATACAGTCAGATCCGTGCCAAAAAAGTCTAGGGCTGTTTTTTTGGTCTTTTTGGTACGTTTTTTTGCCGCGCCGTTGCTTGACCCGCCTTCTTCGTATTGTTGGCGATTCAAGAACTGTTCTAGTTCAGTGTTGATAGCATCGATACTAACACTCATATCTCGGAGTAGAACGGTAGCACGGGCATTCTTTTGGCTGAGGATACTGTATAAAATATGCTCTGTTCCGCAAAACTCCTGGTTGAATTCTTGTGCAATATCGTAGGCCATTTTTAGAGTCAATTTGGCTGTCTCAGACAATCCTTTGGCGCCCATGTTTATAACAATTGTCTTAGGGTTGAGGTTTAGTGCCAACCTTGCTTTATCTAATGTTATGCCAGCGTCAGTCAAAACTTTTGCTCCAATAGAGCCTTCTTGCGCTAATACACCTAGCAACAGGTGCTCTGTTCCAACAAACGGGCTGCCAGCAGTACGTGCGATAGCATCCGCATGCCGTAGTGACTGTAATGCGTTTTCAGTTAGGTGATTCAAGAACTCTTGGAAATCTGCGTTATTTGGCATCATATTGGTATTTTACCCCTTAATGGCGATTTTATATATCGTACGAATAACATTATCAAATTTGGCACTCCCATGTCAAGAGTGCCAATTTTACTTTTTGATCTGATTGCTGGGGATGTGGTTTTTGTAGGCTCAAGCAACACTGGCTAAGAATCTATCGTCAAGGAATTGCACAACTTTTTCGGCCTGATCGGGCATTAAAAGTTCCATCGAACGAACGTCGAATTCCCGACGAGCAAAGTTTCTTGCACTTCGTGAGCTATCGGACATTGTTGCCTCAAGTACGAACTGCAACTCGGTTAACTCCTCAAATGGAACAACCCCCTCTACTCCTTCGTTCATTGCTAGATCAGCAGCCCAAGCACCTGCATGGCTAGCTATATGATCATCGATTTGGTCAAGCCCGGATGTTGCCCAAATAGTATCGGATTTACCTAGCAAAATTCCACCAGCGGCTCTCATAAGACCCGGGAACTCTGGATTAGCGCCATCTGGGCTAAAGCTGGACAACGTTTGATCTATTCTTATAGTCTCGGCTTTTCCAAAAGCATTCATTCTATATCGGGGCATATATTGTTTGAAAATTGGGTCAATTTCTTCAACTCCTAGTCCGGTAGGGGTATGAGGGTCATCGGACCTAATCCCGTTATAAAAATCTAATACAGCGTTACTCTTGGGACCCCTTAAGCCTATGTTAACCATCGTAAATGGGTTCAGCGTCCTGGATCTATTATTGTGACCAGCAACTATTGCCAACCCCAAATCTCCACGTTTTTTCGCATATCGTGTTTCTCGCCAACCACCACCGGCGTATATATTCTGCGCTGCTTGTTCTGTGGCTATAGCAACTGATAGAGCTACGACTGGCTCAGTCTCTAGATAACTCGCAAGATCAGCTTTATGTTTACTCATTGACGTTATTATATCATTTTTTGACCGGAGTGTCTATTCTTCGGTGCCGTGCTCTTCTACGGCGTCAAGCAAGCTGCTTTCTAGTTCACTTTTTTTCTTCAATTTCTTTGGCTTTTTATCTTCTTTTGGCTGTTCAGCTGTTGGTTGTTTTTCCACGTCAGACGCTTCAACTGGCGCTAACTCGTCGGGTGTTTGTTTTTGGTCTGATTCGATATCAAGTTCGTACCCCGAAATCTTGCTGGCTAAACGCACGTTTTGCCCGCTTTTACCGATAGCGATACTTAACTGGTCTTCTGGAACCACTACTGTGGCTTTGTGCTTGGCTTCGTCGATTCCAACTCTAGTAACTTTTGTAGGGCTAAGAGCATTTGTTATGAATGTTTTGATATCGTCATCCCATACTACAATGTCGATTTTCTCTTGCTCTCCCACCTCTGACATAACAGCATTAACACGTGTTCCGTGGCCACCGACGAATGTTCCGACTGGGTCAACTCCCTGAACAGTACTGTTTACAGCTAGTTTTGTTCGGACACCAGCTTCTCGGGCAATTTTCTTGATCTCTACTGCGCCACTTTCCATCTCAGGAACTTCATTTCTAAATAGCCATTCGACAAATTCAGTCGAACCACGAGAAACAATTAGTTGTGGACCTCGCTGGCCTCGTTCAACGTCTTTTAGGTAGACTTTCACCCTTTGTCCCGGGTAGTAATGTTCGCCTTGGATTTGCTCACTAGCCGGCATGATCCCTTGGGCCTTGCCTAGCTCTACGCGCACAAGTCGTCCTTCTACGCGGGCAACAATTCCATTTAGTACTGTGCCGATTTTGTCTTCGTATTCTGCTAGGATTATTTCACGCTCTGCTTCTCGCAGCCTTTGTAAAATAACTTGTTTAGCAGTTTGGGCGGCTACACGGCCAAAACTTTCTACTTTTTCGTGAACTTCGATCTCGTCACCAAGTTTTGCGTTTTTTTTCATAACCTGTGCATCTTTTAGACTAATGTCGTATTTTGCATCGTGGATTTTTTCAACGACGTCTTTCGTAACGTAAGCGTCCACATCCCCAGTATTGAGGTTCATGGATACGCGGACTTCTTGTTCGCGGTCGCCATAATCACGTCGATATGCAGCCGCTAAAGCTTGTTCTACAGTTTCTTGCACGACTTCTTCGGGCAAGTTTTTTTCTTCGGCGATTGTCCTTACAGCCAATGCTAGTTGTTTCATGTCTAATTCCATAATATTTCTCCTTTATCCTGAGTTTGTCGAAGGATTTACCCTGTGTTAGTCGAAGGGTTTCCTTAAAATGCGTCAGAATTTTTATTAAAAAATCCGACCAAACTGGCCGGAATCTCTGACTATATTGTAGCAACCTTCGCCTTATATAGCAAGGCATGTATGGTGATTTCTTAATACACTTAAAAATTGTTATTTTAAATCTTTTTTGTGACGCCTTTATGCACTGTAAAGAATTTCGGTGCGGGTTATATCACCCGCTGGTTGCTCTCGTAATCCCCTATCCAGAGGCAAACCATCTACTGCGTTCGCGACATCACTTTCCGTGAACGGTGGACATGGGACAACCCCTAAGTCAAAATCAGCACCAGAATCAATATCATGTAGAAGGGCTCTCTCTCCGATTTCTACGTAATGTGTGGTTCCCTTGTTCATAAAACCTATCGCAGCCTTTTGTGAGGCTATCCATACATCTGCGTCTACAGACCTGTCGTGAAAACGGCTTCCGACTCCGTAGCCTGCAACAACTGGCGTAGAGCCTTCCAAAAATGCTCTGAATTGCCTTTTGATGTCAAGTAACCGAGCTATTTGCCAGCTGGATCTCCGGGGTGCCATTTAGGTGCATTCCAAAAAATAAATTCAGCACGCTCTACTACTAGCGCCCTTCCTGCCTTCTCGACTAGCTCCACAACATTGGTGCGGTTTTCCATTGTCCTCATTTCACTAAATTATAAACTTTCTTTATGATAGTGTCAATTACTATAACTCCCTCACCATGGTACAATTTACGGATATGAGCAAAAATGTCACTCGATTATTCCAACAGTTCCGACCAGAAAATTACAAACTGGATATAAACATTGATAAAAAAACAATGGCGTTTAGTGGCTCGGTAGTAATTCCCGGCAAAAAGGTAGGCAGGCCTAGCAAAAGAATTACCTTTCATCAAAAAGAGCTAAAAATTACAGGCGCAGTATTAACTAAACACGACAAAAAGAGCGAAACGCCAATAAAAATATCACGTATCAACCTGCACAAAACCTTTAGCGAGGTCAGATTACACTCCGACGATATGATTTACCCAGGCAAATACACTGTAGTCCTTGAATTCAGTGGCAAAATAACTGATGCCATGAACGGTCTCTACCCCTCTCGATATAAAGATAATGGCAATAATAAGATTATTTTCGGCACGCAGTTCGAGAGTCACCATGCCCGCGAAGTCTTCCCTTGCATCGATGAGCCAGAGGCAAAGGCTACATTCGACCTGTCAATAAATTCAGATGCTGGTGATATAGTATTGTCCAATACCCCGACAAAGTCACAAACAAATTCTGGCGGTCTTACAAAGTCAACTTTTGAGACTACCCCCATTATGCCGACGTATTTACTAGCTTTCGTAGTGGGAGACCTAAAATATAAAGAAGCAAAGACTAATGATGGGGTCGTTATTCGTACCTATGCAACGCCAGACAAAGTCAATGAAACAGATTTTGCCCTAGATGTCGCTGTAAAAACACTAGAATTTTACAATCAGTACTTCGACATCCCTTATCCTCTAGAAAAACTAGACATGGTTGCCTTGCCGGATTTTGCAGCTGGTGCCATGGAAAACTGGGGCTTAGTGACCTACCGCGAGCACTGTTTGCTAGTAGATCCAAAAAACACTTCCGTGCCCACAAAACAGTACGTTGCTATGGTTGTTGCGCACGAGCTAGCTCATCAGTGGTTCGGCAACCTAGTAACCATGCGCTGGTGGACAGACTTATGGTTAAACGAAGGCTTTGCTAGCTGGATAGAATATATGGCTGTCGACAAAATATTTCCACAGTGGCAAATGTGGACGCAGTTTATCACGGACGAGCAGCAAGTCGCCTTAAGGCTAGATGCGCTAGACAATACTCATCCCATACGGGTTCCAGTTCACCATCCTGATGAAATCCGAACTATTTTTGACACAATCAGCTACGCCAAGGGGGCAAGTGCCATCCATATGTTGCATGACTACCTGGGCCCAGAGAACTTCCGTGACGGACTTCGCCACTACCTCAAAAAACATTCATACAAAAACACCGAAACCGTTGACCTGTGGCAAGCGCTAGAAGAAGTTTCCAAAAAAGATGTCAAAGGTTTCATGCATGCCTGGACCCGGCAACCTGGTTTCCCAATGGTAACCGCCTCATTCGAAGGGTCAAAAGCCACCGTTTCACAACAACGATTTTTCCTATCGAAACCAAGCAAAATAGAGAAACCCTTACTGTGGCCCATACCACTTCGTGGCGGAAATGGTTTGACTGATGCTGTTCTATCAACAAAAAGCTCTAGTTTTTCACTAAACGGCATTAGTGACGATTATTACATCAACAAAAGTCGTAGTGGGTTTTATAGAACATCTTATGACAGCTCTACAACCCAGAAACTTGCCAACTTAATAAGTGCAGGCAAAATAACTCCACTCGCAAGATTAGGGTTATTATCAGACAGTTTCGAAGTTGCAAAAGCCGGATTCGGAAGCACAGAGAGTGCACTCTTGCTGTTATCGCATTTTGGCAATGAAGACAACGCGGCTGTTTGGGATTCTATAGCTAGCGCGGTTGGCGACGTTAAATCAGTAATGGGCAACGATGAAAACATCCGAGAAGCCATGAAACCATTTGTACGTTCTATCGCTGCAAAACAGTTCCAACGCTTAGGTTGGCAGCCGAAAAAGGATGAGGATTATTTTGACACCTTACTGCGGTCGACGATTCTCGGTCTAATGTCTAGCTCCGACGATACTGATGTCATCAAACATTGCCAAAAACTGTTCCAGGGTTCTAAGTCTCCAGAAGATATCCAACCTGATATACGTAGCATTGTCTGGGGCACTGTCGCCAGGCATGGTGGCAAAAAAGAGTTCGACATATTTATTGATTGGCACAACCAATCGACCAATAGCGAAGTCCGCACATCGCTAGCGTCGGCCATAACGGGCTTCAAGGACGTGGATTTGACCAAAGAAGCGCTTGCCATGGTGAAGACCAAAGATGTCCGCAACCAGGACGCAGCCTATTGGATTGCTTATGCGCTAATGAATCGTTTTGGCCGAGATGCCGCCTGGCAATGGTTGCAACACAACTGGGACTGGCTAGAAGAAATACTAGGGACCGACCTCAGCTTCTCGCGGTTTCCCATCTACGCAGCCCGCGTTTTTACAGGCAAAAAATACTTGAAACAATTTAAAGATTTCTTCGAACCGAAGATGTCACCATCTTTAGAGCGATCTATAAAACAAGGTATCGAGATAATACAGTGGCACACCGACTGGTACGACCGCGATCATGCGGTAGTATTAGAATTTCTAAAAAAACAGAAATAAGCATTACTAGACTAAAGATCCAATTTGTGGGATTATCTGACACATGGCAGATAAAGGACATATTTATGATGGATTTGTTGACCCCGCTGCATCTTCTTTCGTCCAGCGGATGGTTGTAAACAGCCTCGAATACCGTTCTTTTCGAACATGAAATCCTGGCACTAGAGATTATTCGATTGTACGGGCGTTGGCGCATATTTTCACAACCGCGTAATCGGATCTTGCCAGTTCAACGACGATACTATAAACCCGGCTAAGAGTCTTTTCAATATGGGATCTGGGAACCGTTGAATAGGATTTCAATTTACCATATTAAGACTCTAAATTTTTTTTAAATGCTAGCAAGCAAAATCAAAATTTTTGTATAACTAGGCACGCGAGTATTGTTAATACGTTGTTTTTATGCTATTATATGTTTTATGACTAATTTCTTTGAAGAAAAAGTAATAGGTCATTACCTTGAGAGAGCAATAACAGAGCTTGATTTGCTAGGAAAAAGCGGAAATACATTAGCGAACAACCCTGAATTGATGCCGATTACCGGTGGTCTTCTACAAAAATTCGCGGGTAATTTTGCATGTAGGATTTATTTAGACAGCAGAGGACCTAGCCCATTACTTCTTTTGAGCCGTTTACTGCAATTCGACATTAACGACAGACCAGCTGATTCTAGACGGTCTTCTCAACTACTAGGGAATTTTGTTTTGCCGGCTCTTAATACCACCGCCAGCGAAAAAACCATAGCTGCGACCCAATCAACCAACGACGATACCAGTATTGCATGCATACAAACCGAGGCTAGATTCGTTGGAGCGTTGAAACAAATTAATTCTAGGTCATACCAACTTCAAAACAGAGTAAGTGTAATTGTTGACGAAACCGGAACACCTGTACTATTTCGTAAAGGAAGTGCCGAGAGTACAGCATTAACTCTGTGCAATCTCAAAGTTGATGGTTGTATATTCCCACCAGGAACCATAGTGGACATCAGAGGTAATAACGAAAATAATCCCACGCATACTATACAAAACAAACTGAATGGTCACCGTGAGCGACTTGATGTTTTTGCCATCCCAGATGATCTTACGGCAGCACCGGTACGTTTAAGCCCGTGGGCTTTTCACGACCCACTAGATAGGGCAATTTTTGGCATGTCTGGAGGAATAATAAGGGAAGGTTCTGATTTACAGGCATCACAAGACTTACATTTCAACCCCAGCCGTGCAGATATAGCAGTAAGCTACGAAATTGGCGATTTCAGAGATGCTGCGAGCCAAGTTTTAGTGCTCTGTGGTGCTGATGTGTCTGTTGCCGCCTAAATACTGTCGATGAATTCTGTTATTTGGTACTCGGGACCGGTGACCTCTGCCGCCGCAAGGCTGTAATCTCCATCCCAGTTGTTTTTTGATACCCAGAATTGGGCCGCAAATGCCATTTGTTTTTGTTTGGCGGGCGTTATGTACTGTATGCCACCGCCAAATTCATCTGATTTGCGGTACTTCACCTCAACAAATGAGACGACATTGTCTTTTTTTGCAACAATGTCTATTTCACACCAGCGAGTACGCCAGTTTTGGTCAAGGATTTTATAGCCTTGTTTTTTAAGATAAGCTGCAGCAGCGTCTTCAGCAGCCCTACCGGTGCTTGTAGTGCTCATACAAACACTGCCACAGGTTTATACGATAATCTGTGAATGGGTGAAATCCCTAATTCTTTTAGTCTTTCTAGATGCATTTTTGTCCCGTAGCCAACATGTTTTTCGAATCCATAGCCAGGGTTTTCCGCAGCCAGCTCGGTCATTTTGTGATCACGTAGTACCTTAGCGTAAATGCTAGCCGCACTAACAATTGGAAATTCTGCATCGGCTTTAGCGATACACTGCACATTGGTAAATTCTTCCCCGCAGTAGTTAATAATGCCATCTATAATAATCGCAGAATCCACCGTATATAAACTGTCTTTGTAAAGGTGCGTCAGGGCGCGCTTAACGCCTAGTTTCATGGCCTCTGTCAGGCCTAAAGAATCAATTTCAATCGGTTGTACCCATCCTTCACCAAATTTACATGACTCTATGAGAATCTGGTACAGTTTTTCGCGGTTTTTCTTTGACAAGACTTTAGAATCTTTTAACCCCACAGGTAGCGTTGTTTTAGCTGTTGCGGCTACTACCAGTAGTGGTCCTGCCCAACAACCCCGTCCAACTTCATCTATACCGATCATGTTTTAATCATAGCAAAAAACCGCTCATGGTTAGAGCGGTTTTGTTATTACTAGTAAAAGACGGTTACTCAGATTTCTCAGTTTTTTCGGCTTCAGCATGACGTTTCTCAACTTCTGCGGCTTTTGCCTCTAGCTCAGCTTCTTCTTTAGCTTTTTCAGCCATTTCGACTTCGTGCATTGCTTCTTTTTCTTCGTGAATCTTAGCTTCCTCTTCTTCGGCCTTTTTATCAACAACTGTGTTTACTGTTTCTTTGTCGAAGTCCATGCCTGTCATGCGGGCAGATTTACCCGTACGGTTACGCATATAACTGAGGTAGTTTCGGCGAACTTTGCTACGTTTTACTACTTCTACTTTTAACACTAGCGGTGAGTGTAGCAAATATGTCTTTTCGACACCTACACCACTGGCAATACGTCTAACGGTAATAGAGGATGTGTGACTATTCTTGCGGTCAGTTCTAATAACCAGACCTTCGAAGATCTGTACACGTTCTTTAGCACCTTCTTTGATCTTTTGGTGCACCTTTACAGTGTCGCCAGAACGAACATCAACGACCTGGTGTTTTTTGAACTGTTTTTCGATCTCTCTTACAACTGTGCTCATAGAAGGTAAATTTTACACGATTACCACCTCTATTGCAACACCTCGGGCGTGTTATTATTTAGGGTATGGGAAAAGATTTTGGAAAATTGGCGTTAGAGCAACACAAAAAACTTGGTGGCAAACTGAGTATTGCCCCTAAAGACCAGCTAGACACTAATGACAAACTGAGCACCTACTACACCCCAGGAGTGGCAGCCGTATCTAGCCATGTCGCAAAACACCCTGACGAAACCAGAGACTATACCTGGACCAATAACACCGTAGCGGTCGTCAGCGATGGCACGGCGGTTCTCGGCCTAGGGAATATTGGCCCGCAAGGCGCACTACCAGTAATGGAAGGTAAAGCCATGATATTCAAAGACTTTGCCAATGTGGATGCTGTGCCGGTAGTTATTGACGTGCACTCTGCCGATGAAATCGTTGAAACCGTTAGAGCAATTGCGCCAAGTTTTGGTGGAATTAACCTTGAAGATATAGCAGCACCAATCTGTTTCGAAGTCGAAGAAAGACTAAAAAAACAGCTTAAAATACCTGTTTTTCACGACGACCAACATGGTACAGCAATAGTGGTGCTAGCAGGGTTAATAAATTCCATGAAGATTACCGGCAGGAAATTAAAAGAATGCCGAATCGTATGCGTTGGTGCGGGGGCCGCGGGTACAGCGGTCATGAAGCTGATTCACTTGTATGCCAAGCCAGAAATACTAGTGGTGGATAGTAAAGGAATTATTTCACCATCTAGAACTGATCTAAATAGCGAAAAAAAGAAGTTGCTGGATTTTACTAATAATAATGGTAAAAATGGTTCACTTGCTGATGCCATGGAAGGTGCTGACATTTTTATTGGCGTATCTGCGCCGGGACTAGTTACTGCCAAGATGGTAAAAACCATGGCAAAAGACCCAATAATCTTTGCTATGGCTAACCCTGTCCCAGAAATAATGCCGGATATTGCCAAGAAGGCTGGCGTAGCCATAATGGCCACTGGACGTAGCGACTTCCCTAACCAAGTCAATAATGCCCTGGCATTCCCTGGTATATTTCGCGGGGCACTCGACAACAAAGTCAGTCAAATCACAGAACAGCACAAAATTGCGGCCGCCGAAGTTATCGCAGGTCTCGTTGAAAAACCTACACCTGAAATGATTATCCCAAGCGTCCTAGACAAACGCCTAGTCCCAGCAATCGCAAGTGTCATTATCTAACATCGAGACAATTATGGTCTAAAGAAAGCATGAGTCGTTGGTTGGCATCGTCAAACGGATCAAAAATAGTTCGACCAGAATGTACTTTTGGCTTTTTCCCCAAAATTTTTACTTCTTGTCTTAGAACTAAGATATCTCCAGGACGATAAATCGACCTGCCTTCCATAAATAAACCAAGACCTGAGCATCTCTGAGATATATCTCTTTTTAAAAATCCATCTTCACCCAATTTTAATCCGCTGACATCAAACCAGTCATCACCATAAACAGTAAATTCTCCCTTGTGCACAATTGGTATTAGAGCTGAGATATCTCTGACGTTCGATGCAATATCAACATGAGGCCCAAGACTTTCGCCATTTTCAAAACAGTCGATAAACATGCCGTTTAATGGAGACAATTTACGCCTGGCTATTGAAGCTTGTAGCTCACGAAGAATATCAATTTGGGATAATACGTGAGAAACATGTTCGCTTGCCTCACCCTCTTTTCGACCTGGACTCAAATCAAGGCCACATTCTTCGAACACAGTCTGAATCTCACACACATTTATTACACTTGGCATCAAAGCAGCTCCAGCATTTAGCGCTATGGCAACAGCCTCATCGGGGTTCGGTGCTACACGCAAGCCAGGCATAGTCTCAAGGGATGGCATAAGTTATTCGACTTTAATATATTATACTGTTTTAGTCAATTTTATAACTTTATCCTATTACTCGGTAGACTTCTTGCAAGGTTGTTTCGCCGGCACAAACTTTCAGGATGGCGTTTTGACGCATCGTGGTCATCCCACTATCAACAGCAGCTTGTTCTATCTGTTCAGTACTAGTTGCGGTGTTGCCGTTTTGAAGTAGCTCTAGAATAGGTCCGCTAAGTATGAACTGTTCGCGAATCGCCAACTGCCCACGGAAACCATAGGGGTTATCGGCTGATTTACCCGACGAAAAGAATTTTAGGTCTTCTAGTTTTGGCCTTTCTACGCCCTGTGGCAAAGTTGCTAATACATCTTGTATTTGTTTCAATTCTGCACCACTGGGGTTGTATGGAACCTTGCACGTATCATCTAGTTTTCGGACCAAACGCTGTGCCATTACCAGCCGGATCGCGGAAGCAAACAGTGGGTTAGCACCAATAACCTCCATTAGTCTGGTTAGAGCAGCTGCGGCAGAACCAGCGTGAAAAGTAGACAGAACCAGATGTCCCGTCAACGATGCTTGCAGTGCTGTCTTTGCCGTATCCATGTCGCGAATCTCGCCAACCATAACGATATCAGGGTCTAGGCGCAGTACTGCACGAAGTTTATCTGCAAAATTAGTCTGTTGACCAGTTGTTGAGCGAACAGGTATCTGAGTAATGCCCTCGAACTGGTACTCTACGGGGTCTTCGACAGTGATTATCTTGCGCTCTTCACTATTTAGCGAGTTGAGCATCGAATATAGTGTTGTTGTTTTACCCGAGCCTGTTGGCCCAACTGCAAGCACCAACCCACTGGGTTTTGCGATAATATCATCAACAATTTTTCTCTCTGTTGGGGTCAGTCCCAGGCGATCTAACTGATACATTTCTTGTTGCATATTAAATAAACGCATAACTATGTCCATGCCACTGACAGTCGGCACTGTTTCTAGACGAAGATTGACGTCAACGGCGTTGCCATCAGCCATTTTTACCTGTTGAGATATATGGCCCTGCTGCGCATCGTCTGAAGATGTTGATATATTGCCAGCACTTGCGATAGCTGATACTAAGATTCTAGTTTTTTCAATACTGACCTTGGCGATGGCATGCAGCACTCCGTCAATACGGAATCGTATTCGTGTGTAGGCTCGTTCAGACTCAATGTGGATGTCTGAAGCTTTTAGTCTGTGCGCCTGCAGCACTAGATAAGCCAGCATGTCATCGGCACGCACTTGCTCTAAGGTTGCAGACACTTGCGCAACTAAATCATCAGTTCCTGCTGTTGTTAGCTCGATGTCCTTGTAAACAATTGCTTTAGGCGGATCATACAGCTTCATATATTCCCGAAACCCGGTGTCAGAAATCATACCAAAAGCGATTCTTTGGTCTAAGAATCGTTGTCGAAGTGTTGCCATAGTTTGCTGCGAAGTAATATTGGTAACCCCAAAGCGAATATTGTGTGCATCAACCTGCACGGGAATGACTTTCAAATTATATAATTCAGGAACAGATAAAACGTCTTTATAGATTTGTTTATTGGGTATTTTTGATGTGTCAATATATGGCAATCCCAGTATATTGGCACGCTTTAGTGTACTCTGCTCTTCATCCCGGCGAGCATCTTGACTCATATAATTACCCTCACCCGAAATTCGCGAATCGTCATGCATCTATTTAACCATAAGCACGTGATTACTTCTAGAGACGAAGTATCTTGTTTTTCAGAATGTCTTATCATATATCTTTCTTACGAGCTTAAGCTCACGGCATACTTATATAAAAAGCTCTGAGAACATACTTTAGGGTAAAATAAGATAGAATAGACTGATGAGAAAAATTGTTTTGATTGCTCATGATATTCGTAGCGCACACAATGTTGGGTCATTACTGCGCACTGCAGATGGCTTTGGCGTTACACATGTTTACCTCACGGGATTTACCCCTTACCCCAGGCAAACGAATGACGTACGTCTTCCCCACTTGTCAACTAAATTGACGAGACAGATCAGCAAAACTGCTCTCGGGGCAGAAGCCAACACGAGCCTTTGGACGCATCATGAAGATATTAAAATTTTACTAAGCGAGCTACGAGCTAACGAATACATGGTCGTAGGTTTAGAGCAGGCAAAAAACTCAATACAGTTACCGAAATTTAACCCGTCAGACAAAGTTGCGATATTACTAGGGCGAGAAGTCGAAGGCGTAGAACCACAACTGTTAAAACTGTGTGATCAGGTCGTTGAAATACCAATGTTTGGCAAAAAGGAGTCTTTCAATGTTATAGAGGCCGCAACCGCCACAATTTATCATTGTCGATTTTACCCATTTTAGTGTTACAATATGCTTATGCCTGTTACGAAAGGCGCAAAAACGAGAAAACACTCAAAAAAACGTGATCATCAGCACGAAGAGCACGAACAAAAAACGAGGCATCACTCGAACCTACGCCCAAAACACAAAAACTCAAAAGATTTTCTAAAAGTCTACTACCCTTACCTACCGTTGGTTACGGTTCTAATTATAATTTTGGCCGTTATACAGCCCTGGCAATCACGGTTTGCGCAGAAACAAGGTGTGTTGCCATATGCTACCGAAATGAGCGTAACCGAGCTGACCAGAGACACAAATGCCAGGAGAGAGAAACAACACCTGGGACAGTTAACTCTAAATAAAAAGTTGACCGAAGCGGCTCAAGCCAAAGCCAACGACATGGTAAAACGCGATTATTGGTCACATTCGACGCCCGAAGGAAATGCTCCGTGGCAATTTATAACAGATGCAAACTATTTGTACCAAAAAGCTGGTGAAAATTTAGCATATGGTTTCACTAACGACAATGAGGTCATAGCCGGCTGGATGAATAGCAAAAGCCATAGAGACAACCTACTTGACCCAAGCTATATGAATGTTGGTTTTGGATTTGCCCAAAGCAAAGATTTTATCGATCAGGGGCCAACAACTGTTGTCGTAGCAATGTATGGACAGCCTTCTTCATCATCAAAAGTTACCTCGGAAAAAAACTCGACACACAACTCATTTAACACGCTCGGCGCTTCACAGGAGCCAGGTAATTACTCGATTAGAAAGGTTCAGTCTCTAACTTCTGGTATAGCCCCCTGGTCGCCTTATGCCGTAGGGGCAATCTTAGGAGCACTAATAATGTTCTTGCTAATCAAGCATGGACGGGCTTTCAGAAAATCATTAGTCCGTGGCGAGCATTACGCCTTGAAGCATCCACTAGTTGACGTAACAATCATGTCAATAATTGCCCTTGGCGCAGTTATTAGCCAGCAAATTGGAGTGATTAGGTAAAAAATTTATTGAATTTTGATATTAGATTCACCAACGATTGAAGTTATTGCACTCAACGAGTCCTTTTTTTGACTGATTCTGGCCGGCAAACGGATAATTTGCTTTTCAGAGTCTTCACCAACAACCAACACTACTTCTGAGTCGCCAACATTATTTTCTAACACAACTTTCAAGTCTGACAGTAAATTCCGATCACTAGAATCGTGGATTCGTATGTATATTCTAGTATCTTCGTTATATTCTGTCGGTTTTGGTGCCTTTACTGCTGTTTTTTTCTTTGCTGGTTTTGGAGTTTTGCGTTTTTTGCCCGTTGCTTCGTAGGCTGTAGCTTGTTCGTGAGTTACTTCTCGGGCCTCATCAGCGAGTATCTTAATGTCGCCTGTTAGCTCCCCCGACTTATCCTGAGCAGAAACTTTACCAGCTACAATTACGACTCTATCTTTGTCCCAGATGCCCAGGGTTTGTTGATAAACATTGGGAAATAATACAATTTCAATCTCTTCATGGTCGTCTGAAATACTGACAAACGCCATTTTTTGCCCATTTTTAGTTATTATCTCCCTAAAGGCTGTGATTATTCCGCCAACGTGAACGCTCTTGTTGTGATGCTCAGCCATTATCTCGTCAATTGGGACGACTTGTTCGTTCAGTATCGCTTTAAATGCCTCTAGAGGGTGCTGCGACAAATAAACCCCTAGTAACTCTCTCTCCCACTGCAGCTGCTCGCGCTGGGACAATGCCGTCCCAGGTTCATCCAGCTTTAGAACTGGCTTAGAATGCTCACTGAGCTCTTCGACATTTCCAAACAAGTCAGTCTGGCCGGATGCCAAATCTTTGTGTATTTTTGACCCATACGCCAATAGAACGTCGATGTTAGAAATCAATTGATGTCGGTCGGCAAGATTATCGAAAGCACCTGATTTTATCAGGCTCTCTACCGACTTTCTGTTGACTGTTTTTGGACTGACAGTTGAAAAAAAGTCTTCAAGAGTCTCGAATGGACCATTCGCCTGTCTCGCACGCAAAATCTCTTCCACAGCAGCCGTACCTACATTTTTTATAGCGTTCATTCCAAATCTTATCGACTTTTTATCCGGGGTGACGGCAAACTCTACAAAAGATTCGTTAACGTCTGGCGCTAAAACTGTGATACCCATTGCCTGACATTCCTTTATTTCTATAGCAAGCCTATCAGTATCGTCGAAATCACTAGACATTACTGCGGCCATAAATGCTGCCGGATAATGTGCTTTTAGATAGGCTGTTTGGTATGCGATAAGGCCGTAACAGGCCGCGTGAGATTTGTTAAAACAATATGCGGCAAAATCTTCTAGCTGTTTCCAGAATTTTTCCATGAGTGGGCGATCAGCATCCACTGTATTTATGGCACCTTGAATAAATTCTTCTTTTAGTTTTGCCATTACCTCTGGTATTTTTTTGCCGATAGCTTTTCTCAAGGTGTCTGACTGACCACCAGTAAAGCCACACATCTCCTTACTTATCTGCATGACTTGCTCTTGGTAGACCATGATGCCGTAAGTATTTTCGAGAGCTGATTTCATCGCAGGATGTAAATATTCTACTTTCTTTGTACCATGTTTGCGGTCTATAAAATCTTCGATCCACTGCATGGGGCCAGGCCTATAAAGTGCAACCATTGCAATTATGTCTTCGAAAGCTGTGGGCTTTAACTCTTTTAGATAACGTTTCATGCCTGCAGATTCCAGCTGAAATACTCCAGTAGTGTCGCCACGTTGAAATAGCTCGAATGTTTTTTGATCGTCCAGTGGGATAGTATTTATATCAATGACTTCGCCATATACTTTTTTTATTATTCGGAGGGCATTCTTTATTATCGTCAAGTTCGACAGACCAAGAAAGTCCATTTTTAGTAGTCCAAGCTCCTCAATAGGGTTCATAGAATACTGAGTAGCCACTACGCCTTTTTGGGCCATTTCCAGGGGTACGTATTTTACGATATCATCAGGAGCAATAACTACGCCGGCTGCATGGACACCATGCGATCGGATTGTGCCCTCTAGTCTAACAGCCAGATCGAATACTCTCGTCGACTGTTCGTTTGTTTCGTATTCACGCTTTAGATCTGCGTCGTCAACTAAGGACTTTGCAAGAGGTATCTGGCGGCCTTGTATAGGTGGAGGGATCATTTTTGCCAAACGATCAGCATCTGCATAAGGTACTTGTAAAACTCTGGCCACATCTCTAACAGCGTTTCGTGCGGCCATCGTTCCAAAAGTTACGATGTTGGCGACCCGCTCAGTGCCATATTTCTCAACACAATACTGAATAACTTCGTCACGCCTGGTGTCCTGGATATCAATGTCAATATCTGGCATTGATACACGATCAGGATTTAAAAACCTCTCAAAAAGTAAGTCATATTTCAACGGATCTAGCTCTGTTATTTTTAATGAATAGGCAATTATCGAACCAGCTGCTGAACCTCTTCCCGGACCAAAAACAATACCGTTATCTTTTCCCCAATTAATAAAATCTGAAATAATTAGAAAATAACCGCTGAAACCCATTTTCTCAATTACTTCCAACTCGTATTTTGCCCGCTTCTTAATATCTTCCGTTAGTGTTTTTTTTGCTTCGGGTGTTGATAGTTTGCCAGCATTTTTTCCTTTTATACCTCCGTAACGCCAAGCAAGCCCTTGATAAACTTGTTTTTCGAGACTCGAACGTTCTGTTTCTCCTTTGTTAACGGGGAACTTTGGAATTAGTATCTTTCCTAGTTCTATATTAACTGCACACCGATTTGCAATCTGGCTGGTGTTTTTTATAAGCTCTGGGTGGTCATCTCCCCACCGGTCAATTATCTCTTTTGGATCTGTCACATGTAAATCGAAGTTTTTTAGACTCATTCTCTTTTCGTCAGTCAGAAAAGAACCAGTTTGCACGCAGAGTAAGATCTCGTGGGCCTCTTGATCTTCATGACTCAAATAATGAGCGTCACTGGTAACAACACATTTTATATCTAGTTCTTTGCCCAATCGGAGCGTCTGTTCCGTTACTGCTACTTGTTCATCCCAAACGTGTGGATGTTCAGGATGACCGTGGTCCTGCACTTCTAGATAGTATCTATCCCCGAAAACCGACTTGTACCACTGCGCTGTTTCTTTGGCCTTTTTGTATTGATTTTGGCGTAATGCATCGCCTATCTCACCCCCGATACAGCCAGACAAAACTATCAAACCTTCGTTATATTTCTTTAGCAAATCGTGGTCAATTCTTGGCCGATAATAGAACCCCTCTAGGTTGGCTCGGGTACTGAGTTGCATCAGGTTTTGATAACCCTTGTTGTTCATCGCTAGCACTATCAAGTGACTGTTTAGCTTGTCCTTGGCCGGGTCCTTGTCGGTGTGTTTTCTTGGGGCTACATATGTTTCCATACCTATTACGGGTTTTAACTCTTGCGAATACGCTTGTTTATAAAAATCAATGACGCCGGAGAGAGTCCCATGGTCAGTTATGGCAATTGATTGCATGCCAAAAGACTTTACGCGGGTAACCAGTGCTGGAATTTTGGTTAGTCCGTCCAATAGACTGTACTGAGTATGGTTGTGCAAATGCACAAAGTCGCTAACAGCTAAATCACTTTTCTTCATAACCCCTCGTTCATACTATTTTTATTATAAGAAAAACTGTCGCTTATAGCGACAGTTATGTCATGTAAAATTTACGAGATACTTATTTCTTAAGGTACTTAAGTAGATTGTCTTTTGCTTTTGTTGCGTCCTCGATGGCTTTTTTTAATTCGGGTTCATCTGTTTCGCCGTTCTTTATAGCGCTGATTACTACTTTTACCTTTTGTTGGGCTTCCTGGGCTACTTCTAGGGCTTGGGTTAGCCCTTCTTTGGCCTTTGCGCCTTCTTTTCGGGCCAGTTCTTTGCCCTTACTTATCAAATCACTTAGCTCACCATGAAGTTGCTTTAACTTTTTTTCTGCTTCGCGCTTTAGGTTATTGGCAGTTTTTTTGATATCTGCGCGAGTTTCCTTGCCACTTTTTGGAGCCGTCAAAATACCCGCTAAAAAACCAGCTACTACACCGATTGCTGCACCAGCCGCGAGTTTTTTTCCTGAATTGTTTTTCCCCATATTATTTCTCCTTTTTGCTCTTCATTTCTGTTACTTTACTAACTATGTTACTTATCAAACTAGTTATAGCCACTGGTCCAGCAGTCTTCCTAAAAAAACCACTAACAGTCTCGACATCATCGACAATTTCTTCAGCCTTGTGGCTGACAATCCGAAGTTGATTAACTAGTTTAACGAGTACTACAACTAGAAAGATTGATGCGATTAATAAGACAGCCAAGGTTATTGATAGTATTATGACTAGTATTTCAAATGCATCCATATGTGTTTATTCTACTCCTCTTGAAGGCGCTTCTCAAGGTACATACGCAACTTGGGGCCGATAGACGGGTGAATCAAACCCGTATCTACCAGTGCTTCTAGATATTTTAATTTTCCACCAGTGTCATGGTAAACACCATCAATATGTTTACAGTAAACATTATCTTTTTCTGCCAGTTCATTGATTCCCTCAGCAAGTTCTATTTCACCTCTAACGCTAACTTTTTCTTTTTCCAAGATAGGTAGTATATCTGGAGTTAACAGATATCCTCCTACAGAGGCGATTGTTGATGGCGTTGCATCAACACCAGGTTTTTCAACTAATTTTTTGACTTGGTAGGTTCTATCGTCGAACTGTTCGCCTAGCTCGACCATGCCGTACTGGTCAGCGTCTGATCGTGGGACGTCAATAACAGATATGACTGATTTTCCGGTTTTATTATAGGTATCGAGTAATTGTTGCGCTCTTGGGACATCGGAACGAAAAAAGTCATCTGCGAAAAACACAAAGAAAGGCTCGTTATTTAAAAGGTGCGCTGCGTTCAGGACAGGCCGGGCATTGCCCCTCGGCTCACCTTTTTGTCGCAAATAAACGAAATTTGCCAGCTCTGCAATCGACTGAATTTCATCAGCTTTGTCGGCTTTGCCACTAGAACGTAGATCATCTTCGAGTTCTATCGCTCTGTCAAAATGGTCCTCAATTGCCCGCTTCGTAGAACCCGTAACAATAATTATGTCGGTTACACCGGCAGCCACTGCCTCTTCGACAATTAACTGAATTACCGGTTTGTCTATGATTGGCAGCATTTCTTTTGGCATAGCTTTTGTCTGTGGCAAAAACCGCGTTCCAAGTCCTGCTGCTGCTATGACTGCTTTCCTTACTGGCCTAATATCCATACTTACAAGTGTATCAAAGCCCAAGCTGTTTTTTGATAAGTTTTTGGGCTAGGCCAGGGTTGGCCTTACCTTTTGACTCTTTCATTATTTGACCAATTAAAAATCCGATGGCTTTCATCTCGCCGTTTTTAACATCTTCACTTGCCTTAGGATTGTTAGCAATAACCTCGCTGACAATTTTTTCAATTTCAGCTTCATCAGAGACTTGGAGTAAATCACGTTCTTTGGCGACAACCATAGGATCACCTCCATGCTCTACTAATACGCCAGTAACAACTTTTGCGTTGGTAGAACTAATCTTAGAGGAGCAGACTAAGCTACTCAGTTGCTGAAACGCTGAAACATCCAGAATCGCGTCTTCCCACGACACTTTTTCTTCAGCAACTAAAGCTTGAACGTCTGATGCCAGCCAGTTTGCGATTCGTTTAGAGTCTTCGGCTGAGCATTCGTCAAGGATCAAGTGCATAAATGTGCCGGCTGGCATTTCGTCTACAAGTGTTTCAATGACCGAATCATCAAGACCTAAATGCGCCATTTTATCTCGAAGAACAGCCGGCATGACAGGCATAGAATCTTTGATGTTGCTGATATATTTGTCATCAAGAACCACTGGTGGAATATCTGGATCAGGGAAATATCGATAATCATGAGCGTCTTCTTTTGACCTCTGTGAGAAAGTTTTTTGCTTGGCATCATCCCAACCTCGTGTTTCTTGAACAACTTCACTGCCCTTTTCTAGTAGTTCTATTTGGCGTTTAATTTCGAATTCAACAGTTTTTTCAACACTTCTGAAAGAGTTGAGGTTTTTTGTCTCACTTCTTGTGCCAAGTTTCTTTGGATCTTTACTGATGCTTACATTAACGTCAAAACGCATGTTCCCGTAAAACAAATTAGCGTAAGAAACATCAGCGTAACGCATCAACAAGTACAACTCGTGGGCATAGGCTTTGGCTTCTTTGGCTGAATGTATGTCAGGCTCTGAGACGATCTCTAGTAGTGGCGTACCAGCCCTGTTTAGATCGACAAGACTATACTCTGCTGCGCTGGGGTGAGTTGATTTTCCGGCATCTGCCTCTAGATGAGCTCTGGTGATCCCGATTTTCTTAGGTTTACCGTCTACGGTAATGTCTACATGGCCACCAATAACAATCGGTTCATCAAACTGAGTTATCTGATAACCATTGGGCAAGTCAGGGTAAAAATAGTGTTTACGATCGAACTTGCTGAACTTTGAGGGAACAGTATTCAATGCGAAAGCTGCTTTCGAAGCGAGTTCTACGGCTTTTTCATTAAGTACAGGAAGTGCGCCTGGCATTCCCAGACATATATGGCTTATCAAGCTGTTGGGTTCGGCTGAACGCGCATCATTATCAACACCAGCAAATAGTTTTGTCAATGTTTTTAACTGTACATGGCATTCGATACCAACGGTTGGCAGATATCCTTCAACAATATACTCTTTCAGATCTAACATATTACAGCGCCTCAAGATCTTTTAGGGCCTGGCAAAATGCTAGTAGAGCGGTCTTTACTTCTTTTTCTTTAAGTTTAACAGTTGGGTCTTCTTGCAACTTTTTCTTTAGTTTGTGGGCAGACCACAGGCCGTCGTTATCAGTAAAAGTCCGCTGTGCGCTAACTATTCGAGCGCCCGTACTCTTCCCCTTGAAACCTTTTTTTATAAGCGCTTTGTCTAGCAGTTTATCGGCCGATAATATGGCTTCAGGCCATGTTTCTTTTGACTTGCAAAGTTTTTGCAAATCTCGCCAGCGAGTACGGTAGCTTTTTTTCTTTGGTTTCAAATGCGCACGACGAAGGACGAACTTTACCAAAATTGCAAGCATAGTCACAAAAACTATACCCAGCCCGATTAGAGCGATTATATATTCGGTGCTCATTTTGCTAACGCCTCTACTTCTGTTGCAATACCCAGTAACTCGCGGTCCGCGCACTGCGGCGCCATCAACTGAACTCCGACTGGCATGTCGTTAGCTTTTCCGATTGGGATACTGATAGCTGGAATGCCGACTAGGCTAGGGCTAACGGTCATAACATCGTTAAGATACATTTTCAGTGGGTCGCTGATGTTTTCACCAATTTTGAAAGCTACTGTTGGGGCAACTGGACTAATCATGAAATCTACCACTTTGAAAGCCTCTTCAAATTCGTTAATTAGTTTTGTGCGAACTGTTTGGCCTTTTTTGTAGTATGCATCGTAATAACCACTGCTAAGTACATACGTTCCTATCATTATTCGCCTTTTTGCTTCCCTTCCAAATCCGTTGCTACGAGACAATTCGTAGCTGTCATCCAGATTTCTTGCGTTAGTATCACTATATCCGAAACGCTGTCCATCATATCTGGATAGGTTACTGCTTACTTCTGCTGGGCAAACAATGTAATAAGCCGCTAGCGCCAATGGCAATGACGGCAAACTGATTTCAATTATTTTTGCTCCCTTGTCTTTCAGTTTTTTGATTGTTGCATTGACTGCTTTTTCTACCTCAGGGTCAAGACCTTCTCCGAAACATTCCTTCATAAGGCCTATTTTTTTTCCGGCTATATCTAGAGTATTTTCTGTGTAAGGAGTATGGTCACGCTCAACCGTTGTGCTATCCAATGAATCTTTGCCCGACATTATATCCAATACTAGTGCACTATCCTCTACAGTACAGGTCAAAGGACCAATTACATCGGTACTGCTAGCCATAGCAACAACGCCGCTGCGCGAAACTAGGCCATATGTGGGTTTTAGGCCAACTACCCCACAAAAGCTAGCAGGCAAGCGAATAGAGCCTCCTGTATCTGTCCCTAAAGCGAAAGGTACTATACCAAGTGCTACTGCTGCTGCAGCGCCTCCAGAAGAACCGCCTGGGACTCGTGTTTTATCATGTGGGTTTTTGGTTACAAAAAAATCACTATTTTCCGTTGAAGAGCCATGAGCAAAAGCATCCATATTTGCCTTTGCTATGCAAATTGCGCCTTCAGCCTCTAGGCGTTCGATCGCGGTTGCTTGATACGGCGCTTTGAAGCCTTTTAATATGTTACTGGCCGCAGTAGTCTCGCCGCCAAAAGTCAAAAAGTTATCCTTGGCAATAAACGGGACGCCGGCTAATCTTCCGCCCGGTTTGCCTTTTTTTACTAAATCGTCAATTTCCTTTGCTCTGTGCAAGGCACGTTCTTTTGTGGTCGAGATTGTTGTTTGGAAATCTTTATTTTTTTCTAATTCCTTATAGGCATTTTCAACTAGCGCAACAGCAGTCACGGATTGATCCTGTACATCCTTTGCAATATCAACAAGCGGGGACCATTTCATGATATCTACCCTAAAACCCGTTTTACTCTAAACTGTTTCTTTTCAACCGCTGGTGCATTATTGAGCAATTCAGCCGGTTTTGCCTGATATTTTATATCTTCATCTGGCCGCATCACGTTTACCAGTCCCGTAACCTGCGTAGTTGGCTTTAGGCCCTTAGTGTCAACTTTGCCTAGCTGTTCTACGTACTCTAGAATCTCGGAAATTTCCGAACCAAATTGGTCTATCTCTTCGTCAGTTAGACGTAGTCTGGATAGTTTTGCCAATTTTAATACTTCTTCTCGCGAAAGTTTTGCCATCTGTATCAACTAGTATATCAAATATATGTCGTGAATCAGGCCAAAATTAACTAATTGCATATTGTGATGCTAGGCGTACAATTAATATTAAGCGCAAGCAAAAAGGAGCAGAATGGCTTTAGCAGTCGCAGAGGCACCCGAACTTTCATCTCAAGGCGGTCCAGGCGGACCCCACTTAACGATTTTAAGAGACCCATATGAACCTTCGCCAGAAACTAGCGAAGGTTTTTTTATTACTGGTGATGCGGAACCAAAAATCAAACCAGATCTCATACACGGGGTCGTCCAAGTTGGCGATGGTACTACGTAATATTCTTACCAGCCTGCTGGTACAGAAAACCCCCTTCCCGGGATTATTGTGGGTGTTGTTCCAGGTTTCGGGGCAAAGAAATTTACATCAAGAGTATTAAGAGACGCATTTGAAGATAGAGGTATCCCTTCTTTTACATATGAACCGATACGAAAAGACGGCAAAGGAGCAAAAGAGCATTGGAATAATCCACAGCTGACACACGAAGAAACTATCAGTGCTATCGTTGTAGACCTAGCCAATCACGTTGAAATAAACTTCACAGATACTGAGCCTCCGGATAAAAGTTCATCAGCTACCAAAAAAGAAATTGAAGTGGTAAAAAATAAGCTTCTATTATTGCCCCACTCTATGGGTGGGCCTGCCGCCGCGCGCTATGCAGAGCATAGACCGCAAACCGTTGATTCAGTATTATTCTTGGAATGCATCGGTTTCGGATCACCTACCTTACTTCAACTTGCAAAAAACGTCCCTAGAAAATTAATCGGTTCCATAAAAAACGAGTTTTATCCTTTTTTACGAAGCGGGAACATCGATATTGATCCAAGGTATGTCCTAGGAATGCTTGATTATTATTTTTCTGTACCTACTCGTACTGCAGGCGAAATAAAGTCGTGTCTTACCGAGAATATAATAGATCTTGTAATTAATTTGGGCCATGCCGGTATCCAAACAGCGTATGCAGATGGCGAACACGATATACTTGTCGCCGTAACCGAAGATGCAACCGATGGCATTGTTCACTTGAGACAAAAAATAAAAGGAATTGGCCATCTAGGTCCCCAGGCAAAGCCTAATCGAGTTGTAAGTTGGGTCATTGATACCCATAAAGAACTGAATGGTTTGACGGCTTAAATTTTGGATTTTATTTCAGCAATTAGGTCACGAAGTTCGGCAGCTTTTTCGAATTCTAGATTGGCACTCGCTAGATCCATCTGACCCGTCAGATCACGAACCATTGATCCATATTCTTCTTTCGGTATCTTTTTTAGGTTAAGCTTTTTAGGAGTTCTTTCTTCTTCTGATCGCATGCTAGTAGCAATTGCATTAGAAATGCTTTCGGGAGTTATCCCGTGCTTTTCGTTATAAGCAGTCTGAATTTTTCGCCGACGGTTAGTCTCGTCAATAGCGCGTTTCATGCTACCTGTAACATTGTTGGCGTACATGATTACTCGACCATCAACGTGACGAGCAGCACGTCCGACAGTCTGAATTAATGCTTGCTCACTTCTCAAAAAACCTTCTTTGTCAGCGTCTAAAATCGCAACAAGGCTAACTTCTGGTAAATCTAGCCCTTCCCTGAGCAGGTTGATACCTACAACTACGTCATAAGTTCCCAGACGCAAATCACGTAAAATATCTGTTCGCTCCAATGTATCGACATCACTATGCAGGTAAGTGACTTTAATATTGATTTCTTTCAGATAGTCGGTCAAGTCTTCGGCCATTCGTTTTGTGAGCGTCGTCACAAGTACTCTGTGGTGTTTTTCGATGGTTTCCCTGATTTCGTTTATCAAATCATCTATTTGCCCATCGACCGGACGAACATCAATGGGAGGGTCTATTAGGAATGTTGGACGAATCACCTGCTGAACAGGATCTGGGCTGCGGCTAAGCTCGTATTCAGCCGGCGTGGCACTGACATATACAACCTTATTGACGTGTCTTTCAAATTCACTAAAAGTTAGCGGCCGATTATCCAGTGCACTAGGCAACCTAAAACCATGCTCTACCAGCACTTCTTTCCTGGCCCTATCCCCGTTATACATTCCTCGGACCTGTGGCAATGTCATATGTGATTCGTCGATAAACATCAAAAAGTCATCAGGAAAATAATCTAGTAGTGTCGCAGGCTGGTCACCTTCTTCACGGTTAGTTAGGTATCGACTGTAGTTTTCGATACCTTTTACAAAACCTGTCTCTTCCATCATTTCTAGGTCAAAATTCGTTCGCTGCTCAAGTCGCTGAGCCTCTAAGAGTAAGCCGTTTTTTTTGAAGTACTTCAAGCGCTCTTGTAGCTCTGTTCGAATTTTGCCCATTGCCATTTTTAGCTTTGTCTCAGGCGTAACATAGTGGCTACTAGGAAAAATTTTTAGCTCTGATAACTTATCTATTATCTCACCTGTTAATGGATCTAGTTTTAAAATTCTCTCAACCTCGTCACCAAAAAATTCTACACGGTAGCCAATCTCTTCACTCGCGGGGAAAATGTCAACAACATCACCGCGAACGCGAAATGTACCACGATGAAAATCTATATCATTTCGCTCATACTGTATGTCATTTAATTGACGCAAAAACTTGTCGCGTACGCGGCGTTCGCCTTTTTTAACAGTTACCGCCAGACTTCCGTAATCATCTACGGAGCCAATGCCGTAAATACAGCTCACGCTAGCGACAATCAACACATCACGGCGGGTTAATAGAGAATCCGTAGCAGCGTGACGCAATCTATCTATTTCTTCATTTATTTGGCTGTCTTTTTCTATATATGTGTCACTGCGAGCAATGTAGGCCTCTGGCTGGTAGTAATCAAAGTAGCTCACAAAATAATGAACGGCGTTATTGGGAAAAAAGTTCTTGAACTCATTATATAGCTGTGCAGCCAGTGTTTTGTTATGGCACAAAACAAGTGTTGGCTTTTGCACCTGTTGCACAACATTTGCCATAGTAAAAGTCTTACCAGAACCAGTAACGCCCAACAGCGTTTGTTCTTTGGAATTTTTACTGAGCCCGTCAACTAAAGAGGTAATAGCCGCAGGCTGATCTCCTGTAGGTTTATACTTTGACTGTAGATTAAACTTACTCACTAGCCTATTGTAGCAATAAGTTACTACTGTATTTGTATGCTACTGAGAATTTTCTCTACTTCTTTGTGGTAGTCGGTTTGATTCGGGCCAAATGAGTAGATTAGACCAAGTCGGCCTTTTTTGTTGCCAACATAGTATTCGTATTGTTTACCACCAGCAGGTACGCCTATGCCCTGAGGCTCCTCAGTTACTTCTAGATAGTATTTATCGATAGTAAGGCCGGCTTTCGTAGTTCCACTTAACTGCTTTTTCCCCTGGGGAGCCTGCCATGGCTCTGATAGTTCCTTGGCCGTCGAATAAGAAATTGATAGGCCTGTGTTAAAGTCTCTGCCGCCAGTTACCTCTTCAACGACCGCACGGGTGCCTGGTTTAATTTCAAGTTTGTTATCCAGCTGGAAAATGCTTGGGTACTTCATATACCTAGTAAAACTCCAACCGTCAGCCAACTTAATTTTGAACTCGCCCCCCGGTGATTCGTACAGTAGCCAATTCGTCGTCTCATCCTTAACAACAGGGACTGTTTCTGCTTTTTTCTCGATTTTTCCAGAAGTGTCACCTGACGGTTGGCTAGTTTCGTCGTTTTTCTGGGCTTGGTTGTATACGTAGTAGCCAATACCACCGACCAACCCAATAAGGAGTATTACCAATAAAACCTCAACTATTCCGAAGCCCTTTTGATTTAGTTTTTTCACCGTTTACTCCCTTATTTTGGTGCTCTTGAACTGTTGTCAGTATCGTAGCAATCTTTAATCAAGCCGCTTGGGTAACCTTTACCATCAACCTCTGAACATATAGGCCCCATTTGCGTATGGACATCTACGACCCACGCACTGCCAGTTTTGTGAAGATAGGTCGCAGAACCAGAACCATAGCTGTCGCGGGGAGTGCCTGACTTTATGCAGCCTGCGTTAATATAAGCGTGGTCACCAACCTGTCGATAATTCTTCCCATCTGTAAAAGTCACTTGGTTTATCACTACATTAGTATCTGGAGCCTTGCAGACAGATTTATGGATAGCTTCAAGAACTCCTTTTTGATCATCAGTTTTTGCTATTTGGTCAGGCGTAACTTCTTTGATTGAATCATCAGCTTGAATTACATTAACGTATGCATTTTCGGTACCGGATACGTTATCTACTTCAGCGACCTGTTTATTACTATATCCTGTGTTGACACTGCTCTGTGGCGCATTTGAAGTGTCGTTTTTTAGTGCTTGATTGTAAACATAATAGCCGATACCGCCTACCAGCCCAATCAGGAGAATTACTAGTAATATTTCGACAATTCCGAAGCCTTTTTGGTTAAGTTTTTTCATTTTTTATCCTTGTTTACGGTTATGCTTATATTAATGTACAGGGTATATAAAGTCTAGCTAATGCTTTTTATCTTTTTTAAGGTACCAAAAATTATCTTGTAGCATAAATTGTTTTCTAACATCTTCGTTTTCTTTTTTCAAAATTTCTTCAAGTTTTTCAACCAACTTTGTCGGATTAGAGTCATAAACCACGAGACTTCTGGCAGGTGGTTCTAGAACTTCCATTAGTTTTGGTATCAAATCCGCAGCACCACCACTACCAATCAGAATCCCACAGGGTTTACCCGTTTCTAAGGCAGACGTGAACTCGTGTAAACTACCGAAGCGTCCGCCAATGGTTATTACTGCGTCACTCGACTGAATCAAATACAAATCCCTGCCAGCATACTCCATACCGGTGAAGTTGATAAAGTCGTAATTTTCAAAAGGTAATCGATATTTTCTTAGATGTTCCCTTAGGCTGCCTGCAGGGGAAAACCCTATGCTGGTTCCTCCGGCAATTCGAGCTCCATGAGCAGCTCTGTCTGGCAATCCGTTCGTAGAACCGGTAGTTAAAATATGCCCCCTCTTTGCAACCTCTGCCCCAACTTTTTCCGCCAAATCGCCATCTTCACCAACTGTTTTTCCACCAGCAGCACCAGAAACACATATGGTAAAACGCAGTTCTATGACTGTTTTGTTTCCATCTTTTTTCTCTTGGAATAAATAATTCATACAATGGGCTCCAAATGTTCCGGCTCTATCATATCGTTATCCAGCTGTTCTAAAACTTGTTGCTCCAAGACTTTTTCGCCCATATAGCGCATAAAGATCTCATTCCATAGTGAATCCCTAAAATGATAGACATATCTGTTGTTGAAATTTTCTTCATTAGAGTAGGCAAGCGCAACATCCATAAGGTTCAGTGCAACAGGCAGGCCTTTTGCTGGCATAGCCACATAATCTAGGTCACGCCAAAAGCTCAACTGCTCGTCAAGATCGTATAGTGCATCTTCGGCCTTGCGCCAGTGCAGATCTTCTGGCTGGACGTGTGGCTGGAAGGCTTCTGGATGACTCTCGTCTTTTAGCTTGCCGAAATAGCGTTGAATAACTCTCCAGTGGATATGTTGACCAGCCATTACGGCCGCTTTGCTTGGATCGGCGATCAGAGTATCTACAATTTCTTCGCCAAATTTAGGGTGGGTTGACTTCAGTTTGAAAAAAGCACTGTAAAGCCTAATCTCGTTTATGTAGTGGAACAACAAAGACATTGTTTTTAGTGGCAAACCACGCATGCTATCTTGCTTCATTGGTACTACAACGATTACCCCAAGCTCCTTTGTATGCGTAACGTTATGTCTCTTTTTCTCAACATAATGTTGAGCCAAATCAACCCATTTATCGTGGTCCATCACCACAATTCGAATGTTTCGTTCCTCGAAATCGGATGGTCTAACTGATTTAAATAACTGATCGTATTGGTTCAGCCAGTCTGCTCCCTCAGAGAATCTGAGCGCTGTGTACATTTCATCAAATGGTTCGTTTTTTAGCATGCTATCGATAGATCTGTAGCCCAAGGTTTTCATCATGTTAATTGGTGGCATTTTTTTGAGCAGGCGTTTTGCCACAGACCGTTTTAATGCCCAACACTTCTTGGGTACTTTTGATGAATTAACAATATCCACTATGGGCGGGACAAGTTCACGAATCGTAGTTGTTCCTTTCGGTAAACCCAGCAATTCGTGAGTGATTCGTTCGTTATCCTTTTCAACATGCGTCAACAACGCATAGTACAGTTCCTCTGGCGTTGTATCGTCTGGATCCAAGCCTAATTCTTCGATTTTTAGGTGTACTCTGCCAGCTATCTCTGCAGTCAAGCGTATATCGGCACTGGGGTTACCGCTTTCTTTTTCCAATTGCTTTACACTCATAGAAAATAACGGTTCTTTAGCGTCCAATAACTCTGATAACATTCTGCTCATGCTTACCTACAGATTAACATGCTGGCCCCTGACAGGCAAAGGGAATAACAGACTAAAGATCGCTAACCTTAATATCCATAGAATGTAGCTTGGCGTGTGAATGAAGAATGCCGTTAATTGCGCCTATTTTGCTGACTACACTGGTTGAATTAGCACTAGCAAAAATTAGAGCTTCTTCTATTGTTTTGTCACAAGCAATCGCTGCAGTGAATCCGCTAGAGTAGGCGTCTCCAGCACCAGTTCGATCTATTACCGCTACGTCCTGGTACATGCCGGCCTTGTATATTTTTTGGCCATCAGTTGCATACGAGCCCTTTGCACCATCCGTCAAAAGAACGATTGGGACGTACTGTGCTGCCTCTTTCAGTATTTCTCGTGCCTTCACCCCACCGAAAAGCATTTGCATCTCTTCGCGGTTCAGACTGAGGATTGTAAAGTTTGAGAGCAATTGTTTCAGTAAAATTCGCTCGGAAAGCTCTTTTTTACCGGGGTTAATAGCGATTTTTATATTATTTTTTTGTGCGTAGTTTGCAATTGTTCTCAGAGCTTTCATGTCCCCAGACAAAGAACTGATATAAATCCAATCTGCTGTTCTATTTAAAAAATCACTTTCGCGCAGGTTATAGTCAGATGATGCACCTCTATAAGTCAATATTGTTCTTTCGCCATTTGGTGCCAGCATTACAGTTGCGTGTCCTGTACCTAGCTTTTCGTTATAGGTGACCAACGAAGTATCTACGTTATCTTCTCTTAGCATATCTAGAATAGCTCGCCCAGAAATATCCTTGCCTATATGACCCATGAAATTGCTTCTTAACCCATACCTAGCAAAAGTCACACTTGCATGCGCTGCTCCACCACCGATACTATACGCAACCGAGTCTACTTCGTTTTTAGACCCCAAAGAGAACTCTGCTACTTTTTCGTTATTATCGGTATGCGGCTTAAAAATTGCTCCCTGCAAAAAAACGTCCTGGATTGCTGCGCCAATTGATATTATTTTTATTTGTCCACGCATTGTATCTAGCCTACCCTTGCCTTACCAGAGCTTCCGAAAGCGTCAATTCTGCTTTCTACAATCCTCTGGACGGCTGAAATTACTGCTCCCATCAGCTTCACGACTGCATATTCGTCCACGTTTTCAGCCAACACCTTTTCTAAAGTATTACGATATGCTATGCGCATATCAGAGTTAATGTTGATTTTACCTACACCAATTTTAGCGGCCGACTCAAAATAATGAGCTGGCGTTCCGCTGCCACCATGCAAACTGATATTGCAGTTTATGGAATCCCTTATTTTCTGCAGCAGGTCTAGATCGAGTTTTTTAGGTACGGGGTATTTGCCATGCAAATTTCCGATGGCTGCCGCATAAGTATCAATGCCAGTTGCCTGTACGAAATGTCGAGCACCTTCTGGTGTACTAAGTGTTTTTTTGACTTCTTCGTAGTCAATTTTTTCTTTGTGCAAGTTAGAGCTTCCTGCAAAATAATGCTGTTCACTTTCTACCAATGCTCCAGTTTTTTTGGCATAATCTACAACTTGCTTAGTTGCATCGATTATTTTTTCGTTCGTGGCATTGTGATCGGCTTGGGATATATCTATATGAATGAACTCGTAACCAGCATCTATGGCTGCTTTGCAATCGGCTACTGTCGGACTATGATCTAGATTAATGAACATCTCGATACCGTACTCGGCTTTGTAGTTGTCAACCAGGTCACGAACGTTCTCTAGACCTAAAGCGTCTACTTCGCCTTTACTGACCTCAACCATCACCGGCGCATCTTTGGCTTTTGCCGCCCTCGCCACAGCAATTAGGGTCTCCTGATTGTCTAAATTAAAAGCGCCGACCGCAAACTTTCCTTTTCGTGACCTTACCATCAGAGCCCTAGCTTTGATGCAATTTTGTCTTATTTCGCTGAGTGAAGTCGGCATTATATTTTGTCTCCCATTAGTTCATGGGCCGTAATGGCAATATGCTTGTGGGTTAAACCATAGTGGTGTAGTAGCTCGGCAGGATCACCAGACTCACCGAATTTATCCACCACACCAATACGCCTTACTGGAACGGGGTAGTGTTCTCCTAGGAACTCTGCGACTGCTCCACCAAGTCCGCCATTAATTTGATGCTCCTCTACTACAACCACTTTGCCAGTTTTTTTAACACTTTTCAGTATCGTTACAGCATCGAGAGGCTTTATTGTGGGGCAATGTATCACCTCGGCGTCAATACCATCTTTGTACATATGCTCTGCTGCCACCAGGCTAGGGTAGGTCATTGTTCCGGTCGAGATAATCGTGATGTCAGATCCAGGGGCAAAAATATACGCTTTACCAATCTCAAACGGTGTTTGAGTTGTAGTAAACGAAGGTATGGGCTCCCGGGCCAGTCGCATGTAATTGGGCCTTTTATCGTTGATCATAGCGAGTGTCATCTTTTCGGCTTCAACGGCATCGCACGGTGCCAAAACAACCATGTTGGGCAAGGCTCGCATCAGGGCGATGTCTTCGAGCATCTGATGAGTAGCGCCATCTTTCCCAGTATACAGGCCAGCGTGAGAACCAATAATCTTGACTGGCCTATCGTTCAGACATATCGTAGTGCGTATCTGTTCCCAGTTCCGCCCAGGGCTAAATGCAGCATAACTACTGACGAACGGTATTTTTCCCTCAGCGGCCAAACCGGAACCAACAGTTACCAGATTTTGTTCGGCTACTCCCATTTCCACAAAACGATCCGGAAAAGCTTCTGCAAATAAATGCATTTGGGTAGATTCGGTCAAATCAGCGCAAGCAGCAACGACGTTAAGATTTTCTCCTCCTGCCTGTAACAGCCCTTTGCCGAAACCCTTGCGGTTAGGCTCCAAAATGATGTCTTTGCTCAGAATGTCTTCGACTAGGTGCATATCATTCATGCTCGCTCCTAATTTTGCCTTTTAGAGTTCGCAATTCTTTTAAGGCTTCGATTTCTTGCTTGTGATCAGGGACGCCTTTGCCTGGACCGCCGCCGTGCCAATGGTAATCATATTCCATAAAATCTACGCCTTTTCCAGGCACTGTATGGGCGATAATCATGACTGGTTTATTTACGACAGCCCTAGCCATGGCACATGCGTCAATGACGGCCTCGATATTGTTGCCATCTATCTCAATTACATGCCAGCCAAAAGCTTCCCATTTTGCTGCTAAATCTTCTAGGGGCATGACTTTTTCTGTTGGGCCGTCGATCTGAATGTTATTACGGTCAGTTATAGCGATTAGGTTGCTGAGGTTTTCCTTGCTGGCCAGCATCGCTGCTTCCCAAACATTTCCTTCGTCCTGCTCACCATCACCCAATATTACGTACACCCAACGATGATTTTGCTTATTCATCCGCATCCCTAGAGCCATACCAACGCCTTGGCTAAGCCCCGAGCCCAAAGGGCCACTAGTAGTTTCCAGTCCAGGTAGTTTTTTACGTTCTGGGTGTCCCTGGAGGCGTGAACCGTATTGGCGCAATGTCATTAGTTCTTTTTTATCGAAATACCCAACGTGGGCCATTGTGGCGTACTGAACAGGCACACAGTGTCCGTTGCTAAGAATTAGTTTATCCCGTTCGTCCCAATTTGGCTTCTCTGGGTCAATCTTCAAAATTTCAAAATATAATGCCGTAAAAATATCTGCTAGGCCCAAAGGTCCTGCACTATGCCCACTGCCGGCGTGCTCTAACATCCGAATAATATCTTGCCGTATATCATTGGCAATTATCTCTAAATCTTCGATTGTATAGTTTTTAGAACTCATAGTTATGATTCTCCTGAAAGCCGAGAACTGTTTTGGGGTACAGTAATTTATAATAAATTGCGATAAAGCGTACAGTCTTGTACGTTGCAGAGCAAAATTTATCAAGAACTGCCCCAAAATAGGACACAGATCGGGATGAATTGTTACTATGAGTTCTTACCACCATAACGTATATGTTTATTTTAGCAGACTCTGCGCGTGCCAGAAATCTTGTTTATTCTTTGTCTAGATCAAAATACTCAACTTCTTCTTTTAATGCCTGAAGGCCTGCTTCAACAGCCTCAGTCATTACCTGACTCTTGTCATAATGGAACTTTTTATGACGCAAGGTCAGCTTTGATACGGTATAACGCAAACGGTAAATATGTAACCTCTCTTCAAAGTCATCTGGCAGGTCAGCAATCTCTTTATAGCCATCTAGAAGCATTCGAAGCCTAGCAATAGGGAAAAAGAGCGTCCAGCAGGCAATATCCGCAATCGGATCGCCAGCGAATGCCTCGTCCCAATCAATAGCCGCAATCACTTTCCCGTCTTTTACTATAGTATTCCAGTCGGCAAAGTCATTATGAATCAGCCGTGGATCGTCATAGTCTAAAAGTTTACTTTCGGTAAGTAACCGTGTTATCTCTGTAGCTTGGGCGGCGGTTACGTATTTTGCCGCAACCAATTCTTCTAAATTCTGTGGTAGAGCAGCTAGTACGTGTTCTCTGTTACTGGCATGTATGCCTCGAAGTCCCCCTGTCTCTCTAGCCAGATTATTGTCAAAGAAACCAAATCCATTGACTTTTATTCGATGTATCCGAGCCATGACTCGCCCTACATCTCGTACTAATTCTGGTTCATCTTCGGGGTGCTCGGCCAGGTGAATTTTCATATTAGCACCCTGAGCTTTTTCAAATAACACAAAATCTAGTTTCCCAGGCCCATGTTGATAACCGACGGCAAGTGGTTTTGGTGCTGGAATACCGTTCTCGAGCGCTAAGTTAACGACTGCTGTTTCTACGCTAAAGTAACCATTCCGAAGGCCTACAGGATGAAAACGGCCCACAACTTCGAGACCATTATCAAAAGTAAAATTTCGATTTATATTTATACTCCCAATCTCGTAATGATGCCCACCCTCCACATCAGTTATTTTGCTCCCAGCAAATGCACCATTGTCCTCAAGAGCGCTCTCTACAGAAGAACAAAGGTTTTCTTCGTTCAGTCCCGCGTTTCGCTGGCCAAAGATAACAGAACACTCTTCAATGCTCATTGGCCTGTCAGTTTGCCAGTAAAACATATCCGAACGATCGACTGTCTGCCGGTTTATTGCCTCCATTCTTACTTCAGTTATTGCACTCATACTTCTTCTCCTTGTTGCCACAAAGTATCAAACATTGTGGTCATTATTCCTGATAGGATAGGGTCGCTTATAATTACACCTATGTATTCGCCACCCTGTTTTGTATAAAACCCAAATCTGTCGCCAAAAATACTCATAAAACCGTCAAGTGGCTCAACCAGGTCAACTACTCGTTGCTGTTTTAGTATCTTTTTGCTCGTATGATCATAGCTTCGCATCGGGATACTCCCGTCACTGAGAACACGGATTGATATGCCTTTTTTCACACGATTCTTGATGTAAGAATTCATATAAATGCTCATTTGTTGTTCACTGCCAAAAAGCTCTCGTAGAAATTTTCCGCTCCCGAACTCACTGATAGATTTAACGTTGCCCTCGAGCCTTTCGTTATTCCAGGACCTGTAACCATCCATGCCCTTGAAAACTTCTATGTGGTTATGCTGATAAAACTCGTGTTGAGCTTTTGTTGCACTAGATACAAGAACCTCTAGCTGTTCCCTGAGAGAGGTAAGCTGTTTCACCTGGTAATCGTATTTATCAAATAGGCCTTTCGTAGAATTGACACTGTAGCGTTGGTTACGAGTTTCCCCAGTCACGTGAATGAGTCCTTGCTGTTCTAGGCTTTTTAGTGCTCTATATACAGAAACTTTGTCCATAGATAATAGACTAATTATCTCTTGGGCTGGTCTTTGACCAGTTGACGCTAGAAGGTACTTATATACTTCTGACTCGTTTGGGGTTAACCCCAATGATTCCAACGCGTTATAACTCATTCACACATAGTATCACGTAGTTGCTAGAATTGCAACTAATTTTGTATAGGCTTGTTTGGGGTCTTTTGCACGGTGGATGTAACCACCGACGTTTAGTACGTCTACGCCGTAATCTACCATTTTTTTAATGTTTTGGTCGTTTATTCCGCCGTCCCAGCCTATCTCGATGCTATGATTTAGTTTCTTAACCTGTTCTACTTTATCTAATAGGCTCGTATCCGCCTCGCCGCCAAAGTGGCCCAAATCTCCGCTAAAAATTAATACGTGGTCTATATGTTCTAGCGCTGGGATAATTGTTTTTACATCTGTTTTTGGTAGTAGCGCTACACCGGCCATGATCCCTGCTCCATGTAGGCCTTCGGCCAGTTTAATAAAATTGCCTTCTGCCTCAGCGTGAACTATTACAAGCCGCGGGTTCAACCTAATTATTTGTTCTGTAAAATTTTGTGGATTTTTGAACATTATATGTAGGTCTGCCTGCATTGTATGCGGCCACCACGCCTGACCGAGACCTGGGGATTCATTAGGCGTAAAGTCACCATCCATAAAATCGATGTGCACATGCGAAACAAAAGGGGCTATCCTCTCTATCTGCTCCCTATACTGATGTGGATTTTCAGCTGTTACCGTAGGACAAATGACTGCCATGATGGTTATTATTGTACGCTAATTAAGATTATCTAGTTGTTTATTTCGCCTAATATACCTGGCTGCCCCGCCGAATTCTGTATCTAGCCATGTATCTACAAGCCGTTCAACCTCACTGTTGTCTTGGAGTTCTCTGGCCGGCAGGCACATAACGTTGCTGTCATCATCATGGCGCGAATCGTGTGCCTCATCTTCATTCCAAATTAAACTAGCTCTAATTCCCTTGAACCGATTTGCACCAATGCATACCCCTTGACCGCTACCGCAGATCAAGATGCCAACGCTCCCTGCATTTGCCAGGACTTCGCTTGCAACTCTACCTGCATAAATCGGGAAATCATCTTGAGGATCTAATTGCTCGTCGCCCTTATCGATAACCTCATGCCCTTTTGATATTAAATACTTTTCGACATGCTCTTTCAGCTCGTATCCGTTATGATCCGCTCCAATAAAAATTCTCATCTAAGCCTTTAGCAATTTACCAACGTCGGCAACAACTTCTATTAACCTGTTGCTATACGCCCATTCATTGTCATACCAAGCCACAACCTTTACTAGATTTCCACCAACAACCCGTGTCAACCCCAGGTCTACAACCGCGGAGTGGCTATTGCCCTTAAAGTCGCTAGATACAAGTTTTTCTTCTGTTACGTCTAAAATACCTTGGTAGTACGGCTCTTTTGCAGCTTTTTTGAAGGCATCGTTCACTTCGTCGACAGTAACATCTTTTTTGGTTACAAAAGTCAGGTCACTCAGCGAAACAACAGATGTCGGAACCCGCATAGCCATTCCGTCAAAAATGCCGTCAAAATGTGGCAAAACTTCCTTGGTAGCAATTGCGGCGCCGGAAGACGTTGGCACTATATTCTGTGCTGCTGCCCTAGCACGGCGCAAATCGTCGTGTGGAGCGTCCTGGAGACGCTGATCAGCTGTGTAACTGTGTACAGTGGTCATCAAGGCTTTTTCTACGCCAAAACTAGCATCCATTACGTCGGCCACAGGAACAATGCAGTTAGTTGTACATGACCCGTTATTCAGAATCTCGCCGGCTTCTTTTAAGGAATCATCATTCACTCCAAGCACAACTGTAGTAGAGCCTTCCCCCTTAGCCGGGGCTGATATAACTACTTTTTTTGCACCGGCTGCTATATGTGCTTTTGCCTTGGACGGGTCAACAAAAAATCCAGTCGACTCAATAACCACATCGATTTCATTTTCTTTCCATGGCAGATTAGCCGGGTCTTTTTCGGCTGTTATCTTTATTTTCTGTCCGTCGACGATCAGGTGATGTTCGTCACATTCCACTTTTTTTTCGTAATTACCATAGTTTGAATCGTGTTTTAACAGATGAGCCAGTGTTTTTGTATCTGTTAGATCGTTAATAACTACAACTTCGATATCACTCCGATCCATAGCAACCTTAAAGGCTGTTCTGCCGATTCGTCCAAATCCGTTAATTGCCACCCTGGTCATTATTTACTCCTTAATATGCTTGGTTACCATTATAAACCGCTTATGTTGCTGCGCACAAGCCGATTCCTTGCATTTGCATGAAATTGATACAATACATTCAAAGATGAACAAATATAAACGCAATATCCGGCTGTACGGGGTTATAAAAATATTTACAAAAAGAGTGTTTTTGCCCTTAACAACTATATATCTAGTTGAAGTTGGTGGTTTCTCGATTGCTCAGATTGGTTTGTTGGCAACACTAAGCGCTGTTGTATCCATCATCGCAGAAATTCCAACAGGATACTTTGCTGACAGAATTAGTCGTAAATCTTCAGCAATGATTGGTGGGGCCATATGTACAATATCCGCGCTAATATTCGCTTTTTGGCCACATTTCCCTGGACCTCTGTTGGCAGTAAGTTTAGAATCTATCGGTTACGCGTTCCTGAGCGGAGCAGCTGAGGCACTGATTCACGATACATTAGTAGATATGAAGCAGTCAGATAACTATGCCAAAGTTGCTGGTAGTGCACAATCATTCGGCCTTGTCGGCAATACAGTTTTAGTTGCTCTGGTTCCGCTTAGTTACAGTATAGATAAGCGCTTACCATTTATTATGGGCGCTTTGGCATATTCTCTATTGATATTCACGGCGTCACTGCTACGAGAGCCACCGAGGGAACAGCGGGTTAGCCTTCATGAAAATCCAGTGAAAGACCTACTGATGAATCTGCGGGTTTTTGTGTTCCGCTCTACGATTCTAATGTTTATGGCAATTGGTATTTTGTATGGTCTTTACGGGGCGAGTTCGGACTTTACCAATCTGATTTTTAAAGACCTAGGGGCTAACCCAAGTTATCTAGGTTTTGCGTTTGCAGCCTCTAGTATTGTTGGTATTATTGGTGGCTATTTTATCCATTTACTACGAAACATTAGCTTGCGGACCTATGCACTGATGGATACGTTTGTTTTTTGCAGCTATGCTCTTGCCATCGGATTTACTCAAAATTTAGCTGTTGCTATCGTAGGATTCATCATAAGCATGGGTTGGTGGCGACTTCGCAATATCCTATATACTCATCATCTGTTAACTTACTATAAAAATAGTAGCTACAAAGCAACCTTAATTTCAACTGTTGCCTTCTTTTATCGGCTGAACGAAGCTTGGCTGCCATTTGTATTTGTCGGTACTATTGGGGCTGTTGGTTACTACGTTGGCTACATATGGATAGGCGTCGTGGGTGCTGTTGTGTTGGTGCCACTATTCATAATCGGGGCCAATATAATGGCCCATCATTTTCAAAAATACTCTGTCAACTAGGTTATTAGATAATCTTATTGTCGTATAGATAATTTAATAAATTTGTTTGCACGGGGTTTTCAAACTCTTTGATTGCTTTTGCTAGGGGCAACCACTGATATTCACTATGCTCAAAACTGAGTATCACTTCCGGTTTTGCGACGGGTGCCGAGAAATGTAACCAAATCACATTAGCGCCGTTAATAATTGCTACATTGGTATGCACGAGCCTAAAATCACGATGATCGACAGCGATGCCAGTTTCTTCCAGAACTTCTCTTGAAACAGACTTGGCAAAATTTTCATCATTTGGTTCAACCCCACCGCCGGGCAAATCCCATTGAAGTGGCCTGCGTGGCGCTGTCTTGGACCGACGAACTATCAGTATTTCGTCTTTTTCGTTTATTAGAACTGCTTTCGTAACAATTTCAGTTTCCATAGTAAAGTTGTAGGGTTGAATTAGTGGAGCTTGATTAACTCTCGTTTTTCCAACGTTCTATGCATTCTTTGATTGTGCTTTTTGCCTCTTTCGCATCACCCCAACCCAGGACTTTTGTGCTGCCAGGTTTTTTTAGATCTTTGTAGTGGTTAAAATGATGTTCTAACTGTTTTATGTACTGCGGGCTTAGGTCGTCTAGTGTTTTAATCGAATCACCAGTATCGCGGTCATCTGCCGGTACAACAACAACTTTGTGATCCATATCACCGTCATCTTCAAAGTTCATAATCCCAATTATCCGCGCTTCTAGAAAAACACCCGTTGAAACAGCTTCATCACAAATTAGCAACACGTCTAACTCATCGCCATCTTCATCTAGAGTCTGCGGGATAAAGCCGTAATTGCAAGGTTTTGAGAAAATACCTGGCTCTACACGGTCTAATTGAAAAATTGCTAGTTTGCGATTGTATTCTACTTTTAGATTGGAACCTTTCCCTATTTCATTAACGACGTTAATAATGCCGTTATCTACGTCGCCAGCATCTAATATCTTATTGTAGTCAGCCATTCTTTGCTCCTTTTAGTACATTTTATAGTGTAAACTAGGAGTAATTGTATCATGAAATCAATAAGAAATAACCTGGGTCTCATCTGTTGGTTGGCGCTAAACTCCCAAACTTCTTGTGGTGGTCTGGTCGTATGAAAATAATTGGGCACAGAGGTGCAGCTGGACTGGCGCTAGAAAATACTATTGAAAGCATCAAGCAAGGTATTAAATCTCAGGCATCGTATATCGAGATAGATGTTCATCAGACAAAAGACGGCGTTCTGGTTCTTAGTCACGATGATAACCTGAAACGAACTTTTGGAGTCGACACGAAGGTGACGGACAGCACCATCGCCGAGCTTCAAAAAATAGCACCAGAACTTCCCACGTTAGAATCGGCGCTAAAAGAGTGCAAGACAGAGGGAGTAATAGTAGAGCTAAAACACTACATTGAACCGGGCGAAATTATTGCCATGATCAAAAAGTACCCCAAACTAGATATTAGGGTTGCTTCTTTCAATCACAGCGTACTCCGCGACCTGAAAAAAGCAGACCCAAAAGTTTTTTGTTATGTTCTAGAACGACACAGCCCTTTTGAAATAGTTAACTTTGCTAGCGGGATGAAAGCTGACGGTATTGGACTTAGCTATAGTCTATTGAACCCTATCACTTATCACCTGGCGAAACGGAAGAAATTACACATATACATATGGACCGTAGACAAACCGTGGATAGCTCGTATTTACGCACGCCTATATAAAGATGTCTACATCTGTTCCAACTACCCAGAGTTGATGAAAAAAATCTTTAAAAAATAACAAATAGATATTAAGCTGTTGCGATATGCGTGGTGGATTCAAGGAATTCTCGGATGCGCAGGGCTGCGGTCGCGCCCTCACCTACTGCACTGGCAATCTGCATAGTTGCCCCAGACCGTACATCGCCGGCTGCGAAAACACCGTTCATGCTGGTTTTTAGACCTTGCTCGGCAATAACAAATCCTATTTCATCTAGTCGCACTTCTGTGTCTTTCAAAAATGCTGTGTTTGGCTTTAACCCGACAAAAACAAATACTCCGTCAATATCGAACGACACTTTTTTACCATCTTTTGTGCCCGTAACGCTTACGACAACGTTGTCCTTTGCCACTATTTCATCAGTTGTGGTGCCCTCATGAACTGTAATCTTACTGTTCTTTTTTAACTCTCGTAGCAATACATCCGATGCTTTTAGCGTACTGCGAACTAATAAATCAATGTGGCTGGCGAATTTAGTCAAAAACAATGCTTCTTGTACTGCTGAGTTCCCCCCGCCTACGACAACTAACTTTTTGTCACGGTAAAATGCACCGTCACACGTGGCACAGTAATGTACCCCTCGTGCAAAGTACTCAGCCTCTCCAGGTACTCCAATTTTTTTGTAGTCTGTACCAGTAGCGATTAGTACCGCCATGGCCTTTACAGGGCCGTCAGTGGTGTCTAAAACACGGTAATCACCGGCATCCTTGATAGACAAGACTTCACCCAGCTGAATATCGGCTCCAAAACGCTCGGCTTGCTTGCGAAGTTCTTCTGCTAGATCAAGTCCGGAAATACCTTTTGAGAAACCCGGGTAATTATCAACCCAGTCCGTAATTGCGGCCAGGCCACCAGGTACCCCTTTTTCGTATAATACCGTATCAAGGTCTTCGCGTGTCGTATAAATAGCCGCAGCAAGAGCCGCCGGCCCAGCCCCAACTATCACCAAATCATGAATCTTTTTATCTTCCGCCATATTAGTCTCTATATTTTAATCGAAATAATTATTTTTAGCTAGGGTCTCGAGGCTGCGAATAGGCCAATGTGCTTCGTAAAACTATTCGTAAAACTATGGTGCGATGGGCGTGCCATTTTCGGACATAGTCTGAATACAGGCGAGTGCTTTGTCGTAGTAGGCATCAACAACAGAATTCCCAACCACTTCTATGGGTAATCGTTTAATGGGTTCGTCTGGACCAGGGAACATCGATATATCTCTGCCTTGCGCTACCCTGAGTAGAACCACCGAATTGTCCATTGCTGTTCGAGCGCAATATGTTTTAGCCTCCCCCTTTTTAAACTCTACGGGGACCCCACGGTACTCGCAACCGTCGCAATAAGGTATAGGTAAACGCGTCTCATTCATAAAAATATGATATCATATTTTCAAGCATACATCAACTATGCAGTATTTCCCCAACTTGTAGTAGGTTAGAAATGGAACGCTCGCCGCAGTAATGTGCCACCGTCGAATAATGAGGTTGCTTTTCTGTTAGTAGAGTGTACGGATGGCCGAGGAACGCAAACGAGACGTACTAGAGGTACGTTGAAGTGCGTAGCACAGAGCCAGACACAGCAATCTGCAACAGAAAACAATCTCAGCCGAGGGCGGGGGCTAGTTTTGCTAGATTGTAACCAACTACAACTTCCCTAGAATCATCTTGCTTCGTAACAACTGTTACGGGGACGGTCATAGCACCGCTCATCTCTAAGGCTTCTTTTTGCCTGCCTGGGTTTTCGTCTAGATTTACCTCAGAATATGTGTGACCCTTTGCTTTTAACCACTTTTTTACCATTACGCAGTAGGCGCAGGTGTTAGTTGTATATATTGTGATGTCTTTCGGCATATTTTCCCCTCATTATTGCATTTTTAGGGGCTTTTGAACCAAGTCTTCACCTCACTGAAGCCTCGGTCTACCCTCAAAATATGCTGTTTTTATGTTTTGTTTAACGTACTTTTTACTTACAAAGTCTATTGTATATAGCGTTCATGCTTATGTCAACTACCCCACATGTTGTGTTTTTGTACATAAAAATGCTCTCTGGGCACCTCTGTAGCTATTTGCTGATTGCTACGAGTTCTATGTCAAAAACTAACGGAGAATTAGCTGGGATATCAGCTGACGGAGATTGAGAGCCATAGGCGAGTTCTGCGGGTATTACTAAACGCCTTTTCCCACCTACTTTCATACCTGGAACGCCTTGTGTCCACCCCTTTATAACTTGGTCTAGACCAAATGTCGCTGGGTTACCAGAATCTAGAGAACTCTCAAAAATACTCCCTGTTGTGGCTACTGCACCAGTGTAGTGTGCCGTTATGGTGGCACCTGGCTTAACAACTTCGCCATTTCCAACCACCAAATCTGTTGATTCTAGTTTTGGTACGCTTGATACTGGCTGGTATCCCTGCAATTTCGTACCCTTTAATTTTGTTGCGTCTGTTTTTTGAGTTTCTTCCACTTTTTTGTTCTCCTGTGACATTTGCCATATTACGGCGCCGGTAAACCCAACACTAGTTAGTAAAAATAAGATTGCTGCACTTAGGGCAAACACTCTATGTATTTTCTTTGTTGCCATTTATTCTCCCTTTATTGTAAAAGTTAGTATAGCTTATACATGGCTGATTCAGAAACAATATAAGAGAGTGACACTATTGCTAAAAAAATAACAAGATACAGATGAGCTCACTAGTGTCGTGAGAATTTAGTAACCAGTAGAATCTATTTTGTTGAAGTCTATTCTGTTGGTGGATGCATAGCTACAGGAGGGACGCCTTCTACACACCTGGCAGCCATTGACATCTCCTATAAATAACAATTAATAACACTATTATAACGTATAACTAGTAATTGTCAATATATAAAGCTCAAATTAGGCCTTTATTTCAAACTCTTGCAGCTTCTTCTTGCTGGAATCAGTTTTGCCTTGTTGCAGTTTTAGTAATTGGGCGTAAATACCGTCTGTTTTCGCTAGCTGTTCGGGCGAACCCACCTCGTCAACTTGGCCGTTAGCCAAAGTGATTATTTGGTCTACATGCTGAATTGTACTCAGTCTGTGAGCGATTATTAGTGTAGTACGACCCTTCATTAGCCTTCGTAGGGCCTCTTGCACCATTGCTTCGCTCTTACTATCCAAACTGCTGGTAGCTTCGTCCAGAATCAAAATGGGAGCATTTTTAAGAAGTGCTCTGGCGATGGCTATGCGTTGTTTTTGGCCACCGGATAGTTTTAACCCACGCTCGCCAATCTCTGCCTGATAGCCTTTGTCGAACTTTTTAATAAATTCATGGGCATTGGCTGCTTTTGCCGCCGCTATGATATCTGCTTCTTTAGCGTTGGGATTAGAATAAGCAATATTCTCGCTTATTGTTCCACTAAAAAGCGCTGGATCCTGGAAAACTACACCAATGTTATCGCGCAAGCTTTTTTGGGTCACACTGTTGATATCTTGTCCGTCTATCAGAATTGCACCTTTTTGAGGCTCGTATAGTCGCATCAACAAATTGGTTATTGTTGTCTTCCCCTCGCCGCTCTCCCCAACTAGGGCAACTTTTGAATCTGGTTTTAGATCAAGATTAATTCCTTTTATTACAAGGTGGTCACTGTATCCAAACTCTACATTCTCGAAGGTAATTCTGCCTTTTTTGACAGCCAGCTTTTTGGCACCTTCAACATCGGAAATTTCCGGTTCTAGGTTCATTATTTCAAAATAATCTTTGCTGTCGGCTATGGCTTTTTGGGTGTTTTCAACCAGGAAACTAATGGTAAATATTGGAATACGTATCTGCATAGCATACAAAATCAAGGCTACTGCTTGTCCAGGGCTAAAATGGCCGTTAACTGCTTGGACGAAAATCAGCAGATAAACAGCGTAGAAGATCACGTTTAGGATCACGCGTCGCTGTATATCCCTTTTGTGCCACAATTTTGACTGAGATTTTGCTATATTAACGGTTTTGTCGTAATGACGACGGAAAAAATTGAGTTCGTGTTTTTCCTGAATGAAGCTTTTTACTACTTTTATTTGGCTTATGGATTCTGCAAAACGCCCCGTAGCGATATCGAGGTTTTTATTGATTTTTGCCTGATATTTCATCCACTTACCACTGGTCTTGACCGTCATGAGAATGTATATCGGGTAGAGAGCAAACAACAGCAGAGCTATGGGAACGCTGTAATAGGCAATTATTATAAGTGCAAAAACTGTACTAAAAACAAACTGTAAAAAGTTGTTGCTCCACATCTGCATAAAATTGCTGACTTGAGCAATGGAACGGTTGAGGCGGTTGATAATCTTTCCAGATAGCTCTGTATCAAAGTAGTTTTGGGGAAGACTCAGCAAATGTTGATAATAGCGCCGACTTAGTAACCTCTGAAGCTTTACCCCCATTCTGTCGCCAAAATACCCCCCGATGTTACTCAACAAAGTAGATGCTACATCTAGTAGGAAAATACCGGTTGCTAGCATTACGACATAACGAACATTGCCGGTAGTGCCAACCTTGATGGTGTCTATTGCTCGTCCGCTCAGCATTGGTATCAGCAAGCCGGTCAGAGCAACCAATATTGATATAAAACTAACGGTGATGTAATAGGGCCACAGCTGGCGGGTAAACTTTATGATTCGCCAGATGTGTTTCATAGCCTAGTAGCTTTGACCTTCTCTTTGGCTATGGTGGCTATGGAATCTAGAAGTTTGTTGACCTCTTCAGTCACTAGAGTGCGGTCTGGGTGTGACAGGCTGATTCGAAAGCTAATATGTTTTGATGTTTTGTCTTTGCTAAAAATATCAATCGGCTGGAAAGTGCATGTATAACCATGTTCTTTTTCTGCCTTGCGTAGTTGGGCTTTCGCGCAGTTAGCTAAATCGGAATAGGGTGTATCACAAGTCACCTTAAAGCTAATATCCTGGTGAGTGCTAGGGTATTTTGATAGCGGTGTATATACACTTGTTTTCGTTTGCGCAGACTGTATTCCCTCTGTTCCAATTTCAAAACCGGCGGTATTTGGTGGTAATTTTAGAGCTTTTCGCACACTAGCTTTGTATTCGCCTATAATGCCCAGGAATGTACCACTTTGTCCATCGATGACGTATGCCGAACGGGCAGAGTTAAAAGGCGCCGTAACTGGGTAATTCGGCTTATCGTCAACCGATTTATAGGCCAATTCTAGACCAAAACTTTTACCTAGATGTTCCAGTAGTTCTTTGACCTTGTAATATGGCGCTCCCTCGTTTTTCGACTTTGTATTCGATGAGTAGACGGCCGCAACCATCTCTAATTCTGTTGGCAGTTTGCTATCTTTTTCGAGATGTGTCTTGTTATGTGATTTGCCAATTTCGAACAATGCAAACTCGTCATATCCAGACTTTATATTCATGTGTACCTTGTCCAACAGACTTGGTGTTAGGGTGAGTCGGTAATATTGCAGATCGGGGCTAAGGGCGTTACTGATTTGATAAGCTTGTTTTTTATCTTGACCCGTTTTATCGAATAAATCCCCATGAACAAAGCTATAAGTTAGTACTTCGTTCGCGCCTGCTCGCGACAAAACGTCTCGGACTTTGCTTTTTATGACAAGCATTTTATCTTTTTGCGCTGGTGTTATGTCACGCTTCGGCAATGTCAGTGGCAAATGATCATATCCATACAATCGTCCTACTTCTTCGACTATATCTTCTGGTATCTCGAGATCGGTTCGCCAGAATGGCGGACTAGCTATTAAGTTTTTACCGTTTGTTGCTACTGAAATTTCGACGTTTTTCAACAAAGTAGCTATCTGTGTCGTTGATAGGTCTAGACCTAAACGTTCGTTTATAAAACCGCTGTTGGTGTGGATACCCTTCCAGAAACCTTGGGATTTGTGTGCCGCCGTATCAATAATGTCGCCTGCCAACTCTGCATTTGCTAATTTCTGAAGCATTCCAACAGCGTAGGTCGCAACAACATCATTTTGTAACGGCGATTGGCCTTTGTTGAACCTGGTAACAGCGTCCGTAAATAAACCGTGCGTCATACTAGTTTTTCGGATCGAATACATATCAAAGCTAGCACATTCCAAAATTATGTTTTTGGTTTCGCTATCGACTTCTGTATCTGTCCCCCCCATGACGCCACCGATTCCAATCAGTCTTTTTTCGGTTGCAATCATTATCGCTTTATCGTGAGGTTGAATTGTTTTGCCGTTGAGTAGCACGATTTTTTCACCCTTTTTTGGCAATCTGGCTATTATTGTAGCTTTTGCAGAATTATCCTGCGCAGCTACTTTGTCATAATCGTAGGCGTGCGTTGGCTGGGCCGTCAGCAACATAATAAAGTTAGTTATATCTACTACGTTATTGATCGATTTTATGCCAAGTCTACTGAGATAAGACTGCATAATTATTGGTGATTTTGTGACTTTTATGTCGGATAATGGCACGGCAAAGAAGCGCGGCACGAGCTCAGGAATTTGGTTTTTGACTGTTAATGACAGTTTTTTATCAGATTTACTGGCCTTTATTGGCAGGCTATGAAGATACCATTTTGGTGAAGTGAACTTTATGTTTTGAATACCGGCAATTTCCCGCGCAACACCTAATATACCGAAACAATCCGGACGATGAGTGAACATCTTGTTCTCGATGTCAATAATATAGTCGTCTAATTCATAAAGCTCGGCGAATGATGCCCCAGGCTTGGCCGGCTTATCGACAATTAGTATGCCATCGTGGTCATCGCTAATCTGCAGTTCCTTCGCACTGCCCAGCATTCCATTGCTGTCTGCACCGCGCAGGGGCCGAACGTCCAGTTTGAACTGTTCCTTTTCAAAAGTACTAGGCACTATTGCGCCTGGTGGTATCCAGGCGACGCTAATACCAGCACGTACATTTTGTGCGCCGCAAACAACTTGGACTAATCCTTTGCTGTCACGCTTCACACCCTTTGTGACACCACCATCATCGATTTTACAGACATGTAATTTGTCGGCGTTAGGATGCTTTTCGCAACTGACAACTTTAGCGACAACCACGCCTTCGTACCGCTCACCCAACGATATTACTTCTTCTACTTCGCCCAGTTGAGCCCCAATTTTCTTAACCAGTTCATCGACCGATATCTGTATATCAGTAAACTCTCTTAACCAATTAAGCGATATCTTCATAGCTTAACCTCACAACGAGTATCTATGTAGTACCCGTTTTTTTTGCCTTCACTGTTCAACCAAATACGTTCGGGGGTGGCTGTGAATATTCTGGTAGGGGCATCCCCTGTAGTGGTATCTTCGGTCAACTGAAAAAGTTTAGCGCGTTGGTTATATAGAGCAAGTGCGCTTTTTAGTTCTTCCCCCTCTTCTAATATTCTTGCTTTTGCTTCCATGTAAACGCCTGCGGCTTCTTTTTCGGATGCATTCGGGTTAAACATCGTAATAAACACTCTGTTGTCTCGGTCTAAATTCTGCGAATGCACACTTTCTGCATCCGTCCACCAATAGATATTACTATTATTATCAAACACAAAAAAAACTGGGCTTGCCCAAGGCGAACCGTCATTACACACCGTTGAAAGTGTGCAAAATATCGTTGAGTCTAGAATTTGCATTACTTTGTTCATTTTTCTATCTCCTCTAGCAATTCGGGGAATTGCATTCGTCTGTCATCAAAGAAATGTCCATACTCATGAAACTGTTTATATTTCACGCCACGTATCTTTTCTTTCAGTATTTGTGCGCTCTTTTTCACACTTTCGCCATCATCATCCGAATTAAAAATTGTAACCCCGGCCGTTCGCTTAACTAAATCAGGGTCGATGGTAAATTCAAAAAAATCGCCAGTATCGAATTTCTTATCTGGATCGATCCAGGGCGCTACCAAAACGACCTTGCCCACTGAAATGTCTTTATGTTCACTTAGCCAGCGTGCTAAGAAACCGCCGCCACAACTATGGCCGACCAATATTGTCTCTGGGCTAATATCGTAACGTTCAAATTCTTTTTGCCATGTAGGGTAATCGGCTATCCAGCCATTGGGGACTTCTGGCGTTTGCGTCGGGATTTCGCGCACAACAAGTTGTTTCTGAAGCCACGGTAACCAGTAATAGTTACTGAACGAAGGAAAGTTAACATCATAAAAGTGGTCTTTGCTGGGTTTCCCGTGTAGGATTATTGCATTTTTCATGTCTCTATCTCCGCAATTATTCTGGCAGGGGCTGCGTCTATCTGTAGATTTATTGGCAGGGCGAATACTTTGAATGTCTTGCCCACTAATTGTTCGAGATTTGTTAGGTTTTCGGCTATAAGGACGCCGCCTTCAAGTAAAATTTTATGGACTGGAAAGCCGTCTTTATTGTCTGGACTACAAGCGTCTATACCTATCATTTTGATTTTTTTGGCTACAAGGTACTGGGCAACTTCCTCGCTCATGGCTGGATAGTCTTCAAAATAGGCGGATTCGTGATATTTTGCGCCCATACCGGTATAAAGCAGCACTATGTCGCCTTCCTGAATATCAGCATCTTTTAGCGTGTCGAAATTGCCATCTATTACGTCAACATAAACCCCGCGTCCAATAAATTGGTCGACCGGGATTTGGTCCAGAGCTTTGCCACCAGCAAGCATGTGCATAGGTGCATCGACGTGTGTGCCGACGTGCGTTCCAATCGAAAGATAATGGTCGCAATAGCCGTCTTTATCAAGAACACCGGCTGGTTTTATGATGGTTTTCGGATCACCAGGGTAAATTGGCGTATCTTCATTAATTAGTACCGATAGGTCAACGTATTTCATGAGGATTGCCTCAATTTAACTTTTTCCTCTATAAAAGTTTCTACATCCGGGTAGACTTTGTCCATCATCAGATATAGCGTTTCGTACTTGTCGGGGCTCCCGATGCCGTAGCATTTTTTGCCCATGCCGTAGGCTGCCCCTAGCTCCATATGCGCAGACAAACCAGCAGGAAAAACTAAAATAAATTCTTTAGAATTTCTTTGGTTTCTCATATCAGTTTCAAAAATCTCTCTGAAAGTGGGGTTCGTTTCCCAATCTTCTAATGTCTCGAGCTTTTGCATAAAGCTTTCAACATCAGAACCTTCTGAGGTATCGATAACAAGCCCAGCCTTATCTTCGTACTGATTCTCAATAAAACAGTAAACAGACTTCCCCGCATCCCGAAGCTTGTCGACTATAGTCCTAATGGCATCACGGTTTCGCCAGCGGCCAGCAACAAAATAATCGTATTTCCTAACGCTCATGAGAATTGCCTCAAAAAGTCTAATTTACCAGATTCAAAGTGTCGGACGTCTTCGATATTGGATTTCATCATAACTAACCGATCGATTCCGCCGCCCCAGGCAAAGCCGGTATATATATCAGGGTTAATGTCAGCCATTTTCAGCACGTTTGGGTGGATCATTCCACAGCCAAGCAGCTCAATCCAACCAGATTGCGAGCACACACTACAGCCTTTTTTCTTGCAAAATGGGCAACTAAGAGCAAACTCAAAACTAGGCTCTGTGAACGGAAAATAGAAAGGCTGTGTCTTTACCTCTATATCCTGATGGTAGTATTCCTGCAAAAAAGTCTTTAGTGTGGCTATTAGGTTGCCAGCGTTCATGCCTTTATCTACAAAAATTCCTTCGTGTTGGTAAAAGGTATGCTCGTGCCGAGCGTCCAAGTCTTCATTACGAAACACTCTATCAGGGACCAAAACGGCAATTGGGCGGCCGTTTTCTAAATTTGATTTGTACTTTTTCAATAGTCTGTTTTGCATGGTACTAGTATGCGCCGGTGCGATTAATCCATCTGTGGTCATAAAAGTGTCATAGTCGTCACGTGCTGGGTGTCCTTTAGGGAAATTTAGACTATCAAACATATGATAATCATCATCAAGCAGCCTGGACTGTTCTACATTGAAACCCATTCTATAGAAAATGTCAGAGATTTGTTCTATCTCAATCATAAGTGGGTGCTTGCTGCCGTTTTGCGCGGGCAGCAACGACGGTTTTTTAGCGTTAACATCGAATGGTGCCGTAACATCAATGGGGTCAAGTTTTTCACTGTCATCTGACGCATCAGCGACCAACACTGTCAGTTCGGCTTTCAGCTGGTTTAATTCTTTGCCGAAACTAGCCCTTTCGTCAGGCTTTAACAGAGGTATTTCAGCCGCCAAAGCCTTCAGCTCAGGTGCGCGCAAAACAGAAGCTTTATTTTCAACCTTTTCTAGACGTCTTTGCAATGCCTCGGCCACATCCCCAATTTTCTTATGCTTATAGCTCATACTTATAGTCATTATATACTAACTTGCCCCTCGTTCGCCTCTTAAATTAAGGACGGTCTTTCACTTCATACGATATTCGAATAGTGCCCGAGGATGTTTTTATTTTGCGAACTGTCTCTTGTCCGATGTCTTTTAGTTCTGCAACGTGCGTTCCACCGCACGGCACCCCAAAGTCACCATATAAAACAACTCGGCTAGGCTTATCTTTTGGTAAATAGTCGGGAACATGACGACACAATTGTGCCATTTCATCCCTGTCAACGAACTTTATTTCTGTTTTTATCCCCGACCCTAAGATTTCACTAATTTTTTGAGTTATCTTGGCCGATACTTCTTCCTTGGTTTCTTCTCCTAAATCACCGTCGTATTCAACATATGGCCCCCGTGGAAAATGAAATCCTTTGTCTGGTATCCAGGTGTAGCCGAGTTGGTTAACCGCCATATCAAGAACATGACCACCAGAATGCAAGCGAGTATGTAATTTTCGACGTTCACTGTCCACCTCACACTGCACATCTTCCCCTTGCATGAACTGATTGCCTTCAAAATGCCCAATATGATGCACTACGCCGTCAACAAATCGAACTTCTTCGACCACAAATTTTGCGGCGTCACTTGATATTACACCCGTGTCATACGGCTGGCCTCCACCCTGCGGGTAGAAAACTGTCTGATTCAAATATACTATTGTTTTTCCGTCTTTTTGCTCTACGCCTTCTACATATCCATCGCACTCTAGTTTCTGCATATTTTCCAGGTACAATAACTTAGTCGGTTCCATGTTTGCTCCTAATTTAGTTTACTTATAGTTTAACGCACACCGTTTTTACTAAAAGAACGGGCTCTTTTCTCTGAAAGGGTCGTATCTCTTAGCAACGCCGCCTGCCTTACTGGCGTCTGTATAAGTAGGCGCTTCTTCATCTCTGCCCATCATTCGAATAACATGATATATCTGACCAAAAGGCCGAGTATCACCACGAGCAATCTCAATTAATGCGCGCCGTTCGTGGTCTTCATTCTGTAAAATACCGTTTTGTACCACACGATCATAGTCGTCCGGCATTATTGCAAGTCCAGCTAAATGTCTAACAGCATCCCTTGGCGTTGGTGTATATCTGTCAAGCTCGGCAATATGCGCTTCATAACTTGCCTGGACGTCCATGCTGCCTGTTTGCACATGTGCTGGCACATTTCCATAAGTTGTCATTGTCACTTTAATCTCCTTTTTCAATAATTACGCAAGAATTTAAAAACCGCCCTAGTGGCGGTCTTTTCAATACTTTTCTATTTGTTTACAAACGCACAGAAGAAACCGCCACGATAGTGTCGGTAAAGAGAAATCCTTTATTTGCGATTATAGTATCCATAACTTTTCTACGATAACAGGTCTATTCATTTTTGGCAATAGCGTTTTATGGTCTATACTGGAAAGTATGGCAAGCTTTTCTTTTGATGTAGTTAGTGAATTCGATAAGGCCGAGATGATTAATGTCTTTGACCAGACACAGCGAGAACTCTCAAACCGTTATGATTTTAAGGGGACTTCGGCTGCTGTCGAGTGGCTAAATAGTGATAAAACAGGGTTCAAGGTTATGGGTGATAGTCAGTATCAGCTAGATGCGATTGCAGACATTATTCGTAAAAAACTGGCTGCGCGTAGCCAAAGCCAAAAGATTATTGATGTTTCAAAAGAACCCCTGACAACAAACCTGAAGATGCATTGGGAAGTTCCGTTTCAGAGTGGTTTGGACCAAGAAAAAGCCAAAAAAATAACAAAATTGATCCGTGATGAATTACCAAAAGTAAAAACTCAAATTCAAGGCGAAGAGGTACGTGTAACCAGCCAGAAAAAAGACGAACTACAAGCAGCCATGCAATTATTAAAATCACAAGATTTCGACTTTCCGCTATCCTTTACAAACTTCCGCTAAACAGCATCTTTTTTTTGGCCCACGAACTGTTTCAGCACCAATAATGTGCTGTAGTGTATCTTGCCCCAGAGGCAATGTATCAAGATTAGCAATTACCTCTCTATCGATAGTCGTCATTGTTTTTACCCCAAGACTTCTAACTGCCGTGTTGACACCGATCGCTGAGGCACCTGCACGTAGTAAACGCACAGGTTTACCTAAAAAACGTCGAAATAGTAGGTTTTGAAGTCGAGAGCCAGCAATTTGTAGAGACTCAAACATCTATTTTCGAAGCACTCTGGAAAACTGCAAAACCCGTCACAGAATATCTGTGACGATAATGCACAATTCTACCTAGGGCACTTTACTAGATGACGTAGGCTAACTTGGTAGTTTCTGGTTTTCGTGCCGTTTTGGCCTCTCCTAAATTCTGACTCGCCCGAGGCTGCATGCACGACCCTGCCTGCAAGATGGTACACAGCGCCGATTTGTTCGAGATGCCCGAACATGTTTTGCCCGTACTGCGGGTTAATAGTACGTTCGGCATCAGCAATACTATCGAATTTACCGCCAATATCAAATACTGCACTCGTACCATCGTCCATCGATATATTGAATATTTCTCGCGGAGTAACAACTATTTTTTGATACAAATCGTCCAGAGCAATTCTGCCTTCGGAAACTGCGCCTAATAGCAAGGGTATCATTACGGTATGGTTTGTTACCCCAAACGCCGGGTTCTCTGCTTCTTTTTCCTCCAATCGATGCGGGGCACAGTCACTAGCAAATACGTCAATGTAGTCCATATTATCCCATAAAAACTGTACGTCTTCAGCCGACTTTAACGAAGGCTTCATGCAGCCAAAACCTCCAATTTTCGCTACCTCGGCTGCGGTTGCAAATAGGTGGTGGGGAGTAACCTCGCACGTTACCCGCATACCATTTTCTTTGGCTTCTATTACTGACTCAAGCTCTTCTCGAGACGAAACATGCGCAATATGAATTGGGATCTCGTTGCCATTTGGCTTGCCAGCAATCGCAGCAAGGATCGTTCGGACGTTGCCATCCTCAGCATGAACAATAGTCGGCTTCTCTGGGTAAAATTTATTCCATTCATCTATTAGCTGTGAGGCATGATCTATGGACACATTCATACCGCCCGTGGACAAATCAACCCACAGTTTTAGCCCTGACGCATTTGTGCCACCGGTGTAAAAGAGGCGCCTGGCCTTATAAGCAACCACTTCGCGTCCGTTGTCCGACAAAACTTCTTTTTTATCTATGCCTAGGTGAATACCAGCCAAGGTTCTCGATTGAGAACTAATAGCTGTTTCCATCGCCCCTACCCTATCAGGGTTTGAAATCGGATATTGGACTTGTTCTATTTGACCTGTTTTGTCGTTTATGACCCGCCTTGCCTCGTTTGGCATAGCCAGCATCACAGTTATGCCTGACTCAAGCATTGCCTCGGTATATGCTTCCAGTCCGGCTTTGCCATCTGGAAGCGGATCAAACACTCTGGGATGAGCATGTACGTCTATCGGACCCGGCGTCATAGTAATCAAATCGCCCGCTACTTCTAACCCCATAATTCCTCCGTATTTCATCAAAACTATATTCGATATATTTTCCAAAAGCAAGCAAGTCCTTTTTTTGACACTGTATACTATATGCTAATGGCTAACGACGAAAAAAATACTGATTTGATGAATAAAGCCAAGGAGGTTTTGGCTAACAATTTTCATAATGGGCATACTATTCCAGCCGATGGAATGTATCCGCATCAATGGTTATGGGACAGCTGTTTTATTGCAATCGGACTTGCGCATTATGATGTTGAGAGGGCACAAAAAGAGATACTAAATCTGCTAAAAGGCCAGTGGACCAACGGGATGGTACCCCATATGGTTCTAGATAGTGGGCTGAAATATATTAATGACCGCGACCTTTGGCGCAGCTATACTTCACCCTATTCACCGGACGATATCGCCACCAGCGGAATTACTCAACCTCCACTTATAGCAGAGGCGGTCGTAAGGATAGGCAAAAAACTATCAAAGGAAGACCGACGCGCCTGGTACACCAAAACCTACCCACATATAGTCGCCTATCACAAATGGTTGTACAGGGATCGGGATCCTAAGAATGAGGGTTTGGTATTGCTCTTTCACCCTTGGGAAACGGGGCTAGATAGCACCCCGCCTTGGATGAAAGAATTACACGAAAAACACATGCCTATGTGGGTAAAAGGTGTCAGGAGCCTAAAGATTGACCATCTGATAAATATAATCAGACGGGATGCACGCTATGTAAAACTAGGCCAACGACTAACGACTTTGGATGCTTTGCTGTTATACAGTTTGTCGCGTAGACTAAGGCATAAGGGATATAGCAATCAAAAAGCGTTAAAAAGTAATTTGCCCAAAATAGAAGATGCTGGGTTCAACGCAATATTTATTCGAGCAAATACTCACCTAAAACAAATTGCCACATATCTTGGGCGTGAACTACCAGAAAGTTTACAGACTGACATCAAAAATACTGAAAACGCGTATGAAGAATTGTGGGATGATGTCAGCAAACAGTATTTTAGTTACAACATAAATACTGGCCAAAATATAGGAGTGTCTAGTATATCCACATTTTTGGCCCTTTATAGTGGCAAGATCAGCAAAGACCACGCCGAGAAGTTAGTTGAACATCTTAAAGACCCCCACACATTTGGGCTACGGTTTCCAGTCCCATCTGTCCCCAAAAACTCTAAGTGGTTCGATGCCCAAAATTATTGGCAGGGCCCGACGTGGATTAACACAAATTGGCTGATAGCCGATGGCCTAAAGCGTTATGGGTACAAGGAAATAGCGGATGAAATAGTTTCAAATTCTATAAAATTAGTTGAAAAATCAGGTTTTTATGAATATTTCTCGCCGCTAGACGGGTCGCCGGCGGGGTCCAAAAGCTTTTCGTGGACAGCAGCCCTGATCGTCGACATGCTATCAACAAAAAACTAGCTAAGGCTTCTTCCAGCGTTCTAGTCTTGGTAGATACCCGCGTCCTAGCCAGCGACGAATTCTGCCCCAACCCTGGTCTTTTAATGCTTTGTCGACGATTTTGGTCATTTCTTCTAGGGTAATATCTGGCGTTCTAAACGAACCTTTCTCGTAACACATTGCGCAGTATTTTTGACTAAATGAACCATCTTTCTCCGTACCGTTATCTTTGCCATCCAGTGGCATGCTGCAACTTTGACAGAATTTCTTCTTTGGCATGGGCTTCTCCTGTCTATTTAGGGTTCAAACGTGTTGTGGATCTCGTCAAACGAATCTTGCAACTTCTTCCAATTTTGCTCAGGGGCCTGTGTTGCCAGCGTGTATATAGAATTATCCTTATTTAGTATGACTGTGACTTTTGATTTGACTCGACCATTCTCCCCATCATAGCTGATTAGCATTCTGACAGAGTCAAGGCCTTTGAAGCTCTGCCTGGACACATATTCGACTTTTGTATTGGGGTTATCTTTCTTTAGGGCATCGCGTATGGCGTTTAGTACGTCTTTTTTGTAGCCGTTTTTTGGGGCTTTTAGATAAACCACTTCGACTTGTCCAGACACTTTTCCTGTATCTTCAGGGTCACCTTTGAAAAGCATACCTTGAGCGCCTTCTTGGTTCTCGGGCTCCTGTTTCCACCCCTTAGGATGTTGTACGGTGTATCCAATGTCATTGTTGGTGTAGCTGACCAATGTCAAGGAAGAGCTCCTGACCGCCAAGAAAATTAAACTAATTGTCACAATCTGTAAAAACCCTACAATAACAGCCGTAGCGATACCTGCGATGGCTAACCCTTTGCCCTTTTCTTTCTTTTTGTTGATTTGCAACAAGCCCACTAACGATAGAACCAGACCGATTATCGGCACAAAAAATGCACTAACTAGCCCGATCACCGCCAAGGCATTTGTCTTTTGCGGAGTTTTTACTTTTTCGTCAGACATAGTAATTTCTCCTTATTTATCTCTACTTATATTATACTCCCCTGGCGCAAACATTACTGTTCGTTGCTATCCACTCTGGATGTATAATTAGCACAAAGCCGATTATGTTAAAAAACACCTATCCCCAGTTACCAATACTAAATACACTGCGTGATTATAGCCGCTCCTTCTTCCGACTAGATTTAATTGCTGGCGCAACAGTTGCAGCAATAGCGATCCCTCAGGCTATGGCTTATGCACAATTAGCTGGCGCACCTGTGGCAATGGGGCTATATGCGACTTTTATCGGGATGTTGTTATTCGCTATCTTTTCAACTACCAAGCACGTAGTCGTCGGGCCGGATGCTGCGATGGCTGCCCTGACTGGCGCGACGCTAATCCCCCTAGCTAACGACGACCCATCGCATTACACCGCTCTGGTTGCACTGCTAGCTATTTTGATTGGCCTGGCCTGTTTGATAGCTGTCGCCACAAAATTGAGTTTTCTCAGCGAATTCCTGTCTCGACCAATTCTACTCGGTTATATGACGGGGCTAGGACTGGCGGTTATTGCGTCACAAGCGCCAAAATTATTCGGGTTACCAGCACTGGCTAAAAGCAACTTCTTTAGTAGCATTTTCAACATACTCTCTAACATAATTCACGTTCACCCGGCCACTTTCTTGCTTAGTGTATCTCTAGGTTTTGCTTGTTTCCTAATGATCCACTATTTACCAAAAATCCCTGTCAGCCTAGTCGTTCTTTTGGCCTGTATTTTTCTCTCCTGGTTACTGGATTTTAAAGGTGCCGGCATAGACGTTGTTGGGACTATCCCTTCAGGGTTGCCGCTTCCCCACTTCCCTGATGTTAGTTTCTTTGACGTACAAAACTTATTCATTCCAGCATTTGCAATAATGATGGTCAGTTATGCTAACACCATAACTACGGCGCGATCATTTGCAGCAAAGAATAATGATCATATTAACTCAGCACAGGAGCTAACGGCATTAGGAGTATCAAGCATAGGAACAGGGTTATTTGGCGGCATTCCCATTGCAGCAAGTGGGGTGAGAACCGCAGTTAACGAACAAAACAACGCGGTCAGCCAAGTCTCCCAACTTATAGCTGCTGTTGTGGTAGGCTTGGCGCTGTTATTCCTCACTCCAATTCTAAAGTATCTACCCCAACCAGCGCTGGCAGTGATTATTATCATTGCCGTCTTAAAACTATTCAATATCAGCGAGCTACGGTCGATTTGGCATGCATGGCATGCAGAAGCGTTGCTGGCAATTGCAACAGTAGTGGGGGTAACTGTACTAGGCATATTCCAAGGGCTCTTGTTAGCTATCCTATTGGCGGTGGTAAACCTCGTACGGAAAAGTGCTTTTCCGACTGATGCTGTGTTGGGCGTTGCCGCAGACGGATCAATACGTGACAAAAAACGCCCCCCAAAAACCGAATCAATACCAGGCATCATAATGTACCGATTTGATGCACCATTGTATTTCGGTAATTCAGAATATTTTCGCCAACGGGTACTAAATCTAGTAAATGCTAATGATGAGATTAGATGGTTTCTTTGGGACGCCGAAACAATTACGTCGATTGATTCGACAGCAGGGGCAATGTTATTGGGTCTAATTCGAGAAATGAAAGACCGGAAAATTACTTTTTGTATTTCACGGTTAAAAGGGCCCGTGCGCTCTACCATTAATAGGACAACCCGTCTTTCGAACGCCTTTAAGTCAATACCTCATTACCCTAGTATGGGAAAAGCGCTTGCCGCATTTGAACAAGAATCAGCCCATATAGACAAGGCTACTAAGCTAGTTAAACAATCTAAACTACTAGAAAAACCCTAGTTTTCAGTCACACTAACTGAGAAGAAGGTTTTTTCGGCTGTTTGATCATCTTGAGTAGATACAGAGGCAGAAAGTTGTCGATTATTTTTCTTATATATCAATATCGTTCCTTCGCCGTAAGATGATTCACTCGTAGCCTTCCAGCCCTGCGTAGCGAGCTCTTTTTTGTAGTAAGCTAGAACGTCACTGGTTGAGTCGGCTGTGCGTGCTGATACACTGTAATGTTTTTTGTCTGTCGAAGTTGCGTAGATAATGTTTGATGGCTCGTAAATAGGTATATCGCTCGGGAAACCATCCGGTAGTTTTGCATCAGTACCATATG
>CAZBGZ010000005.1:0-57093 GCA_964491925.1 uncultured Candidatus Saccharibacteria bacterium
CTGGCAGGGGCACGTGGAATCGAACCACGATCTAGGGTTTTGGAGACCCTTATACTAGCCGTTGTACTATGCCCCTATAAGAAATGCACATAGAAACTAGATATATAATACAGTATTTTATCCCTGTTTGTGTTCAAAAAGTCCAGTTTCTAAAATAATTGAGCCTAGTATACAATAGTAGCGATGGCAAAGATTAACTTATCAAAACCAATTTTATTAATTATGCATGGATTCCCCGGTTCTGGGAAAACGCACTTTGCAAGACAGCTCAGCGATTCAATAAGAGCTGCCCATATAAACAGCGATCGCATCAGAGGAGAGCTATTCGAAAAACCCGGATACGATACAGAAGAAAACCAGGTTGTCGAGCATTTAATGATGTACATGGCTGAAGAGTTTCTGAGTCTTGGTGTTAGTGTTATATACGACAATGATGCTCTGGGCCCAAAACGCAGAAAACTACTAGAAGAATTGGCCAAAAGACATCATTCAGTACCCCTTTTATTATGGTTCCAAATCGATCGTGATACAGCCTATCATAGAACAATCAAGCGAGACAGACGAAGAATTGATGATAAATACGCTCGCACCTACACTAAACAAAGTTTTGACGCATACATAACAAGTATGCAAAATCCAAAGTCAAGTGAAGAATACATAGTGCTCAGCGGGAAACACTCATTTCAAATGCAGCGCAGCGCACTAGTGAAGCGTCTGTACGACCATAATCTTATTAGCGCAGATACCGCGTCTTCGAATGTAATAAAGCCTGGCATGGTGAATCTAGTCCCGGGTCGCGAAGATTTATTACACAGAAACATCAGGATTCGCTAGTACTATCTATGCCTATTAGAATTCGGGAAGTTTCAGGTCTGGGGCCAGTTAGTTTTCAAAAACACAAAAAATCGAGGTCTATAAAGCTACATATCCAGGGGAGTAAAATAAAAGTTACATTACCCTGTGGTGTACCCTATATTGTTGCAGAAAAGTACCTATTAACAAAAAAAGATTGGGTCCTAAGAAATTTATTAAAAGAGGTTATTATAACGAACGGTAGTTATATTGGGAAAAACCATCAGATAGTTTTTTCAGACAAAACTACGGACAAATTATCAACCAGGGTAACGTCAAACAAAATTATTGTATACAAGGGCGCCAATACTAATACTTCTTCAGCTGAGAATCAAAGCATTATCCGTTCGGCATGCGAGAGAGCCTTAAAAAAAGAAACACAAGAAATTATCCTACCAAGGCTACACGATATGGCTCTAGAAAACGGATTTTTTGTTAAAAATGTTTTTACAAAAAAACTCCGTAGTCGATGGGGGAGTTGTGACTCAAGTAAAAATATAACTCTTAATATCTTCTTATCACAACTGCCATGGAGACTTGTCGAGTATGTTATTGTTCACGAACTTGCACATACAAAACATCTCAATCATAGTCCTACGTTCTGGCAAGAGGTTGAATCCGTTTTACCAGATTACAAACTCCTTCGCAAAGAGATTAAAGCATTTTCTCCAAATATTATTAACTCCTAATTAACGCTTATGGCATAATGTAGTTATATGCATCCAAAAGTTAAGAATCTAATCCCTCTATCAAAAACCGCAGAGGTGGAACATGAACGCCTTACCAGTCTAATTAACAGTATGGGCGATGGTGTGATCGCAATTGATGAAAAACAAAAGATTGTGACTTATAACGGTGCGGCTCTTAACATACTTGATCTGAATAGTTCTATAAACGGAAAATCGTTGCCCGCAATCATGGAAATCATTGATAAAAATAATCAAAGTGTCGATTTGAAAAAGCTGATAGAAGCTGCTTCGACACCAACTTTCAGCAGAGATTATCGGCTACAATACCCTGACAAAAGCACAATTAACTTATATTTCAGTATAGCGCCAGTGCGCTTGGGTTACGGACAAAAAGGAGCACACGGACATGTAGTTCTTCTTCGCGATATTACCAGGGAGAAGTCTCTCGAAGAAGAACGGGATGAGTTCATAAGTGTGGTCAGTCACGAACTTCGCACCCCAATAGCTATTGCTGAGGGAAATATTAGCAATGCACAGATTGTTGCCAAGAAACAAGAGGATTCAAAAGACATCAGTGATGCCTTAGAGAATGCTCACGACCAGATACTATTCTTAGGTGGGATGATAAACGACCTTTCTACACTTTCGAGAGCAGAAAGAGGAAAGCTAGCAGTGGATATTGAGGGGATTAATATACACAACCTGTTAAAAGGCTTGAAAAGCTTGTATAGACCTCAGGCCGTTGAAAAAAAACTAACATTTAGCACGGAGATAGACCCAAAATTAGAGTTACTACAGTCTAGCCAACTCTATGTTCGCGAAATCTTGCAAAATTTTATCACAAACGCAATAAAATACACTGAAAAAGGCGGTGTTACAATACGCGCCAAACAACACGAAAAAGGAGCAGAATTTACCGTTCAAGATACTGGCATTGGAATTAGCAAAGGCGATCAAGAAAAAGTTTTTGATAAGTTTTTTAGATCAGAAGATTACCGGACAAGAGAGAACACAGGTACTGGCCTGGGACTTTATGTAACTATGAAGTTGGCTAGATTAATTCACGCAGAGATATCGATGGAAAGCGAGCTAGATAAAGGTTCTACGTTTAAAATAGTAATACCTAATTTGAAGTAGTGTTGACTTTTATAAGCCACCTCTGGTACTATTGACACAGCGACACATACATAACGTATGTGTTTTTTAATTGGAGCATCTACTGACAATGGCAAAAAAATCAGAAATAAAATCGTTTAAACCGGCTAAAACCTTACGCCAGACTACGCAAGATATTTCTAGCAACAAAGGTAAAAGAATCATAAAACAGTCGGCAAAAAAAATTGCAACTCCATTTAAACATGCTAAAACAATCGGGAAAAAAGAGTATTATTTACCCCTTCCAAAACACAAAGTAAGCACTTTTTTGAATAAAAAACGTCGGGTTACACCCAGCTATTTTAGAAGTAGCTGGAAAGAAGTTAAAGAAGTATCGTGGCCGGACAGAAAAACAACAGCGAAGTTAACTATGGCGGTATTAGCTTTTGCTACTGTTTTTGGGGTTGCCATCGCAATCGTTGATTATGGGCTAGACAAGATATTTAAGGCATTATTACTACAGTAAAGGAAATATATGAGCAAACGATACGATACAACAAAACACTGGTATGCTATTCATACTTATAGTGGCTACGAGGAAAAAGTGGCGGTCAGCATTAGACAACGTGCTGAAAGTCTAGACATGAATGACAAAATCTTTCAGGTGCTAGTCCCCAAAGAGAAGATGATCGAAGTAAAAAACGGCAAACGCAAGGTAGTAGAAAAACGAATTTTTCAAGGCTACGTACTAGTTGAGATGAAATTGACTGAAGATGCTTGGTACATTGTACGAAATACCCCTAACGTAACGGGATTTGTAGGTACAGGCACTGATCCAACCCCGGTCTCCGATGACGAAATCGACAAGATTTTGAAGCGAATGGGCAAAGAAGATCCGAAACATAAAATGGACTTCAACATCGGCGAAGTCGTGAATATCATAGATGGACCATTCAAGGGCTTTGACGGCACAATCAACGACCTAGATGCACAGAAGGGCAAGCTGAAAGTCCTGGTCAACATGTTTGGACGTGAAACCCCAGTAGAACTTGATAGCTTGCAAGTCAAACGCGTATAAAATGATGCCAACCTCCGCGCTTGAACAAACCACTAACCCTAATGTAATCGAGCTGCACGATGAGGTTATGCAAGCATTGAGTCAAACACCCCCAGATGCTCACGAAATTGGTCGTTTAGCCGGAAGAGCTCTAGTGAGAATTGAGGGAGCATTGAGCGAGTCGGATAGAGTTGCCTACACGGATGTCTACTGGATTGCTGAAGAGTATCTGGGAGAGTTCCACACTAGACAACAGGGGTAAAGTGTAGTAAACTACTTTAGTTACACACATTAATCCCTCAACGCTTCTTAATGAGGGAGAATAAAAGGGAAATGAGCGGCCCGGCTAAAATGGATTCAATTTTGTCGGCGCTACAAGAAAACCGTAGGTTTGTCTTATACCCTGAAAGGCAATATTATGGCAGAAAAGAAAATTACTGCGAATCTTAAAATGAAAATTCCAGCCGGCAAAGCCAGCGCTGGACCACCAGTAGGCTCAACATTGGGCCAGTATGGTGTAAATATGATGGATTTTGTTACACCTTTTAACGAGCAAACTCGTGACATGAAAGGGATCGTAACCGCCCACATCGCAATATACGAAGATCGGTCAATGAAGTTCCGTGTAGTTGCACGTCCTACAGACGACCTAATTCGAGAAAAGTTAGGCATCCAAAAGGGTTCGGGTAAACCAAACAGTGAGAAGCTAGAACAGAAACTAACTGATGCACAGCTGACAGAAATAGCCGAAGAAAAGATGCAAGATATGAACGCCGATGACATAGAAGCCGTTAAAAAAATGGTCGCCGGCACTGCCCGCAGCATGGGCGTGGAGATAGCGTAAATAACAATGGCCCGTATATACACACCTTATCAACAGTCCATAGACGATAAGGAGGTTTACACAAACCTCATGCGTGATATGTACGATGCTATCACGGCTGCAAGAATGCTAAAGTCATTAGTCGAGGGCAACTTACCTCTCATGCTTGAAGCTTTAGCGGAAATTGATACAGAGGAAGCGGCAGTGTGCACTGAAAATGTTATCAGTGCTCTAGGATCGGTAGCAGCATCAATAGAAGAGCTGGTTTCAAAGGGCCTATGTCCACCAGAAGTTCTTGGCTCCGCCGAATCACTTGCGCCAGGAGCTGTAGAGGCTACAGACACTGCAATTGAACCCAAAGGGACTTTCGAAGTATATACAGGGTTTATTACTGGTGACAATAATCATGTTGGGCCTGGGTGCGATTAGATAATTAACTAAATTGTGGGAGGCGTCTAGAAACGCCGTTATTACCACGAGGGAGAAAAACATGGCTGAAGCCAAGAAAACGACATCAAAGAAATCGGTAAAGAAAACGCCGGAAGAGGAGAAAGCTATTCTTGAATCTATTAAAAAAGCTGATGCTGAAATAGTTGAAAAGGAAGCCAAAGAAATCGTTGAAGAAGATAAAGCTGAAGTCGTAGTCAAAAAAGCCGGCAAACATAGCGCAAAAGCTATCAAAGAAGCAGGAGAAAAGGAAGCCAAAGAAGAAAGGAAGAAAACTTCAACAGCACAAACTCCAAAGGATGAAGTTTCGGCAGTCAAGAAAACCGTAAAGCCAACTCGAAGTCGCTTAGAACGTCGTAGCAAAGGTTACAAAAAAGTTGCCGAGTTAATCGAAAAAGATAAAGAGTATAACCTGGCTGAGGCAGTAGAACTAGCTCTAAAGACTAACAGCGTCAAATTTGATGCGGCAGTAGAACTACACGTTCGTTTGAATGTAGACCCTAAACATGCGGACCAAAACATTCGCGATAACGTTGTATTGCCTGCTGGAACAGGAAAAACAGTCAGGGTGGCTGTATTCGCCGACGAAGACGATGTCAAAAAAGCGAAGGCAGCCGGTGCTGACATTGCTGGCGGAGAAGAGTTTTTGCAACAGTTAGACAACGGAGAAATCAACTTTGATGTTCTTGTAGCTACTCCAAAAGTTATGGCTAGATTAGGAAAATACGCCCGTATATTGGGACCAAAAGGCCTGATGCCTAACCCAAAAAGTGGTACCGTAGCAGCCGATGTTGCGAAAGCCGTTAAAGAGGCGAAAGCCGGAAAAGTAGAGTACCGCGTCGACAGCACCGGAATCGTGCACCTAGGAATAGGTAAAGTTAGCTTCAAGGCTACTGATGTTATAACAAACGCTCAAGCAGTGCTATCAAGTATAAAGACTGCAAAGCCCACATCTGTAAAAGGCCAATACGTCCAAAGTATCTACTTGACTACGACTATGGGACCTAGCGTCAAAATCCAACCATCTGAGTTATAATTACTCACAAATGGCTCAAACAAAAGGACTAATAGTTGCGTTTGATGGACCTGATGGAGTTGGCAAGTCGACTCAGGTCGAGTTAACTGCTGCTTGGCTCCGTTCATTAGGCCACAAGGTGCATACTGCACGTGCATCTGGTGGGACGCCAATTGGAGAGGAACTACGCAAAGCCTCACTTTCTGATCACACCAGACCTGCTGAAGTTGATGTGTACATATCACTGGCTATGCATACAGCGCTTGGGCTAGATATTCAAAAACGTATCAGCAATGGTCAAATTTGCCTACTTGACCGTAGTCCACTAGCAATACTCGCCTACAATACAGCCGGCAGCCAATTAAAAGACCGATCGATGGGCTACGACGCCATGGATAAAATGCTCGCGCTCTGGGGTATAAACGTTTTATTTTTATTTGAAGCAGACCAGCAAATCGTCAATGCCCGCCGTAAAGCAAGATTAGACAAACCGGCAGATTTTTACGAAAAGCAAAACTCTGCTTACCATGAACGTGTTAGGCAGGGCTATATGGAGGCAAAAGTCTTCCTAAACAAAAACCCTAGTCTAGCAGGGAGAGTAGTTGTCATTGATGCGGAACCACCCGTTGACGAGATACAAAAAACAATCGAGAAACATCTTCAAAAGATGTTGTAATTAACATTTTCTGCTTGAGCTTACACCTGTAAAACCGTACAATATCTAATGAAAAGAGGGATTAGTGTCGGTATACAGCAATACACAAATAAAGCAAGCAATCCATTATGGGCATATTGTTTTTCACCCTTATAACGAAAAGCATATTGCTGGTAGTAGTGTCGATGTGACACTTGGTCATTATTATTACAGAACAGAAAGAGCCAAAGACCACCCGATATACAACCCATTTGATGAAGCTGATGTTAAACGTTATTTTGAAGGCGCCTTGAAAGCAGTTTCCCAAAAAATTTGGTGCGATGAAAATGGGATAAAACCGCTGAAAGGAATTCCCCTTAACCATCCCGTAATCCCTATTCACCCGGGAGAGAGAATACTAGCTCACACACACGAGTTTATTGGCATAAAGGCACCAGGAACCAGCACGATGCAGGCAAGGAGCACATGGGGCCGGAACGGGATTGCAGTATGCTTAGACGCGGGTTGGGGAGACCCAGGTTATATCAACCGTTGGACGATGGAAATCTATAACATGAACCAATACGAAACTGTACTTTTGCCGGTTGGTGAACGAATTGCCCAAATGGTTTTCTACGATACAGGGCCTGTGGACAGCGAATACAAGAAACTGAGCGGAAAATACCAGACTGACGACAGCCTTGACCTAAATATGATCATTAAGAACTGGCGACCTGAACACATGCTGCCCCGCGCTTTTAATGACACGCGTTTGATGCCTCCTAAAATTACCGGGCTAAAAGGAGACTAATATGAACCCGACTACAGATGTAGCGGGTGGGAGCGCAGAAAGACAAAGAAAGGGTGTTTTTTTGGTTATTGAAGGCACGGATGGTTCTGGTAAAGGCACCCAATTTGATATGCTCAAAAAGCAACTAGTCGATGATGGTTACAATATTGCTTGTTTTGACTTTCCTCGTTATGATCAGCCGTCAAGTTTTTTCGTTCGAGAGTATTTGAACGGTAAGTATGGCACCGCTGATCAAGTCGGGCCATACACAGCATCGTTATTTTATGCGCTAGACAGGTACGAAACCGCTCAGGAGATCCAAGCAGCACTCGACGATGGAAAGATTGTGCTTGCGAATCGTTTTACCGGCTCAAACATGGCGCACCAGGGTACTAAGTTTTCAAACCCAGAAGAACGCCGCGGATATTTTATCTGGATAGACAACCTTGAATTTCAGATGTTAGGAATACCACGACCGAATATAAGTATAGTCCTACGGGTACCTGCTGAGACAGCCCAAAAACTAGTGGATAATAAAGAAACTCGAACGTACACCGATAAAAAACGTGATATTCATGAAGCGGATCTCGGCCATCTCAAAAGATCCGTCGAGGTCTACGATGATCTATGTGAGCTTTTTCCAAAAGATTTTACTAGGATTGACTGTGTGCGTGGTGGAAACCTTTTGGATATTGAAACCATTAGCAAACTTATAAAGGAAAAAATAACCCCTATGTTGCCCCCAAAACAGAAGCCAAACCCCAAATCAAAAAAACCTGCTAAAAAAATCAATCCGTACGTAAAAAAGACAGATTCTGGTTACGAGATTACGGAGGCTGGGCACCATCTCTTAGATTCCGCCATAACCAACACTACTGGGGATGTGTACGCATTCACAGGAGAAACCCTAACACCTGTTACGGCGGCGGCGGCAATGGCTAGGCTGTCGCGTCGTGGTGATGATATGCGAATAACGGTTTTAGACGAGTTTACTCAAGATATGGGCAAGGATTCTAACCTGCTTCATAGAGTCATCACCGCGTATGGCGATGATTCGGTTCAGCAGTTAGTTGGTCAGCACATCGTGGTAGAGAACGCGTCTAACTTACTTACAAAGAAACTGGAGTGGGGCAGACTTGCGTCATATCTAGAGCAATCAACTAGATATATATTTTTTGACGAGAAAGACAAATATGGAAAATACAAATATTTTACGCCGCGTCAGTTTGACGATGCTACCACAAAACTATACGAAGAAAAGATTAACCGGATATTTGATCTATATTCCGAAATGGTACACAAATTAACTGATCATGTTCGTACAAACTCATCTGTACCAGAAAACGAGCGAGATGGTGCCTGGAAAGGCGCTACACGCGCCCAGGCCTGCGATGCAATTAGGGCTGTTTTGCCAGTTGCTACAAAGGCTACTGTTGGTATTTTTGCCTCAGGCCAAGCGTTAGAGAGCCTGATTATGCACCTGCAGAGTGAAGAATTACTTGAAATGCGTGATACCGGGGACAAAGTCCTTGCAGAGGCGCGGAAAGTTATTCCGGCTTTCCTGGAACGTGCTGATAAGCCTGACCGCGGAGGGGCACTTATTGCCTATCGAGCAAATACTAGATCTGCCGTTCAAAAACTAGCCGAGTCCTATCTGCCAAAACATCATGACGTTGAATCCGAGGCTGTAAAACTGACAGATTATTGGCCAAAGAACGAGCTTGACCTGGTCGCGGATATCTTGTACGAACACGGCAACACCTCGCTAGAGTCTATACGAAAAGAAGTGTTTAGCTGGCCATACGAACGCCGAGAAGAGGTCCTGAAAACCTACATGGGAGAGCGACTCAATAGACGTCATCGGCCTGGCAGAGCGCTCGAGAAGGCGCATTATAGTTGGGATTTAGTTTGCGACTATGGTATTTTCCGCGACTTACAACGACATAGAATAGTGGACGACCTAGAGTGGCAGCTGTTGACCCCTCGTTATGGATACGAAGTCCCGCCGCTCGTAGATGAAGCTGGCCTAACAGAACTATTTGAGGAGTGTTTTGACATCAGTCTAGGACTATACAGCGACCTGCAAGCGGCCGGATACCACCTTGAGGCTCAATATGCGACGCTACTAGGCCATAAGATGCGCTGGAAAGTCACATATAACGCGAGAGAAGCATTCCACCTACACGAACTCCGCACTAGCCCCCAGGGTCATCCTGGATACCGCAAGCTAGTCCAGGAAATGCACGAAAAACTAGCCGAAGTACACCCGTTACTGGCTGAATCAATGAAGTTTGTGAATCAAGGCGAAGACGAAGAACTAACCAGATTAGCCGCCGAACGCTATACCCAATACAAATTGAGCCAGTTATAAGAACGGATTTGTTTTATCTATTGACTTATATGTCGTTATCTGATAAAATATTAGTATGAGTTCAACTGCACCTGTGCCGAACGAAGGCCCACAAGAGTTTTTAGGTCTGCCTCTTGATGCTGTGGCCCGGTTTGCGGGAACGGTAGAAACTGCGCAGCATGATGTGTCTTTTGCTATGAATTTGTACGACGTGCGGCACAGAATGCGCACAATTGCAGGATTGCCGGCCAGTCTAAATAAATTCGCAACCTACTTGGATGAGTTCGAAGATGATGTTGATGTTTTAGCCGGCATGAATCCAAAAGCTCAATTAACTTCTGAGGTTACTCTGGTCTTAAGTGGCATAAGGCAAGAAACAGAGCGACGGTCTGCTAGTAGCCCTGCTACAGCAGAAACTGCAGCGGTTGGTATGGGCGCAGTGATGGGTTTGCTAGTTGAGAGACCTGATGTTACCCAGCAGAGACTTCCGCTACTTTCTCAACTCGTGATGCGACGGCTCCCAGACGACGAAAAGAGAATACCTTCAAATGAGGTCCTAGCTTTAGCTGCGCCGGGCCTACTGAGCGTCCTATACGTGATGAGTGACAAGTCCGCAGCTAACAAGGCATTTACCCGAGAGGTCAGGATGAATCCATCCCCAAGAGCTGGACTCGTGAGCTCCCCAGTCGGTGCAATCGGGGCGAGATTCGTAGGGAAGTCGGTCGAGAGACAATACCTGCACATTCTAGACCTACATGGTGTTGCAATTGCCACCACTTTTCACAATCTTTTGCCAACAGACGGCAAAAAGTTAAAGCAAGCTCACAGTGCCCTGCAAACATTTTTTGGTTAGACATAGTTTTTAGAAATCTAGTGTCAATTTGCAAACCGTTGAGTGGTGTGTTAACATTGTCGGCATAATGAGTATTTATCAGATTCACCAGTTGCTGCTGCTAAGCCTACAAAGGCTGTGCTTCAACATGGTTGAAGCCTGAGCGAATATTCGCCTTAGCACAGCCCTACCAATCAGGCTTCACCGGAGCCTGATTTTTTTAATTTAGAGAGGTAGTAGTAGCAAGTGAGTGTAATAGAACAAGATATTGATGTATTTGCGGTAGCAGAGCAAGACATGGCAGTAAACAGAGAAGCAGAGCGGCTTATTGAGAGTGCATTTGAGCACGGTCCGACCGACGTGAGAGTTATTGACATTGTTGACGTAACTCTTCGTGACGGACTTCAACAAGATGACATTAAAAAAGGTGAGATACTGCCGTCCGGAAAACCAGAAGGATTATCTATAGAGGATAGAATAGGCATTTTTGACAACCTTATTGATACAGGCATAGAGACTATAGAGGCTGGCCATTTTGGCAACCCCGAAGATCGTCCTTTCGGTAGGGCTTTAGTAAAACACATTAATTCAAAGTCTGCTGAGGGTGACGAACGATACAAAAAAGTAAAGATTCAGATGCTTGTTGGGGCTCAAAAAGATGGCATTGTTGAAGCCATAAAAGTTTTAGAAGGTTTTGATAAAGAGCGTGTCATTGTACATGTTTACAATCGTATTTCCCCAGAGTTACTTGCATTGGCCAGCATTCAACCAAATACACCTACTAAGTCAGCTCAAGATCTATGTGATACAACATTAATCGCATTACAGGCTGGTTTTCAACATTTTTCAGTATCGGGCGAAGGCGCCGTTGATCATACTCAAGATCCTAACATTGTGGCCGAATACCACAATCATGTGACAAGATTTCTTTTTGGACATGGAGCACGCTCTGTCAATGTCAATCTTGCCAACACTTTCGGCAGTTCGCCATACGGCTTATGGGACACAGAAGGTTTAGCGGACTTTAATACAACTGCGAAATCAGTAGCCGAAGAGTTTGAGGATGTAACTGTCACTACTAGTGTTCATGCCCATAACGACTCTGGGTCAGCCACCGAATTCAGTCTGGACGCCTTACATGCAGGTTTTGATAAAGTTGAAGGATCGATTATCGGCATGGGTGAGCGAGCAGGGAACACAGCAATTGTTGATGTCCTTGAGAGGCTTGCCGAAATGGCAACTATTGATTACGAAAACATTGAGAGATTTGTTCGCGAAGGGAACATACCCGAAGATATTTTCGCTACCCGTGCACTTAAAAAATCAATTTTTCGTGATAGATATGTCTCCAGTCATATGGCCTTTTCGCTTCCGACAATGTATGGGGCAGCAAAATCCGTTGGCGAAATTGCAGAGACTCAGCGGTTTAATGAGACGTCTATTGGAAAAACTCGTTCATATGACGCTGGATCCGGGCCTCATGGGGAGGCAAATGCGAAATATGTCGAATCACCGATGAGGCATCGCCTACTTGAAATTTACGGCCACATTGCCTCAATTCATGCACTCTTCGGTAACCCTTACGCACAAGCTATTGTCGATGTAGATATTGAAGGTATGAAGGCAGTTACTGTCGATAATCACGCCGGTGGCGGTAACACCCGTAAAGTACATGAGGGAAGGCTACAGCGAGCCCCAGAAGAAGAAGTTGATGCGCATATAGCGGTGGTAGATGCTCGTCATGCTGTCATATTGGCATTAATGTCTCATGACATGGCTTTCGCAGTCTGAGCGTTGACAATACAACTCAAAGTAGTACCATTATTCGTATGGCTCGAGGAATAATCAACATTATTATTGCGACCCCTAATCAGCGGGACTAGAGTTTTATATTGTCAAAAATAAACCCCGCCCATCCAAGCGGGGTTTTTAAATTAAACCGACCTTCGATAGTCTGAAGGTAAAGGAGAAATTAATGTCAAATCAAGTAACATATGGACCATACAGCCCTATCGTGAAAAAGGGCGATTTTTACTTTATATCCGGGCATTTAGGTGTTGACGGGTCTTCGAAAGAGGCCCCAGAGACCATAAAAGAACAAACCAAGCTACTATTTAGTAACCTGTCCGAAACCTTGTCCACGCAAGGCTTGACGCTTGATGACATCGTAAAAACAACTATATTCTTGAAGAACGTCGATGATTTTTCAACTGTAAATGAAATATATGTTACATATTTTAGTGAACCCCGTCCCGCCAGATCATGCATTGAAGCATCAAACCTACCCAAAGTCACCAGCAATAAAGTGCCAGTACTAATCGAGATAGAAGCTGTTGCCTACAAAAAGGAGAGCAAATGAGTAATGCAATCAATGAAACACTGTTAGCGAAGGTTTACGATGTTGCTACCGAAACTCCTCTAGAAAAAGCTACCAAACTGAGCCACGCAAACGGCTTTCCAATATACCTAAAAAGAGAAGACTTACAACCTGTGCATTCGTTCAAAATCAGGGGAGCATACAATAAAATGGTGCATTTGAACGGCGCCAAGAAGAAAAAGGGTGTTATAGCTGCAAGCGCAGGGAACCATGCACAAGGCGTAGCTCTGAGCGCACAAAAACTTGGTATTTCTGCTACGATCGTTATGCCCAAAACCACTCCAAATATTAAGATTGACGCAGTTAAATCATACAACGCCGAAGTAATCCTCTGCGGAGATAGCTATTCAGATGCCTACGATAAGTCTCAAGAACTAGTAAAACAAACAGGCAAAGCGTTTATTCACCCTTTTGATGATCCTTTAGTTATCGCTGGGCAGGGCACAGTTGGCCGGGAAATCATTGAGCAGCTACCTGATGTCACTCATATATTTGTGCCCGTTGGAGGCGGTGGACTTATTGCAGGAATCGCTCAGTTTATCAAGCAACTAGATCCGAACATCAAGATAATTGGCGTAGAACCAAAGGATAGTAATGCCATGGGGCTGTCGTTAAAGGCTGGCAAGCGAGTACAACTAGATCACGTCGGACTGTTTGCTGATGGGGTAGCAGTGAAAGAAGTTGGGGAAAATACCTTCAAGATATGCCAGAAATACGTTGACGAGGTAATTACTGTCACCAATGATCAAATCTCTGCTGGGATCAAGGCGGTTTTTGAAGATACTAGAAACATCGTTGAGCCCGCTGGCGCCCTCGGCGTTGCTGGGGCGTCTAAGTATTTTGCCGATGGCGGCATAAAAAACGCAACAGCGGTTGCTATATGTTCAGGTGCCAATATGTCGTTTGAACGTTTACAATATGTTGCTGAACGAACTCTGGTAGGAAGTGGCAAGGAAGCACTTTTTTCGGTAAAAATGCCCGAGCAGGCTGGTGCGCTAGAAAAATTCTGTTTGGAAGTTGTTAATGGGCACGCTATTACCGAGTTTAGCTATCGGTTGAATAGTAGAGACCGTGCACATATATTCGTAGGCATTGGTCTGCAAGACAAAGCAGATAAGGAGAAGTTCATGGACAAAATGACTTTAAAGAGCTACGAGTATGATGATTTGTCGTCTGACGAGATAGTAAAGAAGCACATTCGCCATATGATTGGTGGTGTGTCGGTACTTGCAAAAAATGAGCATTTTTACGAAGTATTGTTTCCGGAGCGAGCCGGTGCATTAACTGACTTTTTGCGCGTAGTCGCAAGGCGTTGGAATATTAGCACTTTTCACTACCGTGGCCAGGGTTCAGACACTGCAAATATTCTGGTTAGTTTTGAAACAACGGAGCCTAAGACGGTTGAGAACGACCTAAAGGCTTCTGGTTACGAATTCGAAAAATTGTCATCAAAAGCAATTGACGTTTTTTTAAAAAAATACACTAAAGACTATTGACTTTTTCTCTATTTATGCTAAAATCTTATTTATGTTCAAAAGAAAGCAAATTGACTTTGAAATAGCGGCATCTCCCGAAGCCAGCAAACGCGCAGTACGACAACGCGCCAGAGAGTCGTATATGTCTCGTGCGTTATTTACTCTTGCGGGAGTCACGGTCGCAGGCATTGCGATGCTATCACTGTCAGACGATGTTGGTAACCGCACAATAGAGCCGATTGGAGGCCTTGATCCTAAAGGTGTGCTCGTTTTTGCAGGTCTATCTGAAGCTGCACTTGCTACCGGTGCAGTAGTTGAAAAACGCAGAGCAATCAATAGAATTAATGATATTGCAAGCAGCCATACAACTGCTCGATACCTCATCTCAGAAAATGCAAATATGAATACAGCCAGGCAACAATATGAGCATAGTAGCCATGGACACAAGAACGACCGTTCGCTATTAGCCCAAGCCAAAGACGTAGCAGGACAAGCTATTAGCACGTCTGTAGAAATAATTACAGGAACAGTTGCCGCAGTCATAATGACCTCCGAAGCTCATGTCACACCGCAAGATGAGGTGGCTGCCAATCTCTTTCTTGCTGGTTATGTAATGACTACAGCTGTGACGGCCGCGGCAAATACTGGGGCAGTAGGCGAAGCAAGTCGTGAAGCAAACCATACAATAAACCTTGCAATAACCTCCGATCCCATCGCATCCTGAGCTACTTTCTCATAGATAAATTTGGTTTCATAACTTATTGACAGTGGGTAACCGTTTCTGCTACAATTACTGGGTTAATTACCGAAGACAGCGACGGGGAAACCTTAATAAAGTCGTCAAGGTACATAATAGTAATAGTCAACTTTTTTGTTACGTTTTTGTATAAAGTCTTTGGTAAAACAGCACCGAAGACTTTTTTAGTCTTTTGAACCTTTACCCTAACCCAGGGTACAAGTTTGCACATTTACAACCCAGGTCGAAATAATTAAACAGGAATCAACATATGGCTTTAACTAAGCAAGAAAAAGACGAAGTTGTTGCCTCTGTAGCCGATCTTTTGGCTAGCTCAAAGATTACGGTTGTTGCGCAGTACGAAGGTACAAGCGTAAAACAGCTACAAGAGCTAAGAAAAAATGCTAAAGAGACCGGGACAGTGGTAAAAGTAGTAAAAAACCGTTTGGTTCGCCAGGCAATCAGCACTACAGACCATTTGAAAGATGTAGACACAAGTGCCTTAAATGGTCAATTGCTATACGCTTTCAACTCGCAGGACGAGGTAGCCCCAGCACAATCATTAGCTTCGTTTGCTAAGAAAAATCCAACAATTCAATTTGTCGGAGCATTTTCTACAGACGGACAGTTTATGAGTGCAGATGACGTAAAGTATCTAGCACAACTACCTAGCAAAGATCAACTACGAGCACAGCTTGTTGGAACACTTGGCGCGCCACTCAGTGGATTCGTCAACGTACTATCAGGAAACCTTCGTGGCGTACTAAATGTCATGAGCGCAAGAGCAGAAGCAATTCAATAAATTAACTAATAGGGGAAAACCGTAGGTTTAGCCTTAATTCTCAAAAGGAGATTGTATGTCAGAAGAAAAGAAAACAGTAGAGACTCCAAAAGAGTTCGAAAAACTAGTTGCAGAACTGGACAAAATGTCAGCTTTAGAAATTAGCAAGTTTGTTAAGTTTCTAGAAGAGTACTGGGGCGTTAGTGCCGCAGCACCAGCCGCAGCCGTAGCCGCAGCACCAGCTGAGGCAGCCGAAGCGGTTGAGGAAAAATCAGAATACGACGTTATTCTGAAAGAAGTTGGCGCGCAAAAAGTAGCGGTCATTAAAGCAGTCAAAGACATCACGGGTCTAGGCCTTGGTGAAGCAAAAGCTGTCGTTGACGGTGCACCAAAACCAGTGCTAGAAAAAGCCAAAAAAGAAGACGCTGATGCTGCCAAGAAAACCTTGGAAGACGCTGGCGCGACTGTTGAACTTTCCTAAAGTTCAACAGAGCGCCCTGAGTCTATCAAAGGGCGCAACAGTAGAACTAGCTTAGTCATTGATTGAGTTATCGAACAATAATACCGCTCCGAAGTACTGGAGTGGTATTATTTTATCCACAGGTAGGGGCTTGACCCTTTGACTAATGTTAGCAAGCATGATATTTTTATGTAAAGTGTATAGATAAACAAACACTGAGAGAAGACCAGATTATGGCAGATGTATCAGATAAACAAATAAAAAGACTGAAAGTGCTTATTCAAGAGGCGGAGACCAGTCTAGCGGCAGCAAAAGAACTGTTAGTTAGTCTATTGGGTGACGATGATATGGCCCCAATCAAACCATCAGAAGACATCGCAGGCAAGATTATCGAAGGCGTTTTTGACGGACAAAATATGGTTGGGTCAGATGGAAAAACATATCCCGTCCCAGCTAACTATGCCTCCAAATCAAAGCTCGTTCAGGGTGACATTCTTAAGCTGACGATTGCAGACGATGGGGCGTTTCTTTATAAGCAAATCGGGCCAATCCCCAGAGTCCAAAAAGTTGGCACATTAGTCATGGAAAATGGCCACTATTATGTTGATGTAGACAAGCAGAAATATCGAGTATTGCTTGCCAGCGTGACATACTTCAAGGCAAAACCAGGCGATCAAGTCAGCATAAACGTGCCAGAAGACGACCAAACAGCCGAATGGGCAGCCCTAGAAGCCGCCCTCTAATGCCTAGTAAATAAGACAAACCTGCGGTTTTTCTCTTTACGCCGGCAAAATGGTATACATTTTTTACCTGGTTGCTCTTTTCCCGTTAGCAACAAACGTATAGCATATTGCACAACGAAACTGACGTGCGGATTAGTCTATAATAGATAGGCTATGGGGCAGGCATTATATAGAAAGTATCGATCAAAAAAGTTGAGTGAAGTTATAGGACAAGATCATATAACAACAACGCTTAAAAACGCCTTGAAATCGGGGAAAATCAGTCATGCCTATCTATTTACGGGACCAAAAGGTGTTGGCAAGACAAGTGTTGCTCGTATCTTGGCTCATGAAATCAATAATCTTCCCTATGACGGCACCGCAGCAGAGCACATCGATATTATCGAGATAGACGCCGCCAGCAATCGTCGCATTGACGAGATTAGGGATTTACGCGACAAAGTACGTTTGGCGCCTGTTGTGGCACCATTCAAAGTGTATATCATTGATGAAGTACATATGCTAACCAAAGAAGCCTTTAATGCACTGTTAAAAACTCTAGAAGAGCCTCCTGAACACGTGATTTTTATTTTAGCAACGACAGAAGTCCATAAACTACCGGAAACCATCATCAGCCGAACCCAGCATTACTCTTTCAAAGCTATTGATGACTCGGATGCCATAAAACATCTAAAACAACTCGCTAAAAGCGAAAAAATAACAGTTGATGATGATGCACTCAAGCTGATAGCGCAATACAGTAATGGTAGTTTTCGTGACAGTATTAGTCTGTTGGACCAGCTACGTAGTGCCGAAATAACAATTGACGAAGCGGTAGTCCGAAAATCCATCGGAATGCCCGAACAAGAGTCCGTAGGTATGCTTTGGCGTGCTGTTGTCGACGGGAAGTATGAATCAGCTTTTGACTTATTAGAGAAATTTCAAGCAGAGGGCTACCAAGCCAGTATTATCTCGAAGCAACTTGCCAAGTTGGTTAGGTCTAGCCTGATATCGAAATCTTCGGGATTAGATGCTAATACAAAACTAACCTTACTGAAAAACTTGATAGAAGTTCCTAGTGCTGGTAATCCGTATCAGTTTCTAGAATATGTACTAATGGAGGCTATGCTTAGTGACACTAATAAACTGGAATCTACTCCAACATCGACTACAAGCAGTGATCCTGAGGTACCAAAAATCAAAGCAGAAAAGACAAAACCTGCAACAAATACTCCAGAAAAAAGTCCTACTTCAGAGAAAAAGACCGCGCAGAAGCCTGACTTAATAGTTGACCCAAACTTTTCATTAAAAGACGCACTGGATAATGGCCTTTGGGATAATGTTCTGGCTAGTATTCGCGGCAAGCACAATACTCTCTACGGGATCGCCAGAATGGCGTACCCTACAACAGATGAGAACAAATTAGTCTTAGCTTTTGCATTTCCATTTCACCAACGACGCTGTAAGGAAAGCCGCAACCAAGAAATAATATCTGGCATAATAAAAGAAACAACTGGCCAGTCCGTTCAGATAAACTGTATCATAGATAAAAATGCCAAAAAAGATCCCTCGCAAGCGTCAAATACCAAGCCGGCGAAGCCTTCGTCTGATACACTAGAGTCAATAACTAATGTTTTTGGTGGTGGGGAAGTACTGGAGCCATAATTCGATGGACGACAAAACCCGAATCCCGCCACAAAATACGGATGCCGAAGCCAGCCTGCTAGGCGCTGTTCTAATTGATAGTGATGCAATTGTCAAAATTGCTGATCAATTGCAGCCACTCGATTTTTATGATGAACGTCATCAAAAGATATATGAGGCAATCAAGCAACTATATGACAAACACAGCCCTATTGATGTTCTGACACTAACAGATCAACTTCGCAATAATGGCCTTTTAGACATGGTCGGGGGGGCATCATACCTCAGTGAGCTTACTAATTACGTACCCACTGCGGCCCACATAGAGCAATATTCTGGAATAGTATCTCAAAAAGCTTTAAGGCGAAAGCTAATCAAATCTAGTCAAAATATTGTAGCCCTAGGTTACGACGAAACCAAAAACCTACAGGAACTTATCGAAGAAGCGGAATCTCAACTTTTTGAAACTAGCCAGCGTTACGTTGGGCAAAATATCGTCAGTTTAGAAGAAATTCTGGGAGAAAGTTTTGACCGTTTAGACGAATTACACAAAGACAAAGGAAAGATCCGTGGCGTCCCCACTGGGTTTAAAGATTTGGACAATATGCTTGCGGGGTTGCAGCGTTCTGACTTGTTTATTCTAGCCGGGAGGCCATCGATGGGTAAAACCGCCCTAGCCCTAAATCTTGCGCACAATATTTCTATTAAAGCGGGCGAACCAGTTTTAGTTTTTAGCCTGGAAATGAGTAAAGAACAATTAGTTGACAGACTACTGGCTATGGAATCCGGAGTTGACGCATGGGCTCTGCGCACCGGTAATCTGAGTGATACCGATTTTGAAAAAATAGGTCACGCAATGGGTTCATTATCCGAAGCCCAGATGTTTATCGATGACACACCGGGTATAACCGTAAGTGATCTGCGCACAAAAGCCCGAAGGGAGGCACATCGCCGACCTATAGGGCTGATTATAGTCGATTATCTACAGCTGATGAGTGGGGGTAGCAAATACGGAGGTGAGGGCAATCGCGTACAAGAAATCTCAGAAATATCAAGGGGCTTAAAAGGAATCGCGCGCGAGTTAAACGTGCCGTTAATTGCCCTCAGCCAGTTGAGTCGATCAGTTGAGAGTCGAAGTCCGCAGATACCCCAGCTCGCCGACCTACGCGAATCAGGGTCAATCGAGCAGGATGCCGATGTTGTAGCGTTCTTGTATCGAGAAGAGTATTATAACCCCGAGAGTGAGCGAAAAGGTATAACTGACATATATATCAAGAAACACCGTAACGGTCCGGTAGGTCAGGTTGAGCTATACTTTGACAGAGAACGCCAGCGCTTCCGATCGCTTGATACCAAACACAACCAACCTTTCCAAAGCGACTAAAAGTTCGATAGTTGGATGCTATACTAATAAGAACACTACGCATATGATGAATCTAAAAACAATAGTTTCCACGCGATGGCGAACAATCCTCACAGTCCTTGTTGGTGGGATATTAATAGGCGGTTTATTGTGGTTTCAGCTCGGCACTTTAACCAAAAGCGAGTTTGCCCCTATAGAGATAAGCACCCTACACCAGGCCGGGGCGACTGCTAGCTTCTTTAGTACTACATTTTATGCGTTCCATAGTTATGGTTTTCAGATATTGTTGGATAACAGCCTGTTCTTGCCACTAAAACTTCCTATATTTGTGCTGTCTCATCTAGGCGTTAACGATATCGTTGCACTACGTTCGGTGGCTTCTTTTTATGGCCTACTGAGCATTGTTATTATTTTCAGCTTGATGCGAAGACTATTCACTAAACGAATTGCCAACATCGGCACAATCCTCGTGCTTACATCCAGCTGGTTTTTGCAGTCATCCCGAATTATAAGTCCAGTTGTGATGTATCTGTTTAGCATGACCTTAATCTTGCTTATCGTGGCACTTTTGAGAGTCAAAAAAAGACAAAAGTTAACAGCCACACTCATTACAGTCTGCTTGGCAAGTGTTGTCTACACGCCAGGGTTAATTGTACTTTTTCTGATGCTATTTTTCTGGCAGAGAAAAGATGCTTACCGAATTATTAAAAATATTCCAAAATGGTTTTTTATCGCACTTATACTCCTCTTCATTGTCCTAGTTTCGCCACTTTTTTACTCTATGATATACGGGAATCTAGGTATTGTCGCATATCTTGGTGCGCCGTCCGTGCTTGAACCAGTAGAGTGGTTAAAACGTCTAGCATTTATCCCGGTATACGTTTTTATTCGTGGACCATTAGAACCGACATTCAACGTGGCAAGATTACCAATAATGGACATGTTTAGCAGCGTTTTATTGCTATTGGGGGGCTACTCTTACGTCACCAAGATAAAAGAGCAGAAATACACTAAGATAATATTGACTGTACTAATTTTTTCTTCAGGTTTTATCGCATTAAACGGGCCACTACTGCTTCCACTACTGCTTCCTGTGATCTATCTTTTTGTAGCTATTGGCGTTGCGCTACTACTACAACAATGGTTTACTGTTTTCCCGAAGAACCCGTTAGCCAGAAGCCTTGGTGTAATACTATTATGTTTAGCTCTTGCGACAATTTCTTTCTATCACTGTAAACGCTATTTTATTGTTTGGCCGAATTCGCCGGCTACAAAAACCGTATTTAGAATATAACTTCGGTTTTTTTGATACAATATTAGCTGTAACAAAGGAGTTTTATTGATATGAGTAAGTTTGATCAAGCTAAAATGCTATTAAAAGTTAAAAAGCTACAAAAAGAGTTGCAGAAGCAAGTAATCTCAGTCGAGGCTGGCGAAGGTGCTGTAACTGTTGAAATTACCGGTGAACAGAAGATTAAAAAAATTCACATCGACCCAGAATATGTTGACCTGGATGATATTGGACAATTAGAGAATTGGGTAGAAGAAGCTGTTAAAGATGCGATTGCTCAGAGCCAAAAGTTAGCAGCCGAGAAAATGCAGCCAATGATGGGCGCCCTCGGGGAACTAGGACTTTAAACAACAAAATCTAGATGCAGATCTTACCTCAAAGTCTATTATCAGCGATTGAAGCCTTGCGGCTACTTCCCGGTGTTGGTCCACGATCTGCAGAGAGATACGTGTACTATTTACTTCGGACAGATCCACACAAAGCCTCAGAGATAGCAGAAAATATTAGCAAACTACACAACAGTGTTGGCTACTGTCAAAAAACGTTTGCGCTAGTCGAAAAGGGCCAAAAGTATTCTGATTTATATACTGACCCATCTAGAGACAAGACAACTGTCGCCGTAGTAGCTGAGCCATTTGACATTGTATCTCTAGAAAATACTCATCAGTATAAAGGAACTTATCACGTTTTGGGTGGCCTGGTATCACCGATAGACGGCGTTGGGCCTGATAATTTGCGTATTACAGAGTTAATAAAGAGAATTGATGACGACAAAGTCGAAGAGATTATACTGGCGACCAATGCCAGCGTAGAAGGCGAGTCGACGGCGTTATACATACAACAACAAATTGGCGATAGAAAAGTCAAACTCACTAGGCTTGCAAGGGGTTTGCCAATCGGCGTTGACCTAGAGTATGCTGATCAGATAACCCTAGGCAGAGCACTAGAAGGAAGACAAGCAGTATGAAATACAAAGAAGGCGAAGATATATCCAATATATTAGAGGGGGCAAAACAGATCCTAATCATTCAAGCTAATAACCCCGACGGCGATAGCCTGGCCTCCTCTTTGGCTTTGGAGCAAATTTTGCATGACCTGGGCAAAGAGCCACACATGTATTGTGGGATGGGCATTCCAACCTATCTAAGGTATTTACCCGGATGGGATAGAGTAGAGAAAGATATCCCCAATTCATTTGATGCTAGCATTATTGTCGACTGCAGCTCGCGCTCGCTGCTAGAATCTGCCGACAAGTCGGGTCAGCTATCTTGGGTTGCATCAAAACCGACTATCATTATTGACCACCATGATGCCCCAAATACCATTGATTTTGCCAAAACTGTTCTAAATCGTCCTGATGCTGTGTCGACAGGCGAAGTTATCTACGAGCTCGCCAAACAGCTGGGGTGGGAACTAGCCTCAAATGCTCTTGATATGATTGCCATATCAATATTGGCTGATAGCTTAGGCCTGATGAGCCAAGGCACATCGGCCAGAAGCATACATATTATAGCCGAACTAGTCGAAAAAGGTGTTAATCTGGCAGAGCTCGACAATGCCAGGCGAGAACTAATGCGTAAAAGTGTAGATTTGGTTAGATACAAAGCCGACCTATTGAATAGGATTGAATATCACAATAACAACCGCATAGCGACGGTTGATATCCCATGGAACGAAATTGAAAAATACAGTAATGCCTACAACCCATCGATGCTTGTCATAGATGACATGAGACTAACCGAAGGCACAGAGGTAGCGATTGCGTTCAAAGAATACAGAGATAAAAAAGTTACTGCTAAAATCCGAGCTAACTATGGACACCCAGTGGCCGGGAAGCTTGCTGAACACTTGGGTGGGGGTGGGCATCCGTACGCTGCGGGGTTCAAAATCCTCGACGGCCGACCACTGAGTGATATCAAGTCAGAATGTATAAAGTTGGCCAACGAACTGCTCGATCAAACCAAACAGGAATAAAATAACATGAAGCTATACAATACAATGGCCCGAAAAGTTGAAACTTTTCAACCCCAAAAAGACAACAAAGTTTCTTTTTACAGTTGCGGCCCAACAGTCTATGACTATCCGCACATCGGCAACTGGTATACTTTTATTCGATACGATTTGCTTGCTCGCGCTCTTCGTACACAAGGCTTTGATGTCAATTGGGTTATGAACATAACTGATGTTGGGCATCTTGTTAGCGACGAAGATGAAGGTGAGGACAAGCTAGAAAAAGGGGCAAAGAGGGAAGGCACCACTGCTTGGGACATTGCTAAAAAATACACTCAGTATTTCGAACAAGGCCTCGATAGACTAAATATAATCCAGCCCAACAAGCTTCCAAAAGCTACCGAGCACATAACAGAGCAGATAGAACTAATCCAAAAATTAGAAAAAAATGGTCACACCTACACTATCGATGACGGCGTGTACTTTGACACATCAACTTTTCCGGGATATGGCAAATTGGCAAAACTAGACCTATCTGGGCAAAAAGAAGGCGCCAGGATAGCCACAAACGAACAGAAAAGAAATTCTAGCGACTTTGCGCTGTGGAAGTTTTCGCCAGAACTCGGTAAACGTGACATGGAGTGGGAAAGCCCCTGGGGTGTTGGTTTCCCAGGCTGGCACATAGAGTGCTCCGCGATGAGCATGAAGTATTTGGGTGAGACGCTTGATATTCACGGGGGTGGTATTGACCATATACCCGTCCATCATACTAACGAAATTGCACAGTCCGAAGGCGCGACAAGTAAGCCGTTCTCGAGATTCTGGTTTCATAGCTATTTCAATCTAGTAGATGGCAAAAAAATGTCAAAATCTGCTGGTAGTTTTATTACCTTGGAAGATATTGAAGCAAAAGGGTTCGACCTAATGGCGTTCAGAATCCTGGTTTTGCAGTCACACTACAGAACAGAAGCCCACTTCAGTTGGGAAAACCTAAAAGCAGCTCAAAATAGACTTAAAAATTTTAATGCTATGGCTGACTTGTATTGGAATGTAAATTTCTCAACCAATAATGATGAAGGTGATAATCTGCTTGAAACTACAAGAGCCTCGATAGAACAGGCAATTAAGGATGATCTTAATACTCCTCAAGCACTTGCGGTATTAAGTACACTAGCATCGAACTTCAATCTAGGGAGTGTACGCATTCGTGATAGAGAGCAGTTGAAAAACCTACTAATTTGGGTCGACAGCGTTTTAGGGACAAAACTGAGTACACGAGTAGACATTTCCAAAGAGCAAAAAAATATTCTCAAAAAGAGACAAGCAGCAAAAACGGCAAAAGACTTTATATTATCAGATCAATTGCGAGACGAACTCCTGGAAAAAGGGCTAGAAATCAGAGACACAGATTACGGCCAAATTTGGTCTAGGATTTAGGCTTCTGGTTTGATTTGTTTTTTCGGGTTAACGCTGAGCCGATCGCCGTAGTATTCCACAATCCAAACACGAATACAGCCAGCTAACGGGATGGCGACAAACGCACCTAGAATCCCACCGAAACCAATTCCTACTAATGCAGCGATAAATACCAAAAGTGGCGTTAGTTCGTTCTGTCTAGCTTGAATACCGGGCTGTATAGTGGCATTTTCTACCTGTTGATATATCAAGAAGAATACCGCCATTATCGCTGCCAATGGTAATGATGTAAATGCGCACAAGATTACTACGATTACCGCACCAATTGTTGCGCCGAACATCGGTATCAAGCTGGTCAAGGTAATAATTAATGCATAAACAACGGCGTTTATGGGTTTGCCTAGTAGCGTACTTGTAATTAGCAGCATAACAAGAGCAAGAGCACCGGCAATCAGAGCTATTATTAATTGTCCATTAACATAGCCGGTCACTACACGGTACATTTTTGTCATTACATGTTTTCGCTTTTTACTCTTTTCAGGATCTTGAGTTTGCCAAAACTTGTCCAACCACAAGGGCCCTTCTATCAACATCATAAAGGTCATTATCAAAACAGCTATTAGTGAAACAACCGCACCAATAATTGTATTTGCAGTAGTTACAACAGATCCACCTACGCCCTTTACATTATCGCGAAGGGTATTTATAGCATCATCAACTTCACCCTCTAAATTATGAACTCTGATGAATCGCATAGGGGCACTGTCTTCAGATGTGTACTTCTCTACATTTTCGGGTATTGCTAATATGAACGATCGCGTTTGCCGAGCAAGAGGTGGGACTACCAGAATCAAAAATGATGTCAGAACTGTTAGTACAAATAAATATGCAACACCCGTTGCCCTTAATCGGCTTTTTGTACCCAGCTTTTTACCGATTCGACTGACAGCAGGGTTCAAAGATACAGCCAAGAAAAAACTAAGAAATATTAAAGTTAATGCATGTGAAATTTTACTAACGAAAGCCAAAACTAGCAGCGTCACAACCACTATGACGACAACACGAATCACTGTTTTGTCGGAAAACTTAACGGTTATATTCTTGTTACCCAACATATACATCAATTATGACGGTGTTTGTGTTTTTTGGCAACGGCACTAATATAGATCTCCTCTACTTTGTGTCCTACATGCGCTACATCGTACTGCATCACCAGCTCTGCCTGGGCATCGTGGACCTCTTTTGCATGTTTCTTATCGCCTAAGTAGAATTTTATTAGATCAGCCAAACCGCTGTGGTTGTGTGGGTCAAAAAGCGTCTGTGGCAAGGGCTCCATTACACTTGCATATCCAATATTATTTCCAGCCAGAACGACACCAGATCCGGCTGCCATGGCCTCTATTAGAACAATACCGAAGCTTTCGCCGCCAGTAGACGGGTATACTGCCAAATCAGCCGAATTTAAAACTCTACGCTTTTTTTCTTCACTAACAAAACCCAAAAAGTTTATCTTTTTCGGGTTCCTTAAACTTTTGGCTAATTTTTTGTTCTTTTTTTCTTGTGGACCTGTACCGATAATAATTGCTTCAAAATCGACATCCTGGTCGTCTAGTACTTTTAGCGCATGGATAAAATGATGACATCCTTTTCTGGTGACCTGTCGACCAACAAATACGATTTTCGGGATAGCATTAGAATGAAATGTCTTTGACCGAAATGTTTTCACCGAAACAACATTTGGGACTACCTGAGAATTCATTTTGAAAGCACGCTTACCTAATTCTTGTGCAGGGACAGAAACGCTCATAACTTCGTCGAAAACTCGCAGAGTAGGCCTTAGAGCATAACCTAGTAAACGGTTAGCAAATTTTTCAAACCTAGAATATGGGGCTGTGTGAAAAGTTCCGACTATTACAGTGTTTTTTGGTGCTAATGAAATAACACGAGCGCCTAACATTGGACTGTATGGCATTTGAATATGCAACAGGTCAAACTGTTCTTTCGCTAACAAATTTTGAATTTTTCTTGGCGATGCGGGCAAACTTACAGAAACTACATTTCTGTTAAACTTCACTCTCAGCTGTTTACTGAAAGAATGTATATTCCGGACATCAGAACGCTTTGTTCGACCAACAATATAATGAACATCATGCCCCCTGGATTCCATCCATGCGCCCATCGTCATCACATACTGCTGGACTCCATCGCTGGTATCAAGGGTGTCGTCCAGAACATAGGCAATTTTCATATTTTATCCTTGTATCAGCTTCCGCATCGGCGGTTTTATATTTTTTGTTTTGTTGCTCCGTACTATTGCCTCATTATACGCTTTTTCATATTGGTCTGTAATCAACGAATAGTTAAACTGCTTTATGTAGTTTTTTGCCCATTTCTGCCAATCTTTTCGTAAATTCTCGTCGTAAAGGAAAGTTTCCAATTTCTCTGAAAAACTATTTATTTTCTTAGGGCTAACCAGTGATTTGGCGCCAACACCCTTCATCACTGATGAATATCCTGGATTATCGCCGGCCACAACCGCCGCACCCATGGCAATTGCCTCAAGCAAAACTATACCGAAGCTCTCTCCGTAAAGGGCGGGCGAGCAAAACACATCAGACTGTGCTAGGGTGTCGATTTTTACTTTCTCTTCTACGTAGCCCAAAAATTTGACGTTAGGAATTTTTTTGTTAGCAACATATAGCTCTAGTTTTTGTCTATCTGGACCATCGCCAATTAACGCGAGTGTTACCTCTGGATGTCTAGAAACTAAAAGGGAGAAAGCCTTCAACAAGTAGATAACGCCCTTTCGTTTTTCTAGCCTTCCTACATAAACGATAGATTTTTTAGACGTCGATTGAATTCTTTTTTTATAGTTGTATTTGGACTGGTCAATACCATTAGCGATTATTAACGGTTTTTCCAGACTAAGTGATGTGATGTATTCACTTGCCGCATCTGAGACGGCAGTTAGAACATTCAAAGACTTTACTATTGATTTAGTGTAGGGAGTAATAACTTTTTCTATTGTTCTACTCATAAGAGTTTCTGGTAACTTTGCATGGAATGTCGCTACGTTTGCAGTACTGGACTTACTAAGAATTTGCCAACTCAATAGCGGCACCCACGGTTCATGAAAGTGTAAAATATCAAAATTATGCTCATGAAGTAGTCTGGTTAGGGCGTTAGAGTCAACATTTGCCGAAAGTTGTGCCGTTGTATGAAACGGCGACTTTACGTCAGCTGCAACCCCGACTAGAATTATGGATGAATCATAGCTAGCAGGGACTTCTCTTGGTTTTGGTGTAATTATAAATACTTTGTGGCCTCTTTTGGACAACTCATTTTTCAGCGCAAGAACACATTCTTGCACACCGCCTCCTTTGAATATGTTGTAGGGGCAAATCAACCCAATCTTCATACGCTTAGTATAGCATTTTACTTAACTATTTATTTCTTACAGGTGCTGGCGTTTATTAAGCAATATTTTTAGTTTTCTGGGGATAAACACTGCTGCTTCCTCGGGTGTTGCTATTACAGTTGGAGCATGAACATGGACATTCAGCGGCATTTTTATAAAATCCTTATAAATCACACGCATGTGTTGTTCTATCATGTGATTATCAAAATATTGGTCACCATCGATGGCTACATGATAAATCTTTGTGTTGATTTTATGATTACACAGATTCAATCCTAGCATCTGAGACAAGGTGTAGTAATGGGTCCTGACATCGTTTTTTTGCCAAAGCTCAACCTCGAAATTAATTCGCTTTTTCTGGTCTTCTTCTGATTCGCCCTCTGGATTTAGTGCCTTAATCCTAAAATGAGTATAGAACCATCGAATAAAAAAAGGCTGCAATACCACATGTTTTATAAGCCAAGCAGGAACTGCACAAGACAAAAACGCTGTCACATATTTAAAGAATTTTATTTTTCGAGAAGGTGGTTTAAAGTCATCGTGATGAACAAAACCCGCAACACTGGCCAAGTCGTCCACCCGCTTGACTAGCTCTGGATATTTCTGAAGCATCCTTGTAACAATGGCAGAGCCTAGCGATATGGCAACTATGGTAAACCTTGTTTTCTTATATCTAAGTTTTATGAAGGCAGCAAGATAGTCTGCCAAGGTATCAATATCTGGTTTTTTACCAATTTTATAGAAGCTAGTCATTCCGCCGAAACCGGGCATGTCTGGCACCGTTACGCCTCCGTATTTGTTAAATGCGCCCGCTAGCCCCCACATTCGCTCAAGGCTAGCATGGTGACCGTAAACAACAAGCATTTCCCTAGATTTCCCTTTGGGTGGTCTTAAAATCAACATTCTTCCATCCAGTCCATTCATGGATAATGGCTCAATATAATCTTCTGGGTTTTTTATCTGTTTTTTCGCCATAATTTGTTAGATACCAGTATAGACAAGCCAGAACGATCCAACAAGGATAAGCAATATTTTTGCTATAATGAAAGCAAATGAAAAAAAAGAAAATTTTTGCATCGCTTGTATTATTTATTTTGGTATTTATTGGAATCCTTGCGTGGCGAACAAGAAATAATACTGAACCAACAACACAACTCAGCTCGTTTGATAAACGACAGTATTCCACCTCAAAACCCTCAAGTCTGTGGGTAGTCGTAAACAAACAAAGAGCTTTGCCCAGTGGATACCGACCAAAAACGCTTAGACAGCCTTCGGTCAAAGTTAGGATGAACGGCACACAGGAAATGCTACTGCGCGACGATGCGGCGAGTGCACTCGAAAAATTGATGAGCGACGCGAAAGACAAAGGCATGGACTTGATGCTGGTTAGTGGATACAGGTCTTATGTTTTACAAAAAGCAGTATATGAAAGAAACGTATCCGAACAGGGAAGAGAAGATGCTGACAAGACTAGTGCCCGACCTGGCCACAGCGAACATCAAACCGGGCTTGCTGCTGATTTGGGGAAATCTACAGGCAATTGCGAACTACAAACATGTTTTGGTTACAGCAAAGAGGGCAAATGGTTAGCAAAAAATGCCCAAAACTACGGATTCATAATTCGATATCAAGATGGCAAGCAATCTGTTGTCGGCTACAGCTATGAGCCCTGGCACGTACGTTTTGTGGGGAAGGGACTATCGCGGGAAATATATAAAAACAAAACAACCATGGAAGAATTCTTTAACCTACCCGACGCCAGAGACTATTTGACTCAGTGATATTGAACTCTCATAAAGTCTTGATTCGGGATATACCTTGGTTAAACTATTGGACTAGTTGGCCGACACCGACCCACACGTATTCCCATGGCTCGGGTTCTGGACCTTGCTCGTCAGTATTCTCTGGGTAGCTAGGAATCCAGCCCGCCCGCTTAGCCTTGTCATAATTATTGGCTTTTAGCCATTTGTAGCAATCTGTATACTCAAATGCTCTCCCGACGCCATCATCACAGATAAGATCAACCGTGTAGCCCGTATGATGCCTAGAGTAGCCTGGAGGTGCCGTCATACCCAATACCTTAACTACAGTTGCATCTGCATTGCCCGAAGCAATAGCATTCACATTAGCTCCAGTAGCATTTAGCCTGGACAGGAATAAGTCTCGCTGTAGATCTATAGAGCGATATCCAGAGTTAAGTGCCAATGGAACATGGTCTTTTTTAGCCAAACCTTTCAGCACTAGCCACGCGGTGTATGCCTTTGGTTGTAACAGATCGTCTTCTTTGACGTTTGGAGCGTTCGTTTTTACGATTGGTAACACGGGCACATTACGCAGAGTATAGCCTCGACTCTCTGCAATCGTGCGTATCCTAGAGTCGGCAGCAGAATTGCTTGTTATTTTAGGTAGGTCTTGGATCGGCTGAGTATTAGGATAGGCAATAGATTCGTAAAGACGTTGAAACTGATCACCTGCAAAATATTTGAAACCTACATCGCGGGCACCAGCAACCTTATTGAGTTCGGATACGGTACTAGCCGCCGCTATACCCGTGTTGGGCTTTTGCCTCAGAGCCGTTTCTCGATAATTATTTGCTAAAAACAAAAATCCAAAGGCAACAATAATAAGCCCCAGAAGAACCGCTAATGTTCGTTTGGGATTCTTGCGATGGTTCTTTTTTTTCGTTGTATGTCTTCTATGGATAGATGTAGGTTCTATAACTCGCATATGAATAACATTATACGACGATTGTTGTGATATTTGTATATTAAGGAGTAATAAGCTACAATTTGACCTGTTATTCGGATAAAATATCCGAGTGAATTCGTTGCATTAGAGTTAAGTATTTGCATCGTTCAAATTTGTGAGACCGTTCGCAAATTTTAGAGGAGATGGCTTGCTAATGTCGCCAGTAGTGCCGAGCAAACTTGTTTTGTCGGCGATACGGCAACATTAGCATTACACATCGACGATGGGGCGTGGCCAAGTGGTAAGGCACCAGTTTTTGGTACTGGCATTCGGGGGTTCGAATCCCTCCGCCCCAGCCAATATAGATTCGAACCGAAGTCAAAGATGTATTTTTGCTTTCGACAATTTATTATATTATGGTTAGAGTACAATTATAAGGATTAAGTAGGTGAGTAGTAGCACAAGAATTAGTTTAGAAGTAATAGATGAGCGTCCCAAACACGTGTCGTACTCGCATAAAATGAATCCTGCTTTCAGAACTCACACATCACCCTGGGGTAGCCATCAAAGTGGAGGCAGCGCGGGCAGCTTTAGGGCACATTCATTGGATGTAGTTGAGTCACTCTGTGAAGCTGATATTCCTGGGAGCAACCTAATACTTAACCATAGGAGCCCACATTCAATCGGGTCTGACAGTTTCGGCAATGCTATGAGCCATATATTAGCCATTCGAATATATGAGGTTGAACCAGATATGCTCGAGATTGTTACCTATCCAAATGGCATAGAACTACAAGAGGGGATCTTCCCGAGTAGCATTGGAATTGAGCCTGATTGTCAGTGGCAAATTAGTGTACCCCTTTATAGTGTACCGCTTTATGGTAATGGCCTAGTAACGGTCAGCTTATGTCCAGAAGGGGCGTTTGCAGAAACACAGCCTGCCTCATAGTCTGGGGCAAGGTTCGAGACCACGCCGCTCAGCCAGGGTTAACACAACATATTTCGGGGCTATATCAACGGCATAGAGTCTCAATTATTAGAGCTGAGCGACTTTCGCAATAGTACACCAGACCTACACTCGGGGGATATTTTTCATACACAAACTTGCATTCTGAATACCTAGTTTGCGGAGAAGGATCTTCGTTCTCTAGACTATGGCTGCCCTGAAGCAAAAAATATGCAATTACTATTGTAATTTATAATAATCTGTGTTATAGTATCCCAGTGAAAAGTTCTGAACTCGATTTTACGATTGATCGCTTTCCTGGCGTACCCGATGTGGCGGACATTGAGCCTATTGCCACTATTGTTGATATGGCGTCTGATTTTCGTGAAACGGTTGAACCGGCTTGGAGCAAGAGGACTGCGCACCCCAGCGCTCAAGAAGCAGCAGGACCCTATATGGCTGAAGGTCAATGCGCGGTAACCATGCACCTTTTTCGTTCGATATTAGAAGAGCAATGTCCCGGTATTGATGCTAGAAACATGATCGGAGATGTATTTGATAGAGGCGGAAAACCCTACACCACAAATCATGTATGGACCGAGGTAGAAACGGTCGGCGGTCGTACGTTAATAGTTGATCTTACTCCCGACCAGAATGATGATCCGGATGATTTAACGCCAAAAATGCTAATTGGTTTTAGTGACGAACTAGAACAAAAAGGATATGTTTATTCGCCAAGAGAAATCGATGAATCACCTGATTCTAACCCAAATCTAGGCCCTCGTTACGAAATCCTTCGTCAAAGATATCAAAGAGTCCAAACGCGCAGATCTTACTATGATCAACTAGCCAAGCAAAATATATATATAGTTGGCGGTGTTGCAACCGGTAAATCGGAATTGGCTAAAAACTTAGAAACTACTTTCCCCCATAAGTTCGTGGTTGATGTTGGGAATCTTTTCCGCGTCATCACAAAATCTATTCTCGAAGCAACAGAAGGATCGAAGCATTATATAAGTGGAGAACTCGTAGAACAGGTTCTGGGAGGTGATGTCGACGCCACAGATAGTTTTATCGGTCTATTGAGCAGAAAAACATCTTCATTACGCCAAACTTTAGCAGAAATAGACATTGTCGAACAGGACGGCTTAAGAAGAATGACTCGAAACGGAGAGGATGTCGAATCAGGAATTGAAACTGCTGAGATCGAATCATTAGTGCCCCTCGTTGCGGGGGTTCAAAGCGTGCGCCGTGTGGTATGGGACTGGATTGATAAAAACGCTAGCGAGAAAGATGGTTTGATTTTAACGGGGCATAGTCTGACCGACATAGACACCACCAAATTCACAGTCATACCTCTAAGGGCTTCCCCAGATGTTGTTGCCAAAAGAGCACTAGAGCGCACTAGGAGCCCCGGAACATCGCTGCATGTAGCGTCGGAACGAATAAAAAATCGTAACCAAAACGACCGTTTATTTATCACCGATGGTATTCTTGATTATCTAGGCATCGAGGCAATTGAAACAGATGGGCTAACTCAACGTGGTGTCGCGCTTGCCGCGCTTCTAAGATTTGCACGGGCAGCAAAAAATTCGGTAGAAATTCAAGCCTTGCAAGCTGAGATATCTGTCCCTAGAGCCGAATTTCAGTGGGGAGTAAACGGTCTAGTATCTGGCATACGCACAGTTGGCCAAGAAATTTTTGAATCGATAGTCGCAGACGAACGGCTGATTGATCCAGAGAATACGCCGACAGAATTTGATCTTTCGGTGCAAACAATGATTCAGTTGTGTGGCTATGAAGCGGACAGGATATGGCTAGGTGATGCTTCGATAGTCGCTGACTCAGTAGCTTTAATCAATGATGGAAAAGGTGATGAAGCCAACCAATTATTAAGTAAAGCCCTGCAGTCAGGGGACATATACTTAAATACCGAACTTGTTAGAGAAATAGCGCTTGGGCAAATACAACGCATTAAAGAGTTCACTGCGGCACACTACAATAACGAATTTTATCTCCCAAAATTCGCTGATCCTAAAACTTCACCTTTCGACCACCCTAATCCAGAAGTGACATCAAAAGGAAGAGAAATAGTCACTTTAGATAACGGAGAACGAGAAATTGTCATCCACGAAAGATACTCCGGAAAAAGAATCGTGCTAAAACGAACGCAACCGGAAATAAGTAAAGCATATGCGAAAGGTTTACATTATTTACATGTTGGACGCGATGATGAATATAAAGCATATGGAGCATACCTAGAAGGAGAACAATTCCCATTTGCTTGGGTGTCGTATTCACCCGTAGATCGCTCTTACAAAAAAGAAATGTTGCAATTCTTTGGCGTTGAACCTCATAGAATGCTAGAGATGACTCGTGCCTGGAACGCTAGTTGGTCACCTAAAAACTCTATGAGTTTACTTTTTTCGTTTGCTCACAGCGAACTGCAGGAGGATTTCCAGCGTGGTGTGGATAGAAAAGAACGCGACAAACCCCTAGCAGGCATTCTCACAGCGATTAACCCAAACCTCGGATTCAGAGCCAATGCATTTAACGGCGTAGATTTTGGCATAATTGGGCTAAAACCAGCAGGATTTACTTATTTTGTTGATGAATCTGGAGAGACCAGCTATATGTCTCGTCGTGCAATAGCCAAGAAGCTGGGTGTGCCAGAAAGTGAACTAGAATCTGATCCACGATTTACACGTAACAAAGTGCCTCTTTTACCAACCAACGAAATGGCGGTATTCTTTCGTGGCACTAAACGTTATCAACTTCCTGGACCAATCTACAGGATCCCCGACAACGCATATGTAGAATCTAAATCATGAAAATTTTAATTGCAACAAATAATCACACTAAGTTTAATCTCGTTGCTAGACTGCTCAAGGAAACTCCTTTTAAAGAATACGACTTCGTGTGCCCGGCTGATTTAGGATTTAACTTGAATGTTCGAGAAAAAGGTTCACTTCAGAACCGCGCGCTGACAAAGGCCGGACAGGCTCGGGAGCTGGTAAAAAAAATGGAGGTTACAGACGATATTGCTTATTTCGTCGGGATAGATGATGGGATTCGTTTTGTTCAAGACAAAACGACCCATTCTGATAGCAAAAAGGCAACCGATCGCATACTTAAAAGAGAAAATGTACATATCGGTGACAGTATTACCATAGTTCGTGCTTTCGGATTCGTAGATCAAAAAGGCAATTCATTGTCCTGTATTACTAGAGTCCCTATGACCTACATAGGAAACCCAAATAATATAGAGAGAAAAGAAGGAGCATACCCTCTAGAATATGTCCTTTCCTACGAACACCAACAGAAGCCGATCAACCAGTTGAGCCAAGATCATAAAAACATACAAAATCAAAAATATATGCTAAAAAACATCAGTAAAACCATCAACGAATTCTTAAACCTGAAACAGCTATAAATAAAATATTGATTGGCTGTCCTAAAAACTATTGTAGGCACGGTGCACGGCACAAAAGTGCTAAAAAATGGTGATAAAGTCGTCCTGGACCTTGTCAAAGGTGAAGTCAACAAATGATAAATTTTTGCAACAGGAGAGTATAATAATAGGCAGAAGAGCTTCGAACCTTTCTTGAACAGAAAGGAGGAAAAGCGAAAGAACCGTTCAATGCTCCTCATCTAAAAGATAAGGAGATTTTGTTATGAGTAAAAGTAATAATGATGGATCGGGCTGGCTTGGTTGGGTTGGTTTTGCTAGCATCATGTTGCTGCTAATGGGGTCATTCAGCTTACTAGCGGGCTTTGTCGCTCTGTTTAAAGACACTGTCGTTTATGGGGCCAGTGGGGTAACCTGGGTTCTTAGTTACACACAGTGGGGCTGGATTCACATACTAGCAGGAGTTTTAGCTATACTAGCGGCTACTAGCCTTGCCTCAGGGCATATGTACGGGCGCATAATTGCAATAATGGTTGCTCTGTTAAGCGCATTAGTTAACATGGCGTTCATACCAGTTTATCCATTTTGGTCAATTATGGTGATAGTGATTGACGTGATGGTTGTATATGCAGTTGCTGTACATGCTGGTGAACTAAAAGAATAATATAACCGCTAATAAAAACTAACAAGAAGCCAGATCGGTAAATATAACCCGAATCTGACTTCTGTTAATTAGTGGTAGCTGTACTAAAGTACTACTACTGTGTTGTCGCTAAGCAAGTGGTTTTCAACTGTGTTTCCAGAGTCGATTACGTTACCATTGCCTGAGCCTACAGTGTTTCCGCTGATGTTGTTAACGGTTGAGGTGGTGTTAGTTGTATTGTTTGTGTTGTTGGTTGTGGTGCTAGAATTGCCGTTTCCGTTGTGAGAATTCACATCAACGTCTACATCGACTTCGACTTCAGTGTCGTTATAGCTATCCTTAGTGTTAAAACTATGGTCGTATGTTGTTGTGTTGATATTATTAGTTGTTGTGTTGTTTTCAGTTTGACTTTGGTTAACTGTGCTAGAGGCAACGTAACCGTATAGCCCTGACGCTACTGATGAAGCACCAGTTGCGCTTGAAGAAGCAGATGCTGACGAATCTGATGAATCGCCGCTTTTAGCTGAACTTGCGGCAGGTGCTGAGCAACTGGCACCGCTGGCTACCGCGTATGGAGCTGGGTTTTGATTAACATTGGCGCTCTGGCTTGCAAAAGTTGCTGCGGACGCCATTTGTGCTGATATTAGTTTGTTAGCAACATATAGTGCAATAGGCACTGCTACTAAAATAGCGACGATTGTAGAGACAAATGTCGCCATCATGTTTGATTTCATTTGATAATATTGTTGTTGTACCATGGCTGGTATCCTCCTAGTTAGTTAAATATCCCTCTCACTTACTGTTTCAGCCTAACGCTGGCCATATACAGGCGTCAATTGCTTATGCTTTAATTAATGTCGTAGAATTGTCATCATTGCAAAAAAGTTATTATGCTAATAAAAATGTTAATGTTTTATTTACTTATTGTTGCCTCAATTTAACTTTGCAGAGTAGAATAATATCAATGAGAAAAAAAGCTAGAATTAACTTAGACAATGCTTATCCATGGATTTTAACTGTTTGCGCTAGCATCGGATTACTAGCCGCCTTTGTACTAACGCTTGAGAAAATTGCTTTACTAAAAGACCCTGGGCACCACCTATCGTGCAGCTTAAACCCAGTACTCAGCTGTGGATCAATCATAGGGTCTCCAGAGGCATCAGCATTTGGGTTTCCCAATACACTCATAGGCTTGGCTAGTTTTGCAGTAGTCGTGACGATTGGGATAGGAATACTAGCGGGCGCGTCCTATAAGCGGTGGTTTTGGAGGGGGCTGCAAGCAGGATCAGTATTTGGGATACTTTTTGTTCACTGGTTGATTTCAGAGAGTTTATACGAAATAGGAGCACTGTGTATTTATTGTATGGTAGTCTGGTCAATTACTTGGCCAATATTTTGGTATACAACGTTATATAACCTACGCAATGGCCACATCCCAACACCGAAAAGACTCGAGCGCCTAGTTGATTTTGCCCAACGGCATCACGCCGACATACTCGTCGCATGGTATGTGTTAATTATTGGCTTGATATTACAGAACTTTTGGTACTACTGGAGTACTCTAATCTAGCCCCAAACATTGTATTAAGCTTTCCCCCCTTGGTGACATACCATATTGTTACCCCTGGTTAGCCCTGCTCCGTGTTCGTTGAAGCACATCTTAAATCTTATTTGCTTATATATTGGCAGACCTACTGCAATCGACGCTAAAACAAGTGCGCAGACTACTAGTTTAGATTTTTGCGATAGTTTTTTTGATCATTAACAACAATACTTACTTCTTCTTGCTAGTTCCTTTGAACTGGCTTCGTACTTGGAAAATAAAGTACAAACTAATAACTAGCCCGACTAAATTCCAGAAGAGTGTATAAATAGCACCAGCACTTATGTAGGACAACGCGTAAAGAGCACAGTACCCAAAATATGCCAGCTCGCTGTAAAATATTAGATCCCAACCACGCGCTTCTTTATTTTTTAGTTTAGGAACAGCCATACCTATGACAACCAAGTAGGCTATCAAAGCTAAAAACGATATCCATGCAAAAAACATATACTTTGTCGCGCCCACGACAGTAGCAAATGTTGATACAAAACCAAGTATGGTTAGCAAACTTAATGCTCCAAAAATTCCCAAAACTAGGCCGATTAGCGCAAAAATCCACGCATACTCGGCGATCCATTTCCGGGCTTTTTCTGGCAGTTGAAAGGGCGCTTTTGTTACTAGCACTTCATTTAGTTTATTTTCGAGATTTTCCATCTAATTCCCTCCGAAGCTTAAGTTATTTACTATAAATATACTCTCCTTATTTAAACGTAGCAACGGATAACAAGGTACAATGTATTTATTGATGACAGAGTTTGAAATACAATTTAGTCTACTGAACCAGGAACAGAGAAAAGCAGTAGAACAGACAGAGGGGCCAGTCCTGGTTATCGCTGGACCAGGAACTGGCAAGACTCAGCTGCTAAGCACTAGAGCAGCCTATATTCTACAAAATACTGATGCTAGTGCCCACAATATCCTTTGCCTGACCTATACAGAGTCGGGTGCTTTTGCTATGCGTCAGCGTCTGGTAAACATTATTGGTCAAAAAGCTTATAACATAACCATTAGTACTTACCATGCTTTCGGTAGCGAGCTAATAAACAGATTTCCAGAGCAGTTTTCAAATACTAACGAGATGTCGGCGGTAGACGATCTGGGGATGCACAGCATTTTATCAAAAATTATTAACAAACTACCGTACGATAATCCATTAAAAAAGAGCGAGTTTTATATAAACGACATTATCGGCTCGATTGGTGACTTCAAAAAAGCCCTATTAACTCCTGCTGACCTTCGATATATAGCTAAATCTAATCTGAAATTTATTGATTCTGCATCAAAGTTAACAAAAAAACACTTGGCAACTGTTTCGCGTATAGACAAAAAGTCAATAAGTGCTTTCGAAAAGCTTGCGGCTGATACGGCAAGAATCAGTGCAAAAGAAGAGCTTCCGAACACTAAAAGCATGCAAAATCTATGGCAAGAGCAGCTTGAAAAAGCAATAGAGAACGTTTATGAGTCCGGGAAGACAACACCAATTACAGATTGGAAAAATATTTGGTTAGAGAAAGATAATAATGGGATTTTTATTCCTTCAGGCAAAAATACTGCGAATAAACTACTGGCATTGTCTGGAATTTACGAGTCATATTTGGCAGAACTACAGAAACAAGCACTCTACGACTATGACGACATGATTCTGCAAGCCATAGAAGGCTTAAAATCGAACAAAGGCTTACGATATACCCTTCAGGAACAATATCTGTACATAATGTTAGACGAATTTCAGGATACTAATGGAGCCCAGTTAGAGCTAGTTAGGCTATTAACTGATAGCCCTGTTTACGAAGGGAGGCCAAACATCCTGGCCGTTGGGGATGATGATCAAGCAATTTTCAGCTTTCAAGGATCTGACTACTCGCACATGGCCACCTTCGTTCATATATACAGGGACCCGACTGTTATAACTCTAACTAAAAATTACCGTTCACATTCTGACATTTTGCACACAGCGCACAATGTAAGCACGCAAATAGAAGAACGTCTCCACCACAAAATGGATGGGATAAACAAGTTTTTGACGGCTGAAAATAAAGACCTGCCATCACACGCCGATATTGAGAGACACGAGTTCAAGAGCGATGTGGCACAATTCGCCTGGGTCACTAAGGAGATAACAGACCTTATCAAAAATGGAACCAGCCCAGACGAAATAGCAATAATAGCTCCAAAACACAAGTACTTGGAGCCGATAGTACCGTATCTAGCAAAAGCCGGAGTGCCCGTTAGGTACGAGAAAAGGGAAAACATATTGAACGACCCAGCGATACTTCAGGTTATTCGAATGAGTCAGCTAATTAGTGCTGTAAAATCTGGCAACACCAAAATCGCTGATGGTATCTGGCCCGAGATTCTTAGTTATGACTTTTGGGAAATTCCAACTGAGGAAATTTGGAAGCTATCCTGGGAGGCGAGAGAATCAAAAAGCAGCTGGATAGATATAATAATGTCAAAAGATACCCTAAAGCCTATTGGTCTATTTTTTATGCGTCTAGGGAACATTTCGGCTAATGAAATGTTGGAGTCAATAATGGATTACCTGATAGGGACAACGCCAATAAGCTTTCACGAAAAAGGAATTTCTGACTATACGTGTCCCTATTTCCAATATTATTTTGGCGATAAAATGCAAGTATCCAAACAGAGAGATTTTTGGAACTTGCTGTCTAATTTGACAGTTTTACGTCAGCACCTACGTGCACACCGTGGATCATCTGGTAGACAATTGTATATAGATGATTTTATTAATTTTGTTGACGAACATGTCGAAGCAGATATAAAAATTTTGAACACCAGTCCATACCACGAATCCGCTCAAGCCGTTCAGATTATGACCGTCTATAAATCCAAAGGGTTAGAGTTTCAGACTGTGTTTATGCTAGCCTGTATTGATGAAGCATGGGGGAGTAAATCATCAGCTAGAACTGCTAAGGTTCCTTTACCAGTTAATTTGGCGCATATAAGATATAGTGGAGCGACTGACGATGAAAAACTTCGCTTGTTATTCGTAGCAATTACAAGAGCAAAACACAGCCTGTTTATGACAAGTTATACAAATACATATGCCAACCGACCAACCTCTCGCATCAAGTTCTTCGATGAAATTGAACGTGAGGGGAAACCTTCTAGCGGTATTCTCCCCACAAGGTACCAGGAAGTACATTTGACAGACTCTGGCTTGCCCAGCATCGATGACCTATCAACTTACTGGACGGATCGACACCTAGAACTTTCTCAAGATGTCAGGTTTAGAGATTTACTGGCACCAAGGCTAGAGCGTTACCAGTTAGCGCCAACTAACCTGAATTCTTTTACTGATTTAGTCTATGGCGGCCCTAAAGAGTTTTTTCTAAATACGCTATTGCGTTTTCCCACCGCGCCGACACCAGCAGGCGAGTTTGGTGATGCTGTGCACGCAACGATCGAATGGCTGCATATACAATTAACGTCGACTGGTCAATTACCGAATTTGCCCAAAACCAACGAACACTTCTATGTGGAATTATCAAAAAGAAACCTAAGCGATACAAGCTTTGAACTAATGAAAGACAGGGGTGAAAAATGCTTTCAAGCATTCTTAGCGCAAAAGTCTGATACTTTCAGACCTGATGATTTGCACGAAATTGACTTTAGGAAGGAGGGCGTTTTGTTAGGCCCTGCGCATTTAACAGGGAAAATAGACAAAATGATTATTGATAAGCCGAGTAAAACTATTGCTATAATTGATTTCAAAACTGGCTCATCCTACAAAGCCTGGAAAGCTAACGACCCTAAACTACACAAATACAAACAGCAGCTATACATGTACAAACTACTGGTCGAAGGTTCTTATACATATGCCGACTACACTGTGAAAGATGCGTATTTACAGTTCGTGGAACCAAACGATGATGGCCAAATAGTTGACTTGCATTTGGTTTTAGATAGCTATGAGCTGAAACGAACGAGAGACCTAGCAATTGCTGTTTGGAAGCGGATACAAAAACTCGATTTACCCGATGTTACTAAATATGAGAAAACCATGAAGGGAATAAGATCCTTCGAAGATGATCTAATAAAAAGTTAAGAACTAGGATCTACTTTTTCTTTTTTGATGACGAGGACTTTTTCGTTACTGTCTTTTTTGAAACTGCTGTTCTTGACGAGCTATTCATAACAAAGACAGAGCTAGGCTGACTTGCGAAAAGCAGAGAATACAGATTCATACCAACGAGGCCACCTAAAACTGGGCCAACAACGTAAGCAATGCTCCATGATTGTACTCCTAGAGCAGCTGCTGGGTTTAGAATACCGTTCGATGCAACGCCTGACACAATAATACCGACTGCCAAAGAGCCACCGATTGCTGATGCTAATTTCCCACCATCGTATTTGTTAAATACTGCGGCAGCTATTCCAAAAGTGAAGATCATTGTTCCGACTATTTCGGCTACCATAACCTGCCATTTAAAAGTTGGGCCTGCAATATTTTGAATGTCACCAGCAGACAGGTATACATAAAGCTTGTATGTTGCTGCTGCACCGACGAACTGTGCTGCTATGTAAGCAGCTGCCTTTAGGTGGCTGATTTTTTTAATTGACCATAACCCGACCGTAACGGCTGGGTTGACGTGTGCACCAGAAGTCAATCCAATCGATAAAACCAATACAGACATGGTCAGCCCTACACCTAAAGCGACGAAATATGGCACACCCACTGCAGATCTCGATACCGCTAATATACTAAAAGTCAAGATCGCCGTGCCAAGAGCTTCGGCTACAACTACTGATAAATTCTTACGAGAAAACATACTTATTAATCCCTTCATTAGTTTTGATTCTATATTAGTATAACCCAAAGTTGCAGGCAAGTGGCTATTGATTGCGCCTTCGACGTCGTTTTAACTCAGAGACCTTTAGCCTAACCGCACTGCGATCTAACAAACTCTGAGCTTTGTCAAGTGATACTTGATCTTTCGCTGTGCGCTTCAGCTCTAGAGCTTCTTGATGAGCCTTCTCAGCCTCTATTTCGTTGATCTCGTCTGCAGTATCTGCTTCATCAACCAATACCCGGATACCGTTATCAGCAATCTCGATAACACCCCCATTAGTAGCATAGGTCGTCATTAAATCATCTGGATCGTTGGCTTTTTTGCGAACGTTTATTATCCCAGGAACGGCAATGCTAATCAGTGGCATATGATGCTGAAAAACAGCAATAATACCTTGCGGGGTCGGCAGAAGTACCTCGTGCGCCTCGCTGGCAAATTTGGTCCCGTTTAGTGTTACTAGCTCAAAATGTATCACTATTTGACCTCGCTTATCGTGCCTTTCATATAGAATGCAGATTCAGGTTTGTCGTCGTGCTTTCCATCCAAAATTTCACGAAAACCGGCAATTGTGTCTTTTAATGAAACGTATTTCCCGGGGTTGCCTGTGAATTGCTCGGCCACGCTAAAAGGTTGTGTCAAAAACCGCTGGATTCGGCGTGCTCGGGCTACTGTTTGTTTATCCTCATCTGACAGCTCTTCCATACCAAGAATCGCAATAATATCCATAAGATCTTTATACCTTTGAAGTACTCTCTGGACTTCACGAGCAACCTCGTAGTGTTCTTTGCCAACAATTTCCGGGTCCATAATAGTCGAGCTAGAGTCCAAGGGGTCAACTGCTGGGTATAGCCCTAGCTCAGTCAATGCACGATTCAATACGATAGTTGAGTCCAGGTGTGCGAAAGCCGTAGCGGGCGCTGGGTCAGTAAGGTCGTCGGCAGGCACGAAAACAGCCTGCACTGACGTAACAGAACCAGTTTTTGTACTGGTGATTCGTTCTTGTAAAGCGCCCATTTCTTGTGCTAGGTTAGGCTGGTAACCAACGGCTGATGGTAATCGTCCGAGCAATGCAGAAACCTCTGAACCCGCCTGAGTAAATCGAAAAATATTATCGATGAACAACAGCACATCTTTTCCTTCATCGCGGAAACCCTCAGCGATGGTTAGGCCAGATAGCGCCACACGCAAACGAGCACCAGGCGGTTCATTCATCTGACCGAAAACCAGGCTAGTCTTGTCTAAAACCCCAGATTCTTCCATTTCGTAGTATAGGTCGTTTCCCTCACGGGTCCTCTCGCCAACACCTGCGAACACAGATGTCCCACCATGTTCTTTGGCGATGTTGTTGATAAATTCCTGGATTAATACTGTTTTTCCGACACCAGCGCCACCGAATAGTCCAACTTTTCCACCTTTTGTGATTGGCGCGATTAGGTCAATAACCTTAATCCCAGTTTCTAGGATTTCTGTTTCACCAGATTGTTCTGAAAGTGGTGGGGGGGTACGGTGAATTGGCGCAGTCTTACTGTTTACAACTTTTTTGCCATCAATTGGTTCACCGGTAACATTGAACATTCGCCCCAAAGTGTCTTTGCCGATAGGAACGCTAATTGGTGCGCCAGTGTTGATAACCTTGGCGCCCCTGGTGATACCATCGGTTGAACCAAGCGAAATTGCTCGAACGGTTGTCTCCGAAAGGTGCTGTGCAACCTCGAATGTCAGTTTCTTGCCATCTTTCTCGATTATTAACGCGTTGTATATAGCTGGTAGTTTTCCTTCTGGGAAGCTAACATCCACTACCACACCCACAACCTGGGTAACTTTACCCATGTTTGTTTTTACTTTTTCTGCTGTTGTCATCGTCTCTCCTTAATTCTTTCGTTGATATATAAATGCATGTTGGTCATTTCATGGCCTCCGCTCCGCCGGTTATTTCTGCTAATTCCTGGGTTATAGCTGACTGTCTAGCAGTGTTAAACGCCAATGTTAAATCCTCTACTAGGTCATTAGCATTATCAGTGGCATTTTTCATAGCCATCATACGCATTGATTGTTCGCTAGCCTGTGACTCGAAAAAAGCCTGGGTCAAGTTAGCTTCTATTAGGCGCATGGTGACATTTTCTAAAACTGCTTGCACTGATGGTTCAAATTCAGCTGATTCTAGGTCATTGGATATCGGAACTTCGCTGTATGCAGCAGGAAGCAAACGATCAGACCGTACAACCTGACTGATACTAGATTTGAAGTCGGTATACAAAATATCCACCACATCAACTTCTCTATTTGTATATTTGTCAGTAACTGTTGTTAATATAGGCCGAATATCATTTGGGGTAGGGTGTTCTGGGAATTCTCGGTAAACTGCGATGACCTCTATATCATCAAACCTAGTGATAAACTGAGCGGCTTGTTTACCAACAACGATGACTTGGCTTTTAATCCTAGCTATTTTGTCGGCCTGCAATTCTTTGGCTAGTTGCCTCAGAACATTGCTGTTATACGCACCGGCTAGACCACGGTCGCTGGTTATTGCAATGTGCAATCTTGTTTTAATGACTTTTCGGGTTGCGAACAGCGGGTGTTTTTCTACGTCTGTTAGTTCACGAAGACGAGTTAGAATCTGGCTCGCTAGGTTACGGTAATCTCGAGAACGAAAGGCATTTTCTTGGGCCTTACGCATTTTGCTAGCCGAAACTAGCTCCATTGCCTTAGTAATCTGCTTGGTGTTCTTTACACTAGTAATCCGCCGTTTAAGCTGGGTAGTATTAGCCATTAACTGTGTATTCCTTGGCTATTTCTTTGGCTGACTTCAGGATTGCTTGCATGGTTTTTTCATCTGGTTTATCACCTTTATCTAGTGCTTCCATGGTTTTCTTATGCGCTGATCGTAGATTATTTAATAGAGCATCCTGGGCTTTCTTGATACTTTCAACGGGGACCTTGTCAAATGCACCTTCATTAGCTGCTAATAAAGTTGCGGTTTGTTGCCAAACAGAAAGTGGGGAATACTGCGGTTGTTTCAAAAGTTCTGTTAAGCGCTGGCCGCGTTCGATACTTTGTTTTGTTTCCGGATCTAGGTCAGTAGAGAATTGGCTAAAGGCCGCAAGCTCACGAAACTGAGCCAAGGACAACCGAAGGTTGCCGGCTACGCTCTTTACGGCTTTTGTCTGAGCGCTACCACCCACACGAGACACTGACAGCCCTACCGAAATAGCTGGCCTAATACCTTGATAAAACAGACTAGTTTCTAAGAAAATCTGCCCGTCGGTAATCGAAATAACGTTAGTGGGGATGTAGGCGCTAATATCTCCTGCCTGAGTCTCGATGATTGGCAAGGCAGTCAAACTACCGCCACCCAGAGCATCACTCATTTTTGCAGAACGTTCTAAAAGTCGAGAGTGGAGATAGAAAACATCACCTGGATAAGCTTCACGGCCTGGTGGGCGTCGCAATAATAGCGACATTTGTCTGTATGCAGTAGCATGCTTCGAAAGATCGTCATAAATAATCAGTGCGTGCTGGCCGTTATCTCGAAAATATTCACCCATAGCTGTACCAGAATATGGTGCTAAATATTGCAAACTGGCAGGGTCAGAAGCTGATGTAGCAACAATAATTGATTGATCCATAACTCCTTCGCGCTTTAGTCTTTCTGCAAGGCGAGCAACTTTTGATAATTTTTGACCAATTGCAACATAGATGTTAATAACACCCGTGCCTTGTCTGTGTTGGTTTATCATAGTGTCCACGGCTACGGCTGTTTTACCAGTCTGGCGGTCACCGATAATTAATTCTCGCTGCCCACGACCGATTGGGACCATTGCGTCAATAGACATTAGGCCCGTCATGAGTGGTTCATGTACTCCTTTGCGGTCTAGTACCCCTGGGGCAGTTTTTTCGATAGCACCAGTGGATTTTGCTTTTATAGGTCCACGATTGTCTAGCGGGTTACCGAGAGGGTCAACCACTCGGCCTATTAGTTCTGGCCCTACGGGTACCTCTAGAATCTTTCCGGTGAGTCGAACTTTCGCGCCAGCACGAATGTTTGTATCATCGCCCAAAATTACAGCACCGATTTCGTCTTCCATAAGGTTCAACGCAAAGGCCGAGACCTTATTACCATCGATGCCATCAATCTCGATCATCTCTGAATATCCAGTGTTATAAAGACCATAAATCCAAGCCACACCGTCACCAATACGTGTTACAACACCAACTTTTTCGACGTCAGGGCTGGTTTTCAGAGCATCAATAGCTGCCTTGATATCACTTGATAATTCTTTTACGCTCATATCTTTCATTAAACTTTTACTCCTTTTAGCCGATTCAATCGGTTGCGTACGGTTAGATCTAACTGTTTTTCGCTAGTCTCCAACCGAACACCACCGAGCATTTCGGGATCTATTACTTCATTAGTAATTGTGTTTTTAGCTCCAAACAGGGCACATATAGCTTTCTTGGCTTCATCATTAAGCTTGAAAGCACTTGTTGCAGTAACCTCAACTGAACCGCTCTTTGCTTCGCGCTGTCTCATAACTTCGCGCATTATTGCATCTAGCTCGCCCGACCGACGATTTTGGACTAAATAAGATGCTAACATCTCGCTGATACGTCTTGCAGAATGTTTTTCACTCATGTACATAACAGCTCTGGCAATGTCTTTTCGTGTCGGCGTACTCATGCGCGACCACCGACCTTAGCGAAGGCCCTTTTGATTAGAGATTCGTCTTTTTTAGCATCTAGTTTCTCGGATATGATCACTTCTGTTGCTTCTGCAACAAGGTTGCGCATCTCGTGTTCGAGTTCTTTTCTAGAATGTTCTATATCGGCATCAATTTTTGCATGAGCATCAGCTAGTAAAGCATCTGCTTTGCGTAATGCGGATTCTTCGGCCGCTTTTATTATTTCGCCAGACTCTTTTTGTCCGTCAGCAATTATTTTATCCGCCTGAACTCGAGCTTTTTGAAGTACTGACTCGAACTTTTCATCAAGTTTTTCTTTTTCTAATTCCATTTCGCGGCCCAGTCTAATGCCGTCATCAATAGTTTTTCGACGCTTTTCTAGTGTTGCTACTATTTTCTCTAATGCGAACTTTTTGATAATAAAAAACAGGATCAGAAATGTAACTGCCTGAGCAAGAATCGCCAATGCATCAATGCCAAGTGCTCCAATACCTTTGGTTTCTTCCGCCGCTCCAAAACTGGTAAATAAACTAAAAATTTCCATCTTCTCCTCTTATTATCTTATCAGACATCTGTTATAGTCTGTAAATTTTTTCTCTCGCTGAGCTGGGGTAATTTATATAAGTACAGTACCCATTTGTATTTTCCAGTTCCGCATCTCGTAAGTAGCGTTTAGCTTTAGTGGGCTGCGCGGCGGGGTCGAGAAACGCAAGTCCGGCGTATTTAATGATACGTCGCAAGCGTATCGCAGGCCCCGACAAAGCAGCCCGCAAAGATAACGCTACGAAAGTAGGAAAGCGCCTAGCAGGAATGCTAGCAACGCCGTAACTTCGATCATCGCAGCGATAATGATGATCTGACTAGCTGCTTTTCCCGCTTCTGGGTTTCGACCCAAAGCTTTCATGTAGCTAGACCCAACCCAACCCAAACCAAACGCCGCTGTACCCAAGGCAATGCCGAGCATTATGCCTTTAGCAACGATCGGGGTGTCGCTAGCTGCTGCTTCAGCAGCAAATGTTGTTAATTGTGGAACCATTTTTTCTCCTTGCCGTGACTTCGTTAAAACGAAAACCCGGACTTAAATTTTACCTTTATTCTTGTTCCTCACGACGCAGATGCACCTTCGACCTTTTTAGATGTATCAGTTAAGTCATGATTCTTGTCATTGTGGCCATGGTCATCTGAGTGGGATATAGCCAAACTTAGGTAAGTAGCGGCTAGAACAGCAAAAACGTACGCCTGTATGCCGGCAACAAGTAGTTCAAACAGAATAATTGGGATTACAGCCAGTGGCGTCCGACCGTGGGAAACAATCAGGGAAGTAAACACCGCGATTAAAATCTCGCCAACGGCAGTATTTAAGAATAACCTAAGGCTGAGGCTTAATATACGCGTCAACTCTCCAAAAACTTCTAGAATACCGATAAAAAAGTTAATGGGGTTGAAAGGCTTATCGCTAAAATAGTGTTGAATGTGCTTCTTTCCACCTTGCTCTTTTATCGACAGATACTGAACTAGCAAGATTGCAGTTACAGATAGTGCAATTGTGCCATTTAGATCGGCAGTAAAGGCACGGAAAAGTGGGACTGCCCCCTCGGCGCTGTTGTAGGAAAGTGCAGGGCCAGCCCAGGGGAAAATACCGAGAATATTATTGAAAATAATGAATATGAAAAATGTGCCAAAAATTGGGGCGAATTTGACAGCCCGTTTTCGGGAACCAAAAGCTCCTTCGAGCAAGCCGATAATGAATTCTGTAATCATTTCAATAAACTGGGAAAAACCCTTTCGAGGCTCAACCTTTATTTTCTTTGCGGCGATGACCATTACTAATGCTATGAAAACCGAAGTAATCACCCCATAAAGGATAGAATTAGTAACCGTTAGTGGGCCTATGTCGAACAAAGGCTCGGCCTTTAGACTGACGTGCAAATCTGAATTTGCGAAAAAATTAAGTAGACCTAGCAAGATACAACCCCCTGGGCCAAAACAAAATTAAAACCGTGCGTCGATGTTTTTTCGGCGTATTTACTCATTTACTGACATTAGTATATACAACATCACCCCTGTCCGCAAGACGTATTTATAACGACAGTTAATGCCGCATGCATGGTATAATAAAGTTATGGAAATTTTCGCACATGTTGTTGGGGAGCACCAGATTGACAACCCTTTAAGGCTAGTTATGCATCTGGCGACTAGCTGGGTCATAATTTTGGCAGTTCCATTTCTGATTGGAATATGTGGCGCTTACTTTATCATCAAAAACAAGCTCAAGGTCGCAAGACAAGAAAAGAGGAAAGAATGATAACCGTTTATACAACCCCGACCTGTGTTTTTTGTAAGGCAGTCAAACAATACTTAAAAGACAAAAAAGTCGAATTCAAAGAGAAGGACCTAACCCAGGACCAAGAGTCAGCAAAATGGGTTTACGAGAACACCGGGCAAATGGCTGTACCTGTGACCGTGATAAATGACACTATTATTGTTGGTTTTGATCGCCCGCAGATTGACGCGGCACTAGCTAACTAATCGTAACCCAGAAAAAGCCACACCGGTTTCTTCCAGTTGGAAACATGCTTGTACTACGGAGTATGCTGTCAAATCTTCGCCGTCTATATTGACAACAGCCGATACACCAGGCTCGTTTGGCTTCGCAAGCTTTAGATGCTTGGCGGTACTATCAAAGCTTCTCATGGGGTTTGTACGCCAGGCATTATCCTTGCCAGAATAAAAACCCTCTTTGTCTAATACGGCTAATCTGCTATAGGCAACCGTTTCGTCGCAATCAACATTAAAAGTAACAACTTTGACATTTGCACGTATTACCTGGGCAAGATGCTTTGTTCTCGACGCTGCGTTGCTAAACATGACTTCTTCTAGTACCACACTTGCTCCCGTTCCTAGGTCAAATAGTGCGTCATGCACCAGCTCACTTCTTAGCTCATCCGAGGGAATTTTTTGGTTATCAACAGTCATTTCTCTTCTATATTCTTCGCCATTAACCGCAACGACTTGATCTTCTACGAACTGTTCTCTGAGCTCAGTAGAGAAATCTGGCCGCAAACTGCCTGGTAAGCCACAAAAAACAAACAGTGTCGGTCTGGGTATATAGAGTTTGGCTTCGGGGTTTGTCATAAATTTACTTACTTTATCGACATAATACTGTATTTTTGTTGTTATAACGAATCGGTGTCGTAAGAAAATATTGATTTTGCTTCACTACGATTCTTTCGATGTACAATAGTGTCATGGTTTTCGATGATTACAAGCAAAAAGATGCCGTTTGCATAGTCTATACCGGCGAGGGGAAAGGGAAGACTAGTGCCAGTATGGGGCTGATGACAAGGGCGCTTGGCACTGGCTGGAAAGTAGCTTTTATTCAGTTCATAAAGACGTGGGACGTCGGCGAACACAACTTTATTCACAAAATTCAACCCTTATTTAAAGATGATTTGTACTTCTACAAGGGCGGCAAAGGTTTTTATAATGCGCCCGATGGCCTGGGCGAAGAAGGCGTAACAGAAGAAGACCACAAACAGGCAGCCAAAGAAACCTTCAATGAAGCGTACAAGGCTGCAACGAGCGGTCAGTTCCAGCTCGTTATTTGCGACGAAATTAATAATGCCGTAAATAACGGCTTGCTTGAGGTAAAGCAGTTGGAGAAATTGATAAAAGATCGTGATTCTAAAACCAGCCTATGCCTAACGGGACGAAATTTTCCAGAAAAACTGATCCCGTTTGCTGACATCGCCACAAACATGACAAAAATCAGACATCATTTCGATGATAAATACCTAGCCAACAAAGGCATAGATTACTGAGGGCCCAGATTCGTGGCCAGCAACGCCATCTTGGCAAGCTCTGCAGATGAACGTTGATCTTCAATATTTCTAGTGCCCTCAGCAAGAGCTAAGACGTCATAAACATTCGCATGACCTCGCCAATTTTCAAAACCAGGCGCAATATTTGTACTAGCAAGAACATCTTGTTCTCTGTCTATATATTTGCGCTCTAATTCGTCAAACAAATGCACCTGATAATGATCTGTTTCTAAACCTGTTGACAGAATGAGCATGTCATTAGGAACAAAGTCCGAATCATGAAAGTCATGTTGACAAGGGACGCACGAATGAAGCGTTGGTGAACGAACTTCGGTAATTTCTTCGATTCCATCGATATCCTGGTTAGACACGAGCACGATTCCGAGTATAATACCTCTTGTTTTTTTACAACACCTAATATTTTCTTTTCTGCGCAAATCTTTTCTTTTACTCCACGTTTAACGTTCCCTCGGGCCGGCTTGGTTATAGAGTTTTCCTCAAGATCAATGACAAATGCCGCACATCCAACCCTGACATCACGGTAGCTATAGCTCTTATTGGGGTCTCGGACAACAGCCCGAGCATCTTCTAACATATCAGGCACACTCTCAATAAACCTTTTGTAAGGGTCAAACTCTGGATTATCAGAAAACCTTCTGCTATCAGCCATTATTAAATAATACAATGTTATTGCTGATTTTACAATATTCAAAGGTTTGCCAGTATAGTCACGAACAAGTACTCTATTTGTATATGAACAAGCCAACACTTTATTTGATGTTAGGGTATCCCGGCGCAGGCAAGACGACTGCAGCGGAACACATTGCTCGATTGACGGGTGCTGTACTCTTGACCTCTGATAAAATTCGGCTAGAACTGTTTCCTAACCCGACATTTTCACCAGAAGAGCATGCCAAACTATACGCTGCCATAGACCGACGAACAGAACAACTATTACAAGGCGGATCGAGTGTCATTTACGACGCCAACCTAAATAGGTATGGACACCGTAAGGAAAAATATAATATTTGTGACAAAACAAATGCAAAACCAAAGCTAATATGGCGGCAAACACCTCGCGAGATCGCTAAAGTCCGCGCAACAGATGAAACGCGCTATCATTTGATACCCTCGAACGAGACCGCGGAACATATGTTCGAACGAATTGCCGGGATAATTGAACCGCCTAGAGATGACGAGCATGCCATTGTGCTGTCTGGTGAAGATGTCACTGAGCAAGATATAAAAACAGCTCTTGGGCTATAGACCAGATGACCAAACGACAAACAAAGAAACTAATTAATTTGGTTTTATCTATTTTGGTGTTGCTAGTAGGAACCATTATTGCCAGGAACGCTGAGGTCCAGGCGCCAGTTGCATTGCAAGCCGGAACCTACCGCGTTGCAAAATTCGATGACGGCGACACGATCGTTGTTGACATGAACGGCAAGAACGAAACAATTCGTTTTATTGGAGTTGATACCCCTGAAACACACGACCCACGCAAAGCCGTACAGTGTTTTGGCAAAGACGCTGCTGATTTTACAAAAAACCTAATTGGCAACAACCTCGTTCGGCTTGAGGCTGACCCGACAAATACCAATCGAGATCGTTACAACAGGCTTCTGAGGTACGTTTATTTGCCAGATGGTACTTTGATAAATGCCGAGATTATTAGGCAAGGCTATGGCTTTGCCTACCTTAGCTTTCCGTCACAAAAATCTGAAAAATTCAGGCAACTACAAACAGAAGCCAGAGAAGCTAACCGCGGGCTCTGGAGTGGCTGCGAACCGATCAAGAATAAATATGGTGGCTATACATCAAACGACGCAAAGTAGTGTCCTAGCGCATTGGCTGAACGCGAATTTCGGGTTCTTCTCGTAGTTTTTTAAATGATAGTTGTTTTGTTTCTGGGTCGTAAGCCCGCTTTACTAGCTTTACGCCGAATTGACCTGCCAACACAAACACTATGGGTAGAGTCACAGCTGGGCTCTGTATACCATGGATAGCGTAGGTGTTTTTGTGGACTTTTAGATATTTGATCATTTCCAGGGTTGGATCATTAATCCGCCTAGAGGAAGTCATAGCCGTTAGATGTGGGTCGAAAGCCACCCGAAAACCGGCTTGATCTAGATGGATTGCGATGTCAACGTCCTCATGAATATCCTTGCGTGTACACATACCGTCTTTAATAGCTTCCCAGGCTTCTCGACGCATCGCCATATTACTACCGAACAGGAATACAGCATCGTCACGAGCACCTATATGCCACGTAGCCCTGCGGATATTTTTATCAAAGAAAAGCCCTATTTTCTCGCCCGGCGCATCATGAAAACCAACTGGTCCACTAACAGCGGATATTTTTTTATTTTTTAACTTTTTCTGTATATCGTGAACCCAGGTTTTAGGTAAATGGGTGTCTGCGTCAATTCTACCTATAATCTGTCCCTTAGATACGTTAAATCCCTTGGTTCGAACCGCCAAAACACCCGGCATGCTTTCGTGAACCAGCTTCACGAATGGGAAAGACTTTGCGATTTTTACAGAATTATCCGTCGAGTTGTTATCTACAACAATCACCTCGAATGGTTTAACAGTTTGGTTTTTTATCGATTCTAAACAATCTCCCAGGTAGTTCTCTTCATTGAAAACTGGTATAACTATAGATACAGAAAGTGCTTGTGTTTTTTTTAACATATTCTAACTGATAGTAACAAAATGAGTACGAAGCGCAAAAAGATATACACCAACAAGAAAAAAACCCCTATCAAAAAAGCTGGGGTGGTTAAAGCAAGCCCTCTGACAAAAAGTATCATAAAACAAACTGCTCCTCATGCTAAAAAAGTTAAGCATTGGTACCTTCGCAGACGGTTATGGCAAAAAATTGGTATTTGGGCTTCTATTTTTATCTTTTTGATCATCAGCAGTATGTATGGAATTGCACGCTGGTACATCGCCAAACACTCGCACGAACCGCTAACAATAGGGGCAACTTTTATCCCAGACTATGCTCGCTACTACGACCTAGATCCAAAGGAGACCATGCAGGCTATGATAGATGACCTAGGCATGCGACGATTTAGGCTAGTTAGCTATTGGGATGATATCGAGGAAAAGCCGGGTCATTATGATTTCCGCGAGCTAGACTGGCAGTTCAAAAAGGTAGAAGACGCCGGCGGGACAGTCAGCCTCGCTATTGGGCTACGTCAACCGCGCTGGCCAGAATGTCATTGGCCCGATTGGGCAAAAAACGAGCCCAAATCCAAGTGGAGCCAAGATATCAAAACAGTCATGGGGAAGGTGATTGACCGGTACAAAAATAGCCCTGCTCTAGAAAGTTATCAATTAGAGAACGAATATTTTCTAGACGTTTTTGGTGACTGCCCGGATCACAGTCGAGAGAGGCTTGTCGATGAATATGATTATGTGAAGTCAAAAGATCCTGAAAAACCAGTGATAGTTACCCGTAGCAACAATGCCACCCCTAGCTGGCCGGTTGGGACGCCTCGTCCGGACATGAACGGGGCTTCTATATATAAAAGGGTTTGGGACAGAACGGTTACTAAAAGATACTTCGAATATCCGTTGCCAGCGTGGTATTACGCCTTTCTGGCTGGTGGGGCAGAGCTAACCACTGGTAACAATACGATAATTCACGAAATGCAAACCGAGGCTTGGCCACCAACAGCCATGAAAAAAACCAGCATCGAGGAACAGGACAAATCACTACCGTCAGATAAACTGGACGATCGGATACAGTACGGCGTCGACACTGGAATGAAAACTATAGACTTGTGGGGAGTGGAATGGTGGTACTGGCGAAAAATGAAATTGGGAGATTCTAGTCTATGGGACGCCGGAAAAGCCAAGATTTTTCAATTAACTAATTCTGAAAAACAATGCCCTGGTTATTATGCAGCGCCGTCGGACTCTCGGTCAAAAAGTCCTTGCTAAAAACCTAGAGAGCTGCGGTTTGTAGTGCGCCGGCAGCAGCACGCGCAACATTGTCAAATACCGAGTGATCTCCGGTTTGGGTTTGGGTATCGATTATTCCACCTGGCCTTAATTTACTAAATGCTTTTTCCGGGAAAACACTCGAATCTTCCATTCTAACAACCAGAATTAGTGGAGCATTTTCTGTAGTTCTTAGTGATTCTAGCTGCTCAACAGTGCGATCAGTACCAAACCCACGCATAAGCGCAAGATTCCCAAGAGGGTCTGTTTTCCACCAAGAGACGACTCGATCTGATGCATCCTTTTTATGTATCTTCTCGGCCAGGGTAAGGTCAGCAACATCGATGCCTCTTGCCTCCCTAAGAGCGGAGGAGTGGCTTTTCATGACATTGTCAAAAAGCTGATTACCGGAACGTGCGAAAGCTAGCCCAACCAAAACACCCCTTGCCAAAACTCGCGCTGGCTCGAAAACACCCATTCTTTCTACATGTGGAAATACAAAATTTTCATTATTAAGAGATTGCCACACAGCCTCGACCTCTACATCAGCCGCTTCTGAAAAACCCGATAGCTCGAATTCTTGGTCATCACTAATATCTAAATCTTCTGCGACAACTGCAAGTCGCTCGGCTAGCGGCAGAAAACTGCCGTGGGAAATCTGGCGTCGCTGTCCTCTATCAAAACGTTGACTGGCAGGGTCATACTGCTGGGCAACAACCAATGCAGTATCACTACCGAGTGCTATGTGCTGTGCCTTACCGCGGATTAGCTGAGAGTCATCATCAAGAGTTGTACTGTAAGGAACTGATGTTAAATGTATTCGTTCTGCTTCTCTGACGTTTCCAAAAACCACATATGGGGCCTGTGTGCCATCAGGGGCATCGACAAACTGCGTGGTTGGTAAGTATAAATCTTCAGCAGAGGCATTCTGGAAACCCGCTTCAAATAAAGCTTCTGCAGCCTGAATCCTAAACGAAAACTCGTCGTGAGTCATAATCACAAGATTATAGCAGGAATAATTGATTTTGTCCAGTTATGCTTATCCGGTACAATAGGGATGTGAAGAAGAAAAAGTCTACACCCGGTCGTATTCTAAATCGTCGCGCAAAGTTTGATTATCAGCTGGGCGATAGTTTTGTCGTGGGCATAGTTTTGAACGGTCGCGAGACAAAATCCCTGCGACAAGGGCATGCGCACCTGCGCGGAGCATATGTCACAGTCAAAGAGGATGAACTTTGGCTTACAAATGCCACTATTGCTAGTGGCAAGACTTTTGTCATACCCGAAGAAGAGCAAACCCAGGCACGCAAACTTCTCGCACATCGCAAAGAAATTGAAACAATGTTAAAGGCGAAACAGCAGGGGAATACTCTGGTTCCGACGGAATTCTTAACTGGGTCTAGGCATATAAAACTGCGCGTTAACATAGGACGAGGCAAAAAGCGCTATGATAAGCGCAATACTATTAAACAGCGCGATCAAATGCGCGACGCTAATGCTGATATGAAACGAGCCAAGTCTTGAGCGGAAGAGAAAAGGTAATTCTTGTAGACAAACAAGACAACGTTATTGGCGCAAAATGGCGTGACGAGCTAACGGATACTGACTGTTGGCGAATATCTTGTATTTGGATCACCAATTCTAAGGGGGAAGCCCTACTCCAAAAACGCTCAATGAGTAAAAGCGTCGACCCGGGGCTCTGGATAGCAGGCGCCTCTGGCACTGTCGAGTGGGGTGATGACTACGCGCAGACTGCCCTAAAAGAAGCCGAGGAAGAAATTGGTCTATCAGGCCACAAAATAACCCCAACTAACAAGGTCCTTTACAGGTCTAGTTTTGGCTGGCGTCAGTGTCAAGGCTTTACAACTGTTTGTGATTGGTCAATAGAAAAATTTGTAATTCAAAAAGAAGAAGTATCGCAAATAGAGTGGGCTAACTTAAGTCAGCTAATAAAAGAGTTTTTGGGCAAAGAAAAGCCAAGCAGAAAATACCCCAAATCACTAGCGAAACTATACCTAGAGATGTTCAATCTAGTCTAAATATTTACATTTACAGAGTAAATCGTTAGAATGAGCAAGTTAATCAATCTTAATATTCCCGGGTAGCTCAATGGTGGAGCAAGAAGCTGTTAACTTCGAGGTTGCCGGTTCGAGTCCGGCCCCGGGAGCCAGAGCAAGCAGAGAAAAGCACAGACCAGGTTCCTAGACCTGTCTCCAACTTCTCTCCTTGCTCAGCCAAGAAAGATATGTGCTGATTACAAGGCACAAATGTTGGAACCGTCCGAAAGGGCGGTTCTTTCGTAGCCACCTCTGTTAT
>CAZBGZ010000006.1:0-32436 GCA_964491925.1 uncultured Candidatus Saccharibacteria bacterium
GCAAGATAAATCCTACGGTTAATACTTATTTAGATCCTAGACAAGTACCATTATAACGCTGTCAGATGATGAAACCTAGGCTATGTGCCGAATATGTTGATCGGTAATTTGTTTTTTGACCCAGTTGTAGGGTTCTATGGATTTACCACCAACATGCCACTCGCATATTTGAGTGATCTCTAGGCCTTTATCACCCATATAGCTCCTGCCATCTTTGTAGTTATAAATCGTTGCTACACCATACGGAGTGTCAATTATCCATTCCGCATCAACTTTGTGGTTGTCGGGGTTGGTTTTAGGCTCACCAAAAGTGGCGACTAATTCTTTATATGTAGTAAGGATGTAGCCCTTAAAGCTTGTGCCACTTCGTTTTGCTATGTAATCGTTCATGTTCGACCCTTTCTTACAAGGTACAAAGGTACCGCAAATATTTATTAAAGCTAGTGTCGTTTTTTCTCTTCATCAAGGTACTTAATACCGTAGAAATGATGCATTCCATCATCGTCATCGCCTCCAATAAAGCCAAACCCGAACAGAACCTCCCACTTCACATTGGTTTGTATGTAATTCAGCCCCATTGAAACGGCATCAGCTAGGTCATCGTGCTTTTCAACACCAAAACCCACCAGTTGTTGAATGATTGGTGCAATTGCACGTTCTTTAGGGAAATACACCATGCCTTGTTCGAACAATGGACTAGCAAGTTGGAGCCTTGCTCGTTTATCGTTATGGATCTTGATGCCTTTAGATTTAATCTCACGGTCATTAAGCTGTTCAATTACTGCAGCTTGGTATTGAACCTGCTCAACTAACACTATTGGTACTTGCTTTGAATCTGCATTTACAGCGTGATACAGAGATGTAATGGTATCGAGCGTAGCAAGGTGAGTAATCTTTTTGTTAATAAATGTTTTATCAATGTAGTAGCGACGATTTTCGGGTTTAACGCCGTACACATGAATAATTATTATGGCTGTGTAGTCGGCTGTTGCGCTTTGGGATATAGCAAGGTCAACCGACAAAAACGAGTTTATATATTCATTAGCTTCTGTCTTTTCGGGTAGCTTATCGTAGTATTGCATCCATCTAGCATCGATGACCTGATCTTCATCAGGAATGATGCGGAGCATATACTCACGCTCCCAAGCGATTTTGTTACCCACATTGCGTTTTAGGGTGTTAATTGCAGTCTTATCAGGATATTTACCCGGCCACAAACTTGTACCCGAGCGAACGATTGGCCACTCACGATAGATGCCGTCAATTTCATTGTTTTCAATGCGCTCTTTTAATCTCATGAGCAGAGAGTCTTCATGTAGTAAGTTGCCGACCGCAATACGTTTTGTGTATGTATCGCCAGCAGGAATGATTTCGCTGGTATACCAATCAAACGTCTTATTACGACCCTCACGTGTTTTTACAGAAGCCATATCTTCAACATCATCAGCAATTATTAAGTCGGGGCGAAAAGCACCGTGTCGAATACCTCGTACACTTTGCTCGGTACTAATAGCTGTAATCCTTGCATTGTACTTGGGTATGTAGAGGGAGGTTGATCCCCATTCTTCACGCTGCTCAATGAACGGTCCCATGTCGTTTGCCAGTAACTCATTGCTTTCAAGCTCGCGCTTGATGTTCGTTAAGTGAACTCGCGCTTGATACTGTGTTTGACTGGCGATAAGTACGAACTTCTTTTGCTGTCTGCCAACCACTGCCCATATCGGGTAACTCATGGTTAATATTGTTGACTTTGCTGAACCACGAAACGCTACAATTACAGCCAGTAGTAATGACTCATCTTCAGTTATTGAAAACAGATCACGATGCAGATCTGCAGCGGCATGCGTTAGGTAGTTCGAAAAGTAAGTAGAAAAGAACCACTGATGACTTTGTGCTGTAACTTCAGCACGTACTTTATGATCGGCAAAGAGCTTTTTCTGTAGGCTAGCTTGTTTCATCAGATTCTTCTTCTGTTGTTAAACCTGCAAGTTGAAGCGCGCGTGACACTACCTCAGTTTGCTCGGGCGTTAATTCCTGCTGTATTGATTGGAGCTTGGCGTCCACCTCAATTCGAGTTTTGTATGATTTGTGGTGATGTTTTAACCAAAAGAAAATGGCCGACATATTCTTGTCTTTAATGGCAGATATCAACTGGCTTTCGGCCATATCATTTATAAGGCCTGCACTATGTTCGATAGCTTCATCGCATTCGTTTGCAAAATCTTCATCGTCTTTACGCCAGCGGTAATAAGTACTGCGTGGTACTCCCGATTGCTTACACGCGACTTCAACAATTGGAGTTTTTCGAAGCTTTTCTAGTAGCTTATTTTTATCACTAGCAAGATTACGGCTCATAGCTTAACTCGCTTCTGGCCAGTCAATTTTTCCCAACGTTTCAAAGCTACCTCAGCGTAGGTGGGACTTTTTTCCATAATGTAGCAGCGCCGTTTTAGTTTGGTACTAGCTATCAGAGTCGATCCACTACCACAGAAAGGTTCAACCACTAGGTCACCGCGTTTTGTAAGCACTTTGATGTAGGGCACCAATATTTCAATTGGTTTTGTGCCAAAAATAACACCTTGACCTGAGTGTTTTTCATCACTGGCCATGTAGCTTATAAAGTCAGTTGGTTGATATTTTTTGCCACCCTCATAACCCTCCCATTGTGGCTTACCACCAATTGCATATAGCGCTGTTTCATATTCTTCTTGCAAGCCATCTGGTTCTTCGTCATGGTTATATGCCACGTCACCTGATCCACCAACCATTGCAATATCATGCTTGCTAAAGAACTTATATTTAGCAGCAAAACCCTGATGTCTATTTGGCAAATGCCAGACGATCATGTTTTTTACTTTCCAGTACTTTTCCATTTCTGCCCATATGACACGCAAATTCTTCCAGTTCTCATAAACGATTATTGAGTAGTCGGGCTTCGCATACTTAGCGACATTTGCCATCCATAGTTCAGTAAAGTTATCTGGTAGTACGTCAGTTTCAAGATATCGACGGTTCCGCTTTGCACCAAAACCTGTCACGGGTTTACCGCCACGTTTAGCATGCAAGTAATCCAATATGTAAGGAGGGTCAGTCATACACATGTCTGCTTGCTCACCGTTCATGAGCTTGTCAAAATCAGACTCAATAGTCGAATCACCGCACATCAGCCTTGATTCACCAAGCTGGTATACGTCACCTTTTTGTACGGTGATTTTGCTAATATCAAGCTTCTTTAACTCTTTTTCAAGGTCAAACGTTTCGGGTTCATCAATTACTAGGTCAAAAATTGCATCAATTTCCTCGCTATCAAAGCCAATTGTGCTGAGTAGTGTTTCATCAAACTCCGCCAATAGCTCATAATCCCAATCACCGAGATTTTTATTTAGCCGTATATTGAGTTCTTTTTCTCGCCCTATATCAGGAATATCTACATAAACAACGGGCACTTCTTTGATCCCAAGGTCTTTTGCAACTTTGAGTCTAAAATGTCCACCTATAACTACGTTCTTACGGTCTGGTGAGCCATTTACCAATATTGGATCAACTAGCCCAAAGCTTTTTATGCTTTCAGTTAGCTGAGCAATGGCATCCTCGCTCCATTTACGTGGATTGTAAGGCGCTGGGTTAAGTTCTTTTACGTTTTGATATGTAACGGCTAAATTGTTATTTGTCATAGTATCTCCTCTTATGGAGACACTATCCCATGTCCTTAATTATGCCAGTAGAGGTGCGGTAAGTCGCGTAACGTAGTCCGCTTTTTGAATCGTTTTTCGATCCTACGAATAAAACCACGTACGTCCTCACCAGTATCAAAGCCTAAATTTGGGTAATCGTTTGCGATTTTATCGTAAGTATTATTCTTATCTTTTCTTAATTCCATAAGTTTTTTATAACGCTCAACTGTATCAGGTTGTATAGGGTCACGACGTGACGGGATCTCCGAATCCATGTACGCTTGGTACTTTTTAATATCAGACCATATGGCTTCGATATCATGAATGGTGGTATCTTTTTCGATTCGAATACTGAGACTTGTCACTCGTTGTTGTTCTTTGGGTAGTCGAACATCATTCATTTTTGGTGAAGGCCAAGCACTTTGTTGCGATGGCGATTGCAAGGATTCATCTGCTGAAAATATGTAATTAAATAATGGATGAAGCCAACGTGGGTCGAGGTTAAACTCTATGCGCAAATTATCAAGCTCATCTAATACTTTTTTATTTGGGGGTAAAAGCTGATACCCATAAGCACCACCATATCTGCCATTAGTATCTTCATCGGGATACATAAAGAAATTCTCAAACCAATCTGCACGCTCATCAAACGGTATGCCGTTATCGGGGATATCCAATCGACTCCGAACGCCTGCAATTGCTGCCTGAAAGCGTGGCATAGATTCAAGAATCCTTGCATAGGGTACCCAATAATTGTCTGATTTGGTTTTAGCCATGGCTTAATTATACCGCCAACGATGTTATTACATCTGTTTTTAAGGTATAATGTTGTGTAATATGAAAGAAATTATTGATAACAAAAAAGAGCAAGAACGTGCGCACTTACATGCTGCAATATGGAAAATAGCAAACGACCTAAGAGGTTCGGTAGACGGTTGGGACTTTAAGCAGTACGTGTTGGGGTTCCTTTTCTATCGATTCATCTCTGAAAACCTAACCAACTACATTAATTCAGAGGAGCACAAAACAGGCGCAAACGACTTCGACTACAAAAACCTAACCGACGATCAAGCGGAATTTGGTCGAGCCGATACCGTTCGAGAAAAAGGTTTCTACATTTTGCCGAGCGAGCTTTTTGTTAATGTTCGGAAGATAGCAAAGAATGATGACAACCTAAACGAAACGCTCAGTGGTATATTCCGAAATATTGAACTATCCGCCCAAGGGACGGACAGCGAAGATGACATAAAAGGACTTTTCGACGATCTTGATGTTAATAGCAACAAGCTAGGCGGTACGGTTATGAAGCGTAACGAATCACTTGTCAAGCTACTCAATGCCATAGGTGATTTACCTCTTGGTAGATACGAAGATAATACTATAGATGTTTTTGGCGATGCTTATGAATTTTTGATGACTATGTATGCTTCATCTGCCGGAAAATCTGGAGGCGAGTTTTATACTCCGCAAGAGGTCAGCGAGCTATTAGCAAGAATAGCTACTGTTGGTAAGTCGACAGTTAACAAGGTTTACGATCCTGCTGCCGGTTCGGGCTCTCTTTTGTTGAAATTTTCTAAAATACTAGGAAAAGAGAACGTCCGCCAGGGTTTTTATGGACAAGAAATTAACCTTACAACCTATAACCTTGCTCGTATTAATATGTTCTTGCATGACATTAATTTTGAGAAATTCAATATTGCTCACGGTGACACGCTTATAGATCCCTATCACTGGGACGATCAGCCGTTTGATGCGATTGTTAGCAATCCCCCATATAGCCTGCACTGGAAAGGCGATGGCGATCCTATACTCATAAACGATCCCCGATTTAGTCCTGCTGGAGTGTTAGCGCCAAAATCAAATGCCGACTGGGCTTTTAATATGCACATTTTATCTTGGCTATCGACATCTGGTACTGCGGCAATTGTTTGTTTCCCTGGTATTTTTTATCGCTCGCACGCAGAGCAAAAAATTCGCAAATATTTTGTAGACAATAATTACATTGATGCAATAATTTCGCTTCCGCAAGGTCTTTTCTTTGGTGCTAGTATAGCTGTTTACATAATGGTATTGAAGAAATCTAAAGCCGATAATAGTATTCTTTTCATCAATGCTGACAACGAGCACGTTCCTGCGAGGGACAGAATGAAAAACAGCAAAAAGACAAAGGATTTATCAGTCAAAAATATTTCAAATATACTTCAGTTATACAAAGACCGTGTCCATGTCGATCACTTAGCCAGAGTTGTTGACTACAAAGACATAGTGGCTAATGACTATAACCTTTCTGTGAGTAGCTACGTTGAACAAGAGGACACTAGCGAAGTAATCGATATCAAGGCCTTAAACCTAGAGATTAGTAATATAGTCGAAAAGCAAAATGAGCTTAGGGTATCTATAGATGGTATCATCGAGGACATAGAAAGTGATGACTAAGGTAAATAAATTAATTTCAGACCTTTGCCCTGAAGGAGTTAATCATCGGGAGTTCGGAAGCGTAGCATCAATTATAAGAGGTAATCGTGTAACCAAAAAAGACCTGCTAGTAGATGGCGTATACCCAGTAGTAAGCGGGGGCGTAGGCTACATGGGCTACATTAATAATTACAACCGTGAACCTGAAACAATCACAATCGCACAGTACGGTACTGCAGGCTATGTAAAGTGGCAGACAGAGAAGTTCTGGGCAAATGATGTTTGTTTTTCAGTAATACCTAATGCTCAAATAATTGATAATCGCTACCTATACTTCCTACTCAGTAATAAACAAAGATACCTCTATGAGATTTCAAATCGTAATGCAGTACCATATAGCATAGATCGCGAAAAGATACTTAAGATTAACATTCCAGTTCCACCCCTGGAGGTTCAGCGACATATTGTTGAAATACTTAATAAGTTCACACAATTAGAAGCGGAGCTAGAAGCGGAGCTAGAAGCGGAGCTAGAAGCGAGAAAGAAGCAGTACGTACATTATCGAAACCAGCTCTTGACGTTTGATGACGCGGGGGGGGTACAATGGATGGCCTTGGCAAACATCGTCAAGATGGCGAGAGGAGTTAGAGTGGTTAAAAAAGATCTTGACGAGACGGGCGAAATACCAGTGTACCAGAATAGTATGACACCACTTGGTTTTTTTGATAAAAGTAACCACAAGCCTGAAACAACTTTTATTATTACGGCAGGTGCTGCGGGCGATGTAGGATATAGCGAAGTTGCATTTTGGGCAGCGGATGACTGCTTTGCCTTGGTTTGTCCGGAAAGTTTATCCGATAGATTTCTGTATCATTTTTTAAAAACCAAACAAGATTACTTATATTCTAGGGTGCGAAGAGCGAGCGTGCCACGGCTTTCCCGAACTATAATTGAGAAAATTCAAATTCCATTACCACCTATTTCAGAACAAAACCGAATTGTTTCCATGCTGGATAAGTTTGACAATTTAGTTAACGACATCAGCAAGGGTTTACCAGCCGAACTTAAGGCACGACGTCAGCAATACGAATACTACCGCAATAAACTACTGACATTTCAGGAATCAACAGTATGAATAAAATTGACCTCGTAGCTCAGAATCCAAGTAGCACTGTTGTTGCTGAATATACTCCACTACCACGCAAAGCCAAGGACTATCAAAGTGAAGCAGAATTAGAGGGTGCTTTTATAGAACAGCTGCAACACCAAGCCTATGATTACATCACCATTAGTAGCGAAACTGATTTGCTAATTAACTTGCGAACCCAGTTAGAAAAACTAAATAACTTCAAGTTTAGTGATACCGAGTGGGGAAATTTTTTTAGCACATACCTAGCCAATGCCAACGAAGGTATTGAGGAAAAAACCGCCACCATTCAAGAAGACAATATTAAAAATATGGTACGTGATGATGGATCGGTAAAAAACATCAAACTTATTGATAAAGAAAACATCCACAACAATAGTCTGCAAGTAATAAACCAGTATGAGGTTAGTGGTACACACGACAATCGCTACGATGTAACTATTTTAGTAAACGGTCTACCGCTTGTTCATGTAGAACTCAAACGTCGTGGCGTAGACATAAAAGAAGCATTTAACCAAATAAATCGTTATCAACGTGAAAGTTTCTGGGCAGGTAACCGTTTGTTTGAGTATGTGCAGCTATTCGTTATTAGTAACGGAACGTACACCAAATATTACAGCAATACGACTCGTTGGCAGCACATCAAAGAAGCTAACCAGCAAAAAACCAAAGGCAAAAAGACAAGCAATAGCTACGAGTTTACAAGTTGGTGGGCGGACGCTAACAATCGCCCTATTACGGAACTCACAGACTTTGCTGCAACGTTTTTGGCTAAGCACTCGCTTCTAAATATTCTTACTAAATACTGCGTATTTACTAGTGACAGACTATTGCTTGCTATGCGTCCGTACCAGATTGTAGCGACTGAGCGAATTCTCAATCGCATACAGATAAGCACGAACTATAAAAAGCTAGGTAGCATCGATGCTGGCGGTTATATATGGCATACAACTGGTTCCGGTAAAACATTAACTTCATTCAAGACAGCTCAACTTGCGAGCAAACTAGACTATGTAGATAAGGTAGTGTTTGTTGTTGATCGTAAAGATCTCGACTACCAGACCATGAAAGAGTATGACAAGTTTGAAAAAGGTGCAGCCAACAGTAATACCTCGACCGCTAAATTAACCAAACAGCTTGAAGACCCAAATGCTAAAATCATTATCACCACTATCCAAAAATTGGATAAATTCATCAAGAAAAATGAAGGTCACAAAGTACTCAGTGAGCACACGGTCTTAATCTTTGACGAATGTCACCGTAGCCAGTTTGGCGATATGCATCATGCAATTACTGGTAGCTTTAAGAATTATCATATTTTTGGTTTTACAGGGACGCCAATCTTTGCCAAAAACTCTAGCGGTGGCGGCCGACCAGACTTCCGTACCACCGAACAGGCATTTGGCGAAAAGCTCCATACTTACACGATTGTTGATGCGATCACAGATAAAAATGTTCTACCATTTCGCATAGATTACATACGCACTATCCGAGAGGCCGACGATGTTAATGATAGCCAAGTTAGGGATATTGACCGTGAAAAGGCACTCAATGCGCCAGAGCGAATTAGCAATGTTACTAACTATATCCGTGAACATTTTGATCAAAAGACAAAACGTAACAGTAAGCCGTATGCGTTCACTCGTCTAGCAAATGTACACGAGGCTGCAAGTGCACGTGATAGAAATGCCATAGAAGAAGTAAAAGAAAAGATTCGACTAAGTGGTTTTAACTCTATCTTTGCGGTGAGTTCAATTGAAGTTGCCAAGCTGTACTACAGTGAATTCAAAAAACAGCAAGCTGAAACCCCTGAACTCGCGAGGTTAAAAGTCGCAACCATCTTCAGTTATAGCGCAAATGAAGTTGATGACGAATTGGATGGCATAGAAGACGAAAACAGCGAAGGCACTGAGGGCCTCGATGCAAGTAGCCGTGAGTTCTTAGAGAGCGCGATCTCAGATTACAATAAGATGTTCAAAACAAACTACGACACCAGTAGCGACAAGTTCCAAAGCTACTACAAAGATGTAAGTTTGCGGATGAAGAATCGTGAGATTGACCTGCTGATAGTAGTTAACATGTTCTTAACAGGCTTTGATGCTACAACCCTAAATACCCTATGGGTTGATAAGAACCTAAGAATGCACGGTCTATTGCAGGCGTATTCTCGTACGAACCGAATACTTAACAGCATAAAGACATTTGGAAATATAATTACATTCCGTAACCTTGAAAAAGCAACCAATGACGCTTTAGCGTTATTTGGCGACAAAGAAGCAAGCGGCATAGTTCTACTTAAAACCTACCAAGAATACTATGACGGATACGAGAATGACGGCAAGCCAGTCCGTGGTTATGCAGAGATGGTTGCCGAATTACAGGATAAATTTCCTGTCGGGCAGCAAATTATTGGTGAACAAAACCAAAAAGACTTTATACGATTGTATGGTGGGATTCTTAAAGTTCGTAATATCTTAAGTACATTTGATGAGTTTGCGGGCAATGAAATATTAACAGAACGCGATGTGCAGGATTATCACAGTATTTACATTAACTTGTACAACGATTTCCGCAAGACGGATGATGGCGATAAAGAAAATATCAATGATGATGTCGTGTTCGAGATGGAGCTCATCAAGCAAGTTGAAATCAACATTGATTATATTCTTGAACTTATTCGTAGATTCCATGCAAGCAACCAAGAAGACAAAGAAATTTTGGTCGATATCAACAAAGCTATCGACTCAAGTATTGAACTACGCAACAAAAAAGAACTTATTGAGCAGTTCATTAGCACACTGGATGTATCGACAGACATTGACAGCGACTGGCAAACTTTTGTTGATAAAAAGAAGCTTGAAGAACTCGATAGAATTATCTCCGAAGAAGGCTTGAACCCCGATGAAACATATAAATTTATTGAAAGTGCATTCCGTGATGGTGGAGTGCAAACTACAGGCACTGCTATAACCAAGATTCTACCGCCAGTATCTCGTTTCTCGGCAGACAATACTCGGGGCAAAAAACGGGAAACTGTTCTAGATAAACTATCCTCGTTCTTCAATAAGTTCTTCGATATTTCTAGCGGTAGATTGCGAGAATAACGTATGGCGTATCGTAACAAGACATATGTAGCATTCGACGGAGACACCGATATGCGAGCATATGGCTTGATGAAGGCTTGGAAGCAAAATGATTATACGGATTTCAACTTTCATGACGCTCATGACATCAAGCAAGCGCGTGACACAAGTACTGAAGAAACGATAAAACGGAGTTTGAGGGAGCGAATGAATAACAGCAAAGTTTTTGTGCTACTTGTAGGCCAAAGTACTAGATACCTATATAGGTATGTTCGCTGGGAGATTGAACTGGCGCTCTCAATGAACCTGCCGATTATTGTCGTTAATCTCAACCAACAGCGTAGTCACGATAATTATTTATGCCCTCCAATACTTCGCGATGCACTCGCAATACACATTTCGTATAGCCCAAAAATAATGCAATTTGCACTAGAGGCATGGGAAACTTGGCACTACGAACATCAAAGGAATGGTAGGACTGGACCTTTTCACTACAATGCCGATATCTACAGGAGCGTAGGTTTATAACTATGAAAATAAAGGTATCTTTTTTTAGCAGAATCCTTTGGAAAAGGTACCTTGTATTAGTATCGGGCGTTAGCGTATTTGCCTCAATCTTTTTTGTAGCAGTAAATGTTCCGGATAATTATAAGCTTTGGGTTTTTGTAGGAATTGCTGCTGCACTTTTTATAAGCTACGTAGTTTTATGGATAATAGCCAACAAAAAAACTTCTAAAAAACTAGACATTGACGGGTCACCGCTCGAAGTTAAGATTGGTGATATTTTTGAAGAAGGTGAACTTAGGGTTATTAATTTTAATGAATACTTTGACACGTTGGTCGACGATAAGTTAATAGCAAAATCGTCACTCAATGGAAAGTATATAGAAAAATGTGTTGTTGATGTAGCCGTATTAGATAAGGCGATTACAGATGATTCTCATCTCGCTGAAATGAAAGTTGATGAACACAATAACCGCAAAACTGGTAAAAAAATACAGTACAAACTCGGTTCAATCCACGTTGCCGATACTTACTTATTAGTCGCATTTTCTAAGTTTGATAAAGATAACAAGGCACATCTATCGATGCGTGATTTCATCAATTGTCTTATGACTTTTTGGGAAGAAGTTGACCGAGTGTACGCAAGTAAGTCTGTTGCAATACCTTTGATGGGTGCTGGCATCACTCGATTTAAAGATGCAAAAGTAAGTGAACAAGAATTACTAGAGCTACTAATATGGTCGTTTAAAGTCTCGAGAGTCAAAGTTCGACACCCAGCAAAAGTCACTATTGTGATTCATGAATCCATGCAAGACAAGATTAATTTTTATGAACTGAAAGGATAAGTGATAAAGCTATGAGTTACCGAAATAAAACATACATTGCATTTGCGAGTGAGGACATATCTTACTACAGACTAATGGAGGCTTGGAGAGAAAACGAAAACATTGACTTTGATTTTTTTGATGCTCACGATCTTTATGTATCACGAGACACCAGTAAACCAGAGACAATCAAGTCGAATCTTCGTGAGAGAATGAAGAACGCTAAGCAATTTATCCTACTTGGAAGCGCTGATGCTAAGAAAAAAGGAGGTGACGGTACCTCATTCTTAGCTTATGAGGTCGAGACTATGGTTTCTTTGGGTCTACCAGTTGTTGTCGCGAACCTAGATGGTGATCGCACAGTTGATAGGAGCTTTATCCCGAAGCCGTTGTTAGATGCTGATTACTACACAATGTCCGTTTCGTTCCAGCCCAAAATTATTAAATATGCTCTAGATAATTATGCTTCCAATTTTAGCGGGAGTGACGATACGGGTCCGTACTACTATAAAGCGTCTGTATATGAAAGTTTGGGCTTATAGCAGATTAACATTATGGGTAAACAACTATCGAAGTCAGACTACATGCTTTTCCTGAAACACCCTGCGTGGTTATGGGTTAAGAAAAACGATCCCTCAAAGATCCCTCCTGTAGACGACAACACTCAAGCTTTATTTGATGCTGGTCATCTCTTCGAGCCGTACGCCGAATCATTATTCCCTGAGGGTGTAACAGTCGGTTTTTCTTTTGATGATTCTGAAGCAAGCTATTGGACAATGCCCCAAAGAACTCTAGATGCGATTAGTAATGGTGCCCAAGTCCTGTTCCAGCCACGGTTCGAGTGGGATCAATACACCTGTATTTGTGACATTGTCAGCTTTATAGGGGACAAACAAGTAGATTTATACGAAATTAAGGCTAGTACGAGTGCTAAGGTTGAGCATGAATTCGACCTTGCATTTCAGGTGGCTATATTAGAAGGTTGTGGCTACAAGGTAAATACAATTAGTGTCATACACGTCAACAATAAATATGTTAGAAACGGTCCTGTAAAGGCAGACGAAATTACAAAAATAGAAGATATAACTGAAAAGGTTCGTGCTAAAGGTGAGCTTACCGCAAAGTATATGCCGATGGCACTGAGCGTAGCAGGTCAAAAGACTATGCCCGACCCATCGCCAGATCTTGCCAAGCTTGGTTCAAAATATGATTGGCTACAAATATATGCAAATATTGTTCCCCAAGCACCAAAAGAATATCCTGCTGACATTCAACCGACCATAAACAAAGAAGATATAAAGAAATTCTTAGAGGGGCTACAATACCCACTATATTTCTTAGACTACGAAACCATGTCAGGGCTAATCCCATATTTTGATGGTCATAGGCCCTATCAGCAGGTGCCGTTTCAGTATTCATTGCATATAATCCGAGAACCCGGAGCTGATGTAGAGCATAAAGAATACTTACACCGTGAAAATTCCGACCCATCCCGTCCACTTGTAGAACGGCTTTGTAAAGATATTGGTACTGAAGGTACAGTGCTCGTTTGGTACGAAAACTTCGAGAAAAGTCGTAATAGTGAGATGGGCGATATGATTCCCGAATACAAGGAAGCGATGGAATCATTAAATGGCCGTGTTGTTGATCTGATAATCCCGTTCAAAAAGAAGTGGTACGATGATCCACGCTTTGAAGGCAGTGCCAGTATTAAACAGGTGCTACCGGTACTTTGCCCTGAGTTATCCTACAAGAAACTCGGCATACAAGAAGGCGGCTCTGCCCAAAGGCTATGGATGGAAGCAATACTAGATGACAAGCGTGCCGACCAAAAAGATCAGATACTTGCCGACCTAATCGAATACTGTAAGCTGGACACCCTCGCTATGGTTGAAATCTATAATTGCTTAAGGAGACTACCATGAAATATGTAGTGTTTGCTGACGATAATGCTCACTTTATGGATGAATCTGAAAGAATTAAGATTGGTGAATTTGAGTCTGAAGCAGATGCGATAGCAAAGTGCAGAGAAATAGTCGATAAATATTTATTAGAGTATAGACCTCAGTTTGAAACCGCAGCTCAGCTTTACGAAAGCTATACAAGTTACGGTGACGATCCATTCGTAAATGGACCAACTCAAGTTAACTTTTCTGCTTGGGATTACGCCAAAGAAAAGTGCGAGGCTCTGTATGGTGATTGAATTATGAATATCTACTTAGATATAGATGGTGTGCTTTTAGCCAATGACCTTAATCCTGCAAATCATGCTCCCGAGTTTCTGAAATATGTACTGACAAATTTTCCTGATTCAACATATTGGCTAACAACTCATTGCCAAGGAGATGCAAGCGTACCAATTCAACATATTGGACATTTGTTTGATGATGTTACAGTCGAGCTTATGAAAAAGATTAAGCCAACGGCTTGGGATCTTGCTAAGACCAGAGCCATAGACTTTAATCAACCATTCCTGTGGTTCGATGATGACTTATTCTTTGAAGAAAAACAGTCGTTAATTGAGCATGGCGTTTTAGATAACTGGATTGAGGTTGATCTATCTAAGAATCCGAACCAACTGAGAAATTTTATTAACAGTTTTCCTATACCAGTAGGGATTACTAAGTAAGGAGGAAGATTGTATGGACGAAGAACTTTTTCGAAAACTATTTGAACAAGGACTAATTACAGATAGACCTCCCGAAATGTGGATGCCTATGCAAACAAAAGACCGGCAGTGGACGAACTATTACACAGGGCGTGGGGGTGTAACGATGCACCTTGCTGGCGGTTGGATGATGAATGTAGATACTCAAGAGCTTACACAGATTGCCAGTAGTACTGAAGTTGACGAAGAACTTATTCAATCGGTTCAGTCTGTCTTCGGTCAACTTGGATACGAATACGAGACTATCAATGACTCGTTTGGCCATGCAATTGTAGTGCGACATAAGTTCAGTATTTTGGGCAGGAAATTACCACTGTCTATCCGTTTCAGAGAATATGGATTTGATCCAAAGAAATCTATGAATGCAACATTCGAGAAAGAACTTCATTCTGAGTTACCTGTTCGTTTTGAAGTAGTTATTAACCATGTTCCTGAATACGATGACGAAGGCGAAGAACTAGAAACATTTGGAGAGACAGGGATAGAGTTCACAACCGAAATAGACCAACCGATTACTGTTGATGACTTCCCGAAATTCGTTGAAATGCGCCGCAAAGAAATTGATAACGTGTTAGCCAAGTTAAAAAAATATAGGTTCGATAATAAATCTAGTGCTGTTGAACAGAAGTTCTATCCACTGCAAGAAGCCCTTGATTCAAAGGAATATAAGTCGGCAAAAGGATCTCTTTTATTCCCAATTGGCAAAGATGATTCAGGTAAGTTTGTTATAGCTGATCTACATAAACTTCCACACATCATGGCAGGAGGACAAACTGGTTCTGGCAAATCCAATTTCACTGAAGGCACACTGATTTTAAGCCTATTAAATCTATACTCAGCGGATGACCTCAAGCTCGTACTTATAGATCCGAAAATGGTTCAGTTTACACAGTACAATGGGATCCCCCACTTACTCCGACCAGTCATCACTACACCTAAAGATTCAAAAGATGCAATTGATTGGTTAGTTGGTGAAATGGAAAGCCGATTTACTACTCTTGCAGAGAGTGGCCATAAAGACATAGTCGAATTTAATTCGACTAACAAAGAACATCTGCCATTCATAGTTCTTATTATTGATGAAGTTGCTGATTTAATAATGGTTGACGGTGAATATTATCAGAAGTCATTTATAAAACTTCTACAGAAATCCGCAGCAGTTGGCATCCACATGTATATTGGCACCAGCAGGCCGAGTGAAGATGTGTTGCCGAGCTTACTAAGGGCAAATTTTGTTACAAAGATCGCCTTCAAGACTGCTTCGGAGCAAGATAGCGAAGCATTGATTGATGCAAACGGTGCAGAATATCTACGTGGCAGAGGAGACTTATTATTTAGCTCACTTGATAGTCCTCACCCCATCCATTTACAAGCCCCGTATGCTTCGGATGAAGACATGGCTAAGTTTATTGAGGGCTTGAAGCCATAGTTATGAGCAACTTGCACGTTTGTCGATTTTGCCTCAGACACAAGCCGCTTACTGTAGCTGGCGTCTGCGATCAATGTACTAATGATCTTTTTGCAAATGACGGGAAAGCATCGATTCAGGGTGTTTCAAAGCTACTAAAACTCAGCACAGCTACACTCCGAAGACTAGAATCAACTGGTCAATTAACAGTCGACAGAAATGAAGCAGGATCACGACGTTACAGTAAGGCAACTATTGAATCATACATTCTCAAAAACAGTGATCAACTAACCGCGCGACTTACAAAAGGCAAAGTAAAGGAAGTAACGATGGATGATGTTGAGCTACTGTCTTCATTCCCATCTGTATGCCCACTTTGTGGCGTGAATGAGATTTTCGATAAAGGTTACTGCGTTGATTGTCTATCTGACCTAATTAGTAAAGTCGATGCAAGCAAGCTTCTTGGTGTTAGCTTACCGAGACTTGAACGATTGCTCGAAGAATATTCTGATCTCATCCATACCATTCCGTACATGACACAACTTCGCATGAGTAAGCAAGAAGTAGAAAATTTTGCTGCAATCATGCCGACTAAGGAGGTGTCTCGAGGTGCTCGATGGTCAAGTCACTTTAGGCAATGCCGTATATGCAAAACTACCGAGAACGAGCATTATGGTGGTGGATATTGCATTGAGTGTTATCCAAAAACCAATGAAGCCATGCTACTAAAAGGCTACCTCGGTGGTGAAAACCTTTCCGAAATAGGAATACGTCTAGGATTTAGCCGTGAACGAGCAAGACAACTATTCAACAAAGCCGTTGCTATCGATATTGAGAGACTTGGTGATGTGACAGAATATCGCAAACAAGAAATACGGGATCAAATAGAACTAACATACAAACAGAGTCGTGCGAATAAAGAATACAAACATATTATCGAAGAAAACTACGATGATATTGTTAAGAAACTCTCTAGCGAAATGATCCTAAGTGAGTCGGGTATTATTAAAGCTATCGGTCTACCTCCAAGTGCATCGTACCTAATTGAAGAAGAATACCCTGAGTTTTTAGAGATTATAGCCCAAAATAAAAAACGTTGGTCATGGAAATATGACACATGTAGATTGTGTGGGAAAACCGAGGCTAAGCATAAACGTTGGGGCTACTGCGAAAACTGCTATACACGATCCGACGAATGGAAAAAACAACAATACGAGTATAGAACTAACAATTATGAGAAGTTTCGAGAGCATCAAAAGGCTTATGAGGCTGAATACTACAAGCGACCTGAAGTGAAAGAACGCATGACACAAAAAAGCTACAAGAAGCGATATGATGGCAATCGAGAGTCAACTATTGAAGCTGATGACTATAAATGTCGAGACTGTGGGATTAATAGAGACGATCATAAAGCAAAGTATGGCCAAGATCTAGGTGTATTTCATATTGATGGTGATTTGAACAATAATGATCCGTCAAACTTGGTGACGTTATGCAAGAGCTGTATGGCGAGACGCGGAACGAGCGTAGCAGATGAGTAGCTTTGTTCATCTTCAAGACCGCTCTTATTATGAAGATCGTTATGATGACGGAACAGTAGCCAAGTGCCGTTCTGGTGAGCGAATAGTTAACGATACATTCAAGATTATGGAGAAGAAGCTCACAAAAAAAGAGCTTACAGAAAGATTGCCAGGATGGTATTTGCAGTACAGCTTGTACTATTTTTGGTTTGTTGAAACCGCAGCTTCGGAACGAGCTGAAAATCGTGAAGCTACAATTGCCAAATGGATGGATGAAGATAAAAAGAAAGATGATCGCTTAGCTTCGGCACATATTTCTGGAGGAACGTACTGTCGGAGCTGTGGCGAAGACATGCGTGTTATTAGTAAGGACTATATGCGACGAGATAATCGCAAAGATGATGACATACTTATTATGTTTGAGTGCAATGCCTGTAATAAGCGTATTGCTCTTTGGGAAGACGGCACACAGTGGGAGGGTGCGAAGCATGAATGTGAGAAATGCGGTGGCAATACCGTCTCAAAACACACTAAAAAGTTCGATGTTATTACGTGGACTGAAACATGCGAGAAATGTAAGCATGTCAAAACCGATACATTAGATCTTAAAGATACTAAAAGCGAGCCAGAACCAGTCGATAAATACCTAGAATTAGACCGCAAACGCTTCGTTTTTGATAAAGATATGATGTTCAAATACGAGCAAAAGCTCAACCACTTGGTTCGTAGGGCAAAATTACACGCTACTGAACAAGATAAAGTCGAACACGTCGATGTATATGATGGCATTAAGCAGGTAAAGAAGCTCAAGATTGCCCAACTTAAGGAATTACTAGAGCCAGTATTCACAAAAGATGGTTATAGCGACTTCAAGCTAGGTGATCCGCAGATTGGTCGTGAAGTTTCGCTAGAATTTAGCTGTCTAGATACAAAGGATGACCGTGAGGAGTATCAAAGCAAGAAAACCCTGCACAAAGCAATAGATAAGGCTCTAGAAGACACTAACTGGCGAATAATGAGTGCTGGTGTAAGTTACAGACTCGGATTTTTGACAGGAAGTCTAAGAGCGTACGAAAGCGAAGACGATTTAAAGAATCTGGTCGAGCAGCGTATGAAGAAAGGCTATGTGCCTAAAGCAATGCCCAAAGAACCAGCTGAAGCCGACACCAAACCCAAAGAAGAATTCTACAACCGTGATATGCGTGAATCAGCACTCGTTTATTTCGATAAATTAACGCTGGGTAGCGTACCTGCCGAAATCACACTCAAGAGTGGCACAGTTAAGCAAACAAGCATACCAGTATTGCATGGAGAAATGAACCCATTACTTAGAGTATTCATACCAATGCGAGACAATGACGAATCGGTTCCAAAGTTTGTTCGAAACTACGATTTCAAGTTTGGTGGTGACGAAAACATCCCAAAAGTTCGTAAAGACAGCCGTGGGCGCAAAATCCGTAGAATATAGTCTGTTAAGAGCGGGATTTGTTCGTAAAATCCCGCTAAATTCGACCAAAAATGAGACACTTCAGATATATGCGTTTCGTGTCTCATTTGTCTCGTTTTGTGTACTCTGACCCCTGTAAAAGTTCCGTGACCACTATGGGGAGGATAATTCTAGTTTTTCTGCGCCTTTATCCAGTAGCAATCTTGCATTGGCTGATAGTTTAGAGAATTGTTTGATGTCTCTGTTAGTCATGTCCGAATTAAACTTTCTTTTGCCGAATCTCTTATTCTGCTGGGCTATCGCTAGTGATATTTTTTTACTAATGGTCTCACTGTTCTCTGAATCATTATTTTTCTCCAGTAACTTCTTGTGCTCTAGATTCTCAACGTTCACATATATGTCAATTCTATCCATAATAGGCCCAGATAACTTGCGACTATATTGGTGAAGTTGGTATGGTGTGCAACTACATTCTTTGCTGGTGCCAAAATATCCGCATGGACAGGGATTAGCGGTGGCTACCAGTATAAAGTTCGCGGGAAAGGTAATAGTATCTTTTGCTCTAGATACCGTGACGACCCTGTCCTCAAGAGGCTGCCTTAGTGCCTCGATAGTGTTTCTTTTAAACTCGGGGAGCTCATCAAAAAATAGCACCCCATTGTGCGCAAGGCTAATCTCTCCTGGTTTGGGGTTGCGCCCACCACCAATTATCGAAGTATCACTGGCGCTATGGTGGGGGGAGCGAAAAGGTCGTGTAGATACGATCGATTCATAGTTTTTATTGTGCAGACTATGAATATGAGTTGTTTCAAGCACTTCATCTCTGACCATGGCAGGCAAGACAGAGACCAGGGCTTTTGCTAGCATACTTTTCCCAGTCCCCGGAGGGCCATTCAGCAGTATATTGTGGTTCCCGGATGCTGCAATAGTCAGTGCTCGTTTTGCTTGAGGTTGACCAACGATGTCAGAAAAATCTGTTTCTTTTTCGGCTTTTGTCTCCACATTTTTATATACTTTTAGGCTGGGCGATACTTTTTGTGTCGTTGTAGCACCAGATAAGTGCAGGTAGACATCTTTCAGGGTCTTGAACGGTAGAATCTGTAGTCCGTCGATTAGAGCGGCCTGCGCCACATTAGACTCGGGTATGTAAACAGTGCTAAGGCCATGCTTTTTGGCCGACACTAGCTTTCCAATCAGCCCTCTTACGGGTCTGATTTCGCCGTCTAGTCCTAATTCGCCGAAAAAAGCACAATCGTTATTCAGCGGTTTTATAGTCTTTGCCGACTGCAGTATGGCGGCAGCTATGGCTAGGTCAAAGCTAGTGTTGTCTTTAGGTACATCAGCCGGAGCTAGGTTTATGGTTAAGCGTTTTTTTGGAAAAGGCATGGAAGACGAAGTGAAAGCGCTACGGATCCTTTCTTTCGCTTCGTCGACAGCCTTGTTTGCAAACCCCACAATGATTATGCTCGGTAGCCCGTTAGAAATCTGACATTCAATTTCCCCGACAATTCCATCAAAACCATTATCGACTATTGTTCGTGTTTTCATTATGCTTACGCTTATTCTACACTCAGAGGTATAAAATAAAAATAGGCGTATTTGCTATTTATACGCCTATTTTTATTTGATGTTTGGTCTGTATTTTAAGATTTAGAGTTTTTGTTTTATCTATGGAACAACGGCTTGCGAGAAGCCGTTGTTTTTTGGTCTTTTTGTTTTTGAGCACTTTTTTTATTCAAGCGCTACACACATCTTATAAACTGCTGATTTAACTGTCAATAGACTTATGGTTATTTTTTTATAAACCTGTGTATAACTTTTGCAACGGCTCGTGGGTAGACGATCTAAATATGCCTAAACAAGCTATATAAGTTCCGTTTTCGCTAAATTATGGCGCGAACTATCATAAATATCGGTATACAAAACCAAACATCGCCCATAAAAGCCATTAAAAAACTATCCTAAGAACAAACAAACCATTAGATATTCTATTGTTGAGCTGTTAACCAAGAGCCAGAACGGAGTATTTTCTAGTCTAAATCATTCGCGTGTCTACACTGGCATTATAGTGCTAGCGCTACCTATACTTAGCCATAGCAGCGGGTTACCCAGTCAAATACAATCAGATATTCTCATTATGAAAATTGGGCTAGAAATAATATATAAGTGGTACAAAACAAATATTTTGATTTCTTAATAAATTTCACAATTAATCAAAAACCTGCAAATAAATAATGTACTCTATTTTATTATCGTTTTAATTGACATAATCAACTAGTTTTCTAGAAAAAGAATCACATAAAAGCAAATATTTAATTTTTCGTTAGAACAAATGCGAACGTTTGATTTAAGATTCACTATAAAGGTCTCAAAAAATCGGATGAAGTACGAGGAAAACGAGGCCGCATAGTTGTTCGTAGTAAATAAAACTTCAAAATTTATATATTTTTTTTACTAACTTTTACTAGGAACATCTGTTAAGTGTAATTAATACATCAATATGTATTGACATAAGCGCCAATCAGTAGTAGCATGATTATGGAGTTACAAAAAAACAAATGTGTGAAAAATAGCGCTCTAATCCTGCGAGAAGCGGGGTTGAGCGGTCAGTCACAACCAGGACGGTAAGCGCTACATAAGTTATATTTATTAGAGCGGATTTACCGTCCGGTTTTTTTTAGAAAAAGTTAAGGTTACAAATTTGCATATGATACAACCAAAATTAAGTAAACCAACAATAGCTATAGGTGTAATGTTGTTGGGTGCGGTAATTTTTTTTCTGTCTGTTAACCCCGGCGACCTGCCTCTAGTCGCCCTTATCGGCCCTTTTTTATATTTATCCGTCTTCTTATTCTTGTGTTTTTTTCAAATTTCTAAATTCTTTAGGTTTAATAATCTGAAACTGACCTCTCTTATACTGACTATGTTAACAGTTGTTTTGTTGGTTTTGAGCTCTCTACATCAGATAACTATCAAAGATATTGTTCTGAGTGTGACGCTAACGTCTATTCTTACCTGGTACATCACCAGGCTTAAAGCTTAAAATTAAGGTTCAAAAACGTCATTAAGCCACCATCAATCTGCTATAATCCCTGTATATGATTAAGAATGAGAAAGACGTAAATAACAACTCTAGCGACTCTTCTGTTGAACTGCCAGAATTAGAGCTTACCCAACAAACCGAGGAAGAGCAGCAGAGTATTGTAGCAATGCAAGATGGTCAAAAAAACCCGGAGCTTGGCTTGAACCCAATCCAGGCAACTCAGCTATCTAATACAAGCGATCCTGCCACCACTACGACCACTACTCAGCCAGTAGACCCGCTGCCTATAAATAATGTCTCGACCACTGTAGCATCTATCAAGGACAATAATTCTGCGCAGCCTTCAATTGCGGATGATGTGGATTTGATTGAGAAAGAATGGGTGGAGAAAGCAAAACAAATCGTGAATCAAACTAAAGATGATCCACGTACCCAAAATAAAGAGTTGAATAACTTTAAAGCTGGCTATATAAAAAAGCGTTACAACAAAGAGATGATTATTAGTAAAGATTAAGCCATGACCTCAATTTTGTTTATACTTTTTTCTTTCCTAATAACACTAGCTATAGCCGCGCCAATTATTTATATGCATTCGCGTAAGGTTCTTAGAGAGCAAAAAAACTATGAACGTGGTTTGAAAATGATACCATTGTTTATTCATTTGCCTCCTTCAAGTGACGATAAAGAAGTGGGGATGCGCGACGAGAGGGAAATTGTTGATGAGAATATCTCAAAAGCCCAGATTCTTTATACGATAATAGCTAGCACGCTTAAAAAAGGACTTAAAACTAAATTCTATGGTCAACGACATTTTTCGTTTGAGATAGTGGCGACCCACGGGTTTGTAAAATTTTATGCGGCAGTGCCCGTGGCACTGGTGGATGTTGTTAAACAAGCTGTTATCAGTGCTTATCCTGCTGCGAGGCTCGAAGAGGTCGCGGAGCACAATATATTCAGCCCTGTTGGGCGTATTAGTGGCACAATGGGTGGCGAGCTCACTCTAAAGGAGCCATTCGCATACCCTATAGCAACCTATCAGGATATAAAGAGAGATCCAATGCAGTCGCTGCTAAATGCGCTTTCAACACTTCAAAAAGAGGATGGTATCGGTATACAGATACTTATGAGACCGGCCGATCCTAGCTGGAGGAAAAAAGCTTCTTCGATTGCTAGCAAAAAACGCAAGGGGAAGGATTCTAAAAAACCATCAGAGCAAGCATTTAGTTTTATTAAAGACGCTTTTGTTGCGGTGGTGCAGCCACCTGAAGAGAAGAAAAAAGAGCAAAGTTCTGACAAAGAGCTATCAAATATGGATCAGGGCGTTCTCGACTCGATTGATGACAAAACAAGACATGCAGGATACGAGACTCTTATCCGAATTGTAGCGTCTTCTAATGTTTCTCAGCGCGCTCAGGCAATTCTGAGTAACGTGGTAGCAGCCTTTGCTCTATATGATGCTCCGGGAAAAAATGGTTTTAAATACACACCAGCTAAGGATATAGAGCAATTTGTTACTGCATTTATACTAAGGTTTTTTCCGCAACAAAATAATCAAAATATACTCAATGTTGTTGAGTTAGCAACTGTTTTTCACTTTCCCGACCAAAAGAATATTCCGACATCACAGCTGGAAAGACAGACATCTAAACAGGTGGATGGCCCAAGGAATGTACCTGACCAAGGACTATTTATGGGGTACAACTTGTTTAGGGGGGTTAAAAAAGCAATTAGAATATCTTTGCTAGATAGGCAGCGACATATGTACGTGGTCGGGCAAACGGGAACTGGTAAATCTACGTTCCTCGAGAATCTTGCATACCAAGATATGCTTAACGGAGATGGTTTCGCTTTTATTGATCCGCACGGAGATACTGCAGAAAAGCTGTTGTCTATGATCCCTAAAGAAAGAACGGAAGATGTTATATATTTCTGCCCCGCAGATATGGATTATCCAGTGGGGCTCAATATGTTCGAACATGAACTGCCCGAACAAAGAGACTTTCTTATTCAAGAAGCGATTAATATGCTTTATAAGTTGTACGACCCACAACATCAAGGTATTATCGGACCCCGTTATGAGCATTGGTTTAGAAATGCTGCACTGACAGTCATGAGCAACCCAGAGGGTGGGACATTCATCGATATACCAAAAGTTTTTACAGACAAACAATACGAAAACCATCTAAAACAATATGTTACAGACCAGACTGTTCTTGACTTTTGGAATAAAGAAATGGGCGCTACTAGCGACTACCATAAGAGCGAGGTGCTTGGTTGGTTCGTTAGTAAGTTCGGCGCCTTTCTGTCAAATGCAATGATGCGAAACATAATTGGCCAAACTAAAAGTTCTTTTAACCTTCGAGAGATAATGGATACGAAAAAAATCTTGATAGTTAACTTAAGCAAGGGAAGAACTGGTGATTTGAACTCAAAATTGCTCGGTATGATTTTTGTCATGAAATTTCAGGCAGCCGCCATGAGTAGGGCTAGTATTCCAGAGGCGGAGCGTCAAGACTTTTGTCTGTATGTGGACGAGTTCCAAAACTTCTCGACTGACTCATTTGCTCAGATAATGTCAGAAGCCAGGAAATATCACCTCAACCTGATTGTGGCCAACCAGTTTACTACTCAGCTAACGGAGGAAATTCGTGACGCAGTATTTGGCAATATGGGTACAATCGTATCGTTCAGGGTCGGTCAAAACGATGTTGAACTATTATCAAAATACTTCCAGCCTTTATTCGATCCAGATGACCTTTTGCGGGTACCTAATCACAATGCAATAGTAAGGACACTAATAGGGGGTGTGCCTACACAACCATTCAGCATGGCTACAGTACCACCATTTGGTAAACCAAATGAAAAGCTTGGCGCTGCCCTAAAACAGTTATCGGCTGCTAAATACGGAAGACCAAAAGCAGGGGTCGAAGCTGCAATTTTTGGTCGTCTTGCCTCCCCAGCAGCACCCGCGGGTGCACAGCCTATGCCACAGGCCAATCCACCGTACGGCGCGGTTAGTGCGCAGTCTCCTAATGCAAATAGGAGACCCTCTCAAGCACCTGGTGCTAAGCCTTCTTTTTTGGATGAGTGGCTTGCCAAGAAAAAAGCAGCATCATCTACGGCTAGCCCAATGGCTGTTAATGGACAAAGAACTGTTCCCTCCGCAAGCCAACCGCCTATCACAACACCAAGTACGGCTCAACAAATTAATTTACCAAGCCAAATCCCACAGGCTGCGCCAAGCCAGACAACGCTCCAATCACAGCAGCAGCCAGTTTCTTTGCCGAGTAACGCAAATGTACAGTATGGTGCCGGTTTGACGCCACAGAGCACTCAAATGAGCGCACAAGAGCAAAAACAAGTATCGGTTATGTCTAATAAACTTCATGAGGCTACGGTTCCTGCGGAGACTAAAGACCAGTCTTCGGGGCAGGTGCACATAAGAAATGCTTCTGTTGATGAGGAAGATACTATATTTATTGACCGCGAAGGTACTTTGCACCATAAAGACGAAAAAGCCGATTCAGCAGCAACAGTAATTCAGTAATATATCAGTAACTTTTTAAAAAATTGAAAAATAAATCGCCGATTGTTCTATTGATATCTAATGTTTTTTCAAGAATGGCTTTATAATAAGCTCTGTTACAATTCCCAAGAAAAAACCCAAAATAAAGAGGATAATAAATACAAAATAGTTATATGAAAAACCATAATTTTTGCTCATCCATAAGTATATGCTGCTGCCTAGGAGAGCTATTATGCCTCCACCCAAAATACCAGATGAACGCGCAACTGTTTTTGCTCCAACATCACTAACTCTCTCGATGTTATCGATGTGAATAAATCTACTGAATGCTTTTTGTGGTTTTTTTAGGTTATGCTGTATTTTTGTTAATTCTTTTTTGTACGCTGTTTTTTTCATGTTTTTGTTCACAAATGAAGGGTTTTCGACACCATGATTTGGCCGCTTTTCGTTATCGGTTTTTTTACTTTCCATTTGTTTTTTCGCTTCGGCATCAATACTACCACGTATTTCGTCTATTGATTCTTTCGTTATATTTTTAGCTTTTGGCCCGGATTCGATTGTTTGATTCAGTTTTTCTTGCTGTTGTTCGCCGTGAGAAACGCTATGTTTCTCTGGCACTTTAGACCGTTCGTGACTACTTAGAGTTTCACTCATATTCTAGTTGCCCCCACTTATAGCATAATCATTCCGCACTATTTGCAGTTCCTTGGCCATTAGTCTCGCTCTTGCAAAGAAATATCCAGCAACCGCTGTTATCACGAAAGCTACAGTTATTGTCTCTCCTGGACCAGTGTTTGGCAGGCTGCCGGCAATTTGTTCGGCTGTTTTTGGCACGGAACAGCCCAATTTCACATTTACTGTGTCACCGTAAACATTTGTAATCTCGCAATCAAATGAATCGGGGTTAGAGGACGATACAGGTGTTTGGGGAATGGGATTTTTTATTCGAGCGGTTAGCTTTTGGTCTATGGTTTTGAGCGGATCAATAGCCTGGACGGGCCATTTAATCACATTTTGATCGTCTTTCGTGCCTCCGTGTAGGTCTACCACGTCGGCATATTCTAAAATATCGGTTATATTCTCTTCAACAACAAAACCATTTACCTGAGTATTGGTGCTAGTATTTTTGACACTCAGATTGTAAGTGATTGTGTCACCAGCTTTTGCCATTTTGCCATCAGCATTTGGAATATTTTGAGTATCGTTTTGCGCACGTTTATTGAGAATCAAACAAACCGTCACATCGTCAGTCGCGTCTTGGCAGGGTATGTCTTTTTTAACGGTTAATTTCTTCACGCAGTTTCCAGACTCACTTCCAGGTGCAGTCTGAGTTGAGTTGTTTTTATTGTAGGTAACTTTTAGCTTAAACAAATACGTGCCTTCTTTGTCTAGTTTGAATTTTCTAGGTTGCGGATCAGTAGCAACGCCTTTTTTGAACACTATACCGTTGGCTAGTTTAGAGTCCGCTAGTTTACCGGATTTTTTATCTATCATTTTGTAATGCATTTTGAGTTTTTCTGTTGCATTGTTAACGTTTCTTCCAGTAGCTTGTCCAGTAAAACTAACGACTGTGCCCATTGCTACTTCTGACTTATTTTCCACGCCCATCAATAGATTCGAGCATTGAATAACTTTTGTTGGCTTTGGTGTCGGTGGAGGTGGTGGTGGCGGTGGAGTTGGAGCCCCTACGATTGTAATGTTCCCGCAGCTAAATAAAACCATAAATGGCTGCCCATTACTCCTGTTGCCTACTATTGCTTTGTAACTAGTTGATCTTGCGGTGTCCCAACTATTTAGAGGGCGCATGTAAAAGTTCCCAACACCCGAGATACCTACTGTGATTTCTCCTGGTTTACCATATGGGGCCCGACCCATTGAATAAAGCTGCCCGTTGTAGTCTCTCGAGCTAATGGTTTTTACCTGACCGTAGTAAAGAGCTAAGCAATCTATGCCAAAATGATCCAGTATTTTCTTGAATTTATAGGCATCTGACTTACACTGGCTTACAGCTTGGCCTTGAGAAGAAAAACCACCGGGCAAAATATCGTTTCCAGATCGTGCTAGGGTTGGCTGGCTGGGCACAGCAGCTGCCAGTATCTGTACACCAATAGAAAGAACAAGAAATAAAATGCCTATACGACGTACCGCTACTTCTTGTTTTAATCGTTTGGCGTAGAAACCAATTTGGCCAATTAGACTAGGGTTGAATGGCAAGTTGGATAAAAGTCTTCTAAACATTTTTTGTCTTTTCTTAAGTGATACTTCTTATGCTATTCAACCATATTACTGTGTGTTCAATCAATAGTTTATTAGTTGTACGGTCATTTGTTTTTAGCTATAATAGATATAACAAGAGTTAAGAAAAATTTTATGTTTGAGAGGGTAGTGTAGGAAGTGAGTGAACAAAAACAATATGATGCAGAACAAATCCAGGTCCTTGAAGGCCTAGAACCCGTTCGCAAACGACCAGGTATGTATATTGGTGGGACCGGACGCGATGGCCTGCACCACTTGATTAAAGAAATTGCTGACAACTCAGTGGATGAGGCAATAGCTGGACACGCAAGCGAATTGCACGTAACTCTACTAGAAGATGGCGGGGTTAGTGTTAAAGATAACGGCCGCGGTATCCCTGTTGGAGTTATGAAGAAAACTGGAAAGAGCGCACTTGAGACAGTGCTGACAGTCTTACACGCGGGTGGTAAGTTCGGTGGAGGGGGCTACAAAGTTTCTAGTGGTCTGCACGGTGTTGGAATCAGTGTCGTGAATGCGTTGTCAAAAAAGCTGCATGCTGAAGTTCGTACGGATGGATTCGTCTACACTCAAGATTACGAAAAGGGCGTACCACTAGCAGAAATAAAGAAGGGTGCTAAGACTACTGAGACCGGCACTACAATAACTTTTTATCCAGACGAAACCATTTTTAAAGAGTCGGTCGTATTGGAATATGCCTGGGTTGTAGACTATTTGCGACACCAGGCTTACCTGACAAAAGGACTAAAGACATTTGTCCACGATCAACGAACCAATCAACGTTATAGTTTTTACTTTGAGGGTGGTATCCAATCCTATGTCAGGCACCTAAACCTCGGCAAAGACACGGTTGATGAAGATATTTTCTATATAGAAAAAGAAATAGACGATTCCATGGTGGAGATTGCCTTCCAATATACCGATGCTTATGTAGAAACTATTAAAGCTTTTGCGAATAACGTATTTAACCCTGACGGAGGAACGCATCTTACTGGTTTTAGGGCCGCCCTTACCAGGATCGTTAACGATTACGCAAGAAAAAACGGTTTACTGAAAGAAAAAGAAGAAAACCTTTCTGGCGAAGATTGTCGAGAAGGCCTAACGGCTATTATTCTGGTAAAACTACCCGATCCTCAGTTTGAGGGCCAAACAAAAAATAAGCTCGGGAACCCAGAGGTCCGTGGTTACGTTGAGCAAGTTTTAGGTGAATACATGTCTTACTACCTAGAGGAACACCCGGGCGTAGCTAAGAAGATAGTAGGGAAAGCTTTATTGGCTGCCCGTGCACGAAAAGCAGCACGAGCAGCTCGTGACAACATCTTGCGAAAAGGCGTTCTTGAAGGCGCAGGATTACCCGGAAAATTAGCTGATTGTTCGAGTCGTAACCCAGCTAACTCCGAATTATACATTGTAGAGGGAGACTCAGCCGGTGGTTCTGCCAAGGGTGGCCGTGATAGCAAAACTCAGGCGATATTACCTCTGAGGGGTAAAGTTTTGAATGTAGAACGAGCGCGTTTAGACAGAATGCTAGCAAATAATGAAATAGTTACTTTGATAAAAGCACTCGGCGTGGGCATAGAAGAACAGTTCAGTATGGATGGCTTGCGATATCACAGAATCATAATCATGACCGATGCCGATGTGGATGGATCGCACATTAGCACTTTATTATTGACTTTCTTTTTCCGTTTTATGCGTCCAATTATTGACGGCGGCTATCTATATATAGCAAAACCACCTCTGTTTGAAATGGTAAAAAATGGAAGAAAGTCCAGTACATTTATTTATGACGAAGATGAGCTAGAGGTTGTTTTGAGCGCAAACATACAGAAGCGTAAAAAAGAGGGCATAAAGCTAGATATCAACGAAGATCGTCTCAAACAAGCCGGTTTTATTGAACAGAAAAGATACAAAGGTCTTGGTGAAATGGATGCTGAGCAGTTATTTGAGACCACAATGAACCCCGAGCAGAGAGTTCTGATACAGGTAAGAGTTGACGATGCAGAAAAAGCTGATGCAATATTTACAAAACTTATGGGTTCAGAGGTAGAGTTGCGCAAAAACTTTATTCAGTCACACGCAAAATTTGTAAAGGATTTGGACATATAGTATGGAAGATAAAAATATCGTGCCAGACACAGAAAATAACAAGGGAGAGCTAGAAGTAGAGGTTCAACCAGTTTCTACCGAGGATGTTATGGATTCTGGCCACTCACGCGTCGTAGAACTCCACAAAGTCGAAGATGTAATGGAGGATAGTTATCTCCGTTATTCAATGAGTGTAATCGTAGCCAGAGCTTTGCCTGATGTTCGCGATGGCTTAAAGCCCGTACATCGCCGTATTTTGTACGTAATGGATAAAATGGGCATTCGCCCAACTGGCAAAACTGTTAAAAGTGCCCAGATTGTCGGTGAAGTCATGGGTAAATATCACCCTCATGGGGATAGTGCAATATATGACTCGATGGTACGAATGGCTCAGCCTTGGTCATTGCGCTATATGCTAGTAAATGGTCAGGGGAACTTTGGTTCAATGGACGGCGACCCAGCGGCCGCATACAGGTACACCGAGGCCAAAATGATGAACCATGCCGAGGCGATGCTTGCGGATATTGATAAGGAAACCGTACCATTCAGGGATAACTATGATGGTACCAGGCAGGAACCAGAAGTATTGCCGGCCAAACTACCAAATTTGCTATTGAATGGTCAGATGGGAATCGCTGTTGGGATGGCAACAAATATACCCCCTCACAACATCAGTGAAATTATTGATGCGATTGTCGTTCTAATCGATAACCCCGATGCGACGTTAGATGATCTTCTAGAGCATGTAAAGGGTCCAGATTTTCCGACGGGTGGAATTGTATATGGTAGGGAATCAATCCGAACGGCCTTTGCCACTGGCCGTGGAGGTGTGATTGTTAGAGGCGTTGCCTCAATAGAGGAAACCAAAAAAGGCTCCCACCAGATTGTAATAACAGAGATACCATATGCATTAAACAAAGCAAGTTTAATTGAAAAAATAGCATCACTCGTACATGATAAAAAAATCAACGGCATTCGTGATTTACGCGACGAGACAGCTCGAGGTGAGGTACGAATCGTAGTAGACTTGAAGAAAGATGCCTACCCGAAGAAAATTCTAAATCAACTATATAAGCTTACGCCATTACAGACGGCATTCCACTATAATATGCTAGCACTAGTAGACGGTATTCAGCCTAGAATATTAGGTCTACAGGATATTCTCCAGGAGTATATAAAACATCGTCAAGTCGTTATTCGTAGACGAACAGAGTTCGAGCTTCGCAAGGCAAAAGAGCGCGCTCATGTTCTTGAGGGGCTAAAGATAGCTCTAGATCATATTGACGAAGTTATAGCTACGATTCGAGCCAGCCAAACTACTGACGAAGCGCAAGAGAATTTGATTAAAAAGTTCAAGTTGAGCGAAATCCAGGCCAAAGCAATTTTGGCAATGCAACTGCGCACACTCGCTGGCCTGGAACGCAAGAAGATCGAAGATGAATTAGCTGAACTGCTGAAAACAATTGCAAAACTAGAAGCAATTTTGTCTAGTGAAAAAGAGATTTTACATATAGTGAAGACTGAATTACTAGAAATGAAGAAGCAATTTGGTGATGAGCGTCGAACAAAAGTTGTACCCCAAGAATTGGGGAAAATGAGCGACGAAGATTTAGTACCCGATGAACAAGTTGTTGTAACTCTAACATCGGCCAACTATATAAAACGTAGTCAAATCGCTGATTACAAAAAACAAGGTCGTGGCGGTAAGGGTCGTCGTGGAATGGCAACCCGAGAAGAGGATGTGATAGATCACGTAGTGAACGCTAGTACTCATGATTACCTTCTTTTCTTTACTAACAGAGGCCGCGTATTTAGGCTAAAGACATATGAAGTGCCTCAGGCTAGCCTTAATGCTAAAGGTGTTGCAATCGTGAACCTACTTCAACTGCAGCCTGAGGAGAAAGTTAGCTCTGTAATAAATATCTCAAAACTAGATAAAGCAGCCAATTTATTCATGTGCACAGTTAAGGGTGTTGTAAAGAAAACTCCATTTGAACAGTACCAAAACGTTAGAAACTCTGGGCTAATTACTATCAATCTCGATGACGACGATGAATTAAAATGGGTCAGTATGACTTCGGGAGAAAATGAGGTTTTGATTTCTACGGCTCGTGGTCAAGCAATCAGGTTTAACGAAAAAGACGTTAGACCCATGGGACGTGCAGCGCGAGGAGTTAGGGGTATCCGGCTACGCTCTGACGATAGTGTTATAGGTATGGACATCGTGCAGGAGGCCAGCAACATATTTGTAATTAGCAAGTATGGATATGGTAAGCGAACAAAGGTTGACCAGTTTACTGCCCATGCTCGTGGTGGCGTAGGGATACGATCCGCTGTAGTTAATGACAAGACCGGTGATCTCGTTGGTGTTAAGACTCTGCCGGCCTCTGGGCAGCAAGAAGTAATTATTATCTCTATAAAAGGTCAAACCATCAGATTAGGATTAAAGGATATCCCAGCGCTAGGACGAGCTACGCAAGGCGTTCGAATTATGCGACTCAACGGGGATGATGCCGTTGCATCACTCGCTCTAGTAGATACGGCACCACCAGAAGAGGATGATGACGAAGAATCCGAAGCAGAAGAGAAATAAAAATAAATATAAAAAGCCTTGACACTAATAGGCCCAACAGGGTAGACTTGTGAAAGTCTTTAAGAGGTCTATGTATTAGTTTCTCTATGGAGTAAGATCATTAAAAATTGAGTAGTGCAATTTTAAACAACGTCAGTTCAACTTCGATCGGCAACGATCGATGTTTTAATCTGAGATTAATCAGATTCTTTAATGGAGAGTTTGATCCTGGCTCAGGATGAACGCTGGCGGCGTGCCTAAGGT
>CAZBGZ010000007.1:0-23498 GCA_964491925.1 uncultured Candidatus Saccharibacteria bacterium
AAAAGTACATTAAAAAACAATACGATAACTCATACCGCATTGACCGCAAAGGCGCTCGCTTTAGTCTAGCCTCCAAAGGGATTACCTACCTAACCAAAAACACCGACTTACCTAAAAAGACGCTACACGCTATGTATAACCAGAAATCAGAAGCCTTTATTAAGCACTGCTTGACTACGTTTGAACTTGCCAACCACATTAAGCAGGCTTATCCTGACCAGTTCTTTATTTATAGCTCAACTGAAATATCTGGTGATAGTGACTTTCCATTGCCGCGCCCACACCTCTACTTGCGCCGCCAAGAGCCTAATGATACTAAGCCGTACGAATACTTTATTGAACTCCACCACGATAGCCAGCCGTTTTTAATCCGGAAACGATTCAATAAGCTGCTTGAACACTACGATGATGAAGGTTGGCCAGACGGTGACTACCCAAGCTTACTACTTGTTTTGTCTAGTGACCGACAGGCAAAAACTTTCCTTGAATATACAAAATCAGTTTTTGAATCCACTGGTATAGACGATGTGAAGCTATTTGCCGTTAGCCTAGAGGTCATCTTAGATAATGGCTCTTCAGCTCTGAAATTGGTATGATTGACGCATGACTGGCTACCTACTCGCTTTTATTAGTTCACTTTTCTTTAGCATTTATGTTGTGCCCCGCAAGCTATCAAAGCTGAAACCCATTGAGTTTAGCCAGCTCATGGCAATTGGATACTTTACTAGTACCGTTATTCTTTATTTGTTTAAGCCTGTACTGGGCTTTCATGAGACCCTATCGCCCACACTTCTGCTAGCGGTGCTAGGCGGAGCTATATGGGCAGCTTCGTTCGTAACTTTCGTTAAAGCTATCGATGTACTCGGACTCTCTCGCTCCAATCAATGGAAAAATCTACAAGGCCCAGTTGCGGCAATAGGTGGCTTGATCGTACTGAACGAAGTTCAAACTACTCAACCTGTATTTGTCTTATTGGCAGCCCTAGCAATTTTTGCTTCGGCAGCCATGCTAACCATTTCAGCCAATAAAGAAGAAGCTCGTGCTAACTTACGAGGCGTGTATATGGCCGCACTCGCTGGGCTAGGGTTTGGCACCACGGCAGTTATACAGAAATATGTAACTACAAATGTTGGAGTTTATTCTCAACAAGTCGTTTTAAGCTTTTCAATTATGGCGAGCATTGCCCTATACTTACTGATCACCAGGCAGAAATTACCTCGTATTAAGCCTAGTGATAGACAAGTACAGCTAGGCTTAATAGCTGGCATATTATATTTAGGGGCTAGTTTCTTTCAGCTACAATCGTATAGGTTTCTTCCGGCATCAATTGCATTTAGTGTTATTCAGCTCAATACTGTTTGGACTATTGGAATTGGTATCCTCGTCTTCAAAGAAATATCATTCAAGGCCAATCGTACCAGAATACTTCTAGGTCTACTTCTTGCTGTAATTGGTATCGTACTACTTGGTTTAGCCCGCAAATAGCAGAAAACCAATCGTATTTGAGCAGTTTACTGTCGTGCTCGGGACAACTACTTAATACTCGTCGGCTAACATTATAGTAAGAGTACGGCGACACGCCACATCAAGCGGGTCACACCAGAACTTTAAATCTTGATCGTAGTAGTCAATCTTCCAAAAGATCTTCTTACCTTCAAAACGCAGGGATCCAAAGTCATGCTCTCCGTGTGGATCGTTACTCTCATTGAAGCCGTTGAAACTCTCAACTGCTTGAGACAATCCGACAAGATCCATAATCCCATGAAGCACTCCTGTCGTGTAGTACACGTCAAGGCAAATGCCACGGAACCTATCATTTAATTTTGCTATGTCTTGCGCTTGAGTTTCCATGAAACCCTCCTTTGTTAATTCCTGAGAGGACTTTCTGCCTCTCTGGCAAAGGAGACTCGGGCTGCAACCAAAAGGGTCAAGGTGGAGACTTGTACTACCTTGATGCTTTTGGTTCACCCGTACAATTAAAAGACAGAGGGAAGAAGTCTATAGCCAGAGACCCTCTTTTTTACTTTTTTCTAAAAATCTCCAAATATTTAAGAATTATTTAATAACTTTATGGTTTATTAGATATATGGAAGAATACACCACTAAAGATTTAGCCGAGGTTCTGCACTCACTCGCCAATGTCTTTGAAGACTTTGCTGAGTATTGCGAGCTTCGAGCAGAAGAAATTACACGAGAACTACAGCGTTAGCTATTGTTCGGGGCTAAGACTATAACGCGTCTAGTTTTTTAATGTCGTCATGAGTTAATGCTAAGTTTACTGCTTCTAGATTTTCGTCTATATGTGATTTTTGTGTTGCCTTTGGTATTGGCGAGGTACCTTTCGACATTAGCCATGCAAGAGCAACTTGGGTAGGGGTAGCATTATGCGATTTTGCGATTTGTTGAATAGTTTGGTTCTGTAGTACGTCTTGTCGTTCAGTAGGACGATACGCAATTATCTCAATATTGTTCTGGTGGCAGAATTCAATAAATGCTTCGTTTATCTCGTTCTTGTATAGAACGTTGTAGTGCATTTGATTTGCGATAAGCGGGTGTCTGCTTAACTCAATTGCTCTTTTCATCTGATCAACATTAAAATTGCTGACAGCAAATCCTTTTACAAGCCCTTCATCAATTAGCTCATCGATTTGTGGTATTGCTTCTTCCCAAGGAGCATCTTCCCAGGGTGCATGTATGTACAGCAAATCTAGATAGTCGGTTCCTAGCTTCTTGAGCATTCTTTCCACGGTAGCTCGTGTCGTGCCAGTTGGTACGCTAGTCTTCCAAAGTTTGTCCGCAACGTAGATATCATCACGTTGCACTCCTTTAAGTGCTCGACCAATTACTTCATCGGTATAGAAACCGCCGTACATCTCAGCACAATCAATATGGTTTTGTCCCTTAGAAATTGAGTAGCGAATGGCTTCGATCTCTGCGTCTTCGTTGCCGTGTACAGGCTCAACACCTCGATACTTTGCATCAAGGTGTTCAGGGTTAATCGTACTACTGATATTCCAAGTTCCGATTCCTATCGGACAGAGAGCTTTACCTGACTTTGTCTTCATGTCTCAACTATATCAAAATAAGGGGTTAATAAGTATAATAAAAATCAATGAGCTGGCTTCTTTTAACTGTTTTAGCAATCGTTTCTCGTGCTGTTTTTGGTATTGCCGTAAAGTTACTTAGCAATAAAGCACGAGTTTCGGCAGCTACCCAAGCAGTACTATTAACTACGGGTGCGGGACTACTGGCTGTTCTCGTTAGTCCACTTGTCGGCGGCGTAACAATCCATGGACTCTCAGCAGTATGGTTCATCGCGCTACTCATGGTTGCATCACAGGCTTTTGGTAACATCCTGTTTTTCAAAGGATTAGAAAAGTTAGATGCAAGTACTGCGCAGATTGCTTTTGCTTCAATACTGCTCTGGAGTACGTTATTGTCAATCCTATTCCTTGGCAGCCAGTTCACCTTTAAGCAGTTTGTGGGGATCTTAATATTATTCATTGCAATCCTCACGGTTCAATATACAAAAAAGAAAGATCGAACAATAAATACTGGGATCCTATACGTCTTCATGAGCACTTTCCTCTTCGCAGTCTTCCAAACTACCAGTGCCGAACTCGCTAAGACAATTAGTGCTGGCACATATCTTGTGTTGGCCTATTTGGGCTCATCGTTGATTATCGGAGCAATCTATTACGGTAGACTTAAAAAAGACTCACAATTCTTGAAGACAAACGCCCGAAAACTTTTAACACCAATGCTGTTCGCCTGCATCACAAGTATCATGTACTTTGTCTTTTCGTACTTTGCATATAAGAGCGCTCCTGATCGAGGTATCGTGGTAGTGTTGCTAACATCGCAAGTTATTCTATCGGTGATCCTTGCAATCATATTCCTCAAAGAGCGAAAGAATGTTAACCGCAAATTAGTCGGCGGTGCCTTGGCCGTTATAGCAGGCGTGTTAATCAAGTCCTAGTTAGGCTGTTTGTCTCTGGCTCGAACTCCACTCTTGCTAGGTCGTTTCGCAGTAGGTTTGGATTTAGCTGTAATTGCTGTACTGGTCTTTTGAGGTTTCTCTTTAGCGACGACCTTCTTGGCATACCTCTCTCTTGATGAACGAATAGCTTCTTTGAATACTGCTTCATCATCAGCCTCATCAAGTAATAGTGTTTGACCAGAAAGCGGCTCCTGGGCGGTTACTGCTGCAATGCGCATATAGAAGTTGTAAGCTGGGAGGTTGGCAATCTCGCCCTGTTCTATATATGGATAGAATAACGGCAGCACATAACGTTCATCAGCCGGACTACCAGAACGGAAGCAAATAACTGTACCCACGTTAGCAAGAATAATATCTACTAAGCGTTGCTGGTCTTGTTGACTAGTAGATTGCTCCGCCATGATGAGGAATAACTTATACTTTCTAGCTTCACTGAGCATCTGCACAAAGCTCATGGTGGCAAAGTTCTGAAACTCATCGACGTAAAGGTAGAACGGCCGACGATCAGCCTGCTTAAGTCGCGCTCGTCTGAGTGATGCCACCTGAAGCTTGGCAAGAATGGTTGTGCCAAATAGTGACGATGTATCTTCACCGAGTGCACCTTTTGAAAAGTTGCAAATAAGAATCTTGCCAGAATCAAGGATGTCACCGAAATCAATGGTGGACTTATCTTGCTCGAGTATACGTTTAGCGGATGCAGAGAATAAGAAGCGACCAATCTTAGCAGTAATACCAGCTACCATTTTTACTTTCTGGAACTCACCGGCTTTGCCAAGCTCGTTCTTCCAAAAGTTTCGTAAGTCCTCGTCGTCGAGTGTCTTTACTATCTCTCGACGATACTTGTTATCGTTGAGAAGTCGGAAGATGGTGAACAAATTAGGATTTTCCATCGTGAGCGCAGTCTGGATGGTATTACGCAGTACGTATTCAATACGGTGACCACCTGAATCATCTTCCGAGAATATCTTACGTAGCACTGAGATCGTTGATTCAGTAATAAGATCTTTTTCGCGTAGTAGATCATCACCCTCAAGCCCTGGCGTTAGCTCAAGCAAGTTTACGCCAATTGGATACGTGAGATCATCAGGATTCATGTAGATAACGTCTTTGATGCGATCTTTGGGAATGTGATGCAAGATAGTTTCTGCCAAGTCTCCGTGTGGATCAATAACGGCAAGGCCTTTACCGCTCTTAATGTCTTGAATGATGGCATAAAGCAGCATAGTAGTTTTGCCATTGCCTGTACCACCGATAATGTACATATGGCGTTGTCTCTCTGCTTCGGTCAGTCCAATGGGGGTTGTTACTTCATGGTGAGTGTTCTCGCCGATAAATATGGAAAGTTCTTTGCCGGACTTGAGCGATACTGGTGCAGGCAGAGTACGGCTGAGAGATGTAATGAGATTATCCGTCTTGCTAATATGACTAGCTGGGAAGTGGAATAGACTCGACACTTCACTAGCAGAAAGAACTAACGACTGTCTTCTGCTTAGGTTTGGCAGCCGCAGGGCAGCAAGCCTAGTACGATATGTTTGAATCAGTGGTAGCCGAGCTTTAGCACGCAAAGCCTGATATTGCGGTACGGAGTAGCCATCAAGCGCAGATTGGAGGGTCGCTAACTGCTCTTTGGCATCAGGACTACTGGCAAGCAGTCGCAGATCAACTTGAAATAATGGTTGAGAAACCTTCTGATGCATAGATTCCATTAGTTCGAGTTCAAAGGCACTGAGCGTCCTAGCCGGACGTTGTCGTTTCTGAACCTGTGCTTGGAGTGCGGCATCTTTCGATGACTTGTCTTTATAATAACTAGAAGTTGAACCGTTATAGACTTCGCCAATTGTTTCAGTCGCCCCAAGAATCGCTCCTGCAAATAACTCGCTTGTCTTGCCAAGTGGAGATAACTTGCCACGAGATACATGCCTCAAGATATCTTCATTGCCAAGAATCCGGCGGGATAATCTGCTTGCCTCAGTGAGCTTTACTGGCTGAACGATAAGTTGCATGGCAAGACTTTCATTGCCATCAAGTCTAGTCATGGCAGCCGTAATGTAGGACAAAGGATCGTGCTGCTCAAATGCTTTACTCAGTGCAAGCGGTAAAACGAAGTGATGTTTCTGTGTGAACTCCTTGATAAGGTCTGGATTACTTGCAGGGTAGTCTACTATCTTTGTCTTTGCTTCTGGAATGTAAGCAGCGATTACTTTTTGTAGCGAATTAGCACTGCGAGCTTCAACTTGCACCAGAAAACGGATGCCCTCTTGTTTAGTTGAAACAATTTCAAAAGACAGTGCAGGTGTTCTGCGAAGCAGCCTCTCTTTCAATGTACGGGCAGTTCGAAATCCATGAATGACTGAGAATAGTTGCGTGTTTGATTCAGGTGTTTTAGATATAGATGCCGGCGGCGTTAGTTCTAGCCAAACCATAGTGCGACGATGCAAGTAAAGACGATTGATCGTCATTGTAATGAGTCGGACGAGACAATACACAAGTGCTATCACAGCGAGCAGTAATGCTACTTGAACTGCATAGTAAGCTACGGTAGCGAGATAGGTAGTGGGCTCCACGAAGCTGCTCCTTTCTTACCGTGAATGAAGGTATACGACGAGGCTGCGTCTGCCGAGAATGTTCGTCTGCTTAGAATGTTAAGCCCGAGAAAATTCATCTCAGAGATTGCCCATTCGCCAGACTGATTATTTACGCTAGCCACGTACGCAACATGCCCCCACTCACCGTTATCGGTCTGAAATACTGCACCGACTTCAGGCGTATGATTTACAATGTAACCATCACGAATCGCTCGGTCGTCCCAAGTGTTGGCATTACCCCAACTGGTTGGTATCGGGTAGCCTGCCCATAGTCGCATAGCAAATGCCCAGTATGTACAGTTGCCCCAAGCATAGGTATCACCCTCAACTGGCCCACCAGTATAGAACCCTTGTGACTCAGCTGCTGCAAGGCTTGGTACGCCCGACAAAAACGATACAACGCTTTCGCCCATGGAAAAGACGGCCGCAAATGGCAGGGCAACAATAATGGCCATTGTAGCGAGCACTAACGCTGCTTGTTTCTTGAGATTCCCGCCCGTCACCACATTCAGTGCGAGCAGGCCTCCATTCATGCGTACAACTCCGTTGGATCAGTAGTTATGAGCGGATGTTCTTTATCTGAAGCCACAACCTTAACCGCAACGTGATTCTGATCAGCAATGATCAGCGCGTCACCACGTTCACAAGTAAGTAGGAACTGTTGTTCATACTCAGATAAACTAAACTCGCTGACCACGGTTTTAATCGTCGTGGTGTCTTGGCGCATAAGGATACGCAGAGCTGACTGCGATGCGATTGCGCGACCATAGTCACTTTTTAGGAAATCGTCGGCTTGCTGGGAGATGAACGAAACACCGAGGTAGTACTTTCTGGCTCGACGAACTAAGCCGGCAATAAAGCGTGCACTTTGTTCGTGTTGAAGAAGAAGCCAGCCCTCATCAATTACTAGCATTCGTTTTTCAGGCTTTGCTTTCACCTGATTCTGAATGAAGTTCGAAATGATCAGCATCATGATTGGCCGCAGATTGGCGGGCATATCTTTGATGTCGAAAATTACTAAACGGTTATCTAGTTGAATATTAGTGTGAGAATTGAAAATCTCAGAACTTGAGCCACTAATGTATTTTTCTAGTCGCTCACAAAGCTGAAGTTGTCCCAGGCTGTGAAGCTCTGCATAGAGATCTTCAAGTAGTGGCTGTTCTTTCTTGGCTTTCTTATAGACCTTCAAGATCGCTTTATCTACTGCGGCTTTTTCGCGCTTATCTAGTCCTTCAGCCATAAGGTCTATAACGGCCGTTAGGTCTTGGACGTGCTCTGCAAGATCACCTTTGGTATGAAAGGTGGTAGCAAGATCGAAGGGATTAATCTTCTCTTTGCTTTTGGCTGAGAGTTTAATATAGGTGCCACCAACTGTTTCGCTCAGTCGTTTGTACTCACGTTCTGGGTCGATGACGAGTACCTTGGTGCCTTGCATGAGCTGGCGTAATATTTCTACTTTTGTCGTATAGCTTTTACCTGAACCACTTTGCGCGAAGACAATCGAGTTAGCGTTGTGGAGACTAAAGCGATCTAGTATTACTAAGGAGTTGTTGGACTTGTTTACGCCGTACAAAATACCAGACTCTTGTACCAGCTCTGAGCTCATGAATGGGAACGTTAGCGCGGCTGAACTACTGTCCAGGTTCCGCTTCTGTGCTAATTGGTCTTCTCCTCTCGGCAAGATAGATTGCAATGCTTCAAGTTGCTGGTAACGGGCAACTTTGGAGTAAAACAGTCGTGCTGACATCGTGGCTTCAAGCAGCTTGGTTGTTTTATTAAGTCCCTCTAAACTATCCGCTCGAATAGCAATATAGATGGACATCTGAAACAGCTTCTCTTGGCCGCGTTGAATCTTGTCTCGCAGCTCAATGGCAGATTCGAGCGGATCAGTCACCTCAGAGCCGACGATCTTGCCAGCTTTCATCATCGCCCGGCGAGTAGACTCTAGCTCCGTAATTTTACGATGTAGTTTGGGAAGAGCGTGCAGGGCATTAACTTCGTGAAGATGGTAGCTAATATCTGTGTCATGATTAAAGTTAATTAGACTATCGAGCCAACCAGAACTTGCTACAAACGGATACCCAGAAATATACAGTGTACGAATATATACACCGTCAATAAGAAGGTGGTCTGCCTCCTCCTCAAGTCCGGCATAGCTCAGTACATCAACGGCATCCTGTTCTCCAAACGTCAGGCTTAGTTCTTTTTGTTTTTCCTCTCGAAGCTTCTTACGATGCTGTATTTTTTCTAGTACTGCGTTCATTATTCATCTCCTTTCTCTACCAAGGCAGTGTGGATCAGCTGCAGAGCTTGTTCAGTGAGTGGCTGAATCTTTGCTTGAGCAGGGTTGTAGAAGCTATAGAAGAGATCGAGTACCTCAAGGCTACTAAGTTGCTTGGTGTGCATACCAAGTCTTGTCATGCCCTTAGATACGATATCTACTTTTAGACTCAGTTGTTCTTTGATGAGTTCAAAGTCTGCTTTTTTACTCGCCCCGTATGGTATTACTAAATAGAAATGACGCGTCAGAATCTTATTAGTCGTTATGAGTGAACGAATAAACTCATCGTAGTTTTTAAGTTGTTTACGGTAGACTGGCTCCGCTTCGCCATCTAACCGTTCGGTTAGATCCTCCAAATATTTATCCATGTCGATCTCACGGGTACGAATCAGGATCTGCAAATTCGAGCCAACTGAGTTTAAGAAGCTCTCATAGGTGTCGATAATCGCATCTTGTTCTTCTTCGCTCTTAAGCTCAAAGTTCAGTGAAGAAACGCTCAGTATTGCCCGGTACTGATCATTCGGGAGCATCAGGATATTATCCCTTACGCCCTTGATGGCAATCTGTTGTCGGCTGGTAGTTTTACTTGTCGACTTCTGTAAAGCGAACACGTAGGCCTCCTTTCTTAGTCATTTCAAATCTCAGGTTACTGTTTTGCCGCTGAATAGTTTCTAGAACTCTAGTAGCATCATGCAGTGCCAGCCTCGGTAGTTTCGCGGTGTCTCGTTTCGTGACTGACTTAGCCTTTTCTTCTTCTGTTTGCATATTGGGCTGCGGATTATCTCTTAACGTGTCAGTGTTTTTATTGAACAGATAGTATTTTGGTCGCAAGTTATAGCGCAGTATGGTGATTAGCCAAAACAAGATAATTTTGCCTTTGATGCGGATTGCCAGTATACCCATGAGTAAGCCAATAACTATCATGATGGCGTACTTGTAAGCACTGCTGTGCATGACTGGCGGTAGGATGACAAACAAAGCTGCTGCGATGAATACGGGGATCACCAGGAGGGCAAGCTGGGAGAATCCGAGACTGCCCATGATCCTATCCTCGACTGTGGTTACTTGTGCTGGGACAACCGTACTTCTCATGATTTGGTCTCCTTATTGTTCTTTGAGGACTGCTTTAGAGCTTCACTGCGCGGAGTTGCTTTGGGCGCTTCCGTGGTGGTCCCGGTAGGTGCGCGATTAGACTTATTGGATGCTTTTGAGAGTTGCTTACTGCTCGGAGACTTGTACACGGTGGTCGTCCCACCTCCAGTTCTACTTGACGCGCCTGCAGTAGCGAGTTGCATTGAACCACGACCCGAAGCTGCGCCACTGGCGCTGGCCACTGCAGCGCGTCCTTTGCCGGTGAGATAACTGACGCCGTTCATGAACTGTGCACCAAGCTTACGAGCGTTTCGTGCTCCCATGCCGACATAGCTAAACTGCATCATGACACCTTGAGTCTTGAGAAGTGTTAGCACGGTGGCTAGACCGATTACCATCGACATCAATACATTTGGGACGCCGTTGTTACCATCTGTTGCCGACATGCCCACGAATAAGGTGGCCGCCAACATCAGGGTCACGACATGAACGAACAGAACAAAGATGGTCATGATGTAGGTTTTGATGGCTGATACTGAAAAGTCACGGAAGCTTGGTAGTAGCCACAGGGCGATGACAAGTGGAGACAATACTGCTCCAAGGAACAGAACAACGATACGGCCAACATAATAAACTAGGAGAATAACGGCGAATATCAAGAATGCGAGCATCACCAGCAGTGCTGCTGCTCCTTGGCCACCACTCTCTTTGACGACGGCGGTTAGTGTCACCCAGACCGAAATTGTGCCCGTAATCTTTCCTGCGGCCGTTATGAGTACATTGGAAAGCTGAATAACCGCATCAATAAAGAAGATTGATGTATTAATCAGTAGGAATGCCAGCGCAATTCTTGGCAATAAGTGTTTGAATTCAAGTTCATCAAAGCCAAAGCTGGCGGCACTCATAACGTGGAAGCCGAGCAAGGCCACAATGAGGATGAACAGTACATCTGTAATGGCAACCATAGCAAGCCACAAATTGAAGACCCCGGAGTTACTGGCCATTAATGGTGTTTCTTTGGTGAAATAGTCTAGGGCGGAGAGAAATGGTGCGGCTACGGTTTGAATGATGTTATTTAAGAAGCCAGTCACTGCTCTAATAAGTACTTCAACCAGTCCGTTGCCTGCGTCTTGAGGCTGGATTGCCTGCAGGTTTGGCAGTGAAGCGCCTGCTGTATTGGATGGATTGCCATAGGCGCTAGATAGGATGGTCGTAAGTGTTGCTGCGCCAATAACAAGTACAAGCCCGACAAGCGCATTGCGAAGGATTCGCTTGGCATTTTCTAGTGATTCAGGATTGCCACGACTAGTAATGTAGAGATAGCCGCCATGCACAAGAAAGAACACACAAGCAATTGAAGCAAGACCGACCAGTATTTGTACGGTCGGTGCTATGTAGTCACGCATTACCGAAATAGCACCAGACGTATCTGCCAGGAGCGACAGACCGCTAAGTGTTGGATTGATCATTATGCTATCCCCCGAAGGCGCTGCTTGCGAGTGTGGTCACGATATTGCTAATCACAAACGCCCCTATTGTGATAGCGAGACCAATGAGCGCATAGGTAATTGTGCGCTTGGCTCGATCTAAGTGCTCCGGGTTACCTGAGCTGGTAATGTAAGTAAAACCACCTGCAACTAAAAAACCGGTCGCTACGAGACCGGCTAGTCCTGCAAAGACCGTGATTATACTTCTTATAAAGTTTTCGACGTTGCTTACCCCTGCGGTAGCTGCATACGCCGGTTGGGACAGCACAAGGGGTAACCCCAGTGCTACTACGAGCACAGTTATTTTGATATCCGTGGAACTTCTAGCCATATGACCCTCCGTTGATAATTTGTAACTTCATCATAGATCAATGATTTGCAAAAAAGCAATAGTTATATTATAACATAACCATTATGACCTCTTGAATAATTGAGATGTATTTTCGTTTTTGAGCCCCCGTCTTATCCTATGTGAGTTTGTTTAGTTCATTTAAAAACAGAGGTAAATAGGCTATAATACTGACATGAAACCGAAGCTTATACAAACATTTTTACCCGATGGCTCGCTCGAGGGCATAAAAGTTGTCGAGCTTTCAGAAAGCTCAATCAAGGCCTTTATAGCGCCTAGAATAAAGCTCAATGATCTAAAAAAACGCCCTGAAATAAATCAGCCATCGTTGTATTTGCTCATTAACTCAGCTGATAACCAGCTATATATTGGCGAGAGCGAAAACTTTTTTCATAGAATAAAAAATCATGATCAATCCAAGGACTTTTGGGATTTAGCAATCGCTATAGTATCTAATACAAACAGCCTTGAAAAGAGTGATGTGAAGTATCTCGAATCTCTTGCTGTTGAAAAGGCCCAGGCGACCGCTGCCATGGAGGTTCTTAACAAAACTGTCCCTACTAGAAATAATGTGCATGAATTCAAAGTACACACACTGGAGAAAATACTAGAGGACACCGCTATGATCGCAGAATCACTTGGCTTTAGCATTTTTGCTTCAAAAAAAGACAACCAGGAGTCATCGATATGGCACTTATCCGCCAAGAATAGTATTGCAAGTGCAGAGTTCAGAGGCGATAAGTTTATTCTTCTCGCTGGTTCAGTAATAGACAAAACATACGCCCCTAGCTGGGCAAATGCCTTCCCTAAGTCACTCATTGAGCGAGAAGAGCTGCTAAAAACAAACAGCAAAGACCTTGGCGATAGCTTTGAGTTAGTTAATAACGTCCCTACTAGAAGTCCAAATCATGCAGGCGGTATTGTAGCTGGCCGCAGTATTAACGCTTGGATATCCTGGAAAAATTCAGATGGTAAAACTATGGATGAAGTAATGCGGAAAGAGATAATATAGAGATATGAATGACACAAAAAAAGAACAAGAACGAGCAAGACTACACAGCACGATTTGGAAGATTGCAAATGATCTAAGAGGATCGGTAGACGGATGGGACTTTAAGCAGTATGTACTAGGCATACTGTTTTATCGTTTTATATCTGAGAACCTTGCCAACTATATTGACGCTGAGGAACGAAAAACTGGCGCGGCGGATTTTAACTACGCTAGCCTGAGTGATGATGCGGCAGAATTTGGCCGCAACGACACAGTTAAAGAAAAAGGCTTCTATATTTTACCAAGCGAACTTTTCGAGAATGTCTGTAAACGTGCAAAAAATGAAGAAAACCTAAATGAGGTTCTATCAGGTATTTTTCGCAATATAGAGAACTCAGCGAAAGGTGCTGATAGCGAAGATGACATCAAAGGTTTGTTTGACGACCTTGACGTGAACAGCAATAAGCTTGGGCATACAGTTGCAAAGCGAAACGAACGGCTAGTGAAACTTCTCGATGCCATCGGTAGTCTTGAAGTCGGCAGATACGAAGACAACACAATTGATGCCTTTGGTGACGCTTATGAATACTTGATGACCATGTACGCAAGTAGTGCCGGTAAATCAGGTGGTGAGTTCTTCACTCCTCAGGAAGTGAGTGAATTACTTGCGCGCATTACTGTTGTAGGCAAAACAGAAGTAAATAAAGTCTATGACCCGGCTTGCGGGTCGGGCTCCTTGCTGCTTAAGTTTGCGAAAGTATTAGGCAAAGAAAATGTACGCCAAGGATTTTTTGGACAAGAGATTAACCTCACTACTTACAACCTTTGTCGAATCAACATGTACTTACATGACATTAATTACGAGAAGTTCGATATCGCTCACGGTGACACGCTTACTGATCCGGCCCATTGGGATGATGAACCATTTGATGCCATCGTCTCTAATCCCCCATATTCCATTAACTGGGAGGGAGACACCAACCCGCTACTAATTAACGACCCACGGTTTTCTCCAGCTGGCGTACTTGCTCCAAAGAGCAAAGCAGACCTTGCATTCACTCTACACATACTTAACTGGCTTTCAACGAGCGGTACGGCTGCGATAGTCGAATTCCCTGGGGTTTTATACCGCAGCGGGGCTGAACAGAAGATTCGCAAATATCTCATCGATAACAACTTTGTTGATGCAGTTATACAGCTGTCTCCTGATTTGTTTTTTGGTACGACCATATCAACTTGTATCGTAGTGTTAAAAAAGAGTAAGAAAGATAACTCGACCTTGTTTGTTAATGCGTCAGCTGAGTTTGTCCGTGGTGGCAATAAAAACAAGCTCAGTCAGGTGAACCGAGATAAAATCCTAGGGGCATTTGAGCGCCGTGAAAACATTGAGCACTTCGGAAGGCTGGTGCCAAACAGCGAAATTGCCGAGAACGATTATAATCTTTCCGTCAGTAGCTATGTTGAAGAGCTTGATACCACAATCGCTACAGACATTACTGAGTTGAATGCAGGAATCACCGAAATCGTTAAAAAACAAAGCAAACTACGCACAGAGATTGATATAATCGTCGCGGAGATTGAGGGTTAGAAATGAGTATTAAGCAAACTTCCGGAAAGATTTTACTTGCCTTATATGCTGTCCAACTTGAAAACCCCGTTAAGTTAGAGCGTAGTCAAATTGTGTTTCAAACTGCATCAAAACCTAAGCTAGAAACAGACAGCTGGCTAAAGGTAATACTTCACGCCATCAGTGATAACGATGCGATGCTTTACAATAGTTTTAACTACTTATTGAGCAAGGGCATCATCGCGAATAAAAACACCAAGGGTATAATGGGAGGTTTATTACTGCTCGGGCTACATATAACTGATTCCGGCATAGATATTGTTGAAGGCATCGAACAAGGACCTGCGGAACAAAAAGTAGTCAAATCACTCTTCAACTTCAACTTTAGTAGTAACGTCACGGTAGATAGTTTGCTCAAGGCTGAAGTTGGAAATATTGTTGGTATTGGCGGCGCGATCAGCGGCAAGGTTGACTTAAGATGAGCAAGATCAACGAGCTGATTCGTGAGTTATGCCCCGAAGGAGTTGAATTTAAGCGTGTATGGGAAGTTACTGCATGGGATAAGAAATTTAATGCAGTAGATAACCATAAGCAGTCAAAAACATATAAATATACATACCTCCTTGCTAGTGCCTTAAGAAAACTTGCTGTCGAAGGCGGCGATGTTAAGTTACTTTCCACAGGGGGTGAGGCATATGGTTGGACTACTGAGGAACTAGCTGGAAAGAGTATCAGTGAGGGCGAGATCATTTCAATTCCATGGGGCGGACGTGCAACCGTTCAGTATCATAAGGGTAAGTTTGTTACAGCAGATAATCGTATTGCAACATCCCTTAATAAAGAATATTTAGATAACAAGTATTTATACTACTTTATGCTTAGCAACCTACGGATACTCCAGTCCTTTTATCGTGGTTCGGGCATTCAACATCCGAGTATGGCTAAAGTTCTCGACATGATATTACCTATACCACCAATTGCAGTGCAAAAAGAGATTGTAAATATTCTTGATAAATTTACACGATTAGAAGCGGAGCTGGAAGCGGAGCTGGAAGCGGAGCTGGAAGCTAGGAAGAAGCAGTATGAATATTACCGTAACCAGCTTTTATCGTTTGACGAGCCAGAGAGAGTCGAATGGTTAACACTGGATGTTCTTGCTATGAATTTTGACTCTAAACGAAAACCTGTGACGAAGGATGTTCGGACAAGTGGCGATATACCTTATTACGGTGCATCGGGAATAGTTGATTATGTAAGTGATTATATTTTTGATGGTGATTTCCTGCTCGTTTCAGAAGATGGAGCAAATCTAATCGCTAGAAATACACCTATCGCCTTCTCTATATCTGGTAGGACTTGGGTCAACAACCACGCTCACGTACTCAAATTCGAAGAGTACGCAACTCGTAGACTAGTGGAAATATACCTGAATTCAATTGATCTGAGACCGTATGTTAGTGGCGGCGCTCAGCCTAAGCTGAACAAAGCAAACCTAAATAAGATAAAAATACCGATCCCTTCCATGAAGGAACAGATACGTGTTGTTTCGATACTTGATAAGTTTGATAGGCTGGTAAATAGCCTATCTGAGGGTCTTCCTGCCGAAATTTCTGCTCGACAAAAACAATATGAGTACTACCGCAGCAAGTTACTGACATTCCAGGAGGCAAGTGTATGAATAAATTCAGTTTAGTTGCAGAGAACACTAACAGCACTGTTGTAGGAGAGTTTACGCCAGCAAAAACTCGTGCTACAAATTACCAAAGCGAAGCTGAACTAGAGCAAGCATTTGTGAGGTTGCTTGAGTCTCAGGCATATGATTACCTCCCGATCACAAGCGAGGCAGACCTTACAAGTAACCTCCGCACACAACTCGAAAAGCTGAATAACTATCGATTCAGCGATCCTGAATGGGACCAGTTTTTTGTTACCAAGTTAGCCAATAAGAATGAAGGGATAGAAGAGAAAACAGCCAAGATTCAAGAAGACCATGTTCAGCTGCTCACTCGTGACAATGGCGAAGTGAAGAATATTAATCTTATTGATAAATCCAACATTCATAACAATACGTTGCAGGTTATTAACCAGTACGAGATTGAGGGCGCTCGAGCGAACCGTTATGACGTCACAGTTCTCGTGAATGGGTTGCCTCTTATTCATATTGAGTTAAAGCGTCGAGGTGTCGCTCTTCAAGAGGCATTTAACCAGATCAACCGCTATCAACGCGATAGTTTCTGGGCAGATACCGGCTTATACGAATATGTCCAATTATTTGTTATCAGTAACGGGACATATACAAAATACTATAGTAATACTACTCGGTACCAACATATCAAAGAGGCTGGTGAGAGCCGTACGAAGCGAACAAAGAAGACCAGTAACAGCTTTGAATTCACAAGCTGGTGGGCAGATTCAAGCAATCGGCCTATTACAGATCTGATGGATTTTGGTCAAACGTTTTTCTCCAAGCATGCGATACTAAATGTACTTACGAAGTACTGTGTATTCACAAGCGATCGACTACTTCTCGCTATGCGCCCCTACCAGATCGTTGCAACTGAGCGGATCTTAAACCGTGTCGAAGTATCTACTAACTACAAAAAGCTAGGCACAATAGAAGCTGGTGGGTACATATGGCATACCACTGGCTCGGGTAAAACGCTCACGAGCTTTAAAACCGCACAGTTAGCCAGTAAATTGTCTTATGTAGATAAAGTCCTATTTGTTGTTGATCGTAAAGACCTCGACTATCAGACGATGAAAGAATACGACAAGTTTGAGAAAGGTGCTGCCAATAGTAATACAAGTACCGCCAAGCTTACTAAGCAGCTGGAAGACGATAATGCGCGTATCATTATTACAACCATACAAAAACTTGATAAGTTTATAAAGAAGAATGAAGCCCACGATCTTTTTAGTGGCCATGTAGTAATTATCTTTGATGAGTGTCACCGCTCTCAGTTTGGTGACATGCATCATGCTATAACAAGTAGCTTCAAGAACTACCATCTGTTTGGTTTTACTGGTACCCCTATTTTTGCGAAGAATTCATCTAGTGGCGGGAGAGTTGATCTCAAGACGACTGAACAGGCTTTCGGAGAGAAGCTGCACACCTATACTATTGTTAATGCAATTACTGACAAGAATGTGCTGCCTTTCCGTATCGATTACATACGAACCATAAAAGAAGCTGATGACGTTGATGACACACAGGTACATGACATTGACCGCGAAAAAGCATTGGCTGCACCTGAGCGAATTTCAAATGTCACACAATATATTCGGGAACACTTTGATCAAAAGACCAAGCGAAATAGCAAGCCATATGCTTTTACGGCGCTGGCGAACGTACATGAGGCTGCATCTGCACGAGACCGCTCATCAGTAGAAGAGATTAAACATAAGATTAGACTGAGCGGGTTTAACTCTATATTTGCCGTGAGCTCTATTGATGTTGCGAAGTTGTATTATACCGAATTCAAGAAACAGCAGGCTGATATACCCGAGTTAAAGAAGCTCAAGATCGCCACCATATTTAGTTATGGTGCCAATGAGGCTGATGACGAAATGGACGGCCTAGAAGATGAAAACTCTGATACTACTGAGGGTCTAGATAAGAATTCGCGTGATTTCCTCGAAGTTGCGATTAAAGACTACAACAAGATGTTCGGTACAAACTACGATACATCTTCGGACAAATTCCAGAACTATTATAAAGATGTTAGCTTACGTATGAAAAACCGCGAGATTGATCTTCTCATTGTCGTGAACATGTTCCTTACAGGTTTTGATGCGACTACGCTCAATACCTTATGGGTTGATAAGAACCTACGTATGCACGGACTACTGCAAGCTTATTCGAGAACTAATAGGATACTGAATTCTATCAAGACATTTGGTAATATTGTTACTTTCCGTAACCTTGAAAAAGCTACCAACGATTCAATCTCGTTATTTGGCGACAAAGAAGCCAGTGGAATCGTACTACTCAAATCTTTCCGCGAGTATTACGAGGGATATGAGGCAGATGGTAAGCAGATGCGAGGCTATTCCGAGCTTGTTAATGAACTGGCGGAACGATTCCCGATTGGCGAACCAGTTATTGGCGAACAAAACAAAAAAGACTTCATTAAGCTATACGGTGCGATCCTGAAGGTCCGTAATATTTTGTCTACGTTTGATGACTTTGCTGGTAGTGAGATCTTGACGGAGCGTGATGTACAGGACTATCACAGCATGTATATTAATTTCTATGACGAATTTCGCAGTGTTAGCGAAAGCGACAAAGAGAACATTAACGACGACATCGTCTTTGAGATGGAGCTCATCAAGCAAGTTGAGATTAATATTGATTATATTCTTGAGCTAATTCGTAAATACCATTCTAGTAACCAGGAGGATAAAGAGCTGCTGGTCGATATTAATAAAGCTATTGATTCAAGTGTTGAGCTCCGCAATAAGAAAGAACTCATTGAGCAGTTCATAAGTAGCATAAATGCTGATTCATCCGTTGATGATGATTGGCAAAGCTTCGTTAACTCAAAGAAGGTTGAAGAACTTAATCAAATTATCACTGAAGAGAATCTTGATCGAGACGAAACGTATAGATTCATCGAAAGTGCCTTCCGTGATGGGGGTGTCCAAACAAGCGGAACAGCTATCACTAAGATCATGCCACCCGTATCTCGCTTCAGCCCCGATCAAAGTCGTGGGAAGAAGCGCGAAACCGTGCTCGACAAGCTAGCTTCGTTCTTCAATAAGTTCTTCGATATATCTAACAACAGACTAAGCGAGTAAACCAGCAAGTAAGGCAGCTATGTACATAAAAGAAGTAAATATAGAAAACTTTAAGTCATTCAAGGGAAGATTCAACTTAACTCTGAATGACGGCCTTAATGTATTGGTTGGAGACAACGAGTCTGGTAAATCAACGATACTCGAAGCAATCCACCTTGTATTGAGTGGCATGTATAGCGGGCGATATCTAAGAAATGAACTAACTCAATACATGTTTAATAACGAAGTGGTAGCGGAGTATTTAGCTACACTAGAGACTGGCGGTAGCGCTCAACTACCCAGTGTATTAATCGAAGTGTATATTGAGGGCGATAATCTCGCTAGATTTGAAGGTGATGATAACTCTGATCGAAAGAATGGCTGCGGTATATCTCTAAAAATTGCCTTTGATGATAAATACCAAAGTGAGTATGAGGAGTTAGTCAAAGCTGGGAATATAAAGACATTACCCCTTGAATATTACGATGTATTCTGGAGTTCGTTTGCGCGAGAAGCAATTACGGCAAGAACAATTCCTCTCAAGTCGGCACTTATAGATTCTACTAGTAGCCGTTATCAAAACGGTTCAGATGTATATATATCAAGGATAGTAAAAGACTTTCTAGAACCAGCTGACGTTGTAGCGATATCTCAAGCGCATAGGACGATGAAGGACTCGTTTAGTGAAGATGAATCTGTAAAAACCATAAATTCAAAAATAAAGTTGGCTGCAAACATCTCAAATAAGGATGTAAAATTATCCATTGATCTCTCGTCAAGAAATGCATGGGAAAATAGTCTGCTAACTTACCTGGACGATGTTCCATTTCACTACATCGGTAAAGGTGAGCAATGCATTGTTAAAACAAAGCTAGCACTAAGTCATAAAAAATCACAAGAAGCCAATGTAATCCTACTCGAAGAGCCGGAAAATCATCTATCGCACACGAAGTTAAATGAGCTGATAAAAGAAATTTCTGAGCGCCGTGATGGCAAGCAGGTTATTATATCTACGCACAGTAGTTTTGTTGCAAATAAGCTTGGCCTTGAAAGCCTCATCCTCTTGAACGACTCCAGAACTACCCGTCTTAATGAGTTAACTGAGGAGACGAAACTATTCTTTTCTAGGCTTGCTGGATATGACACCTTGAGACTTGTTCTTTGCAAAAAAGCCATCTTAGTTGAGGGTGACTCAGATGAGCTGATTGTGCAAAAGGCATATAAGGACACTAACTCTGGTACGCTACCTATTGAAAACGGAATTGATGTTATATCTGTAGGCACATCATTCCTCAGATTTCTTGAAATAGCAGAGAAGATTAATAAATCAGTTGTCGTAGTAACTGATAATGACGGTAAGCCCGATGTGTTAAAAGCAAAATATAAAGACTACCTTGGCGAAAACGCCAAGGACTCAATTAAGATTTGTTATGACGAAGAAGTTGATACAGGTGAGCTCGTGCTCGATAGTACTAAGTTTAATTACAATACACTTGAGCCTAAGTTACTAAAAGTAAATTCTTTGGAGCTATTGAATAAAGTGTTTAGTAAAACTTACGTAGACGATGACGAGATGCATAAGTACATGAAGAATAACAAAACAGAATGTGCACTTAAGATATTCGATAGCACTGAGGAGATTACATTCCCCCAGTACATTTCCGATGCGATAAATTAGTCATGGGTAAAGATAAGCTTTTAATTGCAGGGGCCGGTTCAGGTAAAACGACCTATATTATCAATGACGCTCTAAAGAAACATGAGGCATCGATTTTAATCACTACCTTCACCCAGGCAAACGAAGAAGAGATTAAACGAAAATTCATAGCTGTAAATGGATGTGTTCCGTCTAATGTGCGTATTCAGACCTGGTTTTCGGTCTTATTGCAGCATGGTGTTAGGCCATATCAAGGTGTAAAGTACGAAAAGAACATCGAAGGCCTCTTTTTAATATCCGGACAGTCGGCGAGAATGATACCCGAGACGAACACTGAGAATCATTATTTCACAAAAGATAGAAAAATATACTCTGATAAAGTAGCTAAGTTTGCTATCAAGTGTAACGAGCAAGAAGGCAACCCTGTGATTAGCAGACTCTCAAGAATTTATACTGACATATATGTAGATGAGATTCAAGATCTTGCCGGTTACGATCTTGAATTCTTGAAACTACTACTAGCTAGTGATACTAACATATGTCTTGTGGGTGATCCACGGCAGGCGACTTACTCGACGAATGATTCTGCAAAGAATAAGAAATATAAGAAGTCCGAGATAGTAAACTTTTTTAGTGACAAAACGATACAAATAGAGACTGATAATACATCGCTGAATACAAATTTTCGTTGTAATAAAAATATATGTGAAATATCAAACAAGTTGTATCCTGAGTTTGAAGCGGTAAGCTCGGGTAATACAGATAAAGATAATCACCTGGGGCTATTTTTGGTCGGGTCGCAAGACGTGGGCAGCTACCTTGCTGACTTCGGGGGTATGCAACTTCGAGACAGCGCAAAGAATAAAAACGTTAACTATGACTATCCTGTTATGACTTTCGGAAAAGCTAAGGGCTTAGAATTCAACAGAGTTATTATATATCCAACAAAACCATTTGTTGAGTGGCTTAAGGGTAAATCTACAGAACTTGCACCGACTAGCAGGTCGAAGTTGTACGTGGCGATTACAAGGGCGAGGCTGAGTGTTGCATTCGTAACAGACGAGACTATAGATGCCCATGGAATTACACGATGGGAGAGTAATGCTAATCAGGTTATAGTTAAGACATGAGCTCGCAACTATCCAAGTCCGACTACCTAAAATACCTCATCTGCCCTAGTTACTTGTGGCTATGGAAAAATAAGCCTGAGGTTGTACCTACTGATGAAGACGACGCTATCAAACAACGCCTTGAGCAAGGTAACGAGATTGAACGCTATGCTAGAATGCTTTTTCCTGAAGCCAAGCTTGTTGCCTCGCACGGTCAATCTGCTAAGGCTGACACCGAAAAACTGGTTGCGAGCGGGGCTAAAACCATATTTCAAGCAACTGTTATTACAGGCGAAGGCCTACTCGCCATGGCCGATATCATCACCCGAGAAGATGCATCTGAGCCCTGGACATTATATGAGGTTAAATCAACCAACTCTATCAAAAACGAACATATCCTCGACCTCTCTTTTCAGCGCGTAGCCTTTGAAGATGCTGGTTATATTATTGGCAAAGTTAAGATCATCTATCTCAATAAAGACTACAAGCGGCGTGCCACTGTTGTCCCCGATGATCTGTTGATGGAGTCTGATGTAACAACAGAGGTTGCCGAACTGGTTGACACCGTCCGCGCTCAGACCCGTGACGCTCTGGAATATCTCAAGAAAACCGATGAACCGAATGGCTGTAGTTGCCGGCTCAATTCAAGGTCTAAACATTGCCCAACATTCCACTACCTTAACCCAGACATCCCAGAATATTCGGTATTTAATATCAGCAGAATAAACGGCAAGAAGCTGGCACTACTTATAGATAATGACATTGTTAATGTTCACGACGTGCCGGAAGACATAAAGCTATCACTAATCCAACAGAATCAGGTTGATGCTGAGAAAACTAAACAGCCGAAGATAGACAAAGCCGCTATCGCAGAGGTATTGAGCGAACTTGAATACCCATTGTACTTTCTCGACTATGAGACGGTATCTACCGCACTCCCCCTATACGAAAACTGTAAGCCCTATCAACAGATACCATTTCAGTATTCACTGCACGTTTTAAAGGAGCCTAACGGTACCCTGGAACATTATGAGTACCTTTCTCATGACTCAACCACTTTGCCAGCGCACGAGCTCTTAAGTAACCTTAAACAGCAAATTGGACCGAGCGGCAGCGTCATCACCTGGAATAAGTCGTTTGAAATGGGTAGAAATCGTGAAATGGCTGAGCAATATCCTGAATTTGCTGGGCTCATGAACAGTATCAATGACAGAGTTTTTGATTTGATGGAGATATTCAGTAAACAGCACTATGTTCATCATAAGTTCAAGGGTAGTAGTTCTATTAAGAAAGTTCTCCCCGTGCTGGTTGACGGCTTTAGCTATGACGATATGGATATATCCAATGGCCAAGCAGCGGCGCTACGCTGGTATGAAGCTGTAGCATCCGAAGATGCTGATTTGGCAAACAAGACGTATAAATCACTTCTTGAATACTGCAAGCTAGATACACTTGCTATGGTTGAGATATATAAAACTCTCAAAAATGTTTGACAGTACATCACACTTATGGTAATATCTAAGTTAGTATTTAATTCAGGAGAACATATAGATGATAAGAATCGCACGAGCAAAGTAGTCGCACAAGCGTCTTTTTTCGTATGA
>CAZBGZ010000008.1:0-22057 GCA_964491925.1 uncultured Candidatus Saccharibacteria bacterium
ACATGCCTGGTCACGCCGACTATGTAAAGAACATGATCACTGGTGCTGCTCAGATCGATGGCGCGATTTTGGTTGTATCTGCCGCTGATGGCCCTATGCCACAGACCCGCGAGCACGTATTGCTTGCAAAACAGGTTGGCGTTCCAAAGATTCTTGTATTTATGAACAAGATGGACCTTGCTGACCCAGAATTAGTAGAACTAGTAGAAATGGACATTCGTGAACTACTTGCAAAAAATGGTTACGATGAAGATGCTCCTATTATCAAAGGTTCTGCAACGAAAGCTCTAGAAGGTTCTGCATCTGACGAAGATGCTGTCATGGAATTAGTCAAAGCATTAGATGACTACATCGAAGAGCCAAAACGGGATCTAGACAAGCCTTTCTTGATGGCTATCGAAGACGTTTTCTCTATTAAAGGACGTGGAACAGTTGCTACTGGACGAATTGAAACAGGTGTTGTGAAACTAAACGACGAAGTAGAAATCGTTGGGGTACGAGACACCAAGAAATCAACTGTAACCGGTATTGAGGCTTTCAAAAAGAATCTAGACCAGGGACAAGCTGGAGACAATGCTGGAATTCTACTACGAGGAATCGAGCGAGATGATATCGAACGTGGTCAGGTTATTGCTAAACCAGGTTCAATTACTCCTCATACAGAATTTGATGCAGAAGTATACATCCTAAACAAAGACGAAGGTGGACGACACACCCCATTCTTCAAAGGTTACAAACCACAGTTTTACTTCCGTACTACCGATGTAACTGGCGAAGTAGAGCTACCAGCTGACAAAGAAATGGTTATGCCTGGTGACACAGTTACTTTCAAGGTTAAGCTGATTCAACCTATCGCTATGGACCAAGGTCAACGCTTCGCTATCCGTGAAGGTGGACGAACAGTTGGTGCCGGAGTTGTAACAAAAATTACCAAGTAGTTCCTCCGTAACTACCGAGAAGCCGTGAAAGAGCGTCCAAAATAGGCGCTCTTTTCATTTGGCAAGATTTGTTGTAAAATGAGAAGGTAAATTAATCGTGATGACTAAAAGTCGCTGTACTCGTTCTATATAACGTTGCAAAGATGTTACATTACAATAGTAGAAAGGGTTTTATATGGCCGAAGCCAAAAAAACTGACACAAAATCACCTGAAGCAAAAACCGTTCGACAAGCTCAGGATAAACCAGCGAAAGCTGTTGCTTCAACAACTCAACGAATAAGAATTCGTTTGAAAGCATATGATCATAAAGTCATAGACCAAGCAACAAAGCAAATTGTAGACACTACGCTGCGCACCGGTGCTACAATTGCTGGTCCGATTCCACTACCTACACGTAGAACTGTATACACAGTAGTAAAAGCACCGGCGCAGTATAAAAAAGGTCGTGAACAGTTCGAGATGCGCGTGCACAAACGACTAATCGACGTCCTAGAGCCAACTCCAAAGACGATTGATTCGTTGATGAATCTTAGTCTTCCTGCGGGCTGTGACGCCGAAATCAAGATGTAGCAGATAAATTGGCTTGAAACTTTAATCATGGAAACTCAAATCAAAGCGATCATTTTTGATTCAGACGGAACACTGCTAGATACCCGGGAACTAATTGTCACGGGCTATAAAACAGTCCTAAAAAAACATGGTTTAGAGCATTTAACAGATACAGACTATATCATCAAGAGACTAGGTAAACCCGTAGTAGAAACCTACGAGCAATTATTAGCAGGTAATCATACAGACTTTGACGCGAAAAAACTGGCCAAAGAGCACGATAAAGTCCAAGATAAAATTGTTGATCGTATAAAGCCATATACAGGACTAAATGAACTACTCAATCATTGGAAGTCAATGGGTATAAAACTGTGTCTTTTTACCAGTGGTACAAGGTATATGATACGTCGTAACTTCGCCAGCGCTGGCATAGATGATGTAGATGGCATTTTCGATGCGATCGTTACCGCAGACGACAATATTGCTAGGAAACCTCATCCAGATACAATTTTAGAGCTATTAAAGCAAGTTGATGTGCCGGCGCACTATGCAATCGTAGTTGGCGACCACATGTATGACGCAATGGGAGGGCATCAAGCAAGGGTTCGACTTACGGTAGGTGTCTTACATGGTTTTGGCGAACACGATGAACTGTTGAACGCGGGTGCCGATGTACTAGTCAAAGACCTATTCGCCCTCAACAATCTCATACACTTAGCATCGGAAACTCCACACAGTACAACAGTGCTATCAAAATCAAATCTTTAGTGCTTAAATAGTACTTATGGCTAAAACAAAACAAACACGCTTATACCAATCCGACAATGCATATTTTTTGAAGCTAGTGTTATATATAATCCTTGGGTCTATGTGGGTCAAGGTCAGCGATGGACAGACCTGGCAAATGCCAATACCTGTTGGATTTCTGTTCGGACTACTATTGGCATCCCACGATCATTTCAAGATCGACCGAAAAATAGAATACGCTGTTCTATTGATCTCCATGTTTGTTGGTTTTTGGGCACCAATAGGAATCTATATTACTTTGTAGAATACACAACATATTGACAGGGGTAATGTATACGTGTTAATCTGTTAAGGTATATCCAAAAAATACTTGGTATGCGTGAGCAGGTTCACACGATTTAACAGAGGTGAAAACCGCCGGCAACCGAGCATTTTTATGTCTTTTCCAGAACGGTTTTGACAGAAAATATATTTATGGAACTAAAATCACTTATTACCAGAAAAATCGGTATGACGAGCACCATTGCTGAAGATGGCACCGTTATTGCTGTTACTTTACTTTCTGCTACGCCCAACACAGTAACCCAGATAAAAAGCATCGAAACAGACGGCTATAACGCCCTACAAGTCGGCTTTGAAAAGGCCAAGAACCTAGTAAAACCTCTGGTTGGTCACACAAAACAATCAAAAGTATCACCAAAAATAATTCGAGAATTCCGAGTTGACGAGCTAACAGATGAAATGAAAATCGGCGAGAACATAAGCGCCGATTCTTTTATTGTTGGCGACAAAGTTGATGTAATTGGAACTAGTAAAGGTAAAGGCTTCGCAGGAACAATTAAACGCCATAATTTCCACAGACAGCGTGCAACACACGGTGGCAAGGGGAATACTCGCAAAGTTGGTTCTATTGGATCTATGTATCCTCAAAAAATATTTAAAGGCAAGAAAATGGCCGGACAAATGGGCGATGAACGAGTCACCATCAAAAATCAAAGTATTGCATTGGTAGATACAGAAAAAAACATCATCGGTGTTACGGGCGCAGTTCCTGGTCCACGAAAAAGTCTAGTTTTAGTAAAGGCTGTTCATCAAGTTCAAGCTAAAGGAGCTAAATAATGTCTGTAGCTACTTTTACTAAGTCTGGAACAAAGGCGACTACTCCTGCGAAGCTCGACCAGACTGTCTTTGGGTTGGAAGTTGAAAGCCACGAATTATTAAAGCAAGCTTACGTTGCATATTTGGCTCAAGCCCGTGTCGGGTCTGCCCACGTCAAACTGCGTGGAGAAGTTAGTGGCGGAGGACGAAAACCATGGAAGCAAAAAGGTACAGGAAATGCTCGTGTTGGCTCAATCCGTAGCCCATTGTGGCGCGGTGGTGGCATAACTTTTGGCCCGTCTGGCGTCGAGAATTACACCAAAAAACTCAGCACACAGAGTAAACGTCAGGCTGTCCGTCAGGCTCTATCGGTCTCACAAGACAAGATCAAGGTTATAGAGACATTCGAATGCAAAGATGGCAAAACAGCTCCGACTGTTAAACTACTTAATAAAATTGGCGCAAACCGCAATGTGTTGTTGGTCGTTAGCCTAAAAGATATTCTTGTTGAAAGAGCAACAAGAAATGTCCCTAACCTAACCGTCGCCCAGGCAAACTACCTAAATGTGTACGATGTACTTAATGCAGACTCTATCGTTATTTCAAAAAAAGCGCTAGAAATGGTTCATTTATGGCTTGCTAGCAAAGAAGGTAGTTCCAAATGAGCAAATCACTAGTATTAAAGCCTAGAATGAGCGAAAAAGCTTTTGCATTAAGCCAAAGTATAAATACTTTCGTCTTCCAAGTTCCAATGTCAGCGAACAAAGCCTCTGTAACAGAAGCCGTCTCTTCCCAATTCGGTGTTACAGTTGAAGATGTTAGACTAGTAATCATAAAAGGAAAAGCGAAGAAATCATACAAAAAACGCTCACGTCCCGTGACCGGCAAGAGAGCTGACATGAAAAAAGCCTTTGTAAAACTGAAGGCAGGAGACACAATTGCGATTTTTGAAGCGCCTGAAAAACCCAAAGAAACTGTAATTTCAAAAGCTGTCAAGAAGGCTAACGAAAAAGCAGCTGCTCCGGAAAAACAGGGACGAATCCGTTCAGTACTTGGCAAGACACAGCGTCAGACACAAAGTAAAGGGAGCGGAGGCAAATAGTCATGGCTGTAACACCCTATAAACCAACTACGCCCGCTCGTCGTGGCATGACGACTCAGGATTTTAGCGAGATTACTTCAAAGCGACCTGTTAAATCATTGCTACAGGTAAAGAATCGAATCAATGGCCGCAATAACAGCGGTAGAATTACCGTTCGTCATCGTGGCGGTGGTGCAAAGAAGTTTTATCGTATGATTGATTTCAAGCTAACCACAGGTACAAAGGCTACAATCGAAGCCATTGAGTACGACCCTAACCGCAGTGCTCATATAGCACGAATCAAAGACGACAAAGGCACTTACCACTATGTAATAGCCGCCCAGAATATGAAAGTTGGCCAAGTAATTGAATCAAGTAAAGAGGCGCCTATCGAAGTTGGTAATCGTCTTCCATTAAAAAATATACCGGTCGGTAGTGTTATCCACGCTGTCGAGCTACAGCCAGGTAGAGGTGCTCAAATGGTACGCAGTGCCGGTGCAAGCGCCCAGTTAGCTGCTCGAGAAAACGAATACGCACAGATAAAACTGCCAAGCGGCGAAGTGCGATTAGTCCACATTGAATGTATGGCTACTATCGGAACAGTCGGAAACGTTCAGCACCAGAACATCAAAATTGGGTCTGCTGGACGCAAACGTCATCTAGGGTTTCGCCCATCCGTTCGTGGAGTAGTTATGAATGCAGTCGACCACCCGCACGGTGGTGGTGACGGTGGGGCACACGGTATTGGTAAGGCGCCTAGAACTCCTTGGGGGCAAAAGACTCTCGGGTATAAAACTCGCCGACGTAAGGTAAGTAACAAATTTATAGTTAGATCAAGACATGAAAGTAAGAGGCGTTAACCATGAGTAGAAGTCTTAAAAAAGGACCATTCGTAGATCCAAAGCTAGCAAAGAAAGTTGCAGCACTATCCAAAGATGACCGAACTATCATCAAGACATGGGCTCGAGCTTGTAGTATTGCACCTGATTTCGTAGGCAAGACAATCGCTGTACATAATGGTAAGGTTCACGTCCCTGTTTATGTTTCTGAAAATATGGTTGGACACAAGTTGGGTGAATTTGCCCCAACCCGTAAATTCCGAAGTCACGGCGGCAAATTAGCAAAGGGACAAAAATAAAATGAGTGTTAAAGCTATCGCAAAAGGTGTATCAATGAGCCCTCGAAAAGTTGGTGTTGTAGCTTCGCTAGTTCGCGGTCAATCAGTCAAAAACGCTCTTGTTATTTTATCCCACACACCCAGGCGAAGTGCCGTGCCTGTAAAAAAAGTAATTGAGTCAGCTCGTGCAAATGCTGAGCATAACCACGGATTTAAGCCAGATACTCTTAGAATCACAGAAATCATTGTCACGCCAGGCGCTAGACAAAAACGTTTCCGGCCTGCAGCACGCGGTCGTGCATTGCCGTACCAGCTACGCAGTTCACACATCAGAGTGGTTGTAGACGGTGAAAAACGCATAATCAAGAAAACCGTTTCTGAGAAGAATGATAAAGTAACAGCACCAAATGCTTCGACGAAGCTCAGCTCGAGGGAGACAAAGTAATGGGACAAAAAGTTAATCCAATTAGTATGCGTCTTCAGGTCAACAAAGACTGGCGTAGCAAGTGGTTCGCTAACCGACGCGAATATGCAAAATACTTGGGCGAGGATTTGAGTGTCCGAAGGCTAATAGATAATAAACTCGGCACGAGAGCATCAATCAACAAAATTGATATCGAACGATCGCCAAATCTTGTCACTGTTACCATCGTTACCGCAAAAGCTGGTGTAGTGATTGGTCGTGGTGGTTCTGGTGCACAAGAACTAAAGACAGCTATTGAGAAGATATATTCTGTTCCGGTTAGAGTAAATATCGAGGAAATAAAAAAGCCGGAGCTATACGCAAAACTTGTCGCCGAGAACATAGCATTTCAGTTACAACGCAGGATTTCATTCCGACGCGCAATAAAAATGGCGGCTGCAAACACGATGCGTTCTGGCGCAAAAGGTGTGCGTATTCAGATTTCTGGCCGCCTTAACAATGCTGATATGGCTAGGCGAGAAAAAGAGATCGCTGGTAGCGTTCCTTTGCACACCCTAAGAGCTAATATTGACTATGCATATGTTCCGGCACACACTCCAGGCGGAATTATTGGAATCAAAGTCTGGATTTATAAAGGAGAGGTGGCGTAGCATGTTGATGCCCAAGCGAACCAAGTACCGAAAGGTGCGTAAAGGAAAAATTACCGGCGTTGCGACGCGGGGTAATGCTATCGCTTTTGGCGAATTTGCGCTGCAATCTCAAGGCATGGACCGTATCACTTCACGACAAATCGAGTCTGCACGTCAAGCTATGACAAGGCATATTAAGCGCGGTGGTAAAATTTGGATTAGAATTTTTCCGCATACACCCGTTAGCCGTAAGCCCCAGGATGTAAAGATGGGTAGCGGAAAAGGAAACCCTGAGTTTTTTGTAGCAAAAGTACGACCCGGTACTATCCTCTTCGAAATGCAAGGTGTCGAGGAATCTATCGCAAGAGAAGCCATGAGGCTTGCTGCACATAAACTTCCAATCAAGACAAAGTTTTTGGTTCGTGAGGAGGCTTCATCATGAAAATTTCTGACATCAAGAAGCTATCAACAGATCAATTAACCAAAGATAGCACCCAACTACGTGAAGAAATCGCTCAAATGCGTCAAAAACTAGCACTTGGCGATGTCAAAAACGTACGATCAATTCGTAATAAGAGAAAAGATTTAGCTAGAATGCTTACAGTACTCAGCGAACAGCTCACAAAGGAGACTAAATAGATGGCAAAACAATTAGTGGGTATAGTGAGCTCGGACAAGGCTAACAAAACAATCACAGTTACAGTTAGTACGCGCAAAACTCACCCTATATATCGAAAACAATATAGCGTTTCAACCAAGTTTCTTGCTCATGACGAAAAAAACCAAGCTACGACTGGTGATAAAGTCAGCATCATAGAAACTAGACCGCGTAGTGCTCGAAAAAGATACGAATTACTAAAAATCATAGAGAAGCCAATGCTTCGTGCCGAAGACCTAAAAGTTGAGACAGAGGCAGCTGCTAAAGAAGTCAGCGAACCAAAACCAAAGGTTAAAAAAGTCGAGAAGTCGGACGAGATGGAATCTGAGGGAGAAGCAGAATGATCCAGCAAGAATCACGACTAAATGTCTGCGATAACAGCGGGGCAAAAGAAATACTTTGTATCCGTGTTCTTGGCGGCACAAGACGGCGATATGCTGGAGTTGGCGATGTAATAGTTGCCACCGTTAAAGATGCCTCTCCTACGGGAACAGTCAAGAAAAAATCAGTCGTCAGGGCTGTCGTTGTAAGAACAAAGAATGTCATTCGCCGAAAAGACGGATCGAGCATTCGTTTTGACGATAACGCTGCTGTTATTATCAATGAAGAATTGTTGCCTCGTGGGACTCGTATTTTTGGACCAGTTCCAAGAGAACTCAGAGAAAAAGGCTATGCAAAGATCATCTCATTAGCGCCGGAGGTACTCTAGTATGAACACAAATGTATATAAAATTAGACTCAAAAAAGGCGATACTGTAATGGTCCGTGCTGGAAAGTACAAAGGTAAAACCGGTGAAGTTCTAGCTACTTTTCCTGCCGAGAACAAAGTAACAGTCAAAGGAATAAACATCGTAAAGAAGAACATTAAGCCTAATAAACAATATCCGCAAGGTGGAATTATAGAAATAACTAAGCCTATTGATGTATCGAAGGTAGGTATCTTAGATGCTACCAAGAAAAAGCCATCGAGAATTGGTTACAAGGTTTCAGCTAATGGCGACAAAAAGCGCGTATACAAAACAAGCGGGAAGGAGATTGCGTAATGGTATCAAAAACATCTACTGAATCTAAGGCCCGATTGAAACAACTGTACAATAATACTTATGTAAACGAGCTGAAATCAGAGCTTAAACTTCCAAATATTCATGATGTTCCTCGTCTGGAAAAAATCGTGATAAATGTTGGTCTTGGCCGCGCAAAAGATGACAAAAAATACACGGAGGTTGCGACCAATACTTTGTCTAAAATTTCTGGACAAAAGCCAGTGCAAACAACAGCAAAACAATCCATCGCAGGCTTCAAGTTACGAGAAGGTAACAAAATTGGTTTGAAAGTAACTCTTAGAGACCAGCGCATGTATGAGTTTTTGGACCGGCTAATCAATATTGTCTTACCACGACTTCGGGACTTCCATGGTGTAAACAGGAAAGCATTCGACCGACAGGGCAACTACAGCATTGGTTTGACTGATCAAACGGTATTCCCAGAAATTACTTTTGAGGATTCTCAAGTCACTCACGGCCTACAGGTAATTTTAGTAACGGACAGCCAAAATCCTGACTATGCCAGAGCACTACTGGAGAAGTTTGGAATGCCTTTTGAAAAAGACCCGAATAGTAAAGCTAAGAAAGAGAGTTCGTAATGGCCAGAAAATCTAATGTCGCCAGAGACCTAAAAAGAAAAAAACTGATTCTTAAATATGCTGCAAAACGTGCGGAGTTAAAATCAATGGGTGATCAGGATGGACTACATAAATTACCAAGAAACTCTTCGCCTACCAGATGGAAGAATCGCTGCGAAGAAACTGGCCGGCCACGTGCGTTTATGCGAACATTCGGTCTTTCCAGACTATCATTCCGCGAACATGCTAATAAGGGTGAGATCCCCGGTGTAACTAAATCAAGTTGGTAAGAAAGGACATATTATGACGATGACATCAACAGACCCAATTTCAGATATGCTTACCAGGATAAGAAACGCTATTTTAGTGCGTAAAAACGAGCTACTTGTACCTCATTCGAACGCAAAACTCAGTGTCGCAAAATTACTTGCAAGCAATGGTTTTATCGATGAAGTAAGTATCGTAAACGATGATGCACCAAAGATGCTAAGAATAATAGTCAACAAGAATGGTACAGATGCGCGAATTACAGAAATATCCAGACTGAGCAAGCCAGGCAGAAGATGGTATGTAAGCGCCGACGACATTCCCACAATCAAACGTGGCCGTGGAATGGTTGTTGTCTCTACCCCTAAAGGTATGATGACAGGCAGCGACGCAAAAGCACAGCGTGTTGGCGGCGAATTAATTTGTAAGGTTTATTAAAGGAAAAAATTATGAGTAGAATAGGAAAACAGCCGATACAAATACCCAGCGGCGTGACAATTACTGTCGACTCTAACGATATTATTGTGAAAGGGCCAAAGGGTGAATTACGAGAATCTATTCTTGAAGGTATGAAATTCAGCCAAGAGAACGATCAATTTGTAGTGTATAGACCTAATGATGAGGCTATCAACCGCGCAAAACACGGATTAATGCGTTCACTAATTAATAACATGGTGGTTGGTGTTACTAAAGGTTTTGAAAAGCAGCTCGAAGTAAATGGTGTAGGATTCAGAGTGGCATTAGCTGGTGCTGATTTAAAGATGAAATTAGGTTTTTCACACGATATTTTATACGAGGTACGTCAGGGTATTACCATTTCTGTCGATCAAAACAAAATTACCGTGAGTGGTATAAATAAACAGCAGGTAGGCCAGACAGCTGCAGAGATTCGGTCATTCAAGAAACCTGAACCGTATAAGGGCAAGGGTATAAAGTACATCGATGAACATATAATCCGTAAGAGCGGCAAATCGGGTAAGGATAAATAATCATGAATAGAATAGCACATACAAAGATGAACCAGCTTCGTCGAAAAAACAGAGTCAGAAAAACTGTATCTGGCACTACTGATAGACCCAGACTGGCTGTATCTATAAGTAGTAAGAATGTTACTGCTCAGGTTATTGATGATAGTCAACAGAAAACTCTTGCTTATGTGACAACCGTCGGCGTAAAAACACTCGACAAAACGACAATGACCCAGAAATCAGATTGGACAGGGGCCGAAATTGCAAAGATTGCTAAAAAGTCAAAAGTTACAAAAGTAGTTTTCGATCGTAGTGGCCGTCTATATCACGGAAAAATAAAAGCGTTGGCTGAAAGCGCACGAAAGAATGGACTGGAGTTCTAGTATGAACGGTGATAGAAAAGCAAACCCAATGCAAGATGAAAAACAATTCGACGAGAGAATGGTCAACATTGACCGAGTTGCCCGCGTGGTAAAAGGCGGACGACGATTCCGTTTTCGAGCGTTAGTTGTTGTGGGTGATCATAAAGGAAAAATAGGCGTGGGAACATCCAAGGGGGCTGACGTAACAGCTGCCATTCAGAAAGCCACTGAAGTAGCGAAAAAGAACATGGTCACAATTTTCTTACACAACGATACAATCCCCCACGAAACCGAAGCTAAGGTGGCTGGAGCTAAAATCTTGGTAAAACCAGCTAGTCCCGGTACTGGACTGATTGCCGGTGGAGTAGTGAGGACCGTACTTGAAGTTGCCGGAGTCAAAAATGCTTTGTCGAAATCATTGGGATCAAGCAATAAAATCAACGTTGCTTATGCAACTGTCAAAGCACTTCAGTTAGCTGAACCAAAAACAAATTGGGTCACTACATTAGCTACGAAAAAGACAACAACCACAAAGAAACCAGTAGCAGAAAAGGTTACATCATGAAATATAACGAACTAAACATATCTGCAAACAAACAAAATACCCGAGTCGGTCGTGGTATTGCTGCCGGTAAAGGGAAAACTGCGGGTCGTGGAACAAAAGGACAAAACTCTAGAGCAGGCGGGAGCGTTAGACCAGGTTTCGAGGGTGGACAAAATCCTTTAATGAAAAGAGTTCCGAAGCTAAGAGGCTTTCGTGCGATCCATCCTAAAGCAGAAGTAGTATTTACCTCACAGCTGAATAATCTGGGGCCAAATGTTGATAACGGCAAACTAGCATCGGCTGAAATTATTTCAAGCGAATTCGTAAAAGTTAAAGTTGTTTTGAATGGCGAAATTTCAAACAAAATCAATCTTTCTACTCAAGGTATCAGTGCTGGTGCTTTAAAGTTACTCGAAAAATCAGGAGGATCATTTAAAAAAGTGGACACTCCTAAACGAAGCGTAACTAAAAAATCATAAAAACTCAAAACAACTATTCGTGTATAATCATAGTTGAATTAAACCAAGATTAATACGAGGGTAAGGTTCTAATTAAAATATGAGTTGGAAAACTATTTGGCTATCACTTAAGAATGCTGACATGCGAAAAAGAGTATTGGCAGTACTAGGGATGCTTTTTATTTTCAGGGTCTTAGCCCACATTCCTATTCCACTCGCTAGTGGCGAAACCTTAAAACAGATCCTAGAAACCCTTTTCACATCAAATAATACTCCTCAACTTCTGAGCTTCATTAATGTCTTGTCTGGTGGTGCGCTTGCTCATTTTTCTATTATGCTAGTTGGGCTCGGACCATATATTAACGCATCAATCATAATGCAGCTTCTAACTAAAGCCCTACCTAAGCTAGAAAACCTCAACAAAGAAGGCGAGTACGGTAGAAAAAAAATCAATCAGTATACCCGAATGTTGGCCCTTCCTCTGGCTATTGTTCAGTCGGTTGGGACAATCTACCTTGTCCGTCAAACTGCATCACAGATAGGAGGACTCGGTGATATTACTGCAAATGCCGGACTCTCTCAGTGGGCATTGATGGTCGCCGCCCTGACTGGAGGTTCAATGCTCTTAATGTGGTTGGGTGAACTGATCACTGAGGAAGGAATAGGAAATGGAACTTCTCTAGTAATTACTGTTGGGATAGTCAGTCAACTGCCGTCGACCGTTTCAAACATTGTGCAATCAGTATTTAAAAAAGGTGCTTCAACGGACATCTTTGGTCTGGGTCTACCGATAGACCGTAAGGCCGCAACGGTTTCCCTGGCTATACTAGCATTGGTTGTTCTAGTGACAGTTTTGGTTGTCAAACTAAACGAAGCTACTAGGAACATTACAATTCATTACGCAAAAAGGATACAAGGCAATAGAGCGTATGGTGGCGTCAAAACAACTTTGCCCATAAAACTAATCACAGCTGGTGTTATTCCTATTATTTTTGCGCTAGCGTTTTTAAGTGTGCCCAGCTTTGTGGGTCAATTACTTTCAAGTGCCAGTAACCCGACACTACAACAGCTAGGAATGAATTTAACGCAGTTGTTCCAGCAGCCTACACCGCAGTCATTTGCAGAAGGTGGGCTTCAACCTTACATCTACCCGTTGGTTTATTTTTTGCTAGTGTTTGTTTTTACTTTCTTCTACACCAGCATCACATTCGATACTTCTGAAATTGCGGAAAACCTACAGAAACAAGGAGGCTTTATTGAGGGGGTTAGATCTGGCAAACAAACTGAAAAGTATCTAGCAAAACTTGTTAATCGCCTAACACTTTTTGGCGCACTCAGCTTAGGAATTCTAGCGGTTTTTCCGATAATTTTACAGGCATTCTTCCAGACCAATATTGCCCTCCAAGGGACAAGCATTCTGATTCTAGTAGCTGTAGCTCTCGAAACTCTAAGACAAATAGAGTCACGAGCACTGATGGTTACTTACGATCAATACGAGCAACCTGACTTCTTTTATGAGCCTGGAAACCCGGCCGAAGCAGCGAGTGGTGGTCGGTCATTAAGGTTTTTGAAACGAAACAAAAAAAGTAAAAGCAATAAATAATTAAACCCTTTACAAACAGGGGCAAACTTTGATACAATAATATCCTGTTATAAATTTATGGCCAGCAATAAAGAAGTAATCGAGCTACAAGGGACAATAATCGAGACGCTTCCAAGCGCTCAGTTCAGAGTAGAACTCGAGAATGGCCATCGAATTATAGCTCACGTCGCCGGCAAGATGAGGAAACACTTCATTCGTATCGTACCCGGGGACAGCGTGACGGTCGAGTTGACCCCTTACGATCTTACTAAGGGAAGAATCACCTATCGCAAGTCGTGATTTGTACGACATTTATACCAAACTAAGCAGTGTGTCATTACTGACCCCATTAAAGGAGCAATGATCCGCATGAAGGTGCGTGCTAGCGTAAAGAAAATTAGTCCAGATGACATTATTGTCCGAAGAAAAGGGCGTGTTTATATTATTAATAAAATGAAACCTAAGCACAAACAGAGGCAAGGCTAATTATGGCTCGTATTTCAGGAGTTACTGTCCCAGATAATAAGCAAATCCAGATAGCTTTGACATATGTATATGGTGTTGGTCCAAAAACAAGCCAAGCTATTCTCACTAAAGCAAAAATTGACCCAACAGTCCGAACGAAAGATCTCACTGATAGTGAAATTTCTAAAATTCAGGATGTCATAAATGATAATTACACAGTTGAAGGCGATTTACAGAGAATAGTTACAGCTAATGTAAAACGGCTAAAAGACATTGGATCTTATCGAGGTTTAAGGCACAGAAATAACTTACCCAGTCGTGGCCAACGCACAAAAACCAACGCCAGGACACGCAGAGGCAAAAAAGTTACTGTTGGCGGAACCAAGAAGAAGGTAGCTGCAAAGACTTAATATTATGACTGATGAAATCACAACAACACCAACAGAAGAAGTAGTAACAACAGAAGCACCAAAGACAGTCGCCAGGAAGAAAAAGTCCAAGCGACCTGTTCCTTATGGCCAAATGCATGTTCTAGCAACATTCAACAATACCATAATCACTTTTACAGATCCTAAAGGCGGTTCACTTACACATAGTAGTGCCGGAGCTTGCGGCTTCAGAGGCTCTAAAAAAGGAACAGCATATGCTGCGCAAGTAGCAACAGAAAAAGCAGCAAACGCTGCTAAACAAACACACGGACTATCGAAAGTAGATGTTTTTATAAAGGGCGTAGGTCTAGGCCGTGAAGCCGCTGTTAGAACTCTATCAACAGCTGACATAAGAGTTGAGAGTATTACCGACGTAACAGGTGTTGCGCACGGTGGTGTCCGTCCAAAGAAAGCGAGAAGGATTTAGGCCATGGCACGAGATACTGGAAGTATTGTAAAAATGAGTCGACGCGAAGGCTATGCTCTTCACCCTAAGGCCCATAAAGCTTTGGTCAAGAAAACTAGTATGCCGGGTCAAGCGCCAAACTACCGATCCAGGAGTAAACCCAGTCAATACTCACTTCAACTTCGCGAGAAACAAAAAGTTAAACGACTTTATGGACTGTTAGAGCGACAATTCAGAAAATTAATGACAGAGGCTTCACAATCTCACGGTCAATCTGGACAAATTTTGTTACAGCACCTAGAACAGCGCGCTGATAATGCAGTATACCGTAGTGGATTGTCTGTCAGTCGTAGGGCATCACGCCAACTAGTTACGCATGGTCACTTTAACCTAAACGGAAAAAGGATTGATGTTCCATCAATTAGACTAAAGGAAGGTGATGTTCTTTCCGTAAGAGATAAGAGCAAGCAAACAGAGTACTTCAAGAAAATTGACGAAATAAGTCCTGGCGGTCAAGAAAACGATGTCACTTGGATGAAAGTTAACCGGAAGAAACTAGAAATAACAATCACAGGCTTGCCGAAGCGGGATGAGGCCGAGCCTGATATAAACGAACAATTAATTGTTGAGTATTACTCACGATAGTAAAGGGAGAGAGCAAATATATGTCAAAATCAATTTATACACCAGGAGTAGTTAAGGTAGATGACCACGGCTCATCCAGTGCTACATTTACTATTGAGCCTTTGCACACAGGTTACGGCATGACCTTAGGCAACAGCCTTCGTCGTGTTTTACTATCAAGTATTGCAGGTGCGGCAATAACAGCCTTTAAAATTGAAGGTGTCACGCATGAATTCACAACTATTCCTGGAGTGAAAGAGGACGCCGTAGACATTATGCTCAACCTTAAGAACGTTCGCTTCAAAGTATTTAGTGATGAGCCTCAAAATCTTCGTATTGTGAAAAAAGGCAAGGGTGTAGTTACTGCAAAAAACATAGAAACAAATGCTGATGTAGAAGTAGTAAACCCCGAACAGGTTATTGCCACAGTTGATGACGCGAAAGCATCATTCGTCGTCGATGTAGTAGTCGAAACAGGACGTGGCTATCGACCGATTGAAGAAGGCGCAGCACGGAAACCAAGTGATATGGTCGCCATAGATGCAATCTTTGGTCCCGTACAGAGGGTCCGATACAAGGTAGAGAACACCCGTGTTGGACAAATGACTGACCTAGACAAGCTAATACTGACAGTTGATACTGACGGATCAATTAGCCCAAGTGATGCTTTTGAAGAAGCAGCCGCAATCCTGGTCAACCAGTACACTGCTCTTGCAGGACAAACCAGAGTTAAGGTAGAAGCACCTGTTGTTTCTGAACAGGGTGGCACACTAGACTCGGATGACCCAACAGAACTAATGACACCTATCGAAGACCTTAACTTTTCTGCAAGAACGACCAATGCTCTTGTTAACAATGACATACACACGCTGAAAGACCTATTTTCATTAGGTGATATAGAGTTAAGAGAGCTAAAAGGCTTCGGCGCTAAAGCACTAGATGAGGTTAAAGATAAACTAGCGGAGTTAGAACTGTAATACTATGCATAGGCACGGATACCAGGGTAGAAAATTAGGTCGCGAAAGTGATCAAAGAAAAGCTTTGATAAAAAGTCTTGCTGACTCATTGGTTATTCATGAATCGATCGAGACAACAGTATCAAAAGCTAAAGAAATCGTGCCATATATGGAAAAACTCATAACTAGAGCAAAAAAAGGGGATTTGAGCAGTCGACGTGCGGTCATTGCTGGGTTGATGACTGTAGAAAGTGCCCACAAACTTGTAGATAATATCGCACCTAAATTAACTGCGCGAAATAGTGGCCATCTGAGAATTAGAGTAACTCGTCTAAGAAGAGGGGACAATACTCAGCTTGCCAGAGTCAGCTTTGTCGATGATTTAACAAAATCAACACCAAAACCTGACAAAAAACCAGTAGTTAAAACGTCCCCTAAAAAACCCGCTGTTTCGAAGAAACCAGAAGCAAACAAAAAGACAGAGGCAATAAAATGAACAAAACATATAGCGCAAAACCAACGGAAGTAGTAAGACGATGGTATATTGTCGATGCTTCTAAAATTCCTTTTGGACGTCTATCAACACAGGTAGCAACATTACTAACAGGCAAGCACAAACCTATGTACACGCCTCATATCGACTGTGGCGACTATGTGATTGTTATCAACGCTTCAAGCCTTGTGTCTACTGGCAATAAACTAATTGACAAGAAATACTACCGTCACACGGGCTTCCCTGGTGGGATCAAAGACACTACTCTTGGTAAAAAAGTCGAGGAAAATCCGGAAAGCGTAATTGAAGCCGCTGTCAAAGGCATGATTCACGCTAACAAACTTCGCCCCGGACGATTAGCACGATTAAAGGTGTATAAAGGCAGTGAACACAATCATGCGGCACAGAAGCCTGTTGAGTTCAAACTGGTTAATAAAGCCCCTAAAAGCAAGTCTAATGAAGTCAAGAATCAAGAAAAGACAACTTCGACTATCGCCAAGGATAAAAAGGAACAGTAAATATTATGGCAAAAGACACTTATTTTTACGCGATAGGCAGACGCAAAAGCGCATCTGCACGTATTCGCTTGACCGGTGGAACTGGAAAAATTACTATTAACGAAATTACTGCAGAAGATTACTTCGCTAATAGCAAACAATTGCTAGCTGAGCTACAACAACCATTCGTTGCCGTAGATAGTGTTAACAAACATAATGTTAGCGTCAAAGTAGTTGGGGGCGGCCACAGCGGTCAAGCGGACGCCATAAAACTAGGAATAGCAAAAGCATTATCGATAATGAATGATGACCTCCGAGGTACCTTGAAGAAAGCCGATCTTCTGGGTCGTGATCCGAGAGAGAAAGAGCGCAAGAAATTCGGTCTTAAGGGCGCTCGCAAACAACGCCAATTCACAAAGCGTTGACGCAATTGTTGACAGTCGGTTAAAAATAAGTTATTGTCTTATGGTTATGATAAGTCGAAGTATTAATCAATTCTATTTTTGGTTTACAAGCTCCACACAGTGGCGTTCGGCTTTGTATTGTCAATAAATAGATAAATAACTAAGTAAACCGAAACCGCCACGAGGCGGTTATTTTAATTAGAAAGGAAGAGTATGGTATCGAAAGATCAAGGAGAAAGAGCGGGAGAACTTGCGCAACACGTAGCCTCACGGGCAGAATTGCGTACAGCACCGACCAGAGACCGTGCAGGACTGATTCAAGAGCTCTCACGGACGGCAATGTTGCTGGATCCTACTATAGATATTGTAGATGTGCCAGAACCAACCAGAAGTTACTTACTCGCTGTCATGAGCGGCGTACGGGATGCCCTCTGCGCTTTAGATGTGCAACGAGCAACCCAGGTTGAAAATATGACAGGGGCTATCCCGCAACACGGACCAGCAACACCAACTTTTTAAGAACATAACGAAAGAAGAAATACTATGAAACGAAATATTTTAATAATCGGTGGCATGGGGCCGCAGGCCAGCCTGAAACTCCATGAACACATACTCACTAAGTCAACTGAAAATGGAGCAGTGAATGCTGATGACTTTCCAACTATCACGCATTTATCGTTGCCATTTGAGGACTTTATTAGTGACCCACATAAAAAAACAAGTGCCTTGAAGATTATCAAGAGCCATCTTTATTATCTTTGGCGACTCCAATTTTACACACGTTATTCTGGCATGTAATACTGCACATTTGCTAGGTGATGAGATCGAGATAATATTAGGCTTTAAGCTTACGTCACTTATTGAGGTAACTAAAAATCATCTTCTCGACAGCGGAACAACATTAGTCGGAATAGTAGCTTCACCAAGCCCACTTAAGGCTAGATTATTCCAAGAAAGTCTGGTGGATACTGACGTAAAGTTTTTGACACCCACTAAACGCGAGGAAAAACAAACAGAGAATATCATCAGAGCGGTCATTGCAGGAGCACACCCAACTCAAGCACAACTATCAAAAATATTGTCACCGCTGTTCAACCGAGGAGCTGAAAGAGTTATATTAGGCTGCACTGAGCTATCTGTCGTTGGAGACGACTTAAGTAGTAACGATGTAATCGATCCATTAAAACTTGTGACTGAGGAAATATTTAAATCTTAAGCTATAATAGGAGGAAATATGAGTAGACAAGTAATTTTAACCGGACTTAGGGCTAATAATGACTTACACCTTGGTAGTTACCTGGGGGCTATACTGCCTATGGTGCAAATGCAGGCCAAATACGGTGATAAATATCAAATAAATATGTTTATTCCTGATTTGCATAGTTTTACGACGCCCATTGATCATGGCAAACTATACGAACAATCTATTCACAACATCAAACTGTTTATTGCGTCTGGGCTAGATATTAACCACGAAAATACCTATATCTATCGTCAAAGTCGTATACCAGCACACAGCGAACTAACAGTGATTCTGAACTGTTTCACCTATATGGGTGAAACGCAGCGTATGACTCAATTTAAGGAAAAAAGTGCAAAATCTGACTCAGTATCTGTCGGGCTGTTTGACTATCCGGTACTTATGGCTGCGGATATTTTGCTGTATGGTGCTAAATATGTACCGGTTGGCGCGGATCAGACACAACATGTAGAACTTGCGCGAGATATTGCAATTCGTATGAATAATAGGTTCAATCGAGAACTATTCTCATTACCAGTTGCTGAAAAAGAACAGATTGCTTTTGCGACACAGGACGAACGAATGCGTGTGCGAGACCTAATAGACCCAAGCAAAAAGATGAGTAAGTCTGATGAGACAGGTAAGGGCGTGATTTTCTTGGGAGACAGCCCAGAAGTTGCCGTCAAGAAGATTATGAGCGCCACGACAGATAGCATAGGTAAAATTACCTACGACTTCGACAAACAACCAGGAATTAGTAATCTGATCGATATCCTCAGCGCATTAACTGACACACCTATTAAAGAAACAGTACAAAAATATCAAGGACAGACGCAGTACGGGCCATTGAAGAAGGACGTCGCAGATGCTGTTAGAGCTTTCTTGACAGATTTTCAGGCCAGATTAGCTAATGTTGATGAAACCATGCTTGCGGAAAAGCTCGAATCATCTGAAAAAGCAATGAATTTAGTTGCCAATAAAACGCTTCAGAGAGTTCAAAAAGCTGTTGGCCTTAGGTAAATAAGTATGCAAAAATTTGCAGTAGGACAGATTGATAGTGGGAGGCTAGACGTGTTTCTAGTAGATAAAATAACAGAGCTGAGTAGAAGTTCGATTGCTAGGCTGTGTAATGATGGCAAAGTATTAGTAAACAATAAAAAACAAACGTCAAAATACAAAGTTAAAGCAAATGACGAAATAACTGTGTACTTTGATCCAAAGGACTTAGATGAGATACCCGATGTTAGTTTGCCGATTCTATACGAAGACGACGACTGCCTAGTGATTAATAAACCTCACGGAGTCCTTACCCACAGCAAAGGTAGGTTCAATCCAGAAGCCACTGTTGCAACTTTTATTCGAAAAAGAATTAAAAATATGGATGGTGAACGAGCGGGTATTGTTCATCGACTGGACCGTGCCACATCTGGGGTGATAATCTGTGCGAAGACACCGGAAGCCCTAAAATGGCTTCAGAAACAATTTAGTAGCCGCAAGGTGAAGAAAAGGTACATAGCGGTTATTGACGGCTGTATGAACCCCTTAGAGGCGATAATCGACATGCCGATAGCCCGCAATCGTAGAAATCCAAAAACATTTCATGTTTCGCAAGAGGGGAAATCAGCTATAACCAGTTATAGAACGACAAAAACCAAGAATAAGCTGTCGCTACTAGAACTAGATCCAGAAACAGGGCGCACTCATCAATTGCGCGTTCATCTAGCGCATCAAGGCCACCCTATTGTCGGCGATCAAATGTACGGGGGAAGTGACAACGAAAGACTAATGTTGCACGCGCATAGGTTAGAAATAACGTTGCCGACCAGAGAACGTAAGGTTTTTGTGGCAGAGGTGCCTAAAGAATTTGATAAGATTATGTCATGAAAGGTGTAGTTTTATCTAGAACAACTGAGCTAAACGTCAATAACTACTTGAAAAGCCCCAGTTCAGTAATAATTATTACCGGGAACAAAGGTGCGGGGAAGCATTTTTTGGCTGAAAAGATAGCCGCAGATTTATTAGGTATTAGTTATGAAAAACTCTCGTCATATCCTTATCTAATTCAGCTCGAACCAGAAAATAATTATATATCGATCGACTCGATCAGACAGCTACAAAAAGAGTTAGTTAGGGTTGTCCCTGGGGAAAACCAAATTCGCCAAGTTATTATAATCAATAATGCTCATAAACTGGGGCAAGATGCACAAAATATACTACTGAAGACTCTAGAAGAAACGAAAGAAGCTACAGTTTTTATTCTGTGTATGCCCAAAATATCAGATGTACTAGAAACTGTGGCGTCAAGAGCAAGAGAAATATGCATTCACTCGGTTTCACAATCTATTGCAGAACAATACTTCGTGCACAACCACAGAAAAGAAGAAATTCAACAAGCATACAGGTTGGGCAATGGGCACATGGGGCTGATGAGTGCTATCCTGCAGGGCGAACACACCGACTTAACCGATGCCATCGACGATGTAAAACATGTTCTAACAATAAGCCAATATGACAAATTATTAGAAGTGTCCAGGTTAGTTAAAGATAAAGACAAAGTCATGGCATTCTTAGACGCATTTTCTTTGCTTGCCCATGCTTCAGTTAGGAATACCCTGAAATTAAGTAAAGTTAAGGATGCAGCCAGGTGGCAAGCAATTTCAAAACAAGTTTCTAGGGCTCAAAAATCCTTAGATAAAAATGCAAGCCCAAAACTAGTGCTTACAGACTTATTCCTTAACATCTAGATAAAACCCATATATAATAAACTATACAATGTTTGGACTAGTTCTGGTTATGGGTTTTGGGATACTGGCTTACAGAAGCGCAACCATTCGAGATGGTGATCTATCGCCTTTACCCAGAAAATTAAGTGACAAGCTTGGTCAACTATGGGGCATAGCTCACCAGGGAATGCGCGACAATAGATTAGTGCGTGCTGAAAAAGCCCTATTAACCATACTTAAGATAGACAAGAGGAACGCCGCTGCCTATAACCGATTAGGGATACTATACGCAAAGCAAAAAGAATACAAAGATGCGATTGATTGTTTCGAGATCGCCTCTAGTATTGAAAATAGTGCATCTAGCCTACACAACTTAGGGTTAATATACTACGAAACAGAAAACTATGACAAAGCTGCTACGGCCTTTGAGCAGGCGTTAAAACTCGAAGATAACCTAGCAGCGCGCCATATCGCATACGCAAAAGTCCAAGAAAAGCTAGGTAATGACAAATTGATGTTTCAGGAACTAGATAAAGCAGTCGAACTAGAGCCAAGCAGAGAAGCGTTGAAACTATTGTTAAGTGCCTATGAAAAACGTGACATGACAGAAGAAGCGAATGCTATCGAAAAAAAACTCAACAATAGACCTGTTGCTTCTGAAAATCAAAAAAAACGTGTTGGTCGTTCTCGAAGACGCGTTGTTATTTAATACATATATAAACTGGAGCCGACACTGGGATTTGAACCCAGGACCTCATCCTTACCATGGATGCGCTC
>CAZBGZ010000009.1:0-13772 GCA_964491925.1 uncultured Candidatus Saccharibacteria bacterium
ATAGATGTCTACGTTATCTTCAAAAATCACATAGACAAAGCTCATCCCGAACCTGGAAGAACCCCGGATGTTTTTAATTTTCGGAATACCCTGGAGGTTGCTCACCAGCGGATAGGTAACCTGGTCTTCCATTACCTGCGGACTGCGCCCCATCCACTCTGTAAAAACGATCACCTGGTTCTCGCTTAAATCCGGAATGGCATCAATCGGGTTTTTCTTAACAGAGTAAATGCCATACGCAAACAGGCCCGCTGCGAATAGCAGCACAATAAGCCTGTTGCGTAAAGCGAGTTCAATTAATTTTTGAACCATGTTGTTTGGTTAAATCATTATTTAATTACTTCTTCCACACGGCCACACTTGAACATTTCAGCACCGAAATAAGGATTTTTGATTTCCTTTACTTCGCTAATCCACATAGCACCCTGGTTGTCTCTTGCCATCGGGCAATGGTCATGATAAACCGGGCGGCCAGCCCCGAAGTTTTTCACTAACTCATACACTACTTCACTCATCTGTACAAAATGTGAACGCTGATGTTTTATGTTATCACCATTTTTGGCAATATGTTCAGCATGTTCTTTCATTTCTTCTTCATTTGTAACGTAAGCAGTTTTTTGTTCAGCGGTTAACAATGATTTATCCAGTTTGCCCATCGCATCTTCCATTGCTTGAGCACCGTTTGCTGCTTCACCGGCATTATCATTTGCCAGTGCATTTTTGATATGCAGGTAATGGGCAACAATTGCTTTGATGGAGGCGGCAGCAGTTGCATCCACATTTGTATAAACCACTGCAATAGCTTTTACATCATTGTCATCTGTAGTGGTAATGTGTTGTGTAGTGTCTTTACTCATATCATGCCCTTCGTGTTCATTTTTGCTGCCACCACTATTGCAGGCTGCAAACACAATGGCACTGATGATTAAAAGGCTGAAGAAAATCTTTTTCATTGAATTGTAGTTTAGTTGAGATTAATGTTTGTGATTTGCGGGTTGATGCGTACCTGCTTTTTTTCTTTCATAGAGGCAGCAGCCGGGCAGCTTATTATACACTTTATCATCTGCACTCATTTTTTCAGTGTCGTGTCCTACTGTTGCTATATTTTTCTGAATCTGATCATTTGAAATTTTGGCGCTATCATAAACAACCGTCATTATTTTAGTATCCTTATCCCACGCTGCACTGGATACTCCTTCGGTTAGTGCTGCTTTTTCAATTCTCTTTTTACACATGCCACAGTTGCCAAATACTTTGAAAGATTCCGTTTTACTTTGGGCAAATACCGTTACAGAGAGGATGGTTAAAACTGCCATCATCAGCATTTTAATTGCATTCATATTTATGGTTTTAGTATGTTGAGAAACTATTTTCCGTGGCATAAGGAAATGCCAATAGCCCGACAAATGATTTGTCCGGCTTCAAAAAGGGAGTAATCTTTAAATCAGGAAACTGCGATGGAGGATATAAACGGCAACGCCAGTACTTCGGGGAGGTGCATGGCTGATTGGATTTTCCTCAGTAACGGAAGGGATGTTATTATCAGGTATTTCAACAAAAGATACCGGAAGAGCGACCGATGCTAACTGCATCATCTGGAACCCGGCTTCAGCGATTTTTTGGTCGCCATCGTTCTTTACAAATTTGTGTTCGTCCTTACAGCAGCCATTATCTTTTTCCTCAGTTTTCTCCATCCCGCATTCACCACAGGTTTTGGACTTATTATGTCCAAGCCCCCAATCGGCCAGTTTGCCCATGCAGTAATGCATATGAACTGTAGCCCCGGTAGAAGTACCAAGGTATATGACCGCTAATATGACTGCCAGAATCTTTTTCATGAATTCGCCTACATCAAAAGTAAAGCTATTTTAATGGAAAGAATCAAATTATTTTTACAGTTGTCATACATTTACATGGCTTTCAGTTCTTTATAAGAAAGTTTCTGCTGAAGAATATTTTGCTGAATTTTCATAAAAGTTGCCCTTTTATTTAGCGGCTTCATGTCTCATTTTCTAATAATAGTATGAAAATACTTTTTGAATATCCTGATAAAATAATTTTCCCGTTTGCTACCTTTTTTTGAAGCAGCCCGCTGGTTCCTAGCTTTCTCCGCTATCGGATGCCAATGAGTGACCTTAACACCGGAAAAATCACCACATCCAATTATAGATTGGAAATAACAATTTTCGTGGCATTGATGGCTGGTATCAACATCCATAGTTCCTAATACAAAATGATGCAATTGCTGGCCCACATCATTCACACCTGAGGGCGATATAAATAGACTGAGCATTTGTAGAACTTCCATTGATGCGAGATGGCTGCTGAATACAAATACATTTTCATGGGCATCTTCAAATATTTGTTTATCCAGCCCCTTGATGTATTCGGGGTCATCGAACTTTCCATCCATTTCAAGGACGGCATTCTCCGTTTTATACTGGCCAAGACATTCAAGACAGGCTCTTTTATAACCTACTGTTTGCGCCTTCCAGTCTGCTCCAATGATCTTCGTATTAGCTTTATTAGTACGCACCAGGATACCACCATCAATAACAGGGATTAAGTGAGCATAGGAAATAAAATTAAGAACCTGTCTTGGCCAGGGACGGTCTACGCAACTAAAAATGATATCACAATTCAAAGCAGCCTGGAAACCCTGCGGTTCACAAATACTGTACTCACAGCAATCTATTTCTACCATGGGGGCAGTAGCACTGCGCCGGATGCCATCGGCTACTGCTAGTACCTTTGCCCTACCGGTATCTGATACAAAAACATTGGTAAGGCGGTCCAGGTTCTTTTCTTCAACACTGTCAAAGTCAATCAGGGTAAACTTTGAAATTCCTGAGCGGGCCAATATCTCTGCAACAATGCTTCCTACACTTCCGAGTCCAGCAATGCATATCCTCAGCCTTGATAAGTCCTCTTGTGTCCGGCTACCCCATGCCGATATTGTGCGTAATTGTTTAGAACTATCAAACACAGGGGCCACCAAGTTGTCATTATAAGTAATAGAAAGCCCTTTTCCGATCACCCGGACATTCTCACACCAGCGTCGGTCATACTTTCTCTTTTGGGTCTCATCCTTCACCCAAAACCTGCCACTCCAGGCACCATCCGTTCCCAACGTAAGCCCCACCAGTGGTATACCGGTTACTCCCATTACCGTTGGCGACATTCTTGTTTCAGCAACAATATCGTCTTCACTCATTCCCTGCCAGCCTTTCGCTGGATGTGAGTGTAGGAAGGCAATACCTTCTTTTCTGTTGCCTGCAATTTTTAAAACTCTTTCAAAATATTGTGGCAGGAACCCTACATTCCCATGTACTTCTCTGTCACCTTTTACCGGCAGAATAACCTGCGAAATAATCGCTGTTGACCGACTGCTGCCTGTACCGGGTACATAAGTGGCAAAGCACAGATCTTCCTGTTTATCTGCTCTGACGAGATGATTGACAAGTTCACGGTGAACGTCATCGGTCATTATGATACTATAGCTTTTCATAAAATGGTAGCGAATAAGTTTCTGATATGAGCCAGATAGGTTTTCACAGTACGGTCTGTTCTGTTCCACTCAGCAGCAAAGGGTCTGCTCCAATACTGCCATTCCGCACCCAACGGGCTATTATGAATAGCTCCATAAGGATGTGAACCACCACCCCCGGTTACAGGTAGCAGGTGGGGATTAAAATGAGGGCCCGGTGGTGGGGCCATTGGGAAGTTATCGTGTACCTGTAAGCCCATTTGAACAACCTGCCCGGCAAATTTTCCAACTGGAATTTCATACGCAAATGTCAAAAAACCATGTTTAGGCTCCTGGACACTATACCCAAGAGCCTGTAACTGGTCAATGAAATCTGATTTAGCCATACAGAAAAGTTTATGATACGGGTGTTTCTCCCCTGAATGCGGATACAAACTTTACAGCAGGACAGACCATTTTAATTGGCTTATCAGGCGTGTCTTTGAAAGAATCCTGGCTGCCGTCTGGGTTAATCCTTACCAGATAGTAGTCTTTCACGGGGGTAATACCGGCATTTTCCAGTATCTGGTTTGGGGTCAATTCCTTCTGGTCAGTGGTTTCGGGTTCCCCATCCACGAAATAGTGAAAAACTTCCGTTGGCCTGATCACAAACTGTTCAATCCCGCCTTTGGCGAGATCAACTGGTTCGGCAAGGTCTATTTTTTCAAAATCACAGCCTTTTAACTTCTGGTACAACCAGTAGCATTCAACAGGCGCAATACCGGCTTTTTCGAGAATTTCTTTACCGGTAACGATGTGGTGATCAAATACGAAGTAGTGATCGCCAACCTTCACTTTGTACTTTTTTCCATGAGGAGGCTTTTTATCCTCTTTTGTAAATGCTTCTAAATCAATAATTAATTCGTTTTCCATCTTTTACTTTTTTGTTTATACCTATAAACTGTTGATGGTGTTTCCTTTTTTGCAGGTCATCGAAAAAAATTTTCTACAGTTTTTTGAGCAACTACCTGCAAAAACCAATACTTTACCAACATATACAATTTATGAAGCCATACCAATGGAGATTGTCTGGGAGGATATAATTGTAGAACTACAAGCCTTCGCCCGCTACCTGACTCATAAAGGGGTCTGGTTCAGGGGCACCAACCCCGTTTCTTTTCTATCCGGTAAAGAGATAGATGACTATGTCTACGAAACAATCGGCCGGTATCTCGAAAACCCTGAGAAATTTGATCCTACGAAAGGAGACCTGGTTAGTTATTTAAAATGGAACATTCTTCGTTCTCTTGTTTCCAATGACGTCCGAAGCGGTGAGAATCATCTTACAGATGTTATTTATGTCGGCAATGGCAATGATGAGCCAGATAGTGAGCAATCGTCCTATAAAGAACGCCTGCTTCCTGCTGCACTGCCATTGTTCAGCGATGAAATAGACTATGAAGCTGTTAAAGAATATATCGAAAATCAAATCCGGGGCGATGCCGTCGTCGAGGATATCTTCCTGGGTTTATACCACTATGGCATGAAAAGGGAGAAGATAATTGAAGAGTTCAAGATGAGTGTGAATGATTACAACAACGGTGTGCGGCGGCTTGACACAGTGATAAGCCGCGCCGCTTCTCAATTCAATCCAAACAAACAAACGCATGAGCAGGAAAAAAAGTCAAAGCAAATCTGATTTTGTAAATCTTTTTTTGCAGGCAGCGGACAACGAAAGCAGTGATAAAGGAATGGCCCGAGAATTTCTTGCATCCGAAGGAGTAAATGTAGACCGCATGGTATCAGATGGGCTGAAAAGGATTAAACAAATGCAAATGATTGCCGAAGCAAAAAAAACGGAGCAGGAAATGTTTGCATCCGAAAAAATAAAAGCCCAGGCGACCCAATGGGTAGATGAGTTATTAAGCAAAGTTGATTTTTCCTTGCCAGAGTTGGTAAGGAAAGAAGAACTTACAGTAAGCTTTCGCAATGTAGAGCACTTAAGCCAGGAAGATATAAGGGTCATTCTTATCCGTCACTTTACATTGAAGTTCCTAAACCAACAGAAGGATAATCAACAATGAATTTCAGGTTTTCAGAAGCAGAGGTAAAAGCAAAAAAAGTCCTGGATGACTGCGGACTTAGTGATCCTGTTGGATTTCCGCTTTATAAGATAATTATGGGCCGGAAAGCTTTTTACGAAGAGGCACCCCTGGTGGGCAAGGAAGGTGAAATCGTATCTGTTGGAGGAAGATCAATAATAACTATTAACTCAAATATTCAGTTCGAGACAAAAAAAAGATTTGCGGGCGCCCATGAACTCGGTCATTACGAAATGCACCGTGACTTGAGACCCATTTTTTCGGACACGGAAGAAGACTTGATGAATTGGTACCAGGCGGGTCCGCAGGAGATGCAGGCCAATGAATTTGCAGCAGAGTTTTTAATGCCTTCGGAAATATTTCACAAAGAATGTGAACGAAAAAAATTTGAACCTAAGGTCATTGACCACCTGGCCAACCGCTTCTTGGTCAGCAAGACGGCAGCTATTTTACGATTCGTTAAAAGAGGTAATCATCCGGTGTTTGTTGTTTTTTGCAAGGACAATAAAATGAAATGGTGGAAAAAGTCCGACGACTTCTATCATTTTTGTGAAATATTTCAGTGCGATGCTCCCCCGCCCCCAGGGACTGTTGCTAATGAGATCTTCGCTGGCAAAAAATCCTATGTGGGTGATGAAGCTAAACAGGATATCTGGAAGTCGGATTGGTTTCGCATGAAGGATGATAACGAAAAAGATACCAGGTTTTTCGAATACTGTTTATATGCCAGATCATTTAATTATACACTCAGTGTGATTTGGGAAAAATAATCATACCTGCAACTCGTTTTATTCTCCATTTATTTTCTGGTCACCAGGTATGCTTGAGATTTCCGGCATTCTATCCTCATTCTTCCGATACAATGCCTTCAAGGATTTATGGGTATTTCATTCCCGTTCCGCTTGCCAACAGGATGCGGGCTGATGTAACAGCGGGACGGGAATCAAATACAAGGATACTGTAAAGACAGACACTCTAAAGACCAAAGCAGGATCATTGGCATACTGCTTTGATGTTTCACCTGTAATATTTTGGAATAAAAGCATGGATGATGATTGACAGTTGTACCAACCAGTTTTCCTGTACTTCACTACTAATTAGATTGCGAACTATTTCTACTGCTTGATTCACTTTTCTTATTAAAAGTTCAAGTGTATTGATGAGTAAAATACCAATAAGTAATATATCTTATGTTATGATTGCCGATTGGGTTATATCGTGTATTGGTGGGTTCTTTAGACATTTATTTGCAATAATTTTAAATAATTCAGGTGGTAAATGTTTTATCTCCCCTTTCATAGATGAGATTAGGCTAATTTTCTTATTGGCATAATTCACTCTTTTTAACCCGCATTTATTTGTTTGCAGTAGTGGTTATGGTGTTGCCATCGTCTTGTTCATTGGGCATCGTCCCTTGCGACGCTCCTTTAATCGTTCCGTTCATAGGGTATCAGTGATGTTGCAAAGTGACTTTTTTTAGCAGCTTGTTTTGTAAGAAAAGGGGCCCAATGCGAAAGCGAAGTTATGCGGTTTACAGATTTGGGCAAGGCTGCAAAAAGACTACGGCATAAACACACACCCTTCGCACACACCCCTCCTTTATTCCGTTTCCTTTTTGCTCACATGGCTACCGCATAATTCTGATGCTTTCTTTTTTCCCTTTTTCTTTTACAAAACAATTTTTTTTCATTAAAACTCAAATGTTATGGAACTAACAGGAAGAATCACAGCAAACGCAACCGTGAACACGGTGAAGGGTGACCGCAAAGTGGTACGGTTCAGTATCGCCATCAATGACAGTTACAAACCCAAAGATTCGCAGGAGGTGAAAAAACTCACCACCTATGTGAACTGTTCCTACTGGATGCGGGAAGGTATCGCCAGGTATCTCACCAAAGGAACACTGGTAGAAGTGCAGGGACGTATTGCGGTCAGTGCATGGCTGAACAAGGATGGCGAGCCAAAAGGTTCACTGGATTTTCATGTGAACGGTATCAAACTGCATGGCAAAAGTACTACCGAAACGGTACCCGCCCCGGCTGATATTACTGAACCGGTGGAGGATTTACCATTCTGACCCTTTAAAGTTTCAGCGTTCCCCACGCTGAAACTTCTTTAACCATTTTTATACTACCCTTTTTGGGGAAGGGGTAACAAACCGCAGCAGTACCGCCTGCGGGATATAAATTAAAGCTGGGTAATTCATTATGGCGCACAACTTAAATTTTAACGAACAAACACAGCAACACAGTTTTTTCTCCGTGAAAGAAAAAGCCTGGCACGGCCTCGGGCAAATCGTTCAGGACTACCCAACCAGTGCCGAAGCCATCAAGTTTGCCGGACTGGATTATGAGGTCCTAAAGCAGGACATCTATACTACCTGCTATAATGCAGACGGCCAGCCAATGGATTTTACCAACCGGATTAAAACCCATATTGCCACCATGCGACCCGATACCGGCGAAGTATTGGGGGTAGTGGGTAAAGACTATGAAATCATCCAGAACCGGGATGCATTCAGTTTTTTTGATTCTATTGTTGGGGGCGATGGCATCCAATATGAAACCGCCGGGGCACTCGGCAAAGGAGAACGGATTTTTATTACAGCTAAGTTACCGGGCTATATCAAAGTTGGCCGGGAGGATTTAATCGAACAGTATTTATTTCTGACTACTTCCCATGATGGGTACGGAAGTATTACCGCCGCTTTTACACCGGTTCGTATTGTTTGTAACAATACACTCAATGCAGCCCTTCGTAATCATTCCAACAGTATCAAAATAAGGCACACCGCCAATGCCAAAGAAAGGCTGGAACAGGCCCATAAAGTAATGGGAATTTCTAATCAGCTTTCCAGCCAGTTGGAAACCATCTTTAACCGCTGGACAACGGTAAAAGTAACCGACCCCGAACTGCACAGGCTTATACAATTGGCCATGGTGCCGAATAAAGAAGTATTAGACAATATCAATACCGGTAAATGGGATGAACTGTCCACATGCTTTAACAACATGTGCAACTCTGTTTTTGAGTATGCCATGACCAGCCCGACCCAACAAACGGAAACCACTAAAGGCACTTTGTTTGGGGCATATAATGCCGTGACGGGCTATTTTCAGAATGTACGAAACTACAAAGACGAAGAAAGCAAACTGAAATCCCTGTTATACGGCGGTACGGCACAACTACGTACACAGAAAGCCTTTCATCTCTGTACTGAATTTTTGCAGGGTGAACTGGCCGGCTTGGTGAACTGATCATAAAACGGGGCGGCCCTGCCGCCCCTCTTTATTTACTCAACTTCTAAGACATGAAAAAGACAATCATTAGAAAAGAACATTTTAAAAGTTATCAGGCCATCCGGAACAAGTACCCCGGCGCCGTGGTATTATTAAGGATTGCTAGTGAATATGCCGCCTTTCAGGAAGATGCGGAACTTATTCAACTACTGACAGGTAATCAAATCACCCATTTACCAGGAATGGGCAATACCTGCGGCTTTGCTTTTGGTGAAATTGACAGCATCCTGCACAAACTGGTGAAAGCGGGAAATAAAGTGGCCCTTTGTGACCCGCTGGAAAATCCGCACTGCTGAAATAACAATAGAAATTCATACGCATGGGCAACGATAGGTTACCCTTGCTTTCAGGCGTCAAAAAGCTGCCCCGCTAAAGGATACAGTTGATTCAAAATGGCGGGGCAGCTTGGGTTTTTTAGGTGATAGAAATAATTATGTAGCTATTAGTTATTGTGTTGTATTCATCATTACACAAAGTTCGGTTTTGTGCTACTGAAGCGTCCAAGAGCTTCCGGCATAAACACAGGGCCTGCACACACAGCCATCATTTATTCCGTTGCCATCTTGGACTTTATCGCACAAAACCGGGGATGGTTCCATAATAAATTTTTTGAACCTCTAAACTGATTATTATGGAACAGGAAATGATGAAACCCGAATGGTGCCAGGTAGCAGAAGTGGAACTGGTTTACAAAACCAAAGTAAAACCATCCCAAAGACCAAAAATCACCACCTCTGTGGATGCTTATGAAGTCCTGCAAAAAATCTGGAACAGGGACAAGATCGAACTGGTGGAAGAATTTAAAGTCCTGCTGTTAAACCGAAGCAACAAAGTGCTTGGCGTTCTGGATGCTTCTTCAGGTGGTATCACCGGGACTGTGGCAGACCCAAGAATCATCTTGACTGCTGCAATAAAAGCTAATGCAGTAGGAATTGTCCTTTCTCATAACCATCCTTCAGGTAGTTTAAAACCAAGCCGGGCGGACGAAGAGTTGACGGTGAAAATCAGGGAAGCTGCCAGGTTTTTAGATATGACGGTGCTGGATCATATTATTATCACCAGTGAGGGGTATTACTCCTTTGCTGATGAAGGGCTGCTGTAAAGCCCTTTTTTTATTCATCCCTGTAGAATCAAATTGATTAAATTGTTACAATATGATATCTATCAATACTGATAACTGGAAAACAGAGTTTGTGAGACTTTTGCAACAGCCAGTAATGGACAGGGCTTTTTCACTCAAAACTGCCTTTATCCCTGGTAAGCTTTATAAATATATTTCAATTAATAATCTAAAGGAGGAACGGCTGAACGCCATAAGCAATGAAAAGATTTGGATAGCCAATCCCCAAACCATGAACGACCCTTTCGATTCAGGACTTGGTCTTCTGGAAGAACAGCTTTCAACTTATTTACTTAAAGAAAATTTTGAAGAGCTGATCCGTAAAGCGGGCTTTGATAAATTTTTCAATAACGCAGAAATTGAAGATATCAGGAACAGTCCTGATAGTATGAATAGAATGATTGAACTTGTTCGGATCAAATATCCTGACTACAACAAAAAAATTGACGATACTCTTCCTTTTCTGAAAGAATTTCAGTCAAGTTATTTTGCACAGACACTACAGAACTTTAACAGCACACTACGAAGTTCAGTTAAAATAAGTTGCTTTAGCGAGAGTTTTGATTCCATGTTAATGTGGCCACATTATGCTGACTCCCATAAAGGCATTTGTATAGAATATAACTATGGCAGTTTAGAGCCTGGTGATTCCAGGAGAAGGCTACTCTATCCTGTAATTTATTCGGAAGAATTATTTGATGCTACTACTTTCCTGACCGATCAAAAAATCAATGCTCCGCTCATTGCGTTATTGGCGGCTATGTACAAATCCCCCCATTGGTCGTATGAAAAAGAATGGCGACTGATTATCCCAGGCGGAATTATTCAGGACGATTCATTATTCAGCGCTGCTCCCATTTCCGCAATATACTTAGGTACAAGGATCAGTGGCGTTGATAAGGAGTTAATCAGGAGTGTTGCAACCAAAAAAAATGTGGCTCTGTTTCAAATGCGGATGCAACAACGGAAATTTGCACTTACACATGATCGGGTGGCTTAAATTATATTGAACGTATGAATAAAGCAGGACGTAAAAGGGTAAGGATATTTTCAAACTATGCACGGAATCTGGAGTGGATAAAACAGCATCCCAAAATCACTATGACTCCGGACTTTACCGATTCATATGTATGTCCCCTATGTCTCAATGTCTTTGGCAGAGAAGCTCTCAATACTAAAGAAGGAAATTATCTTACGATCGAACACAATCCACCAAAGTCGCTCGGTGGAACAAATGAAATACTGACCTGCAAGGATTGCAATTCAAAATCCGGATATAAAATCGACAATAATTTACTCAATCGCTTGCTGGAGCTTGATTTTCTTGAGCAAAAACCAAATTCAAGAATTAGAGCCCGCCTGGATAACCAGGGAAATAAAGTAGCATCTGACTTTTCCTATACCAGTGATGGGACAGTTCATATAAATATAGATAGGAAAAACTCCAGGCCATCGGAAGCAGATAATTTCCTGAACTATGGAACACTTACCCGGGTTAATCCGATGTTGAATTGGAACTCTCTTGGTGAAGGAAATACTTTTAAACTTCGATTTACAATGTCGCCACATTTGAAATCCAATGAACGACATGCACATATTGCCTTATTAAAAATAGCTTACCTTCTTGCTTTTCAACAATTCGGCTATGGTTTCATCCTTAACCCACATCTTTATAAAGTAAGAGAACAGATTCTGAATCCGGATAAAGATATTCTGCCAAAGGTTTTCTGGCTTAAGTATGACTTCCCGGAGCAAGCTCTTGGCATAAATATTATCAACAGGCCCGCTGAACTTGTATGCTTCCTGGTCATCTTCAATTTAATCACACCAAGCCAGCAACGTCAGTATGCAATCGCACTACCGGGCCCGAACAGATCAGGTAATCAGATCTATGAAAACATCGAAAGGATACTTTGCCAGGATGGGGCTGGATTCACACAAATGAACCTGGAGCATCTTACCACCAAAGACTACACAAAAGAGCAAGCCATGGCTTTTGACATGATCCGTTACTGGAATTCATTGGTTCCCAAGGAGGATTAGGACCTGCATTCTGTGGCAAATAAGGGGTAAATTTGCTGGTTATGGGCGAAGTGGCTACAGCAAAACAGACAGGTGGTGGAGGGTTTCTCTATGAAGATAGGGTCAATGCCTATTTCATGGCCTGTATGCTTACTAGTACTTCCCCTTTCAACAAAGAATACGGGATCATTGAAAAAATAAAATTTCAGGTAAGGGCGGACGGCTGGCTCTTTGACGATGTGCTACTCCAATGTAAAAGCCAGGGTAACACATTAATGATCGCCACCTCGATAAAAAGCAGTCAGCAGTTTACCAGCAACGGCATCCCTGCCGAACTCAATGAATTAATTTGGAAACAGTTCCTGAAAGACGAATCTTCCGTCTTTAATACCGAAAGAGATTTTTTGTGTCTGGTAGAACGGCCGTTATCCTCCGGTTTGGCTGGCGATTTGAACACCTTACTTAACCAGGTTTATCAACAGGAGGCCGGTGATGTGTCGGCAAGACAACAGGCCAAAGGTTTTAATTCAGCTGAGATAAACAAACTTTACAGCAGTTTTCAGTGTCCTGCTGCCCTGGCAACAAAGTATGCCGTAACTCCCGAACAAACGGGTGCACTGCTTAAAAGGTTTATTCATCAACAGATTGATTTTGAAGCCACCAATTCATTCTTTGAAAAAACAACCATTGATCTGTGCAGAAAGGCGCTCAAGAATAGAACTTCGGAGGATGCCACACTATTGTATGACCAGCTATGCCATATCGCCAGACAGCAGGCACCCGTTGCAGGCTATGTTGACATCGCAAAGCTCATACACCTTTTGCGTGGCCAGTTTGAACTGGCAGATTTTCCAGATCATGAAGCTGACTGGAAAAAACTGAATGCATATACTGAAACTAAAATGGACCTAATACTTGAAAGTCTTGGCAACAAGCTGAGTTTTTCAAGGGAAGAAAATATCAAAGCTCTCGAGAACGCATTTTCAACCGCACAGGCATTGATCCTTCATGGATTTTCAGGTAGCGGCAAAACAGTTGTAGCAAAAAAATTAGCACAATCATCTTTGCAATCCGGGCACCGCGTGCTATGGCTGGATAGCTCGGATTTTGAAATTCATTCACTCCAGGTCAGTTTAGGGCTGTCCAACACATTACCCGAATTATTGGGTCATGTAACTGCGGAAAAAGGCTATCTCATTATCGACGGTGCAGAAAAAAATTATAGCACACAACAGCAGCAGCGTCTTGCTATTTTGCTTAATAGCATCTTCAAACAAACTGGCAGTCCATGGAAAATATTTTTAACCTGCCCCTCAGAAAATTTAAGCTGGGTATTGGAAATGCTTCACAGGAACAATGTAAGTACTGCTTTGCTTACTCCATTGCAGATTGATGAGTTAAATGAGGATGACGTTAAACAGCTCATAAATACTTATCCGCAATTGGCTCCTTTTTTTCTAAATGACAAAATCCGTCTTTTATTCAGGAATCTTAAACTACTGGATAAGGTCATTGCCAACATCAATCATATCGCCGTTCCGGAAAGCAAGGAATTGGGTGAAACAGAACTGATCGATCTTGTCTGGGATGAAGAGATCACAAACACAACCAACGGTCTTCAGAAAGCTGCATTTATTAAAATGCTGGCAGAAAAACAGGCAGATGCCATGACGCTTGCTACCAGCAATGCTGAATTTTCAGTGACTGAGATGGCCCCAGCAGACGAGCTACTGAAAGCCCGCTTTATTAAAACGCAGAACGAA
>CAZBGZ010000010.1:0-2133 GCA_964491925.1 uncultured Candidatus Saccharibacteria bacterium
CTTCTTTCCTGTCGTGGTGAACAAGATAATGACAATTATGACATAGCCATATCAGATTAGAAAGAACGTTGTTATCTCTGTTCTTGTCTTTATGGTGAACTGCCAGAATCCTGGTATCATCAGTTTTACATTTTTCACAAATTTGTTTTCTCTGACTTCTTAGGAGAGATACACGATAAGATCCTTTACCATTTTTCCAATTGCTGTGACCTGACCCTGAATAATTTGAGTTTCTCCAAACAGTCTGGCATGATTTACTGCAAAAATATTTACCACTTTTCGACCTGCGCTGTTCCTTTTTTGATTTATACGTCTCCTTCTTGCAAACGTTGCATTTAAATAAGTCACCCGTTCTCGCTGCCTCGTGATAACAGTTGTTAGAACAGTATTTACCCCAACCCAACTTTAGGTGGCTTGGTTTTACATAAAATTCTGTTGAGCAAAGTTCGCAATTTCTATAAGGCATATAACCATAATGAGAACAAGTGAGTATTATGTCAAGTGTACGGTTTCTGAAATACTTGAACCTTGCACTTAACCTGGGTTCTTCTAATCTCCGGACAAGAAGTTGATACCAATAAGAGCCAGCACTGTAAAACCAACAAATTTCCAAAACGTATTCTTGCCGTTCTTTTGTGAGGGGTCTTTTTCTGACATATTAAATATTATACCATATTTCTATCAGAAATCACTTTTTTGATACCCCAATTAGTGGTAAATTTGACATTTTTATTGTTGGATGTTTGAGCGTACACTCAGTTCTTATGAGGAATCAAGAAGATGTACGGTCCAACTGAAGCTCTTGGTGACATAGGCGCTGGTAAGGAAGTTTTTCCGACTATCATTACTGCTTTTGGTGCACTTGCTGTGGCCGTAAATGTCGTCGACCCCGTGGGCCAAGATGAATTTGGATGCAAAACGGTAGTAGGTGGTCGTGCAAGGTTCCATAAGCACGGTAAATTAAAAGGTTTACCAAAAATCGTTCCGTCTGGCGCTTATCCAGTTTTCCCATTCAAAGGTAAGGTGGAAAAAGCCAAGATTTCGACCAATACTTCAACGTTTGGTGATATAAAATTTCCCGCTCTCGAAAGCCGTGAAGATGATTCACCATTTAAGCAATATTTTCAGAATGCTTCAGTTAATTGGCGGGTAATAACCGATGAATGGGAAGATGACCCAAACGTACATTGGGCTATATATAATGCGATATATAAAGCTCATGAGCTGGAAGTGACTGTTGGTGAATTTTGCGAAGCAGGACTACGGACAGTGCTTGGGGGCATGACCATTGGTGAGTTGGTTAGAAAAGATCCGTCTGTCATCTTCGGTCAGTTTAAGGAAGAAGTTGCCGAGCCTTCAAGAGAAGTCGGCATTACAGTTACAAGGCTTAATCTTAAAGGTGATGGATTAGACGGAATGATACAAATCGGTGGTGGATGGGGAGACCAAGCTCCAAATCCTGGAATCGGATTACTTAGCGGTAACGGAAACGGTTCCCATTTAGCAGAATCTCCAACAAGTTAAGTTATTCGATATTGGTACAGCATTATCGAACAGGTTAGGTCACTGTTCCTTACCTATAATAGCTCAAACGCCCTATAAAATACCACCCACCATGCTCACCTATATAGTTATCTTATGGTTTGCAACTGGCTTACTAGTTCCGCAACTTTTTATTAACTGAGATTTATTTTGCGTAGTAGCTGTGCATTTATAGCCACAACGACAGTGGAAGCCGACATTAAAATCGCACCAAGTGCAGGAGCAAGCACGATACCTGCACCGTAAAATACTCCAGCAGCCAGAGGGATTGCGAATACATTATAACCAGTAGCCCAGACTAGGTTCTGGGTCATTTTCTTATATGTTGCTTTTGAAAGATTTATCACCTTTACGACATCTTGTGGATCACTTTTCACCAAGATGATGTCTGCCGACTTAATAGCTACATCAGTACCAGCACCGATAGCTAAGCCTATGTCGGCTTGGGTAAGAGCAGGTGCGTCATTTATGCCGTCACCAACCATTGCAACCTTTTGGCCGTTCTTTTGCAATTCTTTTACTTTGGCAGCTTTGTCTTCGGGTCTAACTTCTGCAAAATACTGGTCCAAACCAAGTTGCTTTGAAACGTAT
>CAZBGZ010000010.1:2233-5421 GCA_964491925.1 uncultured Candidatus Saccharibacteria bacterium
CCGTGTTCGCCCTTAGTCAGTGTTCCTGTCTTATCAAATAGTACCCAGTCTAATTTTCGTGCTGATTCAAGAGCTAATCGTTTGCGTACTAGCAAACCATTCTTTGCAGACAGTGTAGTAGAGATTGAAACAACTAACGGTATCGCCAAACCAAGTGCATGAGGGCAGGCAATAATCAGAACCGTTACTGACCGCTCTAGAGCGAAGTTCATATCTTTAGCGACTAACCAGTAAATGAATGTAGCGACTGCGGTGGCTATAGCCACTATGGTCAAGTAAAAAGCTGCTTTATCGGCTAATACTTGGACATTAGACTTAGAGCTTTGAGCCTCAGCGACAAGTCGCATTATTCCTGCGAGTGCCGTATCGTCACCAAGCTTCGTAATTTTAACCGTAATTGAGCCGTCCTGATTTATAGTTCCTGCCACTACCTCATCGTCCACCGTTTTACTAACGGGTTTTGACTCGCCAGTAATAGCAGCTTCATCTATTGAAGAACTGCCGTCAGTAATCACACCGTCAATCGGTATTCTTGTGCCTGGTCGCACTAGAACTAAATCTCCAACACGAAGTTCGCTTACTAACACTTCTTTAGGTTTGCCTTTGACTAGCTTTTCAGCTTTGTCTGGTAGAAGCTTTGAGATTGCGTCTAAGGCATTTTCTGCCTTTGCAACCGAAGCCATCTCTAGCCAATGTCCTAGCAACATTATTGTTACTAGGGTTGCTAGTTCCCAGAAGAAGCCCTCGCCGTCAATGAAAAACTGGGTAGCAACGCTATACGCATAGGCTGTGATAATTGCCAAGCTGATAAGTGTCATCATGCCTGGCAATCTAGCCTTTAGTTCGCCAATCGCACCCTTTATGAATACCATACCACCGTAAAAGAAAATGACTGTACTCAACACAAAAGGAACATACTGTGAGCCTGGAAAAGCAGGGGGTGTAAAATTGAGCCAATGCTGTATCATCTCGCTATATGCGAGTACAGGTATGGTTAAAATTAAGGACAACCAAAACTTATCCTTAAACATTTCCACAGAATGTCCTGCGTGTTTATCGTGTTCCTTATGCTCCGTATGTTGGTGTTCGTGGTGTGAATGATCCATATTTTAACTCGCTCCTGGCTCTGGGCTTTTTCCTATATTTGCTTTGTAGTATTCAATCATTTTGGCTTCATCAAAACTCTCAAATGACTGGCTACGAGTCCATGAGGACATTACAATAGGTGCTTTATTGCTGGCACGAGGTGCAACGATAGCTTTTATGGGGCTGAAGTTAGTATTTGAGTATGGTTTTGAGAACAATGTCTGTATTTTTTCAATTTGGTCTTTAGGTAGGTCTGGTCGGTACGAGATGTAGATGCCCCCATGTTCCATATTGTGTATGGTGTTTGCGTCAGGAATCTCTTGTTCGTATACCTGCCAAGCTAAGGGTTCGGCGTGGTCGCCAGAAGTAGGTGGTTCTTCGCCCCCATATTCCTTAGCCTGAACATGCTGACGACCATTATCTTGATGCTCGCTTCCTGGTCTTGGTTTTGTAGGCTCTTTGTTAATGCTTATGAAAGCTAGGAATCCTATTGTAGCAACGACTAGAAATCCGTAAAATATTTTGTTTCCCATAATTATTACCTACAATTAGTAGCCCCATTCTTTTTGCCACTGTTTCATTTGCTGTATCTCACTCGTTTGAGCGGTCATGATTGCCACTGTTAAATCTTTAACTTCCTGATGTTCTGCGTTAGTTGCTCCAGGAGCTGCCATATTGATAGCGGACTGATGGTGCTCAATCATTGAAGATATAAAAGCTTTATCAAACTCATCGCCAGATAGTCCTTTTAGGCTTTCGGTCATTTGACCCATATCAGCCATCATTCCCATTGCTGAGTGATCCATCATCATTTCGCCGCTACTTATGGGGTAGTCCCATTGTTTCTGCCAGCTTTCCATATCAGCTACTTCTTTGCTCTGAGTAGAGATTATGTCATCTGCCATATCTTTTAGTTCTTGGTGCTTGGCGTTTGTTTGAGCCAGCTTTGCCATATCAACTGCACCTCTGTGATGTTCAATCATGTTTGCTATAAACATACGGTCATAGTCTTCGCCTTTAAGCTCGCTGTACATTTTGTATTCAGCCGAGTTCTTGTCTATAAGACTATTTGAAGTAGCTTGTTGTGATGAGTTATTACCCATCATATTGCCGTCCATCATTTCGTTATCATTATTGCTAATAGCGTAAATGCTGACCCCTGCGACCGCCACGATTGCAACTATCGCCACGATTAGTATGTTCTTGTTCTTCATTAGATTCTCCAAAATTACGTTTAAGATACTGTTTGAATTAACAAACAAATCCTAAACTCTAAAGACACCGTACAGAATATAAATCGGTATCTTTGGTGGTGGTTTAACGGAGTCTGCATATCTCTCTTGGCTTACTATGCTGTCGTTAAAATGCCAGCCTTCGTTAAGTACATAGAAAGGTACGACTGGTTCGTCATTTTCTTCGTCATTATTAGAATCTAGGGATTCTTCTTTACTAAACACAGCCGTTCGACATAGTGTGGCACATGAAGCTGAATCACTTGAGCTGTGCTTCATACCGCTATTCATCTCATGGGACATTGCTGGCATTGCAGAAGTGTGAACCGAAAAAGATACTAAATTCAGAAGCAATACCGCAACTATAAGGGCTGTATTCTTTAGTGCTATTAGGTATTGCACGTCTATTTACCTCTAATGTTATTAAGCTCGTAGAGTTTCATAAGTTCTTCGAGAGCTTTTGTTTGCTCTTTCTCTTTACCAGAAGCAATCATATCGGTGATATGCGTAGTGATGTGATTCTCTAGGACTAGCTTATTAAGAGAGGATAGCGACTTTTGTATTGCAAGGGACTGGGTCAAGATGTCCATACAGTATTCCTCTTTATCTATCATCTTTTGCAAGCCTTTAATTTGACCCTCAATAATTTTGGTTCGGTGGCTTGCTCGCTTTTTTATATCTGCCCGCATGATTAAAATTATATACCCCTATGGGGTACTGTGCAAGTCAGAGAGAGCAATACTCATCTTTTGCCCTAAAACCTCTCCTACGACCTCTGGAATGCTCACAGAGGGTCTTAAAAGTGGTTCATCTTTTACCTACCAAAATTAACGAGTAACGCTACGCAAATTTTATTTTCAGATTTTTGAT
>CAZBGZ010000011.1:0-4033 GCA_964491925.1 uncultured Candidatus Saccharibacteria bacterium
GGCCTGCTGGTGCGCTTCACCGGCGACACCATCGCGCTGGCGCCGCCGGTGATCACTACCGCCGACGAGATCCAGCGCCTGGTCGAGGGCCTGCGGGCGTCGATCCGAGCGGTGGCCTAGTCGGCACACCGCGGGCGGGCGCCGCCAGGCGGGTGTCGAGCGGGCAGGGCCGTGCACGCGTGCGGATGGAGCGAGCGGGAAGAACCTGGAATGTCCAACTTCGCGTGCTGGCGAATCGTCCTGTTGGCATGGCTCGCGTGCCTGTGCGCACCCGCCCCGGGGCACGCGGCGACTCCCTATGCCGGGCACTTCGACGAGCCGTACCGGCCGGGGTTCCACTTCACGCCGCCGAACGCGTGGATGAACGATCCCAACGGCCTGGTCTACTTCAAGGGCAAATACCACCTCTACTACCAGTACTACCCCGATGACACGGTCTGGGGGCCCATGCACTGGGGGCACGCCGAGAGCACCGACCTGCTGCACTGGACGCACCTGCCGATCGCGCTGTACCCGGATCGGCTGGGCTGGATCTTTTCCGGCAGCGCGGTGATCGACCACGCGGACAGCGCCGGCTTCGGCAAGGACGCGATGGTCGCGATCTACACCTACCACAACGACGCGATCTGGCAGCAGGGACGCAAGAACACCGAGAGCCAGGGGCTGGCCTACAGCCTCGACGAGGGGCGCAGCTGGACCAAGTACGAGGGCAATCCGGTCCTGGACAACACCGGCGAGCAGGACTTCCGCGACCCGAAGGTGTTCTGGCACCAGCCCTCGCGACGCTGGATCATGGCGCTCGCGGTGGGCGACCGGATCCGCTTCTTCGCCGCCCCTGACCTCAAGCGCTGGACCTTCCTGAGCGACTTCCGTCCCGACGGCGACGCGGCCGGCCTCGGGGTATGGGAGTGTCCCGACCTGTTCCAGGCCCCGGTCCGCGGCAGTCCGGATTCGAAATGGGTGCTGATCGTCAACCACGGCGACAAGGCCCCGAATGGCGGCTCCGGCACCCGCTACTTCGTCGGCGATTTCGACGGCCGCGTCTACACCCACGCGCAAGCGGCGCGCTGGCTCGACGCGGGGACCGACTTCTACGCCGGGGTCACCTTCTCGAACCTGCCGCGCGACAAGCCGTTGCTGATCGCGTGGATGAGCAACTGGCAGTATGCGACCAAGGTGCCGACGTCGCCGTGGCGCAGCGCGATGACCCTGCCGCGCGAGTTGTCGCTGGCAAGGCGCGACGACGGTTACGTCCTGGTGCAGGAGATCCCGGCCTCGGTGACGGCCACGCAGGCGCCGGTGCTGTCGGTGCGCAGGGCGGATACCCCCTTCGTCCGCGATGGCCTGGACCTGGCCCAGGCCGAGGTCCGGTTCGCGACCGGTGGCGCGCGCGAGCTGCTGGTCGAACTGTCGAACGATCGCGACGAGGTGTTCCGCATCGCGCTGGACGACGACCGCGTGGTGACCGATCGCAGCCGCGCGGGCCAGTCGGGATTCAGCGACAAGTTCGCCGCCTCGCCCCAGGTCATGCCGCTGCGCGGCCAGCGCATCCGCGACTACCGGCTGTTCCTCGACCGCGCGTCGATCGAGATCCTGCTCAACGACGGCGAGTTCTCCATGACCAACCTGGTGTTCCCGACCACGCCCTACACCAGCCTGCGGATCAGCACCGGCGACGGGTCGGCGATCCGCCGGCTGCGGATCGCCACCATCCCGCGCACCCGGGATTGAGGCCTGCGCGGGTCTTGCGCATTCGACGAGGATGGGGCCATGAACCGGCGCAAGCTCTGGCGATGGTCGATCGTGGTGGCGCTCGCCGGGTTCCTGTTCGGCTTCGACACCGTGGTGATCTCGGGGGCCGATCGCCAGTTGCAGCAGTTGTGGGGAAGCTCCGACCTGTTCCATGGCGTGGTGGTGATGGGCGTGGCGCTGTGGGGCACCGTGCTGGGTGCGGTGTTCGGCGCGCTGCCGACCAACCGACTGGGTCGACGCCGGACGCTGATCGGCATCGGCGTGCTGTTCCTCGTCTCCGCGATCGGCTCCGCGCTGGCCTCCGGCCCTTACGACTTCGCGTTGTTCCGCCTGCTGGGCGGCATCGGCATCGGCGTCTCCACCATCGTCGCGCCGGCCTACGTGTCCGAGATCGCGCCGGCGTCCGAGCGCGGGCGCCTGGTCGCGTTGTACCAGTTCAATATCGTGTTCGGCATCCTCGCCGCCTTCGTCTCCAACTACCTGCTGCAGGATGCCGGCGAGAACGCCTGGCGCTGGATGATGGGCGTCGTGGCCGTGCCGGCGCTGGCCTACACCGTGCTGGTGTTGCGGGTTCCGGAGAGTCCGCGCTGGCTGGTCGAGTACCGCAAGGATCGGGCCGGGGCGCTCAAGGTCCTGCTGGAGATCCATCCCGAGGCCGAGGCCGCGGCCGAGGTGGCCGCGCTGGAACTGGAGAAATCGCGGGAATCGCCGGCCGATTCGTCGTTCCTGTGGCGCTGCCGCAAGCCGCTGGTGCTGGCCTTCTTCATGGCCTTCTTCAACCAGATGTCGGGGATCAACGCCTTCCTGTACTACGCGCCGCGGATCTTCGAACTGGCGGGGCTGGGCACCTCCGCTTCGTTCCTGAGCAGCGTCGGCGTGGGCGCGGTCAACCTGGTGTTCACGCTGCTCGGGATCGCGTTGATCGATCGCCATGGTCGGCGGACGCTGATGCTGATCGGCTCGGTCGGATACATCGTCTCGCTCGGGCTGGCGTCGGCGGCATTCGCGCTGCACTGGCCGGGCCTGTCGATACCGCTGTTCTTCTTCCTTTTCATCGCCGCGCATGCGATCGGGCAGGGCGCGGTGATCTGGGTCTTCATCTCCGAGATATTCCCGAACCGGGATCGCGCCGCCGGGCAGGCCTTCGGATCGACGGTGCATTGGGTGCTGGCGGCCCTGATTCCCTCCTTGGTCCCGCTCCTGTTCCGCGTGATCGGCCCTGCGGCGGTGTTCCTCGGCTTCTGCCTGATGATGGTCTGGCAGTTGCTCTGGGTCCTGGCGCGGATGCCCGAAACCCGCGGCAGGACGCTCGAGGACCTCGCCGCCGCGATCTCGCGGCGTTGAGTCCGGCGCCGGGTCGCACCATGCCCAGGACCGTGGTCTGCTACGGCGAAGTCCTCTGGGACAGCTTTCCCGACTCGCGCGTGGCCGGTGGCGCGCCGATGAACGTGGCGATCCGCCTGCAATCGCTGGGCGTCGCCGCCCGCGTCGTCTCCAGGGTCGGAAGGGATGCCGCGGGCCTGGCCCTGCGGGACTTCATCCAGGCGCGTGGTGTCGACACGGGATTGATCCAGGACGACGGCGCCCTGCCCACGGGCGAGGTACTGGTTTCGCTGGACCGGGATGGCAATGCAAGCTTCGACATCGTGTGGCCCGTGGCATGGGACCGCATCGACCTCGTCGAGCAGGCCACGCAGGCCGTCGCCAGCGCAGACGCCTTCGTCTACGGATCGCTGGCCTGTCGCGACGAGGTGTCGCGCGGCACGCTGCTGGCCCTGCTCCGGCACGCGCGATACCGGGTGTTCGATGTCAACCTGAGGCCGCCGCATTCCCGTCCGGACGTCGTCGAGGCCCTGATGCGCGAGGCGGACCTCATCAAGCTCAACCACGACGAACTCGATGCGATCGCAGCGGCCGCTGGTGGGCCAAGCGGCGCGATCGCGGAGCGGATGCGGTGGCTTGCCGGCCACACCGGCGCCGGTGGCGTGTGCGTGACCCGCGGCGGCGACGGTGCGATGCTGTTCCTGCGCGGGAAAGTGCATGCCTGCGCGGGCTTCCAGGTCGAGGTCGCCGACACGGTGGGGGCGGGCGACAGCTTCCTCGCCGCGCTGCTCGCCGGGCTGCTGGAGGCGCAGGATCCGGACCTGGCCCTGGCGTTCGCGTGCCGGGTCGGTGCCGCGGTGGCGGCGCGGCGCGGGGCCAATCCCCGGGTTTCCGCCGCGGAACTCGCCCGGCTGCGGCCGCGTTGACGCCACGTCGTGGCCGCATTTGCGGCAGAATC
>CAZBGZ010000012.1:0-3436 GCA_964491925.1 uncultured Candidatus Saccharibacteria bacterium
ACCGGTGGGCTGCTCTCCCCCGTCATGACGGCGTGCATCGCCGACGCGACCGGCCGGGCCCGCCACGGGCTCGAGTACCGCACCGTGCAGATGATGGGCGGCACGATCACACCTCCCGATGGCGGCGAGGGTGCGGCCGCGGAACCGGAGGCCCTGCGCAACGTGATGGGAGACATGGCGCCACTGATCGCGTACCACGCCTACTCGGCAGCAAACTGGCTCGCCCTGCACTGTCGCCGCCACATGCACCTGTACGGCACCACCAAGGAGCAGCTCGGCTGGCTCGCGGTCAACAGCCGGGCCAACGCCGCCCTGAACCCACTTGCGGTGTACCAGGCGCCGATGACGATGGACGACTACCTCGCCGCGCGGCCGGTGTCCACTCCGCTCGGCCTGTTCGACTGCGACGTGCCGGTCGATGGGTCGATCGCCTTCGTGGTCTCACATGCCGATTACGCGCCCGACTCGGCGAACCCCGCACTCCGCGTAGAAGCGATCGGTGGCGCGTCGGGTGCGGGGGGATGGCTCCACCGACCCGATTACCCGAGAATGGCGTCGACCGACGCGGCGGCCGAGATGTGGAGCCGGACGGACCTCGGACCCGGCGATGTCGACATCGCCGAGCTCTACGACGGCTTCACCTTTCTCACCTTCGCATGGCTCGAGGCGCTGGGGCTCTGCGGCGAAGGAGAAGCCGGACCGTTCGTCGAAGGCGCCACCCGCATCGCGCTCGATGGCGAGCTGCCCCTCAACACCTATGGCGGGCAGCTGTCTGCGGGGCGGATGCACGGCTATTGGGTCCTGCACGAGGCCTGCCTCCAGCTGCGGGGCGGTGCGGCCGAACGCCAGGTGGCGCGGCAGCCCGAGGTGGCCGTGGTGGCCAACGGCGGCGGGCCGATCGCCGGCTCGATGCTGGTGACGCGCACATAAGCGCGCTACATCGGTCGCTGCGGTCCCTCGGGCACGACCACGGTCTACGGCCCGATGCTGCGAAGCCGCGCCGCGCGCTCGTCGTCGCTGCACCCACGCAGATCGGCCACACCGTGCTCGGTCACGACGACATCGACGTCGGTCCGTGCCGTGGTGATCGCCTCGGGTACCTCGACGACGTTCGACGTGCCGCGATGCTGCGACCGCACGGCCACGACCGACAACCCGCCGCGACAAGCGCTCGCACCTCGCGCGAAGTCCGGGTGTCCGCCAACGCCTCCGACCACGTCACCGCGGAACCGCTCGACGTTCACCGATCCGTCGAGGCCCACCTGCAACGCGGTGTTGAGTGCGACCAATCGAGGGAGGGCACTGAGGTGACTCACGTCGTGCGTGTCCTCAACCCGCGCGAGCTCGAGCCCACCTTCGCGGGTGAGCTCGATGAGATCGTCGCTCCCCCAGAGGTAGCCCGCCACTGCGGGCGCGAGCAGGTGCCCACCATCGGCCAGGGCAGCCACCGCGTCGGTCGCGAGTCCCGAGAAGACCCGCAACGGCCGATCGGCGCGCCGTACCACGGCATCGAGGAGTGATCCGGGTCCGAACTGGATGGTCGGCTCGTCTCCGAGCAGGTCCGCGATGAACGCGGCAATCGTCCGATCCACCTCGTCGGGTGGGGGCCACGAGGGAGGCACGCGCGTGGCCGTGCCCTCGACCGTCGCCACGATCTCGCCAGTGATGTGGGGCGCCAGGATCTCGGGGGCTTCGGAATCGACCTCCACCACCACCGCGTCAGCCAGTGCTGCCGCGGCGGGCGCCCAGCCGACACTCGGCCCGGAGACGAATCCACCACCCACCGACCGACCACGGAGCACCGTCACGATGGGGCGGGGAAGCTGGGCGAGGTAGCGCGGGACCGCACTCAGGCGAACCGGGACGTATGTGGCCCTTCCTCCTCGTATCGCATCACGCACCCCGTATCCGCCCATGAGCGCGCGGGCCCCCTCCAGGCGCTCGGTCCACGGGCGGGCGCCGGGCAGCCACCCGACCACGACCAAGGCATCACCGAGCCGCCCCGCATCGGCCAGCATCTGCGGCACGAAGTCGGCGCCGTCCGGACCGTCGGCCAGGACGATCGTCGCAGCGGTATCGAAGACGCGCGGCAACGGCACGACAGCTGCTCAAGCGTGCGCTGGAGAGCGGGCGGGCCGCACGGTCTTCGGTCGTCTCGGCGATCGCGATGCTCAGCCGAGGGCGCCCGACTCCCGGGCCGCGCTGATCTCGTCCCAGTCGAGCCCCGCGTCGAGCAGCACCAGCTCGGTGTGCTGACCGAGCTCGGGTGCGGGACCGGCGGGAACCGTCGGCTCGCCGTCGAAGTGCATCGGCGGCGCCACCAGGCGGAAGTCCTTGCCGTCGAGTCCGGTGACTGTGGGCAGGAACCCGTTGGGTACGACCTGCGGGTGCTCGTACAGCTCCTGGAAGTTGAGGACCGGTGCCCACACCCCCGAGAACTCCTTCAGCGTCTCCATCCACTCGGCGAGCGTTCGGGCGCCGAAGATGGCGTCGAGGTCCGCGACGCACTCGGCGCGGTGCACGTAGCGCACACCCATGTCGCTATAGCGCTCGTCGTCGATCAGGTCGGGCCGACCGAGCAACCCGCACAGCTCGCCCCAGAACCGGTCGGCCTGGAGGCACACGAGGTAGATCCAACGATCGTCAGCAGTGCGGTACCAGTTGGTGATCGGGTTGCCCGGGTCGGTGCGGGAGATCTTCATGAGCTCGCTGATGTACGGAGCCGACACGAGGTCGGGTGCGGTGGTCCACATGCCCACGTTCATCAACGCGACGTCGATCACCGAGCCCTCGCCGGTGCGCTCGCGCTTGAACAGCGCCGTGCCGGTCGCCCCGGCGATCGCACTGCCACCCTGGAGGTCGTAGAACGCCGGCGGCTGGGGAAGTGGTCCGTCCGGGGCGTCGCCGTGCATCAGCTGGGTCGTCTTGAACGCCATCCCCGACGACGCCCACGCCGACGCGAGGTCGTACCCGCCGACGTTGCGCATCGGACCCTCGGCGCCCCACCCCGAGCCCCGCGCGTAGATGATGTCGGGCTTCACGGCTTGGATGTCGGCGACGTCGATCCCGAGCTTCTCCCGTGCGGCGGGTAGATAGCTGGTGAGGAACACGTCGGACACCGTCGCGACCTTCAGCAGCAGGTCACGCGCACCGGGGTTGGTCAGGTCGAGGGTGATGCTGCGCTTGCCCCGGTTCGGGATCTCGTTGAACGGGTTCGGTCCGTCGGTCTCGAAGTTGAGCATGTTCTTGAGCCCGCGCTGGGGGTCGCCGTCGGGCGGCTCCACCTTGATCACGTCGGCGCCGAGATCGGCGAGGACCGCCCCGGCCGCAGGAACGAACGTCCACGCGGCGACCTCGAGGACGCGCACGCCCTCCAACGGCTTCCCCATCTGTGCTCCCTCTCGATGTGTCGGGCCTCGGCCCGGCGAGTGCTACT
>CAZBGZ010000013.1:0-3433 GCA_964491925.1 uncultured Candidatus Saccharibacteria bacterium
ACGATGGGCAGGTGGAAGTTGATCATCTCGTCGACGAGGCGCTTCGCCTTGCGCAGCGACCGGCGCCGATGGTCGAGCGAGTTGTAATCGCGGATGAAGCCGGGGATGTTCCCGCCGGCACTGAAGGCCTTGCCCGCGCCGGTCAGCACGACCGCGCGCACGTCGGCGTCGTCGGCGATCTGCGCCCACACGCCGACGAAGCCGTCGTGCAACGCGTCGTTGAAGGCGTTGCGGTGCTCCGGGTTGTTCATCGTGACGATCCGGACCGGACCGTCGGACTCGACGATCAGCTCCTGTGGCAGGTCATACCCCACGGTTCGACTCCTAGAATTTGACAGTTGTGTCAACCTTAGGCCACGGTGGGCGACGCATGCACCCCCAGCGAGACGCGCGACGTGGACCCGCGATCCTCTCCTGACGCCGAGGTCTTCCGGACTCGGGTGCGTGCATTCCTCGCCGAGCAACTCCCCGCCGACTGGCCGGGGATCGGCGCGCTGCCCGATGACGACGCCACGGCGTTCGTCGTTCGGTGGCGGCGCACCCTCTTCGAGCACGGCTACCTGGGTCTGGCGTGGCCGACGGACTACGGCGGGGGCGGGCTGACCAAGCTCGAACAGGTCGTGCTCGTCGAGGAGTGCGCCCGCGCGATGGTCCCCCTCGGCCCGGCGAGCGACACCGTCACCGTGAAGATGATCGGCAACACGCTCCTGCGGTGGGGCACGGAGGCACAGAAGCGGCGGTTCATCCCGCGGATCCTCTCGGGCGAGGACCAGTGGTGCCAGGGGTTCTCCGAACCCGACGCCGGCTCGGACCTCGCCGGCCTGCGCACGGTCGCAGTGCTCGACGGCAACGAGTGGGTGCTCAACGGTCAGAAGATCTGGACCTCCTTCGCCGCCACCGCGAACTGGATCTTCGTGCTCGCCCGGACGGATCCCGATGCGCCGAAGAACCGGGGGATCAGCTTCCTCCTCGCCCCGATGGGCACGCCGGGCATCGAGGTGCGGCCGATCGAGATGCTCACCGGTCACAGCGAGTTCAACGAGGTCTACTTCACCGACGTCCGCATCCCGGCCGAGAACATCCTCGGGCAACCGAACGAGGGCTGGGCGGTCGCCACATCGCTGCTGGGGCACGAGCGAGGCGAGGAGGCGGCGCTCAACCCGATCATGTTCCGCCACGAGCTCGACCGACTCGTCGCGCTCGCCCGCGAGCAGGGTCGGACCGACGACCCGCATGTACGCGACCGTCTCGCCTGGTGCTTCATGAAGGTCGAGACGATGCGCTACCTGGGTATGCGCATCCTCACCCAGTACCTGCGCGACGGGGACCTCGGCCCTGCCGCCTCGATCTCCAAGCTCTACTGGAGCGAGTACCACAAGGAAGCCGCCAACCTCGCGATGGCGATCCTCGGCGCGTCCGGCCTGATCGACGACCACGGCCACGTGCCGCCCCGGGCCTACCGCACCGACGACCCAGGGGCACCCAACTCGACCGCGTCGTGGCAGCGCATGCTCATGCTCAACGCGATGAGCGGCACGGTGTACGCGGGCACCTCACAGGTGCAGCGCAACATCCTCGGGGAGTCGATCCTCGGCCTGCCCCGCGAGCCGCGCGCCCACGCCGCCCCCTGAAGCCCGTCAGGACGCGGGATTCGGACGCCCGAGCGTGGCCGACACGATGCCCGTGGCAGTGGCGACGATCTCGTCCCACGTCGCGGGCAGGTCGGCGAAGCGGTAGTAGTACCAGATCCGGTCGATCATGACCTCGAAGGCGAGGCTCACGAGCGCAGGGTCCTGACCGTCGGGGACCCGCCCGAGCTTCTCGAAGATCTCGGCGAGGCGACGCGACGTCGCCATCTTCGCCCGCATCCCGGCCCGGCGCAGCTCCTCGTCGCCGAAGCCTGCCTGACCCCACACGACGAGGAACGCGCCATCCTTCTCGAGCATCTCCAGGTAGAGGGAGACGATCTGCTCGATGGCGTCGTCGGGCGACTCGTCGGCGATCTTCGCCATCTCGTCGAGCAGCGCGCTCATGGCCCCGTACGTCTCGTTGCCGATGCGAACGAGTAGGTCGCGCTTGGTCGGGTAGTACGTGTAGAAGGATGCCCGCGAGACCCCGGCGGCCTCGGCGATGTCGTCGATGCTGGTGCCGAAGTAGCCCTTGGCCAGGAAGACCTCACGCGCGTTCTCGGCGATGAGGGCGGAGGTGCGCTGGGCCCGGCGGCCCATGGTCGGCGCCGGCATGCGAGCCTCGCCGCGGATGCCGAGATCGCCGTCCGTGCTGCTGCGCTTCGCCACGATCGCTGCTCCTCGGTCCCCGCTCGCGGCCCCCGCTCGCGAGGTCCGGCATGACTTGATAGTACCGTCAGAAAGCTGGTCGCCCGAGGACGCCCGAACCCGCATCAGTCGCAAATTCGACGAAGGTGGAGGGGTGACTGGCGTCGCGGCGCCGTGTCTGCGTAACCTGACACAACCATCAAGTTCAGGATCGAACACGGTGGAAGAACACGGTGCAGCACTCCGCTGCCCGAACGAGGGGGGAATCCGGCCGATGTCTCGTAGGTCTCTGTCCCGCTGGCTCACGACGGTCGTCACCGTCGGTGTGCTGGCAACGGCACTCGCCGCGCCTGCCGCGGCGGCGCCGCAGTCCGCCCCGAGCCAGAAGAGCTCGGCGCTGCTCCCCAACGAGGGGAAGTGCGACAAGAAGCTCACCCCGGTCGAGGTGGGACTCATCACCTCGTGGGACAACCCGGTCCTCGACCTCGGTGACCAGGTCACCGCCGCCGAGGTGTCGGTGGAGGCCTTCAACAACAAGCGCGCCGGGGTGGGCGGCCACTGCATCGTTCTCACGACCTGCAACGACGGCGCCGACCCGGGCAAGGCCGTCGACTGCGCCCGCCAGTTCGCGAGCAGCAACATCGTCGCCACCATCAACGACACCACGTCTTGGGCGTCGGCCGACGTCGGGAAGATCCTCAACGAGGCCGGCATCCCGCGCATCGGATTGAGTCCGGCCACGGCCGACCTCTCCGCGTCGAACACCTACACGATCGGCGCCGGTGGTGCGGGCACCACCTTCATGATGATCCCGCCGCTCGGCAGGACCGGCCACAAGAAGGTGTACCTGATCGGCGTCGACAACCCGCAGATCGACGCGCTCGCGTCGATCATGAAGCCAGAGATCGCGGCCAACGGCATGGAGCTCGTGGGTCTCTCCAAGGTCCCGGCCGGCACCACCGACTACCAGCAGTTCATCCTGGCCGCTGAGCGAGCGGGCGCCGACAGCGTGATCATGCCGCTCGACGAGACCCTGGGCACCCAGGTGCTCAACGCCGCCAAGCAGCTCGGCACGAAGCTCGACTTCTCGACGAGCCTCGGCACGTTCGGCGCCGACGACATCAAGGCCCTCGGTGCCTTCGGCAAGCAGCTGTACT
>CAZBGZ010000014.1:0-3417 GCA_964491925.1 uncultured Candidatus Saccharibacteria bacterium
TTTCGGCCAGATACTCCTCGTAGACCTGTTCGTAGGTCCATCCGCGCTTCTCGGCCTTGACCCGGCAGAGCTTTTCCATCCGCGGCGTCTCGACGATGCCGGGCATGATCGCGTTGACGTTGATGTTGTGCTCGCCCACCTCGATCGCAGCGGTCCGGGTCAGTCCGCGCACGCCCCATTTCGACGCACTATAGGCGGCGCGGTACCGGTAGCCGCGCATTCCAGAGCCGCCGCCGAGGTTGACGATCTTGCCGTAGCGCTGCTTGATCATCGTCGGCAGGACATGCTTCATCGGCAGGAACGGGCCGACGATGTTCTTGCGCAGAAGGTCGAGGAAGTCGTCGGGATTGAGTTCCCAGACCGGGGTCTCGATCGGGCCGGTGGCGCCGGCCGCGTTGACCAGCACGTCGATCCGGCCGCCGAAGAATTTCAGCGCAGCGGCGACCACCGCCTCGACATCCTTCTCGACCGTGCAGTCGCCTTCCAGGAGATCGACCTTGATGCCCTGCGCTTTCAGATCCGTGGCCAGTTCCTCCAGCGGGCCGCGGGAGCGTGCGGTGAGGAACAGTTCTGCGCCCTCGGCGGCAAGCTTGCGGGTGATGACCCCACCCATGCCCTGCGCGGCACCGGTGATGATGACCTTGCGTTTTTCGAGTCTCATGGGTTCTCCTGTTCTCTCACTGTTTCTGCCGGAGCGCCGTATCCGCCGCCGCCGCTTGATCTCATGATGACGCAGTCGCCTTCGAAGAGGGTCACGTGGGTCTTGCCGGAAATCTGCCGGCGTTCGCCACTGGCGCGAACGACAGTGATCTCGAAGGGCTTGCCGGGCTCGCCGCCCTGCAGCCCGTAGGGCGGGATGACGCAGCGCTCGACCATGCTGGTCATCGCCATCTCCGGCGCGAGGATACGGTAGTGACGCTCCTGCCCCGGCCCGCCATGGTGCCGGCCGCGCCCGCCCGATCCGTGACGCAGCGCCTGGCGCTCGACGCGGATCGGGTAGAAGGTCTCGATGATCTCGGCCGGGGTGTTCATCACGTTAGACATGTGCGGGCGCGCGGTCGGGCAACCGTCGCGTTCCGCCCGGGCCCCCTCGCCTCCGGCGTGAACCTCGTAGAGCGTGGTCCATTCGCCGGTGCGCGGGTCGGTCCCGCCGAAGAGCAGCAGCCCCGATGTCGTCGACCCGCCTGCGCTGAGCCGCTCGGGCACCACGGCCTCCAGCGCCTTGAAGATGGCGTCGACCATGCGCTGCGAGGTCTCGTGGTTGCCACCGACCACCGGGCGGCTCCACGGCGGATGGACCAGCGATCCCGGCCGCGTGATCACCTTCAGCGGCCGGCCGCAACCGGCATTGGGCTGGATGTCGGGTCCGGCAATCGCCTTCATCGCATAGAAGACGCTCGCCCCCGCCGTGAAGGGCGTGGCGTTGAGCGGGCCCTTGGCAGCATCGTCGGTTTCGCTGAAGTCGAATGTTGCCGCGTCGCCCGCAATGGTGACGCGCACGCGCACGGCGATCGGATGGTCGTCGATGCCGTCATGGTCGAGGAAATCCTCGCCCACATATTCGCCATCGGGAATCTCGCGGATGGCCTCGCGCATCTGGCGTTCGGACTGGTCATGGATATCGGCGATCGCGGCCTTCACCGTTGCGGCGCCATAGCTTGCGAACAGTTCCTGCAGCCGCTCGTCGGCCGATCGGGTGGCGGCCATCTGGGCGAGGATGTCGCCCTCGCGCTCCTCGCTGCCGCGCACGTTGGCAAGGATGACATCGAGCTTTTCTTGGTCGGTGCCCTGACCGGTGAAGACGCGCAGGGGTGGGATGCGCAGCCCTTCCTGCCAGGCGTCGCGGGCGTCGGGCACATAGCTGCCCGGCCGCGCGCCGCCAACATCCGCCCAGTGCGCCAGGCAGACGGCGAAGGCCTGTACCGCACCCTCGGCGAAGACCGGTCGGATCGCCTTGACGTCGGGAAGGTGGTTGCCGCCCACCTCGGGCAGGTTCAGGAACCACACATCCCCCGGCTGCAACTGCTCCTTCGGAACCCGGCCGAGAAATGCCTGCACGGTCGATCCCATGATGCCGAGATGGGCCGGGATGTCGCGCCCCTGGGCGATCAGCCCGCCGTCGGCATCGGTCAGGGCCGACGAGAGGTCGCCCGCCTCGCGCAGAAGCGGCGAGCGCGCAGAGCGCATTATCACCAGCGACATTTCCTCGGCGATCGCGGTCAGCGCGTTGCGGATGACCTCGATGGTGAAGGGGTCGGGCCGCAGCCCCGCTTCGCGTTTCATGTCCTGCCGCCTTCCAGGTCGATATGGAGATGTGCGTGTTCGTCCGCCCAGGCCGTCGTGCCCGGATCGACGACGACCGTCGACCATGCGTCCTCGATGATGGCCGGGCCGCTGATCTTCCGTCCCACGGGCAGCCGGTCGCGGTCGAAATGCGGCGTGTCGACCGCGAGGCCACCGTCAAACCAGCACTTGCGGATCGCTACGGGCTCGTTGCCGCCGGATCCACCCTCGGCGGGTCGCGCCAGAGCTTCCTGCTTCGGTGGAGCCGAAACCGTGACGCGCAGGGTATCGACCTCCCAGACCTCGTCGGTGGCGAAGCCGTAGAGCCGTTCGTGGATCGCCTTGAAGCTCGTGTCCACCTGCGCGAGGTCGTAGGGCGCCTCGAGCGGCACCTCGACGGCATCGCTCTGGCCGGTGTAGCGCAAGAGCCCGGCCACGGTAATCCTGAGTGTGTCCGCCGCGCAGCCGGCCTTCACCAGCGGTTCGATCAGACGGTCAGCGATGCGCGCGGCGGCGGCATCGAGGTCCCTGGCGCTCCAGCGGTCGCTTCGCATGTGCAGCGGCCGTTGCTCGGCATAGCTCATCCGCGCCGTCATGCAGCCGAAGGCGGAAAAGCCGCTGGAGAACCGCGGGACGAGTACCTTGCCGATGCCGAACTCGCGGGCCAGCGAGACGGCGTGCATCGGTCCGGCGCCGCCGAAAGCCAGCAGCGTGCAGGTCCGGGCATCGACGCCGTGCTCGACGGTGACGCGGCGGAGCGCGCGAGCCATGTTGGCGTTGGCCACACGTCGTACACCAAGCGCGGCCTCGTGGACGGTCGTGCCGAAGGCTTCGGCCAGCGGCGCGAAGGCGGCTTCGGCCTTGCTGACGTCAAGCCGCACGGTACCGCCCAGTTCGCGCCCCGACTCGATATAGCCTAGGATGATGTTCGCGTCCGCGACGGTCGGCTGGGTGCCTCCCAGACCGTAGCACGCCGGGCCGGGATCGGCACCGGCGCTGTCCGGCCCGACCCGCACCGCCTGACCGTCACGGCGCGCGATCGAGCCGCCACCGGCACCGATTGTCTCGACCGCCACCATCATCTGCCGGATCGGATAGCCCGCCATGCGCTGGTTGCTGTCGATGTGCATCTTG
>CAZBGZ010000015.1:0-3147 GCA_964491925.1 uncultured Candidatus Saccharibacteria bacterium
CGAGAACTTCCCCCGTGGCGGTGAATTTGATGGCATTTCCCACGAGATTGACGATCACTTGCCGCAAGCGAACCGGATCTCCGACGAGCATTTCGGGCACCTCCGGCGCAATGTGATAGGCCAGCTCCAGTCCCTTGGCGTGAGCCCGCAGCGCCAGCGACTTAACCGTGTCCCCTAGGAGATCCCAGAGATCGAAGTCGGTCGCTTCCAACTCGAGTTTGCCGGACTCGATTTTCGAGAAATCGAGAATCTCGTTGATGATGTCCAGGAGCGATTCTGCGGCATGCTGGACGATGGAGAGGTACTCACGCTGAGTCGCGGAGAGGTTCGTGTCGAGCACCAGCTCGGTCATGCCGATGACGGCATTCATCGGGGTGCGAATTTCGTGGCTCATATTTGCCAGGAATTCGCTCTTGGCCCGGTTGGCCGCCTCGGCGGCATCCTTGGCCATGAGCAGTTCCCGGGCCACCCGTTGCCGCTCGAAAAACAGGCCAATCTGACTGCCGATGGCCGCGAACAGTTGGAGCAGGTCCTGATCCGGCTGGCGAATCTCGCGGCTGAAGAATTCGATCGCTCCCACTACTTTGCCGGGAAGCGAGATGGGCACCGCAAATGCGCCATGCAGCTTTTCGGCGACGGCGACGGGTGCCCTGGGGAAATTCACATCTTGAGTGACATCTTCGATCCAGCTCGGCTGGCCGCTCGTCCAAACCCGGCCTGGGAGCCCGATTCCCGGCTGAAAGAGTGTCTGCCGCGTGACCTGTTCAAACTCGATTGCGTCCACACCCCGCCGCTGCCAGATCTGAACGCAGCGGAGCACATTCTCCTGGGTATCGACACGCCACATTGCTCCCAAGTCCCACTCCAGGCCCTCGCAAATCGCTTGCAAGATTTGGGCTGCGGTTTCTTCGAGCGTGCTGGCTTCGGCCAGGATGCGGGCAATGGCATATTGCACTTCGCGCCGCTGGGCAGCCTGCTTGGACTGGCTGATGTCTTGCACGAAGGCACCAAACAAATAGGTGTCATCCAGTTTGATCGCGGAGATCGTGAGCGCAACGGGGAATTCGCGTCCGTCGCGGTGGAGGGCGGCAATTTCAATCCTTTGATTGAGGATTGGTCCGTCTCCCGTTTTTAGAAACCTGACCACGCCCAGGCCGTGAGCCTCCCGCAATCGTGGTGGAATAATCGTCGCCGCCAGCGGGCGTCCCAGCGCCTCTTGCCGGCTCCAGCCAAAGATCCGCTCCGCTTGCGGATTCCAATCGCAAATCAGTCCTTCCTCGTCCATGCCCACAAAGGCGTCGTAGGCGCTGTCGACAATGAGACGATTGCGGCGTTCGCTTTCCTGCAGGGCGACTTCGGACCGTTTGCGCTCCGTAATGTCCTTGCCGACGGCATACATCACTTCGTCACCGGGACGAATGGCCGGACACGACCAGAGTATCCAGCGATAGGACCCGTCCCGGCAGCGGTAGCGATTCTCGAATTGAATGGTGTCTTGCCCCCCCTGCAGGGCGCTGATCTCGGCCCGCGTCGAATCGCGGTCGTCAGGATGAATGAATTCGATCAGGGGCGTTGTCAAAAACTCCTGGCTGGTGAAACCGAGTGTCCTCTCAAACGCCGGATTAACCCGGCGGAAATAGCCGCTCGGGCTGGCAATGCAGAGCATGTCCACGGAGGCTTCAAAGAACCGGTCCCGCTCCGACTCGACCCGCTGCCTTTCCTGAACCTCGGTGGACAAGCGGGTCATGGTCTTCCGCACTTCTTTGGTCTTATCAGCCACCTCGCTCCCTAGCCGTAGATTCTGCTCAGCGAGTTTACCGAATGCGCGAACGAACAAGATTCCCGCCCCAGTTGACAACCAGATTGCCAGCAGGATTACTCCCCTGCTGCCGATGAGCCCAGTTGCCTGCTCAGCCGAAGCGCTTTGGAACCACGTCGTGAGAATGAGAAGCAGCGAGCAAATCGCAGCAGTGACTATGAGCGGATTAATTCGGCGATGCAAAGTCGCTCCCCAGATAGCAACGACATAGAGAATGCCCGCCGAAAAAACTGGCGGTATAGAGACATCCAGTAGAAACACCGCGACAACGACGGCCAGCGTCATTAGCCATGTAAACAGGGTATCTGGCGTGAGTTTTGGTGTACTTGCCATATTGCTGCGGACAACCACGCCGCGGGCCTGAGCGAGAATTCGCTGAGAGCCAAGTGACAGCGTATTCTACCCCGTCGGCGGGGGCTATTGGGAAACCGGTGCCCAGCCAGCAAGTTTTTTTCCTGAGTCGCTAGGACCGTGGAGCAGAGGAGTGGCATAGTCCGTTCTTCGCGCGCCCTGAAAGTTTATGCCCCTGAGAGTAGAATCAAGTCATGAGAATAGTAATTGCCACGACAGTGCTAATTCTGGCCCCGTTTTCGGGTGCGGGTCTGGCGCAGGGTGCGGACCCTGCGAAAGGATTCTCGACCGAGCAGCTCGACTTCTTTGAGAAGCAGGTTCGGCCGCTGCTGGCCGCCAATTGTCTTTCCTGTCACGGTCCCCAAAAGCAGGAAGGAGGGCTGCGGCTCGATACGAGGGAGGCCGTTCTGAAGGGCGGGGACAGCGGTCCCGCGGCCATCGCGGGGAACGGCAAAGAGAGCAATCTGGTGCAGGCGATTCGCCGGGAAGGGGATCTCAAAATGCCGCCGGCGAGTCCGCTGCGTCCGGGGGACGTGGCGGCACTTTCCCGCTGGGTCGAGCTCGGTCTGCCGTGGCCGGAGGGAGTGCCGGTGAAAGCGGGGGATGCCTGGAAGGTTCACTGGGCGTTTCAACCGGTAGTGAAACCTGCGATTCCGAATGTTGCGGCCGGGGAAGGTCCGCTGGATGCATTTGTGAAAGCAAAACTGCAAGGATCTCAACTGTCGCTTTCCCCTCCAGCGGATAAACGGACTTTAATACGTCGCGCATACTTTGACCTCGTCGGTTTTCCGCCGACGTTTGAGGAAGTTGCCAAGTTCGAGCAGGACCAATCGCCCGATGCCTGGCCGCAACTCGTTGACCGATTGCTCGCTTCTCCTCGCTATGGCGAGCGGTGGGGCCGGCACTGGCTCGACGTCGCCCGCTATGCGGACAACAAGGGGTACGTCTTCTTCGAGGAGAAGAATTATCCCTGGGCC
>CAZBGZ010000016.1:0-3111 GCA_964491925.1 uncultured Candidatus Saccharibacteria bacterium
CACCCGACGCGGTGGGAAATTTGGCCGGTGATTCCCTGCTGGACCGATGGGCGCTGTTGCGATCATCGATTTGTATGCCTTCGGCAAGCGTGCATGAAATTCGAAAGAAAATGTGCATCGGTCCTGCAATTCTCGGCTTAGAAAATAGAGCGCGATCCTTGTCCAGATCAACTACCTGCTCTGCGAGCAAACTGACAAGCGAGGGAAAGTAACACGCTGGACCTGGGTGACGAACATTCCGCTCAATGCGCGTTCCGTCGAGAAGGTAATGCGCACTAGTCGCTCGCGATGGAAAATCGAGAATGAAACTTTTAACACGCTAAAAAATCAGGGGCTATAATTTTGAGCACAACTACGGCCACGGAAAACAGAATTTGGCGACAGTCCTGGCACTGACTATGTTTCTCGCTTTCACGGTCGATCAAATGATGCAGCGATGTTGGAAATTCTTTCGCCAAGTTCGGGACGGTCTCCGGACGAAAGCCAAGCTTTGGGAGAGCCTTCGCAGTTTATTCAAAGTTCGAGCCTTCCCCACGATGGATGCTCTATACCGCCAAATGGCTGATATGTATGACATTCAGCTCTGTTGATTTTCTAAACCGGGAATTGCTGAGCGTTTTAGCGATTACTTGACCAGTGCTCTAGGCAAGGCAACTGTTCAAATTTCTACATTTTTACATGATCGCCGACAGGTTGATCAGCTTCACGAGAAGTCAGCGGAAATTTTCTATCAGCAGAATGTCACTTTGTCTGCGATCAAACTGAGTGTAAAGAACCCACCGCCCATCAGGAGAGACAGAAATGCCTTGTGGATATTTCTTTGGGTCGAGCGCCAGAATTTGGGAACTGCGGTTCGTGGCGAAGCGGAAGAATTCGAGCGTTATCCGGGCGCGGCTGATGAAGTAGATGCCGCTCTCTGTCACAACCCAGTTGCTGGCGCTTACTTGGTCGAGCACAAGAGTTTCCTCGCCGCCTTCGATAGGCATCCGCCAAATGCCGCTATTGGTCCTGGTGTAGTAAATGTCTTTGCCATCCGGCGACTCCACGGGGCTAAGTCCTCCGCGCTTGGTCACCTGCGCCGCCTGACCTCCTTCAATTGGCGTCTTCCAGACCTCCTGCTCACCAGTACGATTGGAGTTGAAGTAAACCCAGCGCCCATCCCTGGAATAGACTGGCCTCTCTTCGTCCGAAGGTTCGGAGGTAAGACGGCGTGACAGACCGCTCTGCACATCGATTACGTAGATGTCCCAGTTCCCCTCCTTGTCAGAATGAAAAACGATGTTCCGACCATCGGGCGACCAACTTGGACAACCTGCGCTCGGCATGGAAGTCAGTTGAGCGCAGTTTGCTCCGTCGCTGTTGCAGGCCCATATCTCAGAGCTTCCGGAACGATTCGACATAAAGGCGACTCTGGCTCCATCCGGAGAATACGCTGGCCAGTTTTCAAACTTTGTCGAGGGGATTAATCAGGCTGGTGTTGTGCTGACCTCAGTCTGATTTGATACTCCTATCCGCCATATGTTCCGATCAATCTCCCAAAGTTGGTAGGCCAGACGATTCCCTTGCGGAGAGATATGAGGGAAAGTAGCATCTTCTCCGCTTGGCGTAATTCGCTCAGGCGCGCGGCCGGATGCCGCCACTTTCCACAAAGTCGTCCTGCCCTCTCGCGCTGAAGGGAAGACGATGGCCTTGCCATCCGAGGTCCAGGTAAGCCCATCACTCAGACGATGATCAAAAGTAAGCTGCTTTGGTTCACCACCGGTAATGGGGATGACGTAAATAGCCCCACCTCCTAGATTTCTTCCTCTGGAAAATGCCAGTGATTTACCGTCGGGAGAAAATGCAGGGTACCAGTCTCCACCCTCCATCTCGAATGGCGGCGAAGTCAGCCTACGCGTCTCAAGGGTTTCCAGCGAGAGCAGAAAGATGCTGCTGGATCGCTTCGGGGTGTCATGCCTGGAAAAGGCGAGCAGTTTTCCATCCGGCGACCATGAGCCTGCAGTGAGATGAAGGAAGTTGCGTGGGGCGGTTGAGAGGACTTTGCGTTCAGCACCGCCCAGAGCGAATGCTCACGAAGCTCGGCCTAGTCTCACTTGGGATCGGTGTATCGCTAGTCCCTGCATGGATGTCGGCGTGTGTCCTGCCCAACGTCACCTTCGTTAACATTCGCGGAGTAACTCCAAGCGTGGAAGTGGCTCTGCTCTGGAATCCAATTAACCGCTCGTCAGCATTGCGACGGACCGTGGCTGTCCTGCAGGAGATACTCCAACGTTCAAGTGCCGTGAAGCGCAGCTCAGCGCGCCGTACGTAGTCGAAGGCCTGAGTTCATCCGGCCTTCCGTCTCGAATCGGCACGCTCTCGTTGGTCACGCATTAGCTGTGATAGTTATGTGTTGGCATCGTCCGGTTGGGCTTCGTGGGTTTGGATACCGATAGTCCTGCGCTTCCCAGCCCAAGGTCCGGCAGGATTGCGCGACGCGTCGTCCCGGCCGTGCGTGAGTCCGCGAACCATTGCCCCGGAGCGGGCGCTGGCGGTGATCGAACTGCGTCGCCGCCGACTCACCCAAGCCCGGTCCCGCACAGCCTGGGCGTATCGGAAAGCACGGTCAGTCTGGTGCTGATCCGCGCTGGCCTTTCGCGGTGGCGGATCTGGAGCCCTCTGGGCCCATTGTTCGCTATGAACATGAGCGCCCCGGCGATATGGTGCATTTGGATACCACGAAGCTCGGCCGCATCGTGCGCACTGGACATCGGATCACGGGCAACCCCCGCGATAGTGTTGCCGGCGCAGGACGGGAATGCTTGTTCGTGGACGTCGATGACCATGCCCGGATCGCCTTCACCCAGATGGAACCCGACGAACGTCGGGGCAGCGCCATTGCCTTCGTGCGCGCCACTGTCGCCCCGTTCGCGAGCCTCGGAGTGACGGTGCGGCGAATCCTGACCGACAACGGCTCCGCGTTTCACTCGAAGCGATTCAAGCGAGCATGCGAACTGCTGGGCCTCAAACACAGCTTCACCCGACCCTATCGACCGCAGACCAACGGCAAGGCGGAGCGCTTAATTCAATCGGCACTGCGCGAGTGGGCCCACGGCATTGCCTACGGCCGAT
>CAZBGZ010000017.1:0-2904 GCA_964491925.1 uncultured Candidatus Saccharibacteria bacterium
GTTTGCCTCGGCGCCGGGCAGCTCGAGGCCGTGGCCCGCTCGCTCGCGGACGCGACCGCGTCGCTCGGGATCGAGCGGCACCTTTGCCTGCTGCCGCTCGCAACATTGCTCGAGAACATGGCTGGTGTACATGCGCCCCTGCTTGCAGGGGCGACCTGCCTGTTGCCGCCCGCGACCGAGACCGGCATGAGCTATGCGGGCCCGGACGTGCCTCGCCTGCTCGCATGCATTGAACAGGCCCGACCGCAGAGCATGGTGCTCGTGCCTGAGCTGCTGCGACTGGTCGTGACCGCGGTCGAGCGCGGCTGGCAGGCACCCCGGTCGCGGAGATTCATTGCCGTCGGCGGCGCCCCGGTGTCGCTCGCCCTCCTGTCGCGCGCCGAGGCCCCTGGCCTGCCGGTGTTCGAAGGCTATGGCTTGAGCGAATGCGCATCGGTGGTGTGCCTGAACACGCCTGCGGCGCGGCGCATCGGCAGTGTCGGTCGACCGCTGCCGCATGCGCGCGTGCGCGTCAGCGACGACGGCGAGCTCTTCGTGTCCGGTGTGATCATGCACGGTTACCTGGGCGACCCGCCGCGCCGGCCGGATGCCGAGTGGGCGACCGGCGACCTCGGCGAGATCGATGCTGACGGCTACGTCCATGTGCGCGGACGACTGCGCAACGTCTACATCACGAGCTTTGGCCGCAATGTCGCGCCGGAGTGGGTCGAGCGCGAGATCGTGCAGCAGCCGGGCATCCGAAACGTGCTCGTGCACGGCGAGGCGCGACCGTACGCCGTGGCGCTCGTGAGCGCCGCCGCGGATGAGGACGACGCGGGCATCGATCGCGGCATCGCGGCGGCCAACGCACGCCTGCCCGACTACGCGCAGGTGCGTCGATGGGCACGCTCCCCGGAAGCCTTCACGCTCGAGAACGGCCTGCTCACATCGAACGGCCGCCTGCGTCGTGCGGCCATCCTCGAGCGGCACGGCGCACTGTTCGATGCACTGTACCGGGACGATTTCCATACACGACCGAGGTCATCGATGACTTTCCACGAGCAGCTGGCGCGCGACACGGCGCCGGACCGCGACTTCCTGCTGTCGGCGCCGGTCATCCAGCGCTGCCTCGCAGGCGACGTCACGTGCGAACTCTACGTCGCGTTCCTGACGCAGGCCTATCACCACGTTCGCCACACCGTGCCCCTGATGATGGCGCTCGGCGCGCGCCTGCCCGAGCGCCACGCGTGGTTGCAGGAAGCGGTCCTGCATTACCTCGACGAGGAGGCCGGGCACGACCAGTGGATTCTGAACGACATCGCGAATGCCGGGGGTGACCGGGCAGTCGCGGCCGCCTCGGAGCCCAACGTCGCGACCGATGCGATGGTCGCCTGCGCGTACGACACCGTGATGCGCCGCAATCCCGTCGGCTTCTTCGGCATGGTGCACGTGCTCGAGGGCACGAGCGTCGCGCTCGCGGTGCAGGCGGCCGATCGCATCCAGCGGGCCCTCGACCTGCCGTCGAACGCCTTCAGCTACCTGCGCAGCCACGGCGAACTCGATAAGGAGCACGTGAATCACCTCGCGGGCATCCTCGCGCGGTTCAGCGATGCCGAGGACCGCGCGGCCGTCGTTCGCTGCGCGCGCAGCATGTACTGGCTGTACGGCCAGGTGTTCCGGGGTCTCGAGGCACAGTCGCCTGTGATGGCCACCAACGGCCGCCAGAGGAGAACCGCATGAGAACCCATGCGATCCGCGCGCTCGTGACGGGCGGCGCCGGAGGCATCGGTGGCGCCGTCGCCAACGAGCTGCTCGAGCGCCACGCATCCGTCCTGCTGGTCGACCGCGACGCGGCGGCGCTCGCGCGGGCCGCGCGGCGATTCGCATTTCACGCCGACCGCGTCGGGACGATCGCGGCGGACCTCACGAGCGCTGAGGACCGCGCGCGCGTCTGCACTGCAGCGGAGGCGTGGCAAGGGGGCGTGAACGTGCTCATCAACAACGCGGGCATCAACCACTTCCGGATGTTCGAGGACCAGCCGGCCTCGGACCTCGATCTGGCGATCGCGATCAACGTGCAGGCGCCGATTCACCTCTGCCACGCGCTGCTGCCGCACCTTCGTCGCCAGCCCGAGGCCTGCATCCTCAATACGGGTTCAGTGTTTGGCGCCATCGGTTACCCCGGTTACGCGGTCTACTCCGCGACCAAGTTCGCGCTGCGCGGGTTCACCGAGGCGCTGCGCCGCGAGCTCGCGGACTCGAACGTGCGGGTTCGCTATGTCGCGCCCCGCGCCACGCGCACCGGAATCAACACGTCGGCGGTCGAGCGCATGAACGCCGAACTCGGCGTCGCGATGGATCCGCCCGAACTCGTCGCAAAGGCCGTCTGCGACATGCTGACCGGCGGTCGCTTCGAAGCCGTGATCGGCTGGCCCGAAAAGCTCTTTGCCCGCGTGAACGGTCTGCTGCCGCGAGTTGTCGACGGCGCGCTCCGCAAGCAGCTCCCCGTGATCCGGCGCTACGCTGGAGAATCGACTCCTGCCTCCGTAAAGCCCTGAGAGGAATCCCCCGATGAAGCTCCACCGTACCCTGACTGGCGTAGTCATCCTGGTCGCGAGCCTCGCGGCGCGCGCCGGGACGGCAAGTGAACCCGCCTTCGACGCCGAGCTGCTCGCAATCCAGCAGGCCTGGGCAGAAGTGAACTACGACACGCCCGCGGGCGATCCGCGAGTGCAGGCGTTCGCGGCCCTCGGGAAGCGCGCGGAGGACTTCACGAAGCAGCATCCGGGACGCGCCGAAGCCCTGATCTGGGAAGGCATCATCGAGAGCAGCTACGCCGGCGCCAAGGGTGGTCTCGGCGCGCTTGGCATCGCGAAGGAAGCGCGCGGCAACCTCGAGAAGGCACTCGAGATCGACCCCGCCGCG
>CAZBGZ010000018.1:0-2861 GCA_964491925.1 uncultured Candidatus Saccharibacteria bacterium
AGATTTTTTTGGTCCGGAGGCGGACCGGTTCCATACCGGGATGAACGTTCCAAATATCGAGCAATCCTTTCTCCGTTCCCGCAGCCAGCCTCTCCATCCCTTGCGCATTTTCATAAAACGCGAGGCAGCGGGGGCGGTTGCCGTAGTAATACGCCGGCGCCTGGTTCGGAAATCGAAGACTTGGACAGCCATTTGGAAGTCCGCGGAATCTGCTCCGGGGAATCAAAACGTCGACGTCGCTGGCCTGAAGGAGGCGGTCGCTCGGGATAAACTGAACGAACGCGGTCCTCCCGGACTGCGCCGACTGGGCCGCAGGGAGCGCCATCCAGTCGTCGACTTCATAGTATTGATCGGTGCCTCCGGTCGATTCCCTGGGAGGGATGAATCCGCGCGGCCTGGCCGGTTCAACAATCGCCCCTGTCGATCTCTTCGGCCGATATACCGGGGGCAGGACGCTGGAAGCGGTCCGCTCGACGTGGGCGATAGCAGAAAGGCCCGCTCCTTCGGAAAGAAGCCTCGCGCGGCGGGGCGTCGTCAGGGACCAGATGACTCTCTTGTCTATCGGCGAAAGATTGCGCCGGGCGCTGAGGGAAATTTTTTGCTCCGTAAGCTCCCTTTCTCGCTGAATCGGAGGGAGGCTTTTGGGACGCTCCGGAGTGTCCGGCAAGCGGAGAGGAAGGCCAGCGCCTTGAAATATAGACATAGAAATAATCCAAATTAATTTGCAAAGATAATACCACCAATTTTTATTAAATTAGAACGGTTAAAATCTAATTTAACGAGTCGGTGAATTCGCGGAATTCGGGAAGATCTTTGATCGAGGCGAAGACCTCTTCTTTGAGAACAGCCTGGAGGTCGAAATTGCCCTCTTGCCAGGCGGTCTGCAGCCACCCTCCGGCGTGCTTGGGCTGCTTGAGGAAAGCGAATGCGCGGGCGTTGCGGAGCGCCATCTCCTGAGTTGGAGCTGTTTGAAAGCAATCAGCGGAGAGCTCAGCCACAACCGGATAGTTCTTGAATTCGGCCGCAAGCTGATGCAGCAGGCAAAGGGACTCGTCCGCAATCTGCTCTTTGATCGGCAGCAGAAGATCGTACGCTTCGCGATGGCGCCCCTCTTTCATGTCGAGGAAAGCGAGATACTGCGCGGCGGCGACCCCTAAAAGCCCCGTCGAAGATTTGGACAAAACCTCTTCCAATAACTTCCTCGCCTGCTCTCTTTCTCCGAGCTGCAGGGCGCTTTCCGCCTGGATCAGCAGATGCTTGTTGTCTTCTTCCCGATCGTCGAGCGTCGCGTGGCGGCTCTTGCGCCACATATCGAAACTCTGGAACGCGAAAAGGAAAAAGAAAGCGCCGACCAAAAACGCCTGGATGAGGAAAAAATAGAACGCGATCAGCGTCGCGATGACAGATCCGACAAGGAGGGAGGCGCGGAAGCCTTTGATGCCAAAAAACGCTTCGAGGACAATCCGGAGCAGCTGGCCGCCGTCGAGCGGCATCACCGGCAGCAGGTTCACAACCGCCCAGAAGAGATTCGCGAGCTGCGTCCATCTCAAAATGAGGTGCACGACAGGCCAGTTGGTCCAATCAAGCTTCAGAAGAAGCGTCGCCCCCACGAAAATCATAAAGCCGAAAACGGGGCCGTTGAGCGTGATGAGGAATTGCTGCCAGAACTTGAGCTTCGGCCCTTCGAATGAAGTCAATCCTCCCAGCGCGACGAGCTGGATATTGGCTTTCTGCTTAAAGAAAACAGCCGTCAAAGCGTGGCCGAATTCATGAATAAGAACGGAGAAAAAAATAATCCCGATCCAGATGAACATGCCGATCAGGCTGCCGCCGTTGAGCCAGCCGATCAGCGCGGCGAAAAGCCAGAAAAGAGGATGGATTGCAATCGGGATGCGCCCCGGAAAAACTAACATTTTTGGATCGCTTCTAAAATTGTACGCCCCATCACGGCAGGGCTTTTCGTCACCCGGGCGCCCGCTCTTTCGAACGCGGCGTATTTTTCAGCTGCCGTCCCTTTGCCGCCGGAGATGATCGCCCCGGCATGTCCCATCCGCTTGCCCGGCGGCGCCGTGGCGCCCGCGATGAACACCGCGACCGGTTTGTTGCAATGCTTCCGGATCCACTCAGCGGCCTGCTCTTCCGCGTCGCCCCCGATCTCGCCGATCAGGAGGATCGCCTCTGTTTCCGGATCGGCCTGGAAATCCTTCAGCACGTCGATGAAATTGGTGCCGTTGAGCGGATCTCCGCCAATCCCGACGCAGGTCGACTGGCCGAGTCCCAGATTGGTCGTCTGCCACACCGCTTCATACGTCAGCGTGCCGGAGCGGGAGACGATTCCGATCTTCCCTTTTTTGTGGATATAGCCCGGCATGATGCCGATTTTACACTCTCCGGGCGTGATGAGTCCAGGGCAATTCGGTCCGATGAGCCGCGATCGTTTCGAGGCGTTCATCACCCGCTTCACCTCCAGCATATCGCGCACCGGAATCCCTTCCGTGATGCACACAATCAGAGGAATGCCCGCATCTTCTGCTTCTAGAATCGCATCGGCGGCAAACGGCGCCGGGACGAAGATCATGGTCGCATCGGGATGGAGCGCTTTTTTCGCCTCCCAAACCGTGTCGAACACCGGAACGCCGAGAACTTCGGTTCCCCCTTTTCCCGGAGTGACGCCGCCCAAAATAAGCGTCCCATATTCCTTGCATTGTTCCGCGTGGAACCGCCCGGCCTGGCCGGTGATCCCCTGCACGATCACTCTTGTTTTCTTATTCACCAGAATCGCCATCGGCTACCTCTTCGCTTTCGCTGCGGCAACCACGCGCTCGGCCGCCTGTTCCAGATTATCCGCCGTCTCGATTTTC
>CAZBGZ010000019.1:0-2715 GCA_964491925.1 uncultured Candidatus Saccharibacteria bacterium
GAATGTCCCCTTTCCCGAAAGCGCGACCCGGCACCGTTACTGGACGTCGCGCGGATTGCGAAACGCGCTCGCGACGCGATCACATTGTTCGGGCGGCACACCCAGCGCCTCGAATCGCGTCCGCCACTCGCGAACGATTCGCCCGACGCGCTCGATGACCTCCGATGCTTCCTGCCGAAGCAGACCGAACAGGCCGTGGGACTCGAGCAGGTTCGCGAGCGTCGCCGTGCGACCAAGCGGCCCGAGCGACAGGTGCAGTCGGCGCTCGGTTGCCGTCTGCGGATGCGGAACCACGTCGTAGAGCGGGGAGAGTCGCCAGCCGCGGTCCACCGGGTCCCAGACAAACGCATGATTGCGCAGGTGATCGTCGTCGTTCGACACGAGCACGTTGAATGCCGCGCGACCAAACATCTCGGTGCGGTCCGTCGCGACACTACCGGTAACACCGAAGTCGGAGATCACTTGCGCCAGTTCCGCATAGCTCGAGTTTGGAGATTCCCGTTCGTGCTTGCCGAGCATCGTGAGCGCGCTCACAGCGTGGCGTCGTGCCTGGCCCCCGGCGGACGTACGCTCTCTGTCAAAGCGTTCGATCAACATGACCCGACGCCCGTCCGACAGCGGCACAACGTCGGTCTCGGGCACGTCGAGTCCGCACTGGCGCGCGAGCTCGAGGCATGCATGCTCGATGACCGGCACATCGAAGCCATCATCGCGGGACGGAAACTTCGCGAGGAAGGCTCGGCCGTCGCGAAAGACGAGTGCCTTGGGTCGGGCACCACCGAGCGTCCCGACGCCGAAGATCATTTCGAGATGAGCGGGCACGGGCTCGCCGGCCTGAATGCGGTCAGCGGCCTCGACGAGAACGCGGATGTCCGCAATCGACGGCAGCGAACCCGGATTGGGGCCCGCGGTCGGTGACTCGCGGAAGTCGAGCGCGCCGAAGCGATGGTCACCGGTGTGCAGCAGGTACATCGATTCAGGCAAGGAGTTCGGCGGCACTCGGAGCTTGGCCTCGATGACGCGCCGACCCCAGTGATCGGGGGCAGCATCGCGCACGGCGCCGAACATGGGCAGGCGCGCCGGCGGCTCGTAGAGTCGGTCGGTGCCAGGCCTGGAACCGAGCGGCAGGCTCACCGGATCGATCGGAATCGCATCGGGGCGCTTGAGATAGCGCGCGCCGAAACCAAAAGTGCTACCGACCGCTTCGAGCCCGTCTTCCAAGAGCGTCAATCGGCCGGCGGGCACGGCGTCGCCGCAACCAGGCAGGTAGGCAAAGACGACGCCTGCCCAGCTCATGGCGGATCAGAAATCGAAGTCGGCGGAACCGGCGCCGCTGGGGCGTGCGCGCACCCTGGCCTGCTCGCGTCGCAGCGCGCTGCCGAGGCGGTCGGCATCCGGGTTCGCAACGTCCCGGAGCAGCGGCAAGAGCCCCGCCTGCTCCATCGCCGCAAGCCAGCTGCCGAACGCAACCGAGACGTCTCCTCGCTCGATCTTCAGCAGGGTGAGTGCGCTCATGCGTGCGCGCTCGGCCATGCTTGCCTGGGTTGCATTGCGAGCGAGCCGCGCAGCCCGGATCGCACTGCCGAGGTGGCGTGCCGTCTGAGTAGTCATTGGGGATGCAAACTTGGATTCAGGGCGCTTCATATCGTAAATATTATACTATCTCGATAGACTATATTATACGATACTACGCACTGAACTTGGCCGTTCAATTACATTATTCCTGTGTAATAATCACACAAGTCCTGGATCGCCCCTTGAAGAACGTCACCCTCACGCTCGACGAAGCGATCGTCCAATGGGCCCGGCGGCTGGCCGCCGAGCAGTCCAAGAGCCTGTCGTGCCTGATAAGCGAAATCCTGCAGGAGCGAATGCAGGAGTCCGCTCAGTACGAGCTCGCCATGCGCGAGTACTTCGACGTGAAGCCGCGTCCGCTTGGCACGCCGAAGCAGCGCTATGCAGCGCGGGACGAGTTGCATGACCGGGCTCGTCTTCGTTGACACAAACATCCTGCTCTATGCCGTCGATTCGCGGGATGCGGCGAAGCACGCGCGTGCGCGCGAATGGCTCGAGTCTCTCTGGCGCACCCGATCCGGCCGAACGAGCACGCAGGTCCTGAGCGAGTTCTTCGTGAACGCGACGCAGCGCCTCGAGCCCGGCCTCACGCAGGACGAAGCGTGGCAGCAGTTGTCGGGACTACGCGCCTGGCGACCACACGCCATCGACTTCGAGACCCTGGAACAGGGTCGGCAGCTCCAGGTGAGGTATCGCTTGAACTGGTGGGACAGCCTCGTGGTCGCAGCTGCCCGTCTACAGGGATGCTCGATCCTGCTCACGGAGGACCTGCAGCACGGGTCCGATTTCGCCGGCGTGAATGTCACGAACCCGTTCGTTGCCGGGGGCGTGCAGGACACGCGGGCGATTTACGCGCCGATGATTACGCCGCCCGTGCGTCGGGGGCGGGGACGACCGCGCCGCATTGCGGCCGGGCCTGCGACAGTCGGCTGACGAGGAACGCGCGTCACCGGCGGGATCGCGCCTGTGCGACCAACCTGTCGAAGCTCGGGACCAGATCCGGCAGTGATGCCGCGACGGCAAACTCGCGAACCCACCGCCGCACTCGATCCGGCGGGGACGCGGCCACGCCGCCGATGATGACCGCCGGCACTCCGGCCGACGACAGGCTCGCATCAGGCACGAGTCGTAGCACTCAGG
>CAZBGZ010000020.1:0-2624 GCA_964491925.1 uncultured Candidatus Saccharibacteria bacterium
GGCGCGGGAAGGCAAGCCCACCCTGGAGAACTGGGAACGGGCCGAGCGAAGCCCAATGCCCGCCCGCGAGCGCCTCGAGCCTCTTCCCTGACGAGACAATTGTGTCGACGGTGTCGACACAATTGAGCTGGAGCCGTTCGGGCGCCGTTTCCGCGGCTGGTTCCGCCTGGGGTGGATGAGGTTTGGGTTGCGGGTGGCGCTTCGGGGGTCGGGGAGACGGGAGGTGTTTGGGCGGGGTGAGGGGGTGGAAGCGCGGTCGTCCGTGCGATGCCGTGCGAAGGTTCTTGTCGGGATTCCGCCTTCCCGCGCTCCAAGCCTCCGAGTCCCGACAAACCGTCGGGGAACCTGTCGGGATCCGCTTGGGTTGGGCTGTCGGTGGGACGGAGGAGGAGGGTGACCACCCTCGGGACGTCGACGCCCTCGAACGAAGAGGTCGACGGAGAAGAAGAACTACAGTACGCGCGTCAGCTCGTCCACGGTCAAGTTGATCTGACGCAGGATGGCCCGGAGAGTTCCGCGGTCAATCTGTCGATGATTGGGAACGACCGTTTGAGCGAACGGCTCGGCTCGTCGCATGATCATGTGGCTCCCCTGCTGGCGACGGAGTGTGAATCCGAGCTTCTCGAGGGCGCGGACGAGATCCGCGCCCGAGACTTGCGGCAGTTCGCTCATACCGCCAGGAGAAGCGCGTCGAAATGCTCCGCCGGCACCGGAAGTCCATCATCTTTGAGCGCGAGGACGTAGCCCTCGATGGCTTCGCGGATGTTTTGGACAGCGGCTTCGCGTGTGTCGCCTTGAGAGACGCAGCCTGGAAGGCTGGGGCACTCGGCAACCCATAACCCATCCTGGCCGGGATAGAGGAGGACTTGTCGCACCTGGCAAGGATACCTCTCAGGCGCGGCCTGCGCGTTTGGTAGTGAGGCCGAGTACGGGGAGAAGATTGTGCGCGCACTGAGTGCACGGTTGTAGCACGAGTTTGGCTCGGGATTCGGAAAGAAGAACCTCTTAACCATAGTCCGGTTCGCCACGGCCTGCCCTGATGAACAGATGGTCTCCGCGCTGCGGAGACAATTGACCTGGACGCACTTCACGACGCTCGTCTACATCGAGGACTTGCTGGAGGGTGGCTTCGAGGATGGAGGACTATGATTTCTTTCGAAATGACCCCGTCAGACCGAATCGCCATCGACCCGGCCATCCTGGCCGGGAAGCCGATCATTCGAGGGACGCGCCTGTCTGTCGAGTTCGTTGTGGGGCTGCTTGGTGATGGCTGGTCGGAGGCGGATGTGCTTCGGAACTACCCGAACATCACCCACGAGGACATTGCCGCCTGCCTTCGCTATGCGGGCGAGATACTGCGCGCCGAAAAGGTCTACCCGCTTACGACCGTCTAGGGGAGCCGCATGAAGTTTCTCGCTGACGAGAACTTCCCTGGCGAGGCGGTCCGGAACGCAGCGAGATTGCTTCGTGGCCCAAGGCCAGGCGTCGCGCTGCCCTGCGGGCAGCGCTCGCGCTCGCTTTCATCTCGACTAGCTCCTCGCAATGACGTTGGGCGTGCGTGGGTTCAGGAGAAACTCCACATTCCTCACTGAGGCGTAGCCAGTCCGGGGGCCTCGCTCAGAATTTTCGGAGTTGCGGCATGATTCCCCATGCGCGGGCGGCAGGGGATCGGGCTGGCACTCTCCGGCGGGGGGTATCGCGCCGCGCTCTTCCACCTCGGCGCGCTGCGGCGGCTCTTCGAGCTTGGGGTTCTGCAATCGCCGGAGTTCCGCACCATCTCCTCGGTCAGCGGCGGGTCGCTCACCGCGGCCGCGGTGGCGCAAGGGATCGCGAACAACCAGGGCGAGTGGCCTGGCGATCTCGAGGCGTGGATCCAGGCCGTCGAGGCTCCGCTGCGCGCGCTGTCCAGAACCGATCTGCGCACCGGGGTTCTGGCCCGGAAGTTCCTGCTGCCCTGGCGCTGGTGGAATCGCGACTATGCGGTGGAGTCGCTCGCCGCGCGCATCTCGGAGCGGCTGACCCGCCTGCGGCTGCGCGATCTGCCGGCGCGGCCCGCCTTCGCGATCTGCGCCACCGACCTCGGCTTCGGCGCGAACTTCGTCTTCTCGCGGGAGCGGATGGGGAGCTGGCTGGCCGGGCGCATGACGCCGCCCGAGGACTTTCCCCTGGCCCTGGCCGTCGCGGCCTCCGCCGCGTTTCCTCCGCTCTTCGGGCCGCTGCGATTGGGGGCGCTGGCTTCGCAGCTCGTGGGCGGGAAGGCGCCGGCTATGGAGAGGAGCGCAGGGCTTGCCGATCTGCGGCTCACCGATGGCGGGGTGTACGACAACCTCGGGGTCGAGCCCATCTGGAAGTCGCACGCGGTGGTGCTGGTGTCGGATGGGAGCGGGCTGTTTCAGGGGGAGGCGGACGATGGGTTGGTGTGGCGGATCGAGAGGTATCAGGGGGTGCAGGAGGAGCAGACGCGGCGGCTGCGGCGGCGGTCGTTGCGCATCGGGCTCAAGAAGGGTTCGATGCGCGGGGCGACTTGGAGCACGGGTGGAGTACGGGGCGAGGGTTACTCACGTGGGTTCGCGCGGGAGGTGATCGCCAACCTGCGGACGGACCTGGATGCGTTCAGTGAGGTG
>CAZBGZ010000021.1:0-2595 GCA_964491925.1 uncultured Candidatus Saccharibacteria bacterium
ATAAGTGGCTGCAAGATTTCGCCTATCGCATCGAGCTTGGCTGGTGGACGTTCGCACTGGCGGGCGGCGTGGCACTGTTCATTGCTTTGCTCACGGTGAGCGCGCAAGCGATTCGCGCGGCGCTGGCGAATCCGGTCGAGGCGCTGCGGTACGAGTGATAAAACGTAAACCTGATGCGTAAGAAATGTCTCCTTACGCTTTACATTTTACGCATTACAAATCAGGAGTTCAACATGTTCAAAAATTATTTCATCATCGCCGTCAGAAACCTCATCCGGCAGAAGGGCTATTCTCTCATCAATGCGCTTGGGTTGTCTCTCGGAGTGGCCTGTTTCATCCTCATTCTTCTGTTTATTCAAGATGAGTTAAGCTATGATCGCCATCATGAAAAGGTCGGCCGAATTTACCGACTGACCGAGGTGATTGCGCCAGCGGAGCATTCTTCCAGCCAGCCTTTTTCTGTCGCACCGACGCTTGCCAATGATTATCCGGCGATGATCGAACACGCCGTGAGGTTTTTCAACATGCAGGCGCCGACCTTGACTTTGGATAATGGGCCGGAGCTTCGTTTTAATGAGCGCCGATTCTTTTTCGTGGATTCAACGGGGTTCGAGGTTTTCACATTTCCTTTCATTAAAGGCGATTCAAAGACCGCACTGCAAGCGCCTTATTCGGTTGTGCTGACGGAGACCATGGCGAAAAAATATTTCGGCAACGTGGACGCCTTGGGCAAGACCCTCCGTTTTGAGGGGCAGCATGATTTGAAAATAACCGGTGTCATTGCGCCGGTTCCGGAAAATTCGCATTTCAAGTTTGATTTTCTCGCCTCCTTCAGCACCATCACCGGCATGCAAAACGGCGTCAAGCCGGCGGGGTGGAATTGGAACCCATGCTGGACTTACTTGCTTCTGACCGAGGGCACGTCACCCGAAGCCCTGGCCGCGAGATTGCCAGGTTTTGTTAAAACCTATTTCCCGGACAACATCAGAGACAGGGTGTCGCTGTATTTGCAGCCATTGACCGAAATCCATCTGCATTCGCATTTGGATTTCGAAATCGAACCTAATAGCAACATCGCTTACGTTTATATCTTTTCCGTGATTGCGGGATTCGTCTTGCTGATCGCCTGCATCAACTTTATGAATCTCGCCACCGCGCGATCGGCCAGGCGGGCGCGTGAAGTCGGCATGAGAAAAGTGCTCGGTGCTGAACGTGCGCAACTTATCCGGCAGTTTTTGGGTGAGTCGTTTATCATGAGTCTGCTGGCTGTGGCGCTCGCGCTTCCGCTAGTTGATCTCTCATTGCCCGTCCTCAATGCTTTTCTCGACAAAGCGATTGCATTTGATTTATTCGGAAACCGCGTCCTTTTGCTCAGCCTGCTCGGCGTCGTGGCGCTGGTAGGTTTTGTTGCCGGCATTTACCCCGCGTTCGTTTTGTCCGCTTTTCGCCCGATTCAAGTTCTCAAAGGCAAGCTCAACCTCGCCGGCTTTGATTGGACCGCCGTCATGCGAAAAGGGCTGGTCATCGCGCAGTTTGCGATTTCGATCATCTTGATCATCGGGACGCTTTTCGTCTACAATCAACTGCGTTATTTGCAGCAAGTGCATCTCGGCTTTGACAAAGAGCAGGTGGTCATGATCAACATCTTGCGCGCCAATCTGGCCTCGCGCTTCGATGAAATAAAAAACCGACTCCTGCAAAATAGCCAGGTGCTGCACGTCACGACTGCCGAGGAAGTGTTGGGCAGCAAGTATCAAACAAATCCCTTTAAACCTCAGGGTTTCACGGAGAATCAACAATTTCAAAGATTGATGGTGGGCTACGATTTTGTGGAGACTTTCAATCTTGAATTGGCCGCGGGGAGAAGCTTTAGCAAAGAATATTCGACGGATGATTCGCTGGCGGTCATGATCAATGAAGCCATGGTACGCCATTTGAATTGGGGGTCACCGCAAGAAGCCCTCGGCAAAGGGTTCATCGGGCGGCGACGCACACAAGTCGTCATTGGCGTTCTGAAGGACTTCCACTACGCCTCATTGCACAATCCAATCGGCCCTTTTGTTCTTGATGTGGCAGACACGGAAGGACAGCATAATTTTTTCGATCGCTATTTGGCCGTTCGCATCACTCCGGAGAATTACCAGGAAACCCTCGCCCACCTGCAACGGGTTTGGTCGGAATTTTTGCCGAACCGGCCATTCGAATATTTCTTTATGGACGACGAGCTTGGAAAGCTGTACCGGGCCGAAGAGAATTTGGGCCGAGTTGCCGGCACTTTCTCCGCTTTTGGAATATTTGTCGGCTGCCTCGGGCTACTCGGCTTGACTTCTTTTATGTCTGAACAGCGCACCAAGGAAATCGGCATCCGCAAAGTGCTCGGCGCAAGCGTGGCGAGCGTCACGACGCTGTTGTCCAAAAGTTTCGTCAAGCTCGTGCTGTTGGCGAACGTCATCGCATGGCCGGTGGCGTGGTTTGCGATGAACAAATGGTTGCAGAATTTTGCTTATCGCATTGACATGAGTTTGTGGGTCTTCGCTCTCGCCGGCGGAGTGGCGTTGCTCATCGCGCTGCTCACCGTGAGCGCGCAAGCGATTC
>CAZBGZ010000022.1:0-2529 GCA_964491925.1 uncultured Candidatus Saccharibacteria bacterium
GACACTTAGTTTCGAAGTGTTATTTTGTATAATAGACTGAAGGCGATGCTCTTCGCGGGGAATCGCTTAAGGTCTTTGGCAATCCGGTTGTGCTGTTGAGTGGCAGATTGCGTCGCAACTAGGGCGAGTCGTCTCGCTGCATTCGTCGCATCCAACACTTCGAATGCCGGGCACTCCATAAGCGGCGAGACCCCACTTGCGAGGAGGGGGGGTGATGCAAAAGCCAGGATGTTAAAAGTTTCAAGTGCATAATTAACAAGCACTTAAAAAAATAAGATTGCCGAGTTTTGCATCAGCGATTTTTTTGGGTGCACCATATGGCCCTGCGGGCTTCGCGAAACCCCACTTATGAGCAGGGGGGTGGTGCAAAAGTCTGGGGTGTGAAAACCGCACACGGTCTTCCTCGGGACCAAGTCCACTGCTACGCGGCACATAAGCAATAGACATGAAGCCTGAAGGCACTCGCTCCCACTTCGAACCATGAAATGAAACGAGTCGAGGCTCTGTGCGATATCGCACACCGTGCGTTTGGTTGTCACGTTTTCGCTCAAAGCCTGCAGGAAACGGCAGAATTCGCAGGAGAGAAAGTAGCCTCGTCGTCAAGGAACAAGAATTGCCGTAACTGTCAGCTTCGCAGTGCGTGCGACTGGTCGCATGCAGTTCGGGGTTGATTGAACACGGAGAAGGAACAGGTTCATGCGATTCGATTTGTGGAGAAACTGGATTGGGCTGGCTGGGGCCGTCGGCCTTTGCTGCGTGGTGCTGGTCGGTCGCGCCGAACCGCCAAGCGATGCGGCGAAAGAGAGTGACCGGGCGATCGCGCCTGCTGAAGCGATGGCGAGCCACAAGCCGGTTTCGCTCACGATTGCGCGAGATCGGGCGAAGTGGATGCATCAGGTTTACGCCACGACTTTGGAAGTAATGCATGAACATTACTTCGACAAAAATAAGGCGGTCCTTCCGGCCCGGGCGATGGAGGATATCTTTGCCGAATTGTCGCGACAGTCGAACGTCAAGGCGCGGTGGATTGCAGTGAACACCAAACCGATGAGCATCCGTCACGAACCCAAGAGCGAGTTTGAGAAGGAGGCCGCCAAAGCAATTGCTGCCGGCAAGGAGGAGTTTGAGCAGATCGAAGATGGCCGCTATTATCGGGCGGCTCCGATACCGCTGGCGGATGACTGCGTCAGCTGCCACACCGGATTTTTTTCCGCAGCGCCCAAGACACCTCGGTTTGCCGGCCTGGTTATCAGCGTCCCCGTGTCCGAAACCACGCTGCAAAGTGGCAAAGACAAGCCGCTGCAAAAGCCGCTGGTGCGGTTGCCGGAATCCGTTTCGGGTCCGAAGGACAATCCCACGACTCCGGAAAAGGTCGCACTGGGTAAGCAATTGTTTTTCGACCCGCGTCTCTCGGGGGACAATCAGATGAGTTGCGCCACGTGCCACCTGCCGGATCAGGCATTCGGTGATGGACTGGCCCAAGGCAAGGGGCATGGCGGCAAGACTCTGTCCCGAAATACACCGACGCTCCTCAACGTCGGGTTCTTCGAACGCTTTGACTGGGACGGCCGCGCCAAGAGCCTCGAAGAGCAGGCCCTGGGACCCATTCAGTCGCCCGATGAGATGAATCAGGGGCTGGACGAACTCGAACGAGAATTGAACGGAATTCCGGGGTACGTCGCGCAATTCCAAAAAATCTTCGGCAGCAAAGTCACCCGGGATGGTATTGCCAAATCGCTGGCGGCCTTTCAGCGGACCCTGGTTACGAAACCGTCTCCCCTGGACCGGTTTCTCGCTGGCGACAAGGCAGCTCTATCCGCGGAGGCGAAGCAGGGGAAAGAGTTGTTCGACGGAATCGCCGGGTGCGTTCGATGTCATCAAGGGCCGCTGCTCAGTGACGGTCAACTCTATCGGCTGGGGGTCTCGTTCAAGGATGAGGGACTAGCCAAAGTCACTGGACGGAAAGAGGATCAGGGGAAATTTCGCACGCCTTCGCTACGGAATATCGCCCAAACCGGTCCTTACATGCACGACGGATCCAAAAGAAACCTGGCAGAAGTCGTCGAATTCTATTATCGAGGAGTTCCGACGACCACGTCGGACGGGTTGGCTCTCGATGTCCAACCCCTGGTCGGCCAAAGTTACTCGGAAATAGCGCTCCTGGTGGCTTTCTTGGTATCCTTGACCGGCGAAACCCCGAAAGTCGAGCGCCCCGAATTGCCCTAACGGTTACGCAGTTTCCGCTCCCACGGAATTCCGTGGGAGCGAGAATCTCATCGCGCGGAGCGAGATGGCTACATCAGGCACTCTTGCTGATCACTTCCTGGCTGTTCGGGAAGAGGCGACGTTTGCCGAGGACGATCTGGTCGTCGATGATGTACTTGCTTCCCTTGGGCTGGTCAGGGAGTTCGTACATGATGTCGATCATCACGTCTTCGACCACCGAACGGAGGCCGCGAGCGCCGGTTCCCTTGGCCAGGGCTTTGCCAGCGATGGCCTCGATCGCCTTCTCCGAGAATTCCAGCGAGC
>CAZBGZ010000023.1:0-2453 GCA_964491925.1 uncultured Candidatus Saccharibacteria bacterium
GACGGGCGAGCGAATCCAGCGTCACGTCGGTACGCACGCCTTCATCCCTCTGCACCCGCACGGCCTCGCCCCTGCGCTGGGGCACGTCGACCGGGACCACTTCGGCATCGAAGGCGCCGCGCGCCCACGCGGCCGCGGCGCGGTGATGGCTGCGCAACGCGAAGCGGTCGGACTGCTCGCGGGTGATGTGGTAATCCCGCGCCAGGTTCTCGGCGGTTTCGATCATGCCGCTGATACGCCCGAAGCGCTGTTCGGGTTGGGAACGCGAACGCCCGCGTTCGAGGCGGTCGTGCAGGGTGACCGAGCCCGCCCGCTTGCCCCAGCGCATGTCGGTGGTGTAGTACTCGACGTTGCTCATGCTCTCGACGCCACCGGCCAGCACCACGTCCGCGGCACCGGTCTGCACCATCATGGCCGCGGTGGCGATGGCCTGCAGCCCGCCGCCGCAGCGGCGGTCCAGCTGCATCCCGGCGACTTCGATCGGGAAGCCCGCCTGCAGGGCGACCCAACGCCCGGTACAGGGGGTCTCGCCGCTGGCGTAGCTCTGGGCGAAGACGACCTCGTCGATGCGTGCCGGGTCCAGGCCGGCGCGCCGCACCACGGCCCGCGCCACGGTGGCGCCGAGTTCCTCCACCGGCACGGGGCGCAAGGCCCCGCCGTAGGCGCCGACGGGTGTTCGAAGGGGGCTGACAATGGCGGCCCGTCGCGTTTCAGCCATAGCGGCCTCCGGTCACGTGCAAGACTTCGCCGGTGATGAAGCTGGCGCGCTCGGAGGCCAGGAAGGCCACCGCGTCGGCGATGTCGTCGGGTCGGCCCACGCGCTTGAGCGGTTGCATCTGCACCGCACGCTCCTTGATGGTTTCGTAGGTGGGGAGCGCCTGCACCATCTCGGTTTCGATGAAGCCCGGCGCGACGCAATTGACGGTGATGCCATAGCGGCCTTCCTCGATGGCCAGGGCCTTGGCCATGCCGATCAGACCGGCCTTGGCTGCCGAGTAGTTGGCCTGGGTGGCATTGCCGAGGTGCGCGCGCGAGCTGATGTTGACGATGCGGCCCCAGCCCTGTGCGATCAGGTGCGGCATCACCGCCTTTGTCGCCAGGAATGCACCCTTGAGCATCACGTCCATCACGAGCGTCCAGTCCTCCTCGCTCATCTGGACCAGGTACCGGTCGCGCGGAAAACCTGCATTGTTGACCAGGATGTGCACACCGCCGAAGGTCGCGACCGTCTCGTCCACCAGACGCTGCACATCGGCAGCCTGCGTGATGTCGCCGACGATGCAGTGGGCCGCGAGGCCGTCGGCCTTCAGCGCCGCCGCAGTGGCCTGTGCCAGATCGGCGTTGATGTCGGTGATGACCACCGTCGTACCTTCCTGGGCCAGCCGGCGGGCCGTGGCCGCGCCCAGGCCGCGCGCGGAGCCGGTGACGATGGCAACTTTGTTGACAAGTCCGAGATCCATGAGAGTTCCTTAAGGTTGATGGACGGGCCGCAGGTCCACACGGCCCTTGTCGAGCACGACCACACCGCGCTCCAGCGCCGAGCTTCGCAGGGAAACGACGTCGCCGTCCACCCACAGCTCGGTTCGCAGGGTGTCACCGGGAAACACCGGCGCCGTGAACCGCACCCGCATGGCGGCGAACCGCGCGGCGTCGTAATCGAGCACGCTGCGCAGCACCGCGTGCGCGGCGATGCCCATGGTGGCCATGCCGTGCAGGATGGGTCGGGCAAAGCCGGCGGCGGCGGCCACAGCCGGGTCGGCGTGCAACGGGTTGGTGTCGCCGCTCAGGCGGTAGATCAGCGCCAACTGCGGCAGCGTGGGCAGGTCGCACACCGCGTCCGCGCGGCGTTCGGGCAGCGGATGGGGCGCCGGGGGATCGCCGTCGGCTGCGCTGCCGCATCCGCCGTCCCCGCGCAGCAGGGTAAGCTGCGTCACCGTGGCCAGGCGTTGGCCGGCGCCGTCCGCCAGTTCGCGCACCTGCTGCATCAGCGCGCCCCGGGCCTCCCCTTTGTCCCACAGGCCGCTGACCCGGTTGCGTCCGATCACCACGCCTTCCACCGGCAGGGGCGCATGCAGTTCGATGGCCTGCTCGGCGTGCACCAGGCGCGTCCAGTTGATGCCGGTGTCCGGCTCGCGTGCCCAGAACCCCGGGTAGGCCAGCACGTTGGCCTGGGTCGGCAGGGCGATCAGGCCCTCTTCGTAGACATAGCGCAGCTGACCCCGGTCCAGCGGATCGGCTCCGAGGCCCACGCCCAGCGCGTAGAGCTGGGTGTCCCGCACCGTGCAGCGATGTTCGATCGGCGCGAAACGGCGTCGCACCAGTGCCTGTGGATCGATGGCCATGCCCTTGCCCGTGACCTTCAACCGCCGGCCGCGCGCATCATCTGCCGCGCGATCACGAGCTGCTGGATCTGCGTCGTGCCCTCGTAGATGCGAAACAGCCGCACGTCGCGG
>CAZBGZ010000024.1:0-2374 GCA_964491925.1 uncultured Candidatus Saccharibacteria bacterium
TGCATTGAAATTCCTTTCCTGCTAGAATAATTACTATTAGCCGCTGCGCTTGTATCAGACGACATGGAGGTCGTGCATGAGACTGTCAAAGAATTTATCCCTATTTATCTACTGCCTGTTTGTCAGTCAACTCTGTGCTCAGGTCGTGCCCTACACAGCTAAGCCATCCACTAGTAGTTCGAGTAGTAGCACAAGCAGTGCGAGTCCATCCCAGTCGTTGATCAATTTTTCGATGTTGAGTTGGCGTATCGGTCAATTGTCACCCGCGAACGCTTCTATAACCACAACTAGCACTTCGTCATTGCCACAAGCGCCACTGGCTGTTACCGCCCCTCAAGACCCCTTTGTTGCACCAGCCATCAGCTTGCAGGGTGGGCTTTCCAATTCGTCTATAATTACGACAACAGATACTCCGTCGACCATTCAAACTACCCCTATGGGGCGCTGGTCGTTCGCTCCCTATTTCCTCCGCTTCAACTCCTTGGCGCCTGATCATGGCATGAGCACAACGGTGAACACACCTATTGTGCAGGACAGGTCCAGTGTGAGTCTGTTTGATGTCAACAAATACGATACCAGCGTACAGCCGTTAGCCATGACGGTTCCCGAACCGGGCACTCTTGTGTTGTGTGGCAGCATGGCACTGGCTGCAGGTTACTTCTGGCTACGTCGCAAGCCGACCTCACCTGCTGCATGTTCAGAGCAGGAGCCAACGAAGGATAATGTTGAGTTGTGTCTATCGAAGTAGTTGAATCACACTACTCCTGGCCGAAAGTCAGGGGTTTTTCGTTTTCAATATTCCAATATATTGTTCTGCTTCTGACGGTATCACCGAACTCGGTGAACATTGACCACTGACTCAGGTGCCACCCGTGCGTGGTGACATCGTACGCAAGCCTCCTACCAACACGATCCCTGACAGGAAAATCCAGAACACCCACGGAGAGCGGGATTGTTCGGATGTTTCATTAGGTGCGTTCATATGCATACTATTCCTGCTGGCATCATCGTGTCGGCAATTCTATCATATCCCAAGCCCACGTGTTGAACGAGAAATCTCATGCGACGAGTCGCCCTCTGCTTGATGGCACACCCTGATGATTGTGAATTTCTGGCAGCAGGAACGCTAGCCTTGCTGACAGAACGGGGCTGGGAAATTCACATTGCCAGCAGCACTCCGGGCGATGGGGGCAGCGCGACGCTGAATCCAATTGAGATTGCACGCATCCGTAGGGAAGAAAATGTGCGATCTGCAGCGATGATCGGGGCACAATATCATTGTTTGGAGTTGCGGGATATTCATGTAACATTCGATGCCGATTCCATTCGACGAGCAGTGAGCCTGGTGCGTGCTATTGCTCCAACCCTCATGTTCACCCATGCCCAACAGGATTACATGCTCGACCATGAAGTAACTGCACAGTTGGCCCGGGCAGCTAGTAATGGCTGCATCGTACCCAACTGTGGCAACGGCCCAGTACTCGCAGGTTCGACCATTCCTCATCTTTATTATGCAGACCCGGTGGGCATCGTGGATCACGATGGCAAACTGGCTCCATGTAGTGTGGGCATCGATATCACATCGGTGTACTCGAAAAAAATGGAAATGATCTGTGCTCATGCCTCGCAGCGAGATTGGCTCAAAACTCATTATGGTGTAGATGAATACACGCGCATGTTAGATGAATGGTCAAACCGTCGAGGCAAGGCAATTGGTGTTGAACGTGCAGAAGGTTTTCGCCAGCACAGGGGATATGGTTATCCTACGAATTGTTTGTTGAAGGAAGTGCTCGGAGAATTTGCAAAGAGCGAATAACGATAAGCAAACGTGGAGCTAACATGAATTTTCTATCTACAGTTGCCGATTCTTATGCCGGAACGTTTTATCCATCTGGTTGGGACTATGCAAAAATTGACAGATTAACTGCGATGTCACTGGAACAGACGCAGAAACGTCAGCCTTACTGGCATCGTGATTTCCAGTGGGAAATATGTCGTGATAGTTCTGGCGGTGTGGAAGCCATGAATGCGAAAATGGGTTATGAGATTTTTTGTCAGATACAGGAAACAGCTCAGGCAAAGCGGGAGCTTGCACTAATTCTGCCTGTCGGCCCAATGGGCATGTATGACTGGGTGGTTTACTTTTGCCAGAAGCACAACATTTCCTGCAGGCATGTGCATGGCTTCAATATGGATGAGTGGTCCGATGAACTGGGAAACATCGCGCCGAGCAATGCCCCGGGCAGTTTTCAGGGTGCGATGGAAGCGGCCTTCTATGGGCCATTAGGAAAACTGACGGTTCCGAAATCGCAGCGGTTCTTTGCGACACGGAAACTGTTGCCCACTTACCCAGACCGTATCAGCAGGCTTCGTA
>CAZBGZ010000025.1:0-2355 GCA_964491925.1 uncultured Candidatus Saccharibacteria bacterium
AGCCGCGTCACCCGCTCAGAGCCTGCGGTGAGGGTGCCGGTCCAGCGGACCGAGTACCAGTCGGTGGCAAGGCCTGGAGCCGGCGGCGCGAAGCTCCAGCGCACGTCCACCGCGGAATCGCGGCGCGTTGCGGCGGGGGCACCTGCGAGGTCGGGATTGGCAAAGAACTCCGCCGTGAGCGCCACGCGGCCGGTGGGCACGGCGCCGTATCCGACGCGCTCGCGTCCGGGGCCCGGGGCGTAGCGGACGCGACTGCCCAGCCGCGCGGTGAGTCCCGCCAGGATCGAGGCCGGCGCCGCGCCCGGTGCGCTGTAGCCGCCGAGCCTGGCCTCGGCGGCATCCGTGCCGATCAGCGCCAGCGAGGGGACGTTCGCGTCGAGCGGAAGCGTGCCCTCGTTCCGGAGGAGCACCATGGAAGCACTCGCGGCCTCGCGGGCCAGCGCGCGGTGGGACGGGTGGCCGTTCCACTTGGCGGCGCTGTCGGGGTTGCCGTAGGGATCGGTGAAGAGGCCGATGGCCGCCTTGGCGCGCAGCACGCGAGCCACGGCGGAATCGGTCGCCGCGACCGGCACCAGCGTGCGCACCGCCTCGAGGTAGGGCGCGTGCTGTGGCCAGCTCGACTGGAAGACTACGTCCACACCCGCCTCCCAGGCCTGCCGTGCGGCTTCCTCGGTACTGACGGCGGTGCGGTGCAGCACCGTGGCGCCGCCGGTGGCGGCGGCGTCGGTGATGACGAACCCACCGAAGCCCCATGATCTCCGGAGTGTCCCGGTCAGGAGATGGGGATTCTGCGTGGCGGGGAGACCGCCGACCGAGTTGTAGGCGGTCATGACCGAGCGCGAGCCGGCCGCCAGCGCGGCGCGGAACGGAGGGAAATGGAGTTCGGCGAGGGTGCGATCGTCGAGGGAAATCGGGTAGCTGTCGCGCCCGCCCTCGCCGACGTTGGCCACGAAGTGCTTGGGGGTGGTTGTGACGTCGAGACGCTCGAAGGGTTCGACGTAGGCGACGGCCATCGCGGAGGCGAGGAGCGGATCCTCGCCGTACGTCTCCTCGGTGCGTCCCCATCGCACGTCAGTGGCCAGGTTCACCACCGGGGAGAGCACCTGGCGGATCCCGCGCGAGCGGGTCTCGCGCGCGATGGCGGTCGCCGTCCGGCCCATGAGCGCGGTATCCCAGGTGGCGGCGAGGGCGATGGCGGCGGGAAAGACGGTGGCACCGGGCCGGGTGAGGCCGTGGACCGCCTCGTCGAACGGAATGATGGGAATGCCGAGGCGGGTGCGCTCCACGAAGTACCGCTGCACCGAGTCGATGCGTTCGGCGTCCTGCCGCGCGGTGGGAGCGGTGGGGACCTGCAGCCCGAAGATGCCGTGCCGGTAGTCGTGGGCAGGGTCGGACAGGTCGCCCGGAATCATGAACAGCTGCCAGAACTTCTCCTCGAGGGTCATCCGCGAGAGGAGTTCGTCCGTGGACTGGGCGGCGGCCGCGCGGGGGAACGAAGCCAGGAGGAGCAGGAGCAGTGCGCACGCCTGTCTCATCAGGGGGCAGGGCTCCATTTCGGCTTGCCGCCCCCGATGATGCCACCGATCGCGCCGAAGGTAACTGCTCCGATCGCCGCGTACCCGGCGCTCGAGGGGCCGCAGTCGCGATGTCCCGTCTCCCCGCCACACAGGGAGCCGACGATTTCGCTGACGAGCTTGCCGACCGCGATCCCGATGAGCCCACCCCACAGCACGCCGGCTCCCCAGTTGGTGCCATGCTGCACGTCCAGCCTGGTCAGCGAGGCGGTCGGGATGCGAAGGATGGAGGAGGTGTCGGCCGGATCGGCGCAGGGGAGCGAGGGATGCTTGCAGAACACGATGAACGCGCTGGTCGGAGTGAGTGGCTGGACCAGGCGGCCCTGGCGTGGGGCACCGGCGGCCGCGTGCATGCGGACCAGCGTCCCGCTGTCGATCGTGGCATGGACCAGGCTGTCCTGCGCGGCAAGTCGAGCGGGCGCCAGTGTGCAGGCCAGCGCCAGGATCACGGTCCCGGACCAGGTGCCGAGGGTCATCGAGGGTTGCAGTGCGCCACCGCGGCCTTCACGAGCGCCTTGAACGCCCGCGCGTCGATCGACTCTCCCTCGTGGATGTCGATCGCCCTCCGCGTGTTGCCTTCCAGGCTGGCGTTGAAGAGGTGTGAGGGGTCGGGGAGGCTGGCCCCATGGGCAAAGGTGAGCTTGACCACCTTCTTGTAGGTCTCGCCGGTGCACACAAGCCCGCCGTGCGACCACGCAGGCACTCCCGCCATCGCGTTCGACGGCTTCCGCCACTTCCGCTCCTCGACCATCCCCGGATCGGCCTGCAGGATCAGCGCCCG
>CAZBGZ010000026.1:0-2328 GCA_964491925.1 uncultured Candidatus Saccharibacteria bacterium
TCTAACGCGACCTCATCCAGGAGCAATGCTAATTATTTCTGATATCCTGCCACACTCTGTTGAGCAGCTCACCAGCAGGGTTATCAGAGACAAACCCATGCCAATAAAGCGAATCAATCATAAAACAAAACTCACTTGGATAGCTGTTGAAAATTTTAACGGCCGTTCACCCTGTCACCCTGTCACCTTGTCACCTTGTCACCCCCTCCCCCCACTCTGTACAATCCCCCTACACTTCAAACTGGAGGAAAACGAATGGAGCAGCGATTAAACGGCCGTACCGCACTCATCGTGGGTGGCGGCACGGGGATTGGGCGGGCGATTGCCCTGCTGTTTGCCCAGCATGGAGCCAGCGTGGTGGTTGCGGGCAGGCGGGCGGAGCCATTGCAGCAAGTGGTAGCGGAAGTTGAAGGTAAGGGGGGAACGGCCGTTGCCGTCACGGGCAACGTGGCCAGCATGGACGAGGCGCAGGCGATGGTAGATTTTGCCGTGGCCCAGTTTGGCACCGTGGACACGCTGGTCAACTCCGCCGGGGTCATCAGCCGTACGGAAAATGTAGAAGAGACCACCGACGACGAGTGGACCTGGCAGGTGGACATCAACCTCAAGGGCGTCTTCCACACCACCAAACATTGTTTACCCATCATGATGGACCACAAAAAAGGGGCGATTCTGAACATCGGCTCCATTTGCGCCAGCGTGGGCATTCCCGGCTACGCTACCTACAGCGCCACCAAGGGCGGCATTCTGGCCTACACGCGCGTCATTGCCCTGCAATACGCCGCCCATGGCATCCGCGCCAACGTCATCTCGCCGGGCATGGTGCACACGCCCATGTCCTACGTGGACCGGCCCAACTTTGATGAGGTGGTGGATGATGTGGTGGCGAGCGCCTACCCCATCCAGCGGCTTTGTGTGCCGGAAGATATCGCCTACGCCGCGCTGTTCCTGGTTTCTGACGAAGCGGGCTACATTACCGGGCACAACCTGGTGGTCGACGGCGGCTTTTCTATCAAATAAATTGGACGCGGATGAACGCGGAAAACGCGGATTTGTTTCTTCTAATCCGCGTCATCTGCGCTCATCCACGTCCTGTTGCTTTTTTTAGGAGGTTTTTGATGAGGGTTTCTAATCAAATTGCAGATTTACCTTTGCTGACGGGCATTAAATTGACGGACAAGGTAGCCATTGTGACGGGCGGGGGCAGCGGCATAGGCAAGGCAGCAGCAGCGGTGCTGGCCCATGCGGGCTGCCGGGTGGTTATTGGTGAATATGATGCGGTGCGGGGAACGGCCGTTGCCGACGAACTCACCGCCGCAGGCTTCAGCGCCGTCGCCGTGCAGGCCGATGTGTCTAACCGGGCCGATGCCCAGCGGCTGGCCGACACCGCCCTGCAAACGTTTGGCTCGATTGATATTTTGGCCAATGTCGCAGGCGTGTATCCTGCCACCCTGGTGGCCAACATGGATGAGCGCGAGTGGGACCGCGTGTTTAGCGTCAACACCAAGGGCGTTTTCAACTGCTGCCAGGCGGTTCTTCCCACGATGATGGCCAACCGGCGCGGGGCAATTGTCAACATCGCCTCGGTGGATGGGATGCAGCCGGGCATCATGCCGGGGCTGTCGGGCTACGGCAACGCCCATTATTGCGCCTCGAAGGGGGCGGTTCTCACTTTTACCAAGTCACTGGCGGCGGAGATGGCCCCGTACAACGTGAACGTCAATGCGCTGTCGCCGGGCTGGGTAGCTACCGAGACGGCGCTGGCTGGTGGACGATTTGAGGAAGGACTGAAACAGGTGCCGCTGGGACGGGGCGCACAGCCGGAAGAAATCGGGCAAATGATTCTGTTCCTGGCTTCTGCAGCAGCTAGCTTCATGACGGGCGCCAATCTGGTTTTCAGCGGCGGTTCGGTAATGGATTAGGCAAGGGATTGTGAATCGCGAATGGTGAATCGGAATTTTTAACGGCCGTTCCCCCCTTCACCCCTTCACCTTGTCACCTTGTCACCTTGTCATTCGTAACTTTCCTCTACCTGATGTACTCTAATCGGCATGGAAAATTCTACGATGCATACAACCGAAAAAATAACTGTGTACGGCACACCAACCTGCCCAGGCGTGCCACTCGTGCAGGGAATGCTGGAGCGGAGTCACGTTCAATTCAATTATGTCAACATAGGCGAAGATCCAATTGGCCGCAGCCAGGTGAAGGAGATAAACCATGGCAACGCCAGCGTGCCCACGCTGGTTTTCCCCGATGGCAGCACATTGACCGAACCGAGTACGGCCGTTCTCCGCCAAAAACTGGAATCATTGGGTTACAAGGTAC
>CAZBGZ010000027.1:0-2328 GCA_964491925.1 uncultured Candidatus Saccharibacteria bacterium
ATTGGACTCCATCCCCGGCCAGCGCTGCTTGAGAATCCAGCCAAAGACCAGCGTGTAGATCGTCACCGCCAGGATTGGCAACAATACCATCCACGCCGTGCCGAGGAGCGAACCACGATACCGCCCGTTCACTTCACGGCGAATGAGTTGATGAATCAGTTGCCGCTGCCGCCAGAGCAATCGCACTGGACGAGCAGGATCAAGATCCTGCCACCAGGGTAGTCGTTCTGATGTCCGTATCACCAGCGCCATGCGCGCAACCCTTCCCTGGGTAAGCAATGGCCTCTCATCCTGCGTATTTTGGGGTTTGTGTCAAGGCGGGTGTGAATTGAGTGCCGAAGGAGGGACTTGAACCCACACACTCTTGCGAGTAACGGATTTTGAATCCGTCGCGTCTGCCATTCCGCCACTTCGGCATTCTTTTATGACACCTCAACCAGTGTCATGTTCATATTTCCAACGATAGAAAAATACCGCCCTGTTAGCAAGAAGCATAGTGTCAGATTCTTGCGGTTCCTATGCTGTACTTTGTCTTCACCACATCAATTGTCTAAATCCCCATGCTGTTTCTATCCCTTGAAACCTCCTGCGATGAAACGGCTGTTGCTCTTTTTGAGGCAGGAACTCCGGAAGCAGGGCCGAACATACTTTCGAGTGTTGTGGCTTCCCAAATGCCGCTGCATGCTCGATTTGGGGGCGTCGTACCAGAAGTGGCAGCCCGTTCACATCTGAAGCAACTCCTCCCAGTCTTGAATGCAGCATTACAGGAAGCAGGCGTTTCACTGCAACAGATTTCAGCCATAGCGGTCATGAACCGTCCTGGCCTGGTCGGTGCTTTGCTGGTAGGTGTCTCCGCTGCCAAGGCATTGGCATGGTCTTTGAATGTTCCCCTGATTGCAGTTAATCACATTGATGCACATCTCTATGCCTGCCGCCTGGCTGCTCGAAGGAATATTTATCCCTGTATCGGCCTGGTTGTCAGTGGTGGGCATACCACTCTTTTCCGATGTGATTCCGCGCTGGAGTGTAGACCCCTTGGTGGCACCATTGACGACGCTGCAGGCGAAGCATTCGACAAGATCTCTGCACTATTAGGAGTGGGCTTTCCGGGCGGTCCGAACGTGGAACGTGCTGCCAGATCGGGCAATAGCTCTGCCTACAACTGTCCCCGAAGTTTCCTGAGGGAAGAACGGCTTGATTTCAGCTTTTCAGGCCTGAAGACCGCGGTTAGATACTGCCTGCGTGATCTGGAAACTGCTGGAACAACAATTACTGCTCAAGTTCGCGCTGACATAGCTGCCAGTTTTCAACGGGCCGTTATCGATGTCCTGACAGCCAAATGCAAACAGGCCCTTCAACGGCAAAACCTGAACACACTGGCAGTAGGCGGCGGGGTCACTGCCAACCAGTCTTTTCGTAAATCGCTGATCGATATGACAACCCAGGCCGGCTACCAACTAATAATCCCCCCCTTGGAATGGTGTACCGATAACGCTGCGATGGCTGCGCTAGCAGTCGAATCTTATTATCAGGGTGATTTTGCAAGTCTTGACCTTGATGCGGAACCTCAGTGGAGTGCCAGGAAGATTGCCAATCGGCAGACAAAACAGGGATTGAAACAGGTTTAATGTTGAGAAATACTGATCCAACGTGAAAATAAGCCAAGTCTTGTTCTGAAGTGGCAATAAATCGTCTACATTAATCATTAACTTTGAGTAATGCACCTCATCACGAGAAGCTCGACATGGCTGCACCTCCTGAACTTCCCCTGGTTGGCATCATTATGGGTTCCTCTTCAGATTGGGACACCATGAAGCATGCTGCCCAGATGCTGCAGCGATTTGAAGTGCCGTTTGAAACCCGGATCGTTTCAGCACATCGAACGCCTGACCTCTTGTTTGAATATGCCAATAATGCCGTAACTCGTGGATTGGAAGTACTGATCGCCGGGGCTGGCGGAGCAGCTCATTTACCCGGCATGACAGCAGCCAAGACTTCACTGCCCGTGCTGGGTGTGCCTGTCGAATCCAAAGTTCTGCGGGGAGTTGATTCCCTCCTATCTATTGTGCAAATGCCAGTGGGAATTCCAGTGGGCACCTTGGCTATCGGCACTGCTGGTGCAGGCAATGCAGCACTGCTGGCGATTGCCATTCTGGGCAATAAATACCCTGCCTACCGTTCAGCTCTTGAGGAATATCGCCGCTGGCAAACGGAAACGGTATTGGGGCAAACACTTCCTGAAACAGAAGGTGGAAGTTAAGAGCCAGAGGGACAAATAATTGCTTGCAGAATGCGAATACACTCTCAGCGTTCAAGAAAGGATCTACC
>CAZBGZ010000028.1:0-2283 GCA_964491925.1 uncultured Candidatus Saccharibacteria bacterium
GATTCAGACTACAACCGATGTTGGGGGTTACCGTGAACGAATCCGACCTGAAACAGGCGATGGCACCTCCGCCGCCGCCGACGGGCAGCGCCACTGCGGACGAAAAGAAGTGGGCCATGTTCGCGCACCTGTCCGCCCTCGCCGGCGGACTGGTCACCTCGGGCTGGGCCGGGAACATCGGCTTCTTCATCGGCCCGCTGGTCATCTGGCTGATGAAGAAGGACACGATGCCCTTCGTTGCCGACCAGGCGAAGGAAGCCCTGAACTTTGCGATTACGGTTTCGATCGCCTTCCTGGCGCTGCTGATCCTGACGGTCCTGTCGCTCGGCATCGGCCTGGTGGTAACGGTGCCGCTGATGATGATCATCGGCATCGCGGCGCTGGTCCTCTGCATCATCGCGGCGATCAAGGCCCACGAGGGCGTGGCCTACCGCTATCCGTTCGCGTTGCGGCTGGTGAAGTAACGGCAGGTGGCGGCCGCGCCGTCGCCAGAGCGGCCCGGACCGCATTGTGCAGGTCTCCGGGCCGCCTCACTGGAGGCGGTCAGCGGCCAGCCTCGCGAGTGCGAGCACGACGTCGCGGCGGTCGCCAGCGATCTCGAACGCGAGCTCACCGTTGCGGACGACGGTGAGGCTGTAGCCCTCGGCCACCAGCGCCCGCTTCCCGAGCCAGGCCTCGTCCCAGAGACCGTCGATCCGTTCGCCGCGTTCGGCGTCCGTCTGCGCGTCCAGCACCACCCTGACGAGGTCCACAGGCTGTATCGAGGCCAGGTAGCTCTCGGTGCCCTCGGGTGTCTCGATCACGTACATGCAGGAGTTCCCTTTCCAGGCCGGTTCGGTCGCGAGCGTCCCACCGGCGGCCGTCGCAACCTCAGCCGGAAGGATGATCTTGCAGAGATCGATGGAGGACAGGTCGCGCGGGACCGACTGTGCAGTCGTCGCCGCGACAGGGGCGGCCGCAGGTGCCGCGGCGGCCGAGCTAGGGGTTTCGACCGGTTCCGGCGACTTGCTGCATGCGGTGAGGCCGCACACGGCCATGAGCATCAAGTGGAACGGACGCGGCATCATTGCACCTCGGGCGAAGCGTACCCACTGGCTGCGGCGACTATAGACCCGCACCTTCCGCGCCACCAGTGTCATGCAAGAAAAAGGACATGGACTCATTCGAATTAATGTCGATTATTGGCACACTATCAAGATTATCTTGATCGTTTGAGCATGCAATCACCGGCTGGCATTTTCGTCACGGGCACCGACACCGGGGTCGGCAAGACCCTGGTCGCGGCGGGACTCGTCCGCCTGCTCGCGGCCGGAGGGCAACGCGTGGTCGGGCTCAAGCCGGTCGCGAGCGGAGCAGAGCGGACCCCGGAGGGTCTCCGCAACGCAGACGCGCTGGCGCTTGCAGCGGCGAGTTCAGTCGAGCTCCCGTACGAAACGACGAATCCCTATTGTTTCGAACCGGCCATCGCGCCCCATCTCGCAGCGGCCGATGCCGGCGTCCTGATGAGCGTGCCGACGCTCGTCGCCTGGTACCGGGCGGCGACGGCCGGTGTCGATCTCGCGTTCGTCGAGGGGGCCGGCGGCTGGCGCCTGCCACTGCACCCCGCTGGATTCCTGAGTGATTTCCCGGAGGCCCTCGGTCTCGGGGTGATCCTGGTCGTCGGCCTGCGGCTCGGCTGCCTGAATCACGCACGGCTCACGCTCGACGCGATCGAGCGCTCCGGCCGGTGCCCGTCCCTCGGCTGGATCGGCAATGCCATGGACCCGGGGTTCCCGCGCGCGGCCGACCACCTGGCGGCACTCGAGCACCTGCTCGGCTCGCCGCCGCTCGCGGTCATCCCGTCGCTGCCGGCTGCCACGCCCGCCCACGCCGCGAGCGCCCTGCAGGACGCGGCCCGGGCGATCGGCGCGTACACCGGCGTAGACGGCCCGTCCGCACGCTGAGGTCCCGAGCCCCGGTATTTCCTCGCCATGGGGCGGGCAGTTACACTGCGCGACCCCTGCACGACGCGCTACCGGAGCCGGTTCAACGCCGAGCCGCCCGGTTGCGCGGACGAAGCGGGCCGCGTGGCGGGGAGATCGCCGCAGGTCGACCAGACGGGAGTGTTCTTGCCCATGAAGACGGTGATGCGTGTGCTTGCGGCCGGCCCGGCTGCGCTCCTCGTGGCGAGCCCTGCCATGGCCTCCTGGGACCTCAACCTCCGCGTGGGGGTTACTGGGCTCAGCCGCGAGATCTACGACCTGCACATGCTGATCCTGTGGGTCTGCGTGGCCATCGCCGTCG
>CAZBGZ010000029.1:0-2269 GCA_964491925.1 uncultured Candidatus Saccharibacteria bacterium
CGAGCGAGCATCTGCCCCTCGGCCTGGAGGCCGCGCCGGCCACGGCGGGGGCGGCCCGATCGAGGCTTTCCCGCCCGGAGGGGTGGACCTCGAGGCGCTCGAGAAGCAGCTCGTGAAGCAGGCCCTGGAGGCCGCGAAGAACAACAAGTCCAAGGCCGCTCGGCTCCTGCGCCTCTCGCGGGGGCAGCTCTACAACCGCCTCGAGAAGTACGGGCTCGAGAAGGACGCCTGACTGTCTGATTCCTGACAGGTGTTCGCCGGCTCGCGGTCGCGGCCGGCGCGCCGGCCTGAGCCGATTCCGGTAACTCGTTGATTCCGGAGGGTTTCCGGTTCCGATGCCCGTGTGCGCCTGCTGGCACGCGCCGTGACATCAGGAGGGACCGGAGGCACCGCGCCATGTCCCAACGCAACGTCGAGATCTTCATCGGAAAGCTCGCCACAGACAGAGACCTGAGGGTCGCCTTCGGCGAATCGCCGAAGGAAACCCTCGACACGTACCGGGCGGAAGGGCACGACCTCGGCACCGTCGAGGCGGCCGCGCTCGCTGAGATCGACGTCCAGTCTGCCGAGCGCTTCGCGAGCACGCTCGATCCCCGCATCTGCAAGCTTTCTCCCACGGAGAACAGGAGGTCCAAGTGAACCGCAACATCGTGAAAGCCCTCGTCGTCTCCAGCCTCGTGCTCGGCTCGGGAGCCGTGCTCCGGGCGCATCAGGGCAAGGAGCCCAAGGGCCTCCGGGCCGCGGGCACCATCGAGGCGAAGGACGTCTCCGTGGGTTCCCTCGTGGGCGGCCGCGTGGCGGCCGTGCACGTCGCCGAGGGCGACGCCGTGGCGAAGGGTCAGCCGCTCGTGACGCTGGAAGCCGACTTCCTGGACCACGCCATCGGAGAGCAGCTCGGCAGGGTGGCCGAAGCCCGGGCGCACCTCGCGCTCGTGACGCGCGGACCGCGGAACGAGGAGCTGGCGCGGGCCCGCGTCGACTGGGAGAACGCCGAGAGCGAGAGGCAGCGCTTCGAGGCGCTCCGGGCGCGCGGCATCGTCTCGGCACAGCAGGTCGACAGCCTGAGAACCAGCGCCGAGACGAAGCGCCAGCTCCTCGTCCAGCTCGAGAACGGCAGCCGCGGCGAGGAGATCGCGGCGGCCACTGCGGCTCTCTCGCGTGAGGAGAGCCGCCTCGCCTATCTCGAGAGGCAGCGCGAGGAATCCACCGTGCGCGCGCCGGCCGACGGCATCGTCGAAACGCTGGATCTCCGTCCCGGCGACCTCGTCTCACCCAACCAGCCGGCCGCCTCGATCCTCGAGCCCTCGCAGCTCTGGGTGCGCGTCTACGTGCCCGAGACCGAGCTCGGCCACGTGAGCGTGGGACAGCCCGTGGAGGTCGCGATCGACACGTTTCCGGACCGCACGTTCGCCGCCCGCGTCGTCGAGATCGGCACGCGCGCCGAGTACACACCCCGCAACGTGCAGACGCTCGACCAGCGGAGCGACACCGTGTTCGCCGTGAAGCTCGCGTTCGAGCCCACGAAGGCCCTCAAGCCCGGAATGGCCGCGATCGCGACGTTCGGGAGGGCTCTGTGAGCGCGCTGGCATCTCCGTTGTCACTGTCCGGTGCGCTCGCCATTCCCGAGACCCGTGTCGCCGAGAGCCCCTTCGGCGTCGAGGTCCGCGGCGTCACGCGCGACTTCGGCTCCTTCCGCGCGCTCGACGGCGTGTCGCTCACGGTGAAGCGCGGCGAGATCTACGGCCTCCTCGGCCCCAACGGCTCGGGCAAGTCCACGCTCATCCGCATCCTGTGCGGGCTTCTGGCGCCCACCGCCGGCAGCGCTTCGGTGGATGGGCTCGACGTCGCGACGAACGGCGAGCGGATCCGCGCCCGCATCGGCTACGTGCCCCAGAAGTTCTCGCTCTACGAGGACATGACGGTGCAGGAGAACCTCGACTTCTTCTCGTCGGTCTACCGGCTGAAGGGCTCTCTCCGGAAGGAGCGCATCGAATGGGCGATCGGGCTGACGAACCTCGGCCCGTATCGCAACCGGCTCTCCGGCGCGCTCTCGGGCGGCTGGAAGCAGCGACTGTCGCTGGCCGCCGCGATGATGCACGAGCCGCGCGTGCTGTTCCTCGACGAGCCCACCGCCGGCATCGACCCCGTGGCCCGCCGCGAGCTGTGGAACCTGCTCTTCGAGCTGGCCGCGCAAGACGTGACGCTCGTCGTCACCACGCACTACATGGACGAGGCCGAGCGCTGCGGCACGGTGGGCTATCTGTACCTC
>CAZBGZ010000030.1:0-2249 GCA_964491925.1 uncultured Candidatus Saccharibacteria bacterium
CAGCTTGAAGGGTAACATGAGAATGCTGAGTTCTGATTTCTCAGGACTCAGCACTCTGAACTCAGCATAGATATTACGCCGAAGCAGATAACGCTTCGATTTCGAGCTGAACGCACATGCGATCGATGAGTTCTTCCACTTCGAATGGCTTGTGCAGGAAGTCGTTGGCGCCACTGGCCTTCAGGTCGGCAATCTTGTCTTCCTCGATCATGCCGCTGATGCAGATGATGCGGACATCATCCAGCGATTCATCGGAACGAACGCGTTGACAGACTTCCTTACCGTTGATGTCAGGCAACATAACATCCAATATGATGAGATCTGGACGGTATTCCTTGACCATCATGCCTGCATCGAAACCATTGTTGGCAGTGCGTACTTCGAATCGACCATCGTCTTCGAGCACTTTCTGAATCATCTCGACCAAATCGGGATCATCGTCCACCAACAGCACTTTCCGCTTGCCTGACTCCAAGGCATCAGTCGGAATGCCGTTGTCTCGCATGAAGCGATATAGGGCATCACGGGGGATTCGGCGAAATCGGGAACCTGGGACGCGAAATCCCTTGAGTTGGCCATTATCGAAGCAGCGAATGATAGTCTGCTGGCTTACTTTGCAGATTTTCGCAGCTTCGCCAGTCGTGAACACAGTCTTCATAACACACCACCCTTTTCCAAACGCAAGAGTCTGGTAGGACTCGCTCCAACACCTGGCGCCATTGCCTGTTACGGCAAGTGCACCAGCCTCGTCCGTGAACACGGCCCTTGCAGTGTTGCAAGTGCCAGGGTTAAAGCACCGGCATCTACCTTGATGCCAGTTGACAGCCGGGCTGTCGTGACCCCGAGTGGTCGGTGTCGTGGCGTGAAGTCGATCCCAGTAAGGAAACATAGCACAGGATTGCACATCCTGTCGGTTTTACCGTCCTTACCACCGGCGGCGATTGTAACCATGTTGCGGATTGTGTCAACACGAGTTGTAACCCGTGGATTACCCAGTCGATAGGGATTTCGTTGGCTTGCCTAGATTGTGGGTTTGTGAATGTTTACTCTGAGATATGTTCAATTTCTAACCATGTGTATTCAAGAACGATCGAGTCTTACACTACGTCGATCGCTTGTTTCCTGCTTGATGATTAGTCGGAATGATGTGCCGAACACAACTGATTTTACCCAACCTTTTACCGGTTTGACCTGCACGTAGCCCTTCAAGGTATGACGATAAATAAGCAGAGTGGGTGAAGCCAATCGACTATCGACCAACCAGTATTCCTTGATACCTGCCAGGCGATAAAAATGTTTTTTTGTTTTCTGATCTTTCAGCGTACTGGATTTGCTGATTACTTCCAGCACCATATCAGGACTACCCAGAAGCACCAGACTGTTGTCGTTCTGTCGTAACTTAACCCGGCCTGTCTTCCAATTAAGTTTTGAAACAAACATGCCATCAGGTTGACTGGAGAATTCGAGATCGGGACGACTCATGAGCATGCCGTCGGTGAAGTAATCTCCCAACCCCATCTGTTTCACCCAGGGGCCAAGTATGAAAGCTTTTTCGTACTTGATCGTATTGTGAAACAAGGTTTCCATGGAAGCATCTATCCAGAGATGATCGCCGAGATATGCATACTTTCCCTTTTCGGGAGCATCTTTGGAAGTGGCCCAGCGCAAGAATGAAGCGTTGTCCGTGATCCCGCGAGGGATACGAATTTCAGCATCATCAAAACTGGCAGCGAAAAGCGTTGACATATGGTCAATTGTAACCCATGCAATGGGTGGTGTACAAGGAGTGAACTTCAAATGCAGCGCGTTTCCCAACGAAGTTTGGAAATGGGCGTGATCTTACTTCCACTTTGGCGACTTATCCGCCTCTGCTTTCAATGCTGCATGTAATTTGGAAATTTCCGCTTTCAAAGCCGAAATGATCTCAGCCAAGGGCACCAGCGTAAAGTCCTTCCCTGCCTTGCGGTGTTTCAATTCCACGCCGCCTTTTTCCAGCGACTTGTCTGATATTGTCACACGCAAGGGAATTCCGCGCAAATCAGCATCCGTAAACTTCACACCAGCAGCGGCATCGCGGTCATCATACAACACTTCGATACCTGCTGCCTGCAGATCTGCATAGAGTTGCTCAGCTTGCTTCCTGGTCTCTTCCTTCTTGGCAAGCAGTACCAGATTCACTTCAAACGGTGCTACACTGATGGGCAGCGCCAAGCCATACTGATCACGATGTTCTTCTGGAGCGTCTACGT
>CAZBGZ010000031.1:0-2241 GCA_964491925.1 uncultured Candidatus Saccharibacteria bacterium
ACAAGGAGCTCGGCCTGGCCAAGAACGAGAACCCGCTGCAAGGGTCGTTCATCATCGAGGAGCTCACGGACCTCGTGGAGGAAGCGGTGTTGACGGAGTTCGATCGGATCACGGAGCGCGGTGGAGTATTGGGCGCGATGGAAACGATGTACCAACGCAGCCGGATCCAGGAAGAGAGCTTGTACTACGAGACCTTGAAGCACACGGGCGAGTATCCCATTATCGGGGTGAACACCTTCCTGTCGAGTAAAGGCTCACCGACGATCTTGCCGTCGATCGTGATCCGTGCGACGGTGGAAGAGAAGGAGGCACAGATAGCGACAGTCGAGAACCTCAAGGCTGCCTATGCTGAGGAAAGCAAGAAGGCCTTGCACGATCTCCAGCAAGCAGCGATCAAGAATGAGAACATGTTCGAGGTGCTGATGGAGGCGACGAAGTATTGCTCGCTTGGGCAATTGACCCAGGCCATGTTCGAGGTTGGCGGACAGTACAGAAGGAACATGTGATGACCGCCGTGCAGGATCGTACAGCGCACCTGCCTGCCGGCAGGCAGGGCCGCATCCAGGAGGAAAGCCTCTATTACGAAACCCTGAAGCACGAGGGGGCGAACCTGCCTGCCGGAGGCAGGTACCCCATCATCGGCGTCAACGCCTTCCTCAGCAGCAAGGGCTCGCCCACCATCCTGCCCAAGGAGGTGATCCGCGCAACGGAGGAGGAGAAGGAAGCGCAGATCGCCACGGTGGAGAACCTGAAGGGGGCCTACGCCGAAGAGAGCAGGAAGGCGTTGCACGATCTGCAGCAGGCGGCCATCAAGAACGAGAACATGTTCGCCGTGCTCATGGAAGCGTGCAAGTACTGCTCACTGGGCCAGCTCACCGAAGCGATGTTCGAGGTGGGGGGGGCAGTATCGGAGGAATATGTAGGGCGTATCCTTTTCCTCGCGCACAAAGCTCACACACGGGTCGGGCCATCCGCTTTAGCCGGACTTGTCGCGGCCAGCGGTCGCGGCGCTGCGGTGGCTTCCTTCGGTCGCCTCCTCGCTGCACGCGTCCGCAAGGCCGCTCCGGCGCCGGGCTGCCGCTGCTGTCCCTTACGCGAAACACCAGCCATTCCTGCCGCACGGACTCTTGTCATTTGATCGGCCCAGCGTTTGAGAACACGTCGTAGCGTATCTGATCCAAGCCGGGTGATCAGATGCGCAAAAGGACACCCGGCACTAACTCAAATCTCTTCAGTCATGTCAAAGAGCAATGGTGGAAACCAAGGCGGCGGCAGCAAGGGTGGCGGCGGTGGTAACAAGGGCGGAAGTGGTGGTGGATCGCGACAAGGTGGTGGTTGGCCAAGTACAACTGGACGCCCCTCGGGAGGTGGCAGAACCAATGCTCCGGCAGCGCCCAAGCGATAATCGCTGACCGCGAAGTGTATGCAGTGGTCCCGGCAGAAATGTCGGGACCACTTGCACTATGGGCGCTGCTCCACCCCTGCGCCACACCCTGCGCATGGAGGGAAGTTCTTTTCTTTAGAACCAGTAACGAGATGATAGATCCGGCAACCCAACAGAAGCTGAAGCAGGCTATTGCCGAGTGCATCGAGGCGGACAAAGGCGTCTTGGATCAGCTGCGTTCGGAGATTCGTCCGCTGAAGGACGTGGTGAAACGCATCCAACCGCGAACCACGACTTCGATTTCGCTTGTTGCCACCGATGGTGGAAACAACCAGCTACAGTTCGATCCCTTTCTTGTTCAGGTTGTGCGAGTCGTAGACAGCAGCAACAATGAGTACTGTCTCGAAGCAGTGTCTCCCACGTCGCCAATCGATGCCTTGTCGCGAAGGCAGTTCAACGCTGATGGAAGTGCTGCCACGCCGCTTGGCGAAATGATGCTTTATCTGGGTGTGTCCGAGTTGCCTAAACTCTCTCACATGATTCGCCCCCGCGATGGCGAGCCCATGTCGCCGAGCTGGGTCCAAGTGTATCGTGAGCTGATGGAGTGGGCTGTATTGTTCAGCATTCTTCGGAAGGATTTTGGGACTGACACGTTGATTGTTTGTGACGGACTGCTCAGGAGCAAGGTTTTCGCCGGGGAGCTCTTCCCAAAGCTCCTTAAGGGAATGAAGGAGCGCATCGACATGCACCGTGAGAAGCATAGACGGAATGTCTATATCGTCGGTGTTGCAAAGCACAGCAAGGTGCTTACGAGATATGAACTGGCCATGTCCCTTGAAGGCGTGCTCCGGACGGAC
>CAZBGZ010000032.1:0-2240 GCA_964491925.1 uncultured Candidatus Saccharibacteria bacterium
GGTGTTGGGCGACTCCGCCCCCAGCCCCCGCCGCAAGCCACCGAGTAGCGGAAGATGAACGTAGGCAATGCCAATGACGGGCAGAGCGACGGCCAGTTCTTCCAGGTTGAACTGTGGGTTGTGCCGTGAGCGGGGCATGGTGCGGACATCGGCCAGCGTGGCCACGCCGTAGTGGTGCAGCAACGCGATGAAATCGGCCTGCGCGCGAGTGGAATGGCCGATGGTGTACACCGCCAGGCCGGCCCAGCCCCCGGGAGCGCCGGGAGCCGATGTTGGAGAGGAGCCGTTCATGACCACACTCTACAAGGTGGGAGATCACGTGACCTGGAATTCCGAGGCCGGGCACGTGTCGGGCCGGATCATCTGGGTGCACACGAGTGACTTCGACTACAAGGGGTACACCCACCACGCCTCGCCAGAGGACCCGCAGTACGAGATACAAAGCGACAAGAGCGATCACATCGCCGCTCACAAGGGATCAGCGCTGAAGAAGATCGAGTAGGGCACGGGCTGACGGCATCACGGTTGGCAGCGGCGGGTCCACACGGTGTCGTCCCGAGCGACGTCGAGGGACCTCGTCGCCAACCCTGAGGTAGGACGAACGAGATCTCTCGACAGGCTCGAGACGAGACTGATTACTCCGGCGCTAGTCCGCTGCGGTGGCCACTGTCCACGGGTCCGCGCCAAGGTCGGAAAGGGCTTCGATGGCGCAATTGCGGCCCGGCGCGCCGAAGACTGCGCCTCCCGGCCACGCGCCAGAGCCACAGAGGTAGAGGCGGTCAACCGGGGTGCGGTAATCGGTGAAACCGGGTACCGGGCGATAGCTGAACATCTGGTCCGGCAGGATTTCACCGTGGAAGATGTTGCCGCCGGTGATGCCGATGATGCGCTCGATATCGGGCGGCCCCAGGACCTCCATGTGCTCGATTGCGCCGGGAATGTTCGGCGCGAACATGGCCAGCGTGTCGACGATGTTGTCGCCAATCTCCTGTCGACGCTCGTCCCACGTGCCTTCGGCCAGATCGTACGGTGCGTACTGCACGAAGGCGCTCAGGGTGTGTTTCCCCGGCGGGGTGAGGCCCTCTTCCGTTGCGGTCTGGATGTAGCAGTCCATGAAGGGGCGACGACTGGGGTTGCCATGCTTGCAATCGTCCCAGGCGGTTTCCAGGTACTCGACCGAGGGGTTGATGACGATGCCACCCGTGTGCTGTGGGCCGACCTCTGTACCCGGCATGGCTGTGAAGTTCGGGAGCTCGCCCAGCGCCAGGAGCAGTTTGACCACGGAGCCCTTGATCTTCAGGTTCCGGATGCCGCGTGCAAAGGGTTCGGGGAGCTTGCTCTCGCCGACCAGGCCCATGAAGGTGCGCGTGGGATCCGCGTTGGAAAGGATGATGTCCGCCGTGTAGGTGCGGCCATCGACCGTGCGCACACCCTTTGCGCTGCCATCCCGGATGTCGATTTCGGCGACTTCGCTGTCCGTGGCGATCTGTAGCCCGTGCTCGATACCGGCGGCGGCGATGGCCCGGGAGACCGCGCCCATGCCGCCCCGCACAAAGCCCCAGGCGCCCTGGTGCCCCTTGATGCTGCCGATGAGGTGGTGGTACTTGACGTAGGCGGTGCCGGGCGTCATGGGGCCGGCGTTGACCCCGATCACGCCGCCGGTGGAGAGGGGCGCCTTGATCTGCGGAGACTCGAAATACTCGTCCAGCAGTTCGGCAATGCTCTTGCGAGTGAGCGTGCGCCAGTCCTCTTCCCCCTGTGGACCAGAGAAACGCTCCTCGATCTGGTCCCAGGTGGGAGCGGGTTTCAGCAAGAGCGGGTGCATGCGCTCGACGATGCGGTCCCACATCTCCCAGTAGGCGTCGTAGGCGGCGACATCGTGCTTTGAGAACTTGGCGATCTGCTCGCGCGTCTTCTTCCCATCCAGGAAGCTCATGTAGTACTGGCCGTCCGGGAAGGGGACGAAGTACTGGGGATCGAAGGGGCGCACGTCGTAGCCGTGCCGCTCCAGATCGAGGTCGGCGATCACCTCGGGGAGCAGCAGGTTGCAGACGTAGGAGCAGGTGGAGAGGCGGTAGCCGGGAAACAACTCCTCGGTGACCGTCGCGCCACCGATGATGGAGCGGCGTTCCAGGACGAGGACCTTTTTGCCCGCCTTGGCCAGGTAGCTGGCGGCAATGAGGCCATTGTGACCGGAGCCGATCACAATGGCGTCGTAGTGGGTGCCGCTGGCGGGCGAT
>CAZBGZ010000033.1:0-2169 GCA_964491925.1 uncultured Candidatus Saccharibacteria bacterium
AAGTACCGGAAGTTGTTCCGGACGCCGTTGTCCACGTAGATGTACGGGACGCCGGTGTTCGTCATCGGCGGCAGGCCGGAGCCCCCGCCGGTCACGACGGTATCCGTCTTGGTCGTGATGGCGAGGCCGCTGGCCAGCTCGAGCCGGTTGCCGAACCGCGTCATGACGAACGGGCTGACGATGTTGTTCGGGTTCGCCACGGTACGCGGCACGCCAGGCGCGACCGGCGAGTACGCCACCGGGCAGTCGATGTTGATGCCGAGTTCGGGGGCGCAGCCGTCGAGCGGGTTGACCACGCCGTCGTAGTCGTTGTAGATGGTGCCGGCGAAGTCGAACTGGGCCACGAGGGCCAGCTCATCCGGGCTGTCCACCCGGCCGCGGTAGATCCGGTAGCCCTCGATGTCGAACTCACGATAGTTCGGGTCGTAGAGGGCGCTGGCCGGGTCGGAGGCGATGGCGTAGTACGGGTCGCCGCCGGCTTCCGACGGGGAGGCCTGCCAGACCACGGTGACCTGGTTGTTGCTCGGAATCAGGAAGAACTTCGGCGCGTCCGGCGCGAACGGAAGGAGGAACTTCGCGTCGAACACGGCCTGGGCGGTGTAGGACTTGCCGAGCAGGGAGTTCGGGACCACGGTCCATTCCGGCCCGGAGGTGCCGGCCTGCTCATAGAGCCCGCTGCCGTCGAGGTCGCTGGCCGAGATGTACCCGGAGATGCTGTCCACCATGTTGACGCCGCCGACCATCGCGGCCGGGAGGCCGAGGAGGGTCGGGTCGCCCGGCTTCACGTTGCCGCCGCCGCAGGTCGGGCCAGGGGCGGGGCAGCCACCGGTGGCGACCGGCGCGGCGAAGATGTACGCCACGACGATCGAGCCCTGGCCGCCCGGGGGCAGCGTCAGGCCGGTGGAGGACTGGAAGAACCGCATGTCGGCGGCCTGCGTGTTGTTGATCCAGCAGATGCGGGTCAGCGACGGGAGGCCGGTGTTGCAGGGCTGGTCGCCGGCCGGCACCGAGATGTTGCCGGACAGGTAGCGCCACAGCTGGATGGCGTTCTGCGGGTCGTTGAAGGCGCCCGGGAACGGCGAGCCGTTGACGGTGTTCGAGAAGAGCTGGATCGCCCCGGGGCCGCTCGGGCTCTTGAGGTACTTGACCCCCGCGAAGCCTGCGCCGGGGAAGAACGGCGGCCCGAAGATGGTCGGGTCAAAGGTCCAAGACACCTCGCCCGCGAAGTTCTGCGTGTAGGTGTAGCCGAGCGCGAACGGCAGGTTCACGCTCGAGTAGTTCACGTTCGACACCGCGACGTCCATGTCGGTGCCGAAGGCGGCGTACATGTCGGTGATCGTGTACCCGTCCGTGGGCAGGGTCACATTGAACGTGGCGTTGTTCTTCGCCTGGAACTCCGTCGCCTTCTCAAGCAGGATGGACTGCATTTCCGGCCGGATGTTGACGTATGCGGCGGGGTTCGTGGTGGTGATGTTGTAAAACGTGTAGATGAAGTAGATGATGTCTTCGTTGCCCGTCGGGAAGTTCCAGCCCATGCCCCGGGTTTCGACCACCACGCCGAGCGGGTGCGACCGTCCGGCGTTCAGGGCCGGATCGCCGTCCCACGACATCCACCAGACATCGCCCTGCGACGCCTGCTTGCGCCGCTCTGATGCGGTGCCGGTCAGGAGCGGGTTGAAGAGGTCCGCGCTGGCGTCGCCGAAGGGGACATACGCGGCCTCCGGCAGGTCGGCGAGGTCGGCGGCATCGGACGTGTTGTAGATCGGCTCGACCTGCGTCCCGTGCTGGGTCGTTCCCTTCGGATCGAAGAAGAACGCGCCGGTCGTGTCGCCCGCCCAGGGGCCGCCGTCGGGTCCGACAACGCCGGCCAGCTGAAGACCGGTGTTGAAGATGTACTGGTCCGCCGTGCCCTTCGGCCAATACCCGCCGCCGATGGTCGAGGAGTTGGTGGAGTCGACGCAGATCTGGCCGTCCGAGGCCAGGCCGCAGTAGATCCGGTTGACCGTCATGGCGCCCAGGGGACGGGCGAAGAGCCGGAAGCCCCTGGCCGACTTCTTGGCTCCCGGTTCCGGCTTGGCCGCGGCAGACGACGGCAAGGCCGCCGCGAGCGCCAGGGCCAGCAGGCTCGCCAGGATGACGCCCCTCTTACGGAATGGTGAGTGCATTGCA
>CAZBGZ010000034.1:0-2168 GCA_964491925.1 uncultured Candidatus Saccharibacteria bacterium
GTGAGCCCCATCACCGAAATCACGATGTCGACCTTGTCGGTGAGCAGGTAAGGCAGCCGGTTCGCGCCGGTGATCTGGGTGAGTTCCAGCTTCACCCCCAGCGCCTTGGCGACCATGCCGGCCATCTCGACGTCGAAGCCTTCGGCCTCGCGATTGACGTTCTGCGAGCCGAATGGCGGCACGTCGAGCGGCACCCCAATTCGCACGACGCCCTTGGCGATGATCTCCTCGAAGCGATCGGCCAGCGCGGAACCGGACAGCCCGACGGACAACAAGACGACCGCCACCGATTGAATCCATTTCTTGATCATGGTTTGCTCCCTGTGAAAAAACGAAATGATGGACTGCCTCCGTGGCGCATCGTCACCCGGCCACGATGATGTCGCGGCTGAACCGCGTCAGCAACTCGCACCCATCCTTCGTGACCAGGACATTGTCGATGATGCGCGCACCCAGCCGTTCCTCGCCGATGAATACCGGCGGCTCGACGCTGACCACCATGCCGGCGCGCAGCGTGTAGGTGCTGCCTTCAAGCATGTGCATGGGCTCGCCCCACGTGGGCGGGAAGCCGGGGGCGAGGCCGTAGCCCGACGTATGGACGCGATAGCGCTCGAAGCCGGCGTCGGCGATCACCCGTTTCGCCGCCCGGTGCGGCTCCACGGCGGGCACGCCGTCGCGAATCGCGGCGATGCAGGCGTCGCAGGCGCGGCGCACGACGTCGTAGATCTCCTGCAGCCGCGGCGACGGCGGGCCGATGCTGAACTGGCGGCCGATGGTCGACGTGTAGCGCCGGTGCGTCGCGCCGTATTCGATGTTGCCGGTGTCGCCCCGGCGCAGGCGCCGCGCGGTGGGCGCGCCATGACTGTAGCCGGCGCGCTCGCCCGAGACCAGGTTGATCGGGCTCGCCGCGAGCATGCTGTCGGCTTCGAGCAGCGCCGCATGGACCGTGCCGGCCAGGGCCAGTTCGCTCCGGCCTTCCTGCAAGCCGGCGGCGAAGGCCGCCATTGCGGCATCGGCCTTGCGCGCGGCCTCCCGGATGCAGGCCAGCTCGGCCGGGGACTTGACGAGCTTGAGGTCGTGGACCAGGTTGGTCGGCTCCGCCACCAGCGCGCTGCCGAAGAACTGCCGGAGGCGGACGTAGTCGTGCGGATGCAGGTAGTAGGCCGGCACTTCCATGCCGACGCGGGCGCTGCGCAGCCCGCGCGAATCGGCGATCTTCTCGAACGCCGCGACCGCGTCCTCGTTCTCTCCGCCGCCGAAGGTGAAGATCTCGTCGACCAGCACGTCGTCCAGATACTCGTTGCGCTCGCCCTCGCGGGTCAGGATGGCGAGCGGCTCCTGGCCGGCCGGCAGCAACAAGCACTGGAACTCCTGGTACGCCTTGCCGTCCGACCCGGTCAGCCAGTGGATGGAGACCGGATGGAACATCACCAGCCAGTCCAGGCCCGCGGCGCGCATCGCCGTGCGCACGCGCTCGCGCCGGTCCGCGAACTCTTCGATCGTGAAATCGTGCCTGGACATGGGGGAGCGATTACTTCAAAGCGGCGGCAGCGGCGCCGTCATCGGCCCGCCCAGCCACTTCACGTGCAGCTTGTCCAGGTCGCCGGTCAGCGTGGTCTGGAAGATGAACGTGTCGAGCCAGCGCAGCAGGTTGTGCTCGCCCAGCTTCACGGTGATGTGCGCCGGCGCGCGCCGCAGCGCGAACTTGAAATCGAACTCCTTCGTCGGATTCTTCTTCGCGAGTTCGACCACGACGACGGAGTTGGCCGCGAGGAACTGCGACTGGCCCGAGAGATAGGCCTGGACCGAGGTCGCGTTGTCTTCCATGCGCATGATGTCGGCGCCGGTGTTGAGGGACGTGAGCACGATGTCCTCGGTCGTGCCCTTGGCGACGGCGATCTTGCGCTTGCCCAGGTCGGCGCCTGACTTCACGCTGAGGGACTTCGGCCCGTAGACCGCGAGCGACGTGTCGGCGTAGGGCGCGCTGTACATCACCTGCTTGGCCCTCTCGGCGGTGACCGACATCGCGGCGACGTTCATGTCGGCCTTGTCGGTGAGCAGGTAGGGAATGCGGTTGGCGGCAGTGGCCGACACCAGTTCGAGCTTCACGCCCAGCGCCGCCGCCACCATCTTCGCGAGGTCGACGTCGAAGCCCTCCAGTTCGCGAT
>CAZBGZ010000035.1:0-2107 GCA_964491925.1 uncultured Candidatus Saccharibacteria bacterium
AGTTCGTAGCGCACGAGGTCGGCGTTGATGCTGCGCTTGCCGATGATGTCCTTGTACTTGAGCGACTTGTCGGAGAGCCGGAACGTGTTGTACGGCACGTAGATCTCGCGCTTGCCGGCGAGCTGCCAGTCGTAGCGGTCGGGCGCACCGTTGTAGCCGTCCATCTGGTCGGTCACGACCATGCCTTCGGAGCCGTCGTTGACGCCGTCGTAGGCGAGGTCGGGTGCGCGGCGCACGCGCCGGGCACCGGCGTTGTAGATCCACGCCGAGCGCTGCTCGGCGACCTGGTCGACCGGTTCGTGCACGAGGAAGATCGTGCCCCGGAGGGTGGCGGGCTCCGTGAAGTAGCCGAGGGCGTAGAAGAGACGGTTGGGCTCGGCCCCTTCGACATTCTGCGCGTAGATGCGCTGCGCGCGGAATCCGATCTTGAAGTAGTCCCCGTTGGCGCGCACCGGAAAGGAATGCCCCGCGCGTACGACGCCCCCGCCGAGGTAACGCACGAGGTGATTCCAGATCGCCTCGAGGCCGTTCCCGGGGATCGGGAACGGCGTCGTGGAGCCGCCGAGATCCTTGAGCCCGAAGCCCTGCAGCGTCACCTTGCCCGCCTGCGCCAGCACGCGATCCGTCACCTCCTTCGGCAGGGCCGCGGTGCGGCGCGTCGGGTAGACGTTGACGCGGTACTCCGGGTACTTCTTCAGCATCGCCACCTGGCCGGTCGTGAGCTTCGCCTCGTGCTTCGCCACGTTCGCGCCGGTGATCGTGAAGAGCGGCTTGTCGCCCGGGAACGGATCGACGTAACCCTGCTCGGGTGTCCAGCCCGCCGGTGGCGCGGTCAGTCCGCCGTCCCAGGCGGGAATCGTCCCCTCCGCGTTGCCGGCGCGCTCGGCGCCGATCGGCGTCAGGTCCTGGCCGAGGCGGGAGAAATCCGCAGCGAAGGATGCCGCGCAAGGGGCCAGCAGGAGCAGGGCGAGCGCGCGGGCGCCAAGGGACTTCACTGCGGGCATCTGGGGGGTCTCCGGCCGTTCGGCGTGTTTCTTCTGCGGGATTCTACGTCGTCCGGACGAGGCCAGGCTCGCGCAGCTGCGCGTCGTGGCGCGGGTCCGCACGCCCGGGGCCCGCCTGCGGCGTTACGGCTCCCGCCGATACCTGGCGCCGACTCGCCGGTAAGCCTCGCGGAACGGAATGCCTTCCCTTGCGACGAGCTCGTTCGCTTCGGCGGCGGCATGGATGTCCGCGTCGAGGCGGATGCGCTCGGGCACGAAGCGCAGCTCGGGGATGGCGGCCGCCATGATCCCGAGCGACTCGCCACACTGGTCGATGGAGCGGAACAGTGGCGCCTTGATGAGCTGCAGGTCGCGCTGGTAGCCGGAGGGGAGCTTCGCCGTGATGCCCAGCACCTCGGCGAGGCACGCCTGCGCAGTCGCCGTGCGGCCGCGCACCAGCTCGAACACGTCCGGGTTGCGCTTCTGCGGCATGATCGACGAGCCGGTCGTGAAGGCATCGGGCAGCGCGACGAAGCCGAACTCGCGGGTGTAGAAGAGGAGCAGGTCGGAGGCGAGCCGCCCGAGGTCCTGCATCAGGAGGGCGACCTGGAACAGCACCTCTGCCTCGGCCTTGCCGCGCGAGAGCTGCACCGCCGTGACGGGTTCATGGTTCTCGGGAAAATCGAGCCGCGTCCGGGTGCCGTCGCGGCTGACCGGCAGGTTCGGCGTGCCGTAGCCTGCCGCGGATCCGAGCGGATTCTTGAGGATGCGGCGATGCGCATGACGCAGCGCGGCCGCGTCGTCGTCGATCTCCGCTGCAAACCCGCGCGCCCACAGCCCGACCGAGCTCGGCATGGCCTGCTGCATGTGGGTGTAGCCCGGCAAGGCGATGTGTCCCTGTTCGACCGCGAGTGATTCGAGCGACGCGGCGACTCGGCGCGCACCCTCCGCGAGGTCCTCGACGGCATCGCGCAGGTACAGCCGCAGTGCGGCGAGTACCTGGTCGTTCCGCGAGCGGCCGGCGTGCAGGCGCGCACCTGCTTCGCCGATGCGGCGCGTCAGGTGGTTTTCGAGCGCCGTCTGCCCGTCCTCGAGCTCGAGCGTGACCAGCCACACGCCGCGCG
>CAZBGZ010000036.1:0-2066 GCA_964491925.1 uncultured Candidatus Saccharibacteria bacterium
GGAGGAGTGCGTCGCCGGCGGCGTGGCCGAGCGCGTCGTTGACGTCCTTGAAGCCGTCGAGGTCGACCAGCAGCACGGCCACCCCACGCCCGTCGCGCGCCCGCACGGCGAGCGCCCGGCGGATCTCCTCGATGAGGCCGGGCCGGTTGGTGAGACCCGTCAACGGGTCGTGGTCGACGGCGTCGGCGAGCGATTCGAGCGCGCGGACCTCCTCGTCGACGTCGGTCACGTGGACCACGAGACCGGCGACTGCGCCGTCGACGACATGGGGCTGGGCCTTGGCGAGCACCCAGACGTAGGAGCCGTCTTTGCGCCGCAGCCGGTACTCCGCCCGGAATCGCACGCCCTCGGCGACCGCGCGTGCGTTTTCGGCCGCTGTTCTCGCGCGGTCATCCGGGTGAACCAGATCCAGCCAGTGCCCGGAATTGGCGAGCGTTTCCTCCAGGGTGTAGCCCGTCAGTTCCCGGTGGCGAGGGCTGAAATAGAGCCTCGTTTGCTGCGCATCCGGGGCCAGGGCGTAGATCACCGCCGGCACGTGATCCAGCAGGAAGCGATGATGCGCATCCGAGGTGCGCAAGCTCAACTCGAGCGCCTTCGCCTCCGTGATGTTCCGGGAGACGACAGTAAGCCCATCAGCAATGGGGTAGAGGTGAGCTTCGAACCAGGACTGCGTGGGCGGATAGAACGTCTCGACACTCACAGGTACGCCGTCGCGAACGGCTGCCTGGCAGGCAGTGTAGAACGACGTCTCGACCGCCGGGGGGAAGGCATCCCAGATGTTGCTGCCCAGTGGCGTGGGAAGCGCGCTCCCCAGTCGTTGCGCGGCAGTCGCATTGCAGTAGGTCACACGCCAGTTGCGGTCCAGGACATAGATGCCTTCGGTGATGCTGTCGAGCACCTGCCGGGCCTGGTGCGACGGTGCGAGCGATGCATCGGCCGCAACGCTGAACGCAGCACGTTCCTGAAGATAGACGACCAGTATCGGTGGCTCATCGCCAAGGGTTGGCAGTGATGAGCCAGAAACCCGTGTCCAGATTATGTGTCCATCATGGTGGCGAAATGAGCACTCCTCTTGAAAGAGGGTTTTCATTTCACGGGGAGGGCGCGCACGGCCGTTGAGTTGGGATACGCCATGGTTGGAGGCGCACAGATCCCACAGCGACATCCCGAGCAGGCCTTCGGGGGTGTAACCAAGCAGATCACAGAGCGCCGGATTGACCTCCAGCATGGTCAGATCGGGAGTTGTGAGTGCCGCACCAACTGGGGAGACCGCCAGGATCGCAGAAAGCCGCGCTGCTTCAGGCGCCAAATGGCTCACTGCAAGATTCCCCAGATGCCGAATTCAGCCAGTTTCCGGGCCCCGGAACCGAAGGGCGCCCCGGTAGCGCGCCCTACCGGATCGGCGTGTTTGTAAAGCATCATCAGATGTCCGATACGGTAAAGCGCCGTGAGCACGAGGTGAAGCTACTTTACCAAACTGCGCGTGCTCAGCCGGCCTGCGCACACTCATCGGGCGGCGGCACAATGTGTGCTCAGCTACTAACACACACGCCGCATCCCACCAGCAGGAGCGGCAACGAAACGCAGGCGCACTAGCTCCGCGTCGACGCGAGCACGGCGCGTTAGCGCTCTGGCAACTCCCCGGTTCTGGCCATCAGCGCCGCTTCCACCCGGTTCCGGGCCTGCAGTTTTTGCAGGATGTTCGTCATGTGGTGCTTGACCGTCTTCTCGCTGACACCCAACTGCGCGCCAATCTCCTTGTTGCTGTCGCCGGCAGCCACGCGCTCCAGGATCTGGCGCTCGCGTTCCGTGAGGCCGTCCAGCGGGTTGGGTGCGACGCTGGGCCCACGACCGCCCGTCAACTCATACAACAGGCTCGCCGCGAGCGAGGGGGTGACATACACCTCACCCGCTGCCACGCTGCGAATAATGCGCGCCAGTTCGCGAGAGGCCACGCCCTTGAGCACGTATGCTCGCGCCCCGGCGCGCAGCGCCGCCGTCACATCGTCCTCAGCCTCGGATACGGTCAGCATCACGACCTTGACCACCGGGAACGCCGCCGCAAT
>CAZBGZ010000037.1:0-2063 GCA_964491925.1 uncultured Candidatus Saccharibacteria bacterium
TCAGCGATGGAGGCGAACATGGCGGTCCATGCCGGCTACTGGGCGGCGCACGAGGCGGGCAAGAAGCTGATCAGCGCGATCGGCCAGGGACGCACCGCCGGCCGCTTCACCGTGCTCCGTATCCTGTTCCTCACCGAAGGCCACTGCCTCACTCAGAACGAGGTGTCGAAGCGGCTGATGATCACTGCCGCCACCGTTACCTACCTGATCGACGGCCTCGTCAAGGAAGGCCTCGTCGAGCGCCGTACCCACGTCCAGGACCGCCGTACGATCGAAGTCATCCTCACCGATAGGGGCGAAGAGGTCTGTCTGCGCCTGATCCCGGCAATGGCCCGCCTGGCAGCCACCTTTTGCCGCGGCTTCAGCGAGAAGGAGAAGCAGACCCTCGTCAGTCTGATGCTGCGCTTTTGGCAGAACGCCAACACCGGCGCCACCAGCGAGAGCGAAATCGCCGCGATCCTCGCCGAGACGGACTGAGCACGGAGTTACCGCCAGCCGAGACCTTCACGCCGTAGGTGCCCTGCATACAGGGTTCCTACGGCCCGATGCGTGTTGATGCGCCACAGCGGGGACGGCGCCGAGGCTGGAAAGCCTCGGCTACGGATGCTCCAAGTAGAACTGGTGTCAACGCGCCCCGTCGTCCTGCTGGAATGAACTGGCGTGGGCTACAGGGAGCGGAAGAAGAGGTCGTTGCTGCGGGCGTCCAGGGACGGCTTCGGCTCGTCCTTCCTGGCGTTGCTCGTGATCTGGTCGGGTGAGACGCGCTCGGAGGGAGGCGGGGGCGCCTTTTTCGGGATGATCGAGAGGATCGGGCGCTCGTCCTCGTTCATCATGGCGAAGAGGTCGCCGATCGGCATCTTGTGGTTCGCCATGCGGCTGCGGATGTTTCGGACGCTCGCCTCGATCTCTGCCAGCGCCGCCTCGTCTGAGGCGTCAGACTTCTTCTTGCCGAACAGACCCATCGCGATACCTCGTGCCCGGCGTCCTGCCGTCTTGATCCCTGGATTCCTTCTCCTATTCAAACGCGGCTGCCCGGCGTTTGTGACGCAGCTACGATAAGAATCGGCTCTGTCCGGTGCGAGTTTTCCCTCTGGGCACCATTTGTAATCCGCCGCCTCCAGCCCGCGGCGTCCCTTCCTGATTGCCCGTGTGCCTGCCGCCCGCCGACAATGCCATCGATGGCCACGGCAGCTACGGCCTATGCGGGAGTTCGAGACGTCCTCACCGGTAAACGCCAGATCTATTACGGCTGGCGTGTGCTCCTCGTGGGCACGATTGCGATGGCACTCGGCAGCGGCCTATCGATGTCTTCGTTCGGTCTCTACGTCCACCCGCTCGAGGACGAGTTCGGCTGGAATCGTGCCGACGTGTCGGTCGCGTACTCGGTCGCAATTCTTACCGGCGGCCTCGTAGGCCCATTCATCGGCCACTGGGTTGATGCTCACGGGGCGCGCCTTTGCATCGTCGTCGGCGGCTGTCTCGCCGCCTGCTCCTACATCCTGCTGGCGATGACCCAGGAGCTCTGGCAGTTCTACGTCTTCTACGGCATCCACGCGGTCTTCCGGCAGATGATGTTCTTCCTGCCGTTTCAGTCGCTGATCTCGCAGTGGTTCGAGCGGCGGCGCGGTGTCGCGCTGAGCGTCCTCGGCAGCGGCTTCTCGATCGGCGGCTTCGTCGTCCTTCCGATCGTTGCCGTCGCAATCGGTGGACTGGGCTGGCGCGGCGCGTTCCTCTTCTCCGGCGTCGTGCTCGGAATCTTCTACCTCCTCGCCGGCATCTTCGTCCTGCGGACGCGCCCCGCCGACGTCGGCGAGCTGATCGACGGCAATCGCGAGCCAGAGGCGGGGGCACCGGTGCGGCCGGCGAGCCGCAACGCCGAGGGGATGACGCTGCGGGAGGCGATGCGGACGCAGCAGTTCTGGCTCTGCGCCGTCGGCTTCATGCTGCTCTTCTTCGGCATGATCGGCTGGATGGCGCACCAGGTGCCGTTCTACGAGTCCGTGGGTATGTCACGCGCCACTGCGACGTTCATCGTCTCGATGATTGCGGGCCTCGGCGTGCTG
>CAZBGZ010000038.1:0-2056 GCA_964491925.1 uncultured Candidatus Saccharibacteria bacterium
CACTTCGACGTCAGCGCGACGCCGAACGTGCTGATGGAGCCCGCCATCAACGCCGATCTCACCCACAACGTCGCGAGCGATTCGACGTTCGCCCAGATGAAGGACATCGGCTGGCTCGGCGCTCTGCCGAACCCGGCGCCCACGGTCTCCTCGGTCGTTCCCGCGTGCGCGAGCACGGTCGGCGGGCGCACGATCACCGTGAACGGCACGGGTTTCCTGGCCGGCGCCACGGTCACGCTCATGGGAACGGCCTGCAACGTCACGAACGTCACGCCGACGGCGATCACGTGCACGGCGGGCGCGCGCGCGAACGCTCCGTCTGCGACCGGCAACGTCGTCGTGACGAACACCGACATGCTCTCGGGAACGCTGACGAACGGCTTCAACTACGCGCTGCGGGGTGACACGAACAACAACGGAGCCCTCACCGGCGCCGACTCGTTCTACCTGAACCTCGCGATCTTCCTGGGCGGCAGCCCGGTCGTGTCGCTGTGCCAGGGAGACGTCAACTCGAGCGGAGCCCAGACGGGGGCGGACACGTTCTTCCTGAACATGTACATCTTCCTGGGCGGAACGGCTCCCGGCCCCTAGGCTCGAGCTCTCCGGCAGCGGAGGACTCTCAAGGGGGTGCGCGACGGGCGCACCCCCTTTTTCATGTCAGTCCCTCTTGCGCAGCCGGTCGGCGTCGTCGGCCCGGCGCCTGAGGTCCGATACGGCGCGGCGGTACTTCTCGGACGACGGGTCGAGGCGCGCCGCGTCGTCGTACCACTCGGCGGCGGCCTTCGAATCCCCGAGCGCTTCCGACACGCAGCCCAGGTTGTAGGCCAGCGCGGCCGACTCCGGCGCGTCCTTCGCGGTCCTCTCCCACAGGAGCCGCGCCTCGCGCAGCTTGCCCTGCTCGATGAGAGCGATTCCGTCCTTGGCTGCCGGAGCCTTCTCCTCGAGCGCGAGCGTCTCGGTGACGCGCTGCGGGGTGAACTGGAAGAGAGCTTCGCTCACCGCGCGATCCACGGCGTCGCGTTCCGCGGTCTCGAGGAGATCGTCCCGCCAGTCGGAGTACGTCGGGGAGCGGCCCTCCTGAGAAACCGTGAACCGCGCGATGCGCTCTCCGTCCCGGCCGTCGACGAGGGTGATCTGGAAGGAGCAGGAGCCCTCGGCCCAGTAGCTGTGCCGGACCTCCTCCTCCCCCTGCTTGTTCTTCTACTTGCGGGTGTCGTGGCGGCGGCGGCTCGAGACGTCGTTGACGCGGAGCCTCACGTAAACGTCGCCGGGATTGCGGCGCCGGTACTCGTCGGCCTCCCGGGCCGCGGCTCGCGCCTTCTCCTTCGAGAAGAGCTGCTCGAAGAAATCGAAGAGGTCGGGCGCCCGCGGCGAGGCGTCGTCGATGGCGAACACGCCCTGCGACTCGATGCGCTCGAGGAAGCGCGCCCGCACGATCTCGCGTTCCCGGCGCGAGGGGCCCTCGGCCGACACGAGCACGAGCTTGTGCACCGGCCCCAGGTTGTAGGGCGCGGGGACGACGCGCCGCACGCTCACGGAGGGCCCGCAGGCTGAAAGGAGAACGACGACGGCCGCGGCGAGAACGGCTCGGGGCATCTGTTCAGCCCTCCGGGCCGGGAAACGCCTTCGGCGCGCTACTTCCATTTGTCACTCCTCGAAGACGGTGGGGAAGAGCAGGAAGGCCGCCGTCGTCATCGCTCCCGTGAACGAGACGAGGAGCTTCACGTGCTCGATACCGGCCAGGAACGAGGGATCCGTCGCGGCGATGCGGGTCCCGGTGACCGCACCGATGAGCGGAGGCAGGAGCAGCGGGATCGCGAGAACGGGGAACAGGCTGCCCTTGGACTGCGCCTTCGCCACGATGGCCGCGACGAACGTGGAGGCCGAGGCCAGCGCGAGGTCGCCCAGGACGAGCAGCGTGACGAAGAGCGCGGGCCCCGCGATGTCGAACGACAGCATCGCGAGGAAGAGCGGAACGACGACGATGTTCACCACGAGGAGGAGAGCGAGGTTGAAGAGCAGCTTGCCCAGGAGGACCGCTGCCGGCGGCGCCGTG
>CAZBGZ010000039.1:0-2030 GCA_964491925.1 uncultured Candidatus Saccharibacteria bacterium
GCCCTCGACACGGGTCTACGCGGCAAACGGGCGCCGTCAGGCCTGAACAGCCTCGACATCGGCAGCGTTCCGGAGACGGCCGGCCGGTCGCCCGAACGCACGCCCCGGTCTCTCACACGTCGTAGACGGCGTCCGTCACGACCCAGCCGCCGTCCGCGCTGGCCGGCAGCATCTGCCCCACATCCTCACCCACCTCCCGGTCGACGAGCGCGTTCAGCTTCGCGTTCATCGCCTCGAGAATCTCCCGGTGCTTGTCCCGGTCCAGCGCCAGGTTGTTGCGCTCCTGCGGATCGCGTTCCACGTCGAAGAGCTCCACGTCGTTCAGGCGGAAGAGCGCCTCGACCGACGCGGGACGGTTGTGCTGCTTCGGGGAGAAGTAGCGGGCGAACCGGTAGCGTCCGTCGTAGACGCCCCGAATCGCGCCCCGCTTGGTCAGGTCGGGTCGCAACGTCCCCGCTTTGGCGGCCTCCTGGACCCTGGCCTTCCCATCCGGCTGCTGGGCCATGGCGACGGCCTTCTGCATGAATTCGCCGTCGATGTACGCGAACATGTTGTAGCAATAGAGCGAACCGTCCCGGACGGCGGTGTACGAAGCTCTTTCCGGCGCTGCGAGCAGCGGCGACAGATCCTTGCCGGGCAGATGCTTCGCAATCACCGCCTTCCTTTCCGGGCTGGTGTTGGTGAGGCTCAAGAGCGTTGGCGCGATGTCGAGGTGGGAGGTCACCGCCTTGCAGCGCTTCCCTCCCGGATGTGCGGGGTGCACGACGATCAGAGGAACGTTGTTCTGCTCTCGGTAAGCTGTCGCGCCCTTCGAATGCAGGCGATGGGCGCCGTCGAGATCCCCATGATCCGCGGTGAGCACGACAATCGTGTTGGCTGCGAGGCCCAGCGCCTCCAGTTCATCGAGCAACGGCACGATGCTCCGGTCGACATCACGCAGGCAGTTGAGGTAGTAGTTGTGGCGATAGCGCCAGCGCCAATCCTCATTGGCGATGTTGCCGGTGAGCGCGTCATGCGATTTGAGGTATTCGGCGTGCGCCGCCGGTCGACCCGCCGCGTCGAGCCGCTGTGGGTAGGTTGATGGCAGCTCAAACGGCCACTGCTTCGCATAGAGCGGATCGGCCGGCGCGGGCTCGATGTGGCCGAGCATGTTTCGCGCTTGCACCTTCTCGCCGGGTCGGTCGGTGTTGACGAACATGATGTCGTGCGGGTTCACGAGGTTCACCGCAAGAAACCACGGCTTGCCCTGGCTGGCCAGATCCTTGCCGTGGCCGCGCAGCCAGTTCACCCCCATCGCCGAGATGATGCCGTCGTGCAGGTAGCCGCCCCGCGTGTGCGCAATGATGTCGCCGACGCCGAAGTAGTCGCTGAACCCGTAGGCATCCATCTCCTTGGTGAAGATCTTCTCCGGCGTGCCCAGCGAATTGACCGTTTCGAACTCCTTGGTGAGGTGCCACTTTCCCTTGTAGGCCGTGTAATAGCCCGCTTCCCGAAGCATGTGGCCGACGGTCGGAATGTCCGTCGACATGCTGCTGATCCAGGGAAAATTGGTGTTGTCGAACATCTTCGTGTGCTGAATGTGGCGGCCCGTGTAGAGCACCGAGCGCGACGGCGTGCACACGCACGAATTGATCTGGTGGTTCTCGAACACGATCCCCTTCTTCGCGAGCCGCTCGTGCGCCGGCAGCCGATAGTCCTTCGGCAACTCGCCCGGGCGAAAGAAGCGCTCCTGATCGGTCAGGATGAAGAGGATGTTGTACGGTCCGCCTGCGGCCTTCGCCGCGCCGCCGGCCGGCGTGGCGCCCGCGGCGGGCGTCGCCGCGCCGGCGAAGAGGCTCACGCCTTCGGTGGCCGCCAGGGCTCCCGCCCCGATGGTCTTCAGAGCGTCCCTTCGTCCGCTGTCGATTTCAGGTTCCTTCGGAAGCGCCATGGTCGATTCTCCATTCGGTTCATGCACATCGACCCGCGTTCGGGTCTGGTGCAGCGCAGGTGTTCTCGGGGTCGGGCGACGATGCCCGGAAGAGCAGCGT
>CAZBGZ010000040.1:0-2002 GCA_964491925.1 uncultured Candidatus Saccharibacteria bacterium
GCTATTGAGTTGTCAAAGGTTGGGGACACAGTATTAGTTAGCCCCGGCACATATGGGGAACAAATCGTCATTAACCAGAAAAATGTGAATCTAATATCGAGTGATGGGCCGGAGGTTACTTTTCTAAGCAGCACCAGCAAGGTGAGTATCTCGAATTGCAATAACACCACCATAGCTGGGTTTCAGTTTTTGGCAGGTGGAGTTACCGCCACATTCGCGGGCAACTGCACAGTGGAAAACTGCCGGTTCATCGGCGTACCAGTAAACGGACTATGTCTAATTAACGGAGATCTGACTTCGCGAATGAGAATTCGCAGGTGTCTTATCAAGAATTACAATGACCTCGCCATTTTTCTTCAGGCGCCGCAATCCGAAGTCATTAACTGCACTATCGTGGGTGGCCATCGGGGACTCGCGGTTTATGGCGAGTATTCGGTGATAAAGAACAATATCGTCATGAATATGAGTTACTACGGAACGGCAGATATCAACTTTGGAACTCAACTTGACTACAATGATTTTTGGAGCAATTTCTCGAGCTACATTGGTACGTCAACGCCAGGCCCAAACGACATCCAGGTTAATCCCATGTTTAGGGACGCCGCAAACGGCGACTATTCGCTTGTTAGCAGTTCACCCTGCATTGAAAAAGGTGATCCGGCGCCCGAATTCAACGATCCGGACGGGACGAGAAACGACATAGGCGCATTTCCGTACGTTCCTCCTATCGCTGTTGCCGGGATCACCATTTCAGGTCAGACTGACCTGCTCCATGTGCTTGATGCCATTCCGCAGATTGCTTGGACCATTGCAAGTCCGGAAAGTCTATTGCAGACAAGATTTACAATTGCTATCGGCACAGATGACGATTGGGAATTCTCTGAAATGTGGAATCCGGCTACTTTCACTTCTGGAAACCCATTTGTTGTTTACAATGGCTCGCCTCTGATTGACGGCCAAATCTATTGGCTTCGTTTGAGAGTCGGCGATAACATAGAATGGTCAAATTGGTATCAACTCATGTTTCGCATGAATAGCCTTCCATCGATTCCCTTACAGCATTCACCCGCCACGGGTTCGATTGTCTCCAGCCTACAGCCGATGTTTGTCGTGGGCAATGCGAACGATTCTGAAAATGACAGTCTTTTTTACGAATTTCAACTTTCATCCGATTCTTCAATGGCCGCCTCCCACGTTTTCAGCGTGCCCGAGGGTTTGGATTCTCTCACCGGTGCCACTGTTGATATCACGCTAACCGAAAACGCCAAGTATTTTTGGCGAGTTAGAGCGGGCGATTACTATGAGTATTCAGCTTGGTCACCCGTGAAATCCATTTGGGTTAATTCCGCAAACTCCGCGCCGGCGCAATTTGATCTAACTTCTCCAACTAATACTTACACACCACCAATTGCCACCAGATTGCCGCTGTTTTCCTGGTCATCATCCAGTGACATCGACCCGCTTGATATTGCTTCGTACTCACTTCACGTGGCTTCGGACAGCACCTTCAACGATGAATACATCTTGGCAGGAATTGCGGGCAACCAAGTATCTTTGCCCGATTCCTTAGTTTGGGGAAGTCAATATTGGTGGAAGGTCCTGGCAGAAGACCAAAATGGTGGTGCGACTTGGTCGACGAGTACATTTCGATTCCGAACAATGAAAATTGGCGACAATGATGCCAATGGAGTGATTAATATCACTGACATAGTCTATGTCATCAACTTCCTTTTTGCCAATGGTCCGGCTCCGATCCCGCCGCAAGCGGGTAATGCGAATTGCGATGACCGTTTCAATATTACTGACGCGGTGTTTCTAATCAACTTCATCTTCGCAGACGGTCCACCACCGTGCGAACCGTAAGAGACTCCCAGCTGCCTCGCGTTCGCCATGAATGGCGTCACTGCCAATCTGACGCAGTTGTTGCCCTAAGGCCGCACAACTAATCCGATAATGCATCGGATGACCGTGGATGAGACTAGCTAGGGCAGACTCGCCCCTA
>CAZBGZ010000041.1:0-1999 GCA_964491925.1 uncultured Candidatus Saccharibacteria bacterium
GTGTCGAAGACCGCCGACACCAACGACGGTATCTGCAACGCCGACTGCTCGTTCCGCGAGGCGATCGTCGCCGCCAACGCCGCCGCCGGCGCCGACACGATCACCTTCGGCGTCGCCGGCACTTTCGCGATCACCGGCGCTGCCCTGCCTTCGGTGAGCGGTTCGCTGACAGTGAACGGCACCTCCGCCCCGGGCTGGGTGAGCGCTCCAGTCGTCCGGATCGATGGCGCCGGCCTCGCCTCGGGCAGCGGGCTGACCTTCAGCGCCGGCGCCACGTCGTCGAGCGTCTCGGCGCTCGCGGTGACCGGCTTTCCTGGCTACGGTCTCGAGATCCTGAGCGCCACGACGGTCGTCACACGGTCCTACCTCGGCTTGGCGCTCGACGGCGTGACCGACGCCGGCAACGGACAGTCGGGAATCCGCGTCTCCGGCGCCAACTGCGTGATCGGCAACGCCACGGTCGGCAACGTCCTCTCAGGTAACGGCGAGCGGGGCATCCTGGTGCAGGCGGGCGCCGACGGGGCTGTCATCCGCGCCAACCGCATCGGCACCAACGCCGCAGGCACCGGCGCTGTGCCCAATGACGGCAATGGCATCTATGGCACCGGCGGCACCGGCGTCACCGTCGGCGGGGCGATCGCCGGCCAGGGCAACACGATCGCCGGCAACGGTGGCCTCGGGATCGACCTCGACAACAGCTCGGCGAACTGGACGATCCTGGGCAACCAGATCGGCGTCGATGCCACTGGCGCCGCGGGCCTGGGCAATGCCGGCGACGGCGTGCGAGTGCAGACGAGCGGGCACACCATCGGCAGCACTTTCGCCGTCGGCCGCAACGTGATCTCCGCCAACGGCTCCAACGGCATCGCCATCGGCAGCGCCGCGAATGGCGTGACGGTCTTCGGCAACTACATCGGCACCAACGCCGCCGGCACGGCGGCGCTCGCCGGCCAGTCGATCGGTCTGCGCGTCTTCGGCAGCAACTGCACCATCGGCGGTGCCGATGCCACGACGCGCAACGTCATCGCGGGCAACACTGCCGTCGGCATCTCGCTCGAGAGTCCGGCCTCGGGCTGCCTGGTGGCGGCGAACTACATCGGGCTGAACGCCGCGGGCACGGCGGCGTTGCCGAACGGCGGCGGTGTCGACCTGGGCGGCACCAATCATGTCTGCGGCGGCGACACGATCGGCGAACGGAATTTCATCTCCGGCAACGACTCGACCGGCGTGGTGCTCCGGGGCTCCGGCAGCAAGATCCAGGGCAACTACATCGGCACCAACCTTGCCGGCACGGCCGCGATGGCGAACGGCAGCTCAGGCATCCGGGTCCTGAGTGCGACCGGCGGGACGATCGGCGGCACCGCCGCCGGAGAGGGGAACCTGATCTCCGGCAACGGCTCGACCGGCGTCGTTTTCGACGCCGACACCAGCAACGTCGTCGTGCAGGGGAACCTGATCGGCGTCGACGCCGCAGGCGCCAACGCGATCGGCAACGCGGCCGGAGTGGCTCTCGGCGGAAGCGCTCACGTCGTCGGCGGCGCCGCTGTCGCAGCCCGCAATGTCATCTCCGGGAACACCTTCGGCGGCATCAGCGTCAACGGCTCCGGCCACCTGATCCGCGGCAACTACATCGGCACCAATGCCGCCGGCACCGCGGCGATTGCCGGAAACGTCAACGGCGGCATCCGCCTGCTGGTCGCCAGCGGCGTGACGATCGGCGGCGTGGCTGCCGGCGAAGGCAATCTCGTCTCCGGCAACGGCTCGAACGGCATCGCCGCGGATGCCGAAAGTTCGACCGCGACGATTCAAGGCAACCGGATCGGCACCAACGCCGCCGGCACCGCGGCGATTCCAAATCAGTCCGGTGTCGTGCTCGACGGCGACGGCCACACGCTCGGCGGCGGCTCCGCTGCGGCTCGCAACCTGATCTCGGGCAACTCGAGCCACGGCGTCGTGCTCGCCGGATCCGGCATCGTCATGCGCGGCAACTACGTCGGCA
>CAZBGZ010000042.1:0-1978 GCA_964491925.1 uncultured Candidatus Saccharibacteria bacterium
ATGTGTTCGGCGCTCTGCACGGCCCGCACGTCGCTGTCGACGACCCGGCGGATGCTGTTCCCGCAGGCGTCGGCGAGGCGGCGGGCGGCGGCGGCGGAGAGGGCGAGGGCGAGGGCGAGACGGGGCATGGCGGACCTCGGGGGTGCCGGGTGGTACGCGCGATCGCGGCGGGCGATCTGCGGGACGCGCGAGCGGGCGGCGATCTTCCCGGATCATGATCGCCGGAAGTGAGGGAAACTCAAGCGGGCCGCTCGCGCGTTGCTCGGGCGGTCCGGAGGTCCGATGCCGCACCTGTGTCGTCAGTTCTTGCTCGGTGGATCGATCGTGTGCGCGCTGGCGGGGTGCGACGGCTCGGCGCCCGCCGAGTCGGCCCCGAAGCCGCAGCCCGCGGCGCCGGTGAAGTCGGAGGTCGAGGCGAAGGCGGCGCCGGAGGCGAAGGCGGCGCCGGAGGCGAAGGCCGAGGTGAAGGCGGCGCCGACGCCGCCCCCGCCGCTCGTGCGGCCGGTGGTGACGTTCGAGACGAAGCTCGACGTCCCGGCGTGCGACGACTACGTGGCCCGCTTCCGCGCGTGCGTGCAGTCGATGGGGGAGCGCGACCGGCTGGCCCACGAGGGCGCGCTGCTGCAGCAGATGGCGACGTGGGCGGCGGCCAAGGCGGATCCGAAGCTGGCCGGGTCGCTCGCGGACGAGTGCGCGGCGGCGGCGGCGGCGGCGCGGGCGACCACGCGCGTGATCGGGTGCGTGTGGCGCGAGGGCGACAAGAAGACGCCGGAGATCCCGGCGGGCGGCAAGCCGAAGCCGCGCGGCGACCGCACGCCGGAGCGCGACCTGCTCGATCCGTTCGAGTGAGCCTGTCTGTTCGGGCAGGTCTGAACGGACATGGCCCTCGGGGCCTGTCCCTCGGGGCCTGTCCTGTCGCTCAGGGGGCGGCGACCTCGACCTGGAGGCGGTGGAAGGTCCAGTTGTTCTGGCCGTGGTTGTGCAGGTGGAAGATCACCGGGGTCCCCGCGGGGGCGTCGAAGTCGGCGACGAGGCGGGTGTCGAGCACGGCGGCCTTGCCGGGGATGTCGATCGTGCGCTCGAAGACGAGGTGGTCGCCGATCTGGACCGCGAGGTGGGCGGTGGTCGGCTCGGGCGCGAGCAGGTCGAAGTAGTAGAGGCCGAGCTCGATGGCGGCGCCGCGGGCGACCGGGACGAGCGACGGTTGGACGAGGCCGGCGTAGTTGCAGGCGCTGGTGTCGAGCTCGATGCCGTCGGCCTCGATGAACCAGCCGAGGCCGTAGGGGCAGTCGATGGCGGGCGGTCGGTGGGCGGCGAACGGGTCGTCGGCGGCCGCGAGCGGCTCCCAGGCCATCGGCTCGATCAGGTCGGCGAGCGCGCCCACCGGGCCGGTGGTGCCGGCCGGGCCCGTGGAGCCGGTGGGGTCTCCCGCGGGGCCGGCGTCGCCGCAGGCGCACGGGAGCAGGGCGGCGAGCGCGAGGGGGTGCGGCCTCATGCGGCGACGATAGGCGCTCGCGCGCGGGCTGTCACGGCCTCCGGGGCCGGGCGGGGCCGCGCGTTCGGCGGGGCCGCCCGGGTGGGTCGGCGGTGAGGCGATGCGGTAGAGTGCGGGCCGTGACGAAGGCCCGACACTCGACCGGCGCGGCGTGCGTGGGGCTCGCGCTCGCGCTGGTGGGGTGCCGCCCGGCCGGACCGCCGGTGGCGCCGGTGCCGGCGGTGGCGCCGACGCCGGCGCCGGTGCGCGCGACGCCGGAGCCGGCGGCGCAAGTGCGACCCGAGCCGGCGCCGGCGCAGGGGCTGTCCGCGGGGTTGGCCCCGGAGCTGGCCGAGCTGCGGGCGCAGGGGATCGCGGCGCTCGACGCGGGGCGCTTCGACGTGGCGCGACAGAGGTTCGCCGAGGTGCTCGACGTGGCGCCCGGCAACGTCGCGACGCAGGCGCTGTACGACGGGGCGACGCAGGCGATGCTGGCGGCCCAGC
>CAZBGZ010000043.1:0-1941 GCA_964491925.1 uncultured Candidatus Saccharibacteria bacterium
CGCGGGGGCGACACGTGGAAGGTCGGGAATGTCAAGGTCGACGTGCTGCGCACACCCGGCCACACCCCCGAGCACATCTCCTTCATGATCACCGATACGGCCGGGGCCAACCGCCCGATCGGGATTTTCACCGGCGACTTCGTCTTTGTCGGCGACGTGGGCCGGCCCGATCTGCTCGAAGAGGCGGCCGGCATGCTTGGCACCAAGGAGATCGGCGCGCGCAAACAGTTCGAGAGCGTCGCCCGGCTCAAGGCCCTGCCCGACTATCTGCAACTGTGGCCCGGCCACGGCGCGGGCAGCGCCTGCGGCAAGGCCCTCGGCGCGATCCCCTCGACCACGCTGGGCTATGAGCGGCTGTTCAACCCGGCCTTTCAGTTCGAGGATGAGGATGCCTTCGCGGCCTGGCTGCTGGCCGGCCAGCCCGAGGCCCCGCGCTACTTCGCCCAGATGAAGCGGGTGAACAAGCTTGGGGCCGCCCTGCTGGCCGAAACGGCGCCCCCGCGCCAGATGGGCCGGGCAGAGCTTGATGCGTTGCTCGCCGCGGGCGCCCAGGTGTTTGACCTGCGCGGAAGGGAGGCCTTCGCCAAAGCCCACCTCCCGGGCGCGATCTCCATCCCGACAACGGACAACAGCTACCTCACCTACATCGGCTGGTATGTCGACTATGCCCGGCCGGTCTACTTCATCGCGCCATCGCTGGGCGATGTCGAGCGCATCACCCGCGCGCTCCGCGCGATCGGCATTGATGACACCCCGGGCTACTTTGCCCCCGAGGTCGTGGCGGGATCCAATGTCGCGCTGCCGGTCTGGACGGCGAAGCATCTGGCCGAGCGGCGGGCGGCGAATGGGCTGCTCATCGTCGACGTGCGCGGCAAGAGCGAGTACGACACCGTTCATATCACGGGCGCAAAACACATCCCGGTCGGCCTTTTGCCGCGGCATCTAGGTGAGCTCCCCCACGACCGGTTGCTGGTGACCCAGTGCGCGAGCGGGTATCGCTCGCAGATCGCGGCCAGCTACCTGCGCGCGCAGGGTTTTGACGCGGTGACGCTCGGCGACGGCGAGAAGCTGTGGGCGCAGGCGCTCCCGGTCGAGGCATGATCGCCTTCGCGGCCGATCTAGCCCTTGGCTTCGTCATCGGCCTGACTCTGGGCCTGCTCGGCGGTGGCGGATCGATCCTGACCGTGCCGGCCCTGGTCTATGTGGCCGGGCTCAGCCCGCAGGCGGCGGTGACGGCCTCGCTGGCCATCGTCGGAATCAACAGCCTGGCCGGCGCATCCACCCATCGGGTACAGGGCACGCTGAACTGGAAGGTCGCCCTGGTCTTTGGCGGGGCGGGCATGCTGGCGGCGTATCTGTCGGCCGGGCTGTCGCAACTCGTCCCGGCCCGGGCGCTGCTGATCGCCTTTGCCGTGCTGATGCTGGTGGTGGGCGGATTCATGCTCTTGCGCCGCTCCGCCGGCGAGCAGGCGGGGGTCGCCCGGAGCTGGCCGGTGATCGCTGCGACCGGGGTTGGGGTCGGCGTACTCACGGGCTTCCTGGGCGTGGGCGGCGGCTTTCTCATCGTGCCGGCCCTGGTGATGCTGGTCGGCCTGCCGATGCGCCAGGCGGTTGGGACCTCGCTCATCATCATCGCCATGAACAGTCTTGCCGGTTTTGTGGGCCATCTGGGCGGCCCGCCCACTGATTTCGGGATCGTGGCGGTGTTCGCCATCGCCGGGATCGCCGGGGCGCTGTTGGGCGCGCGGCTTGCCCGCCGGCTGAATGCGGCCGCGCTGCGGACCGCCTTCGCCGTCTTTGTCATCGGCCTGGCGCTTGTGTTGCTGGTCGATAACGTGCGTTATTTGGTGTGAGGGGCGGGCCGAACAGGTGGACCGCACCTTCAAGATGCGGCCCACCTGGCTACGCCCGAGACTAGAAGTCGTCCTAAAAACATCCGGC
>CAZBGZ010000044.1:0-1918 GCA_964491925.1 uncultured Candidatus Saccharibacteria bacterium
CGGCTAGTACGCCGTTTCCAGGATCGTGCGGAAATCGTCGAGCGTCGGGACGCGGGGGTTTACGCGGATGACGCGTTTGATGGCGAACGCCTTTTCGGCGAAGCCGGCGAGTTGTTCCGGCTTGGCGCCGATCTCGCGCAGGCGGTTGGGAATGCCGATGGCCGTGCGGAGTTTTTCCACCGCGGTAATCGCCGCTTCGGCGGCGGCTGTTTCGTCGAGCCCGGTCACGTTCGTTCCGAGTAACTCGGCGATCCTGGCGAACTCGCGCTTTCGCGGCGTGAGGTTGTAGCGCATCACGTAAGGGAGCAACAGCCCGTTGCCGGCCCCGTGCGAACAATGCAACACGGCACCGAGCGGATACTCCAAGGCATGCACGATCGCGACGCCGACGTTCGAGAACGCCATGCCGCCGAGCACCGCAGCGAGCGCCATTCCCTCGCGGGCCTCGTAGTCTTGCGGCGCGTCGCAAGCACGCACCAAATGCTTGCCGACCAGCGCGATGGATTTTTCCGCGAGCATGTCGCCGATCGGATGCCGGCCTTGGTAGGTGCTGCGCTCGCCGGGGGGCAACGGGAACTCGGCGTTGTCGACGGCGGTGAACGCTTCGATGGCGTGCGTTAGCGCGTCGATGCCGCTATCGGCCGTAACCTTGCGCGGGCAGGTGAGCGTCAGTTCCGGGTCGACCAGCGCCAAGCGCGGGCGCAAGTAATTGCTGAGGATGCCGACCTTCACGCCGGCGGCTTTGTCGGTGAGTACGCTCGCGGCGCTCACTTCGCTGCCGGTGCCGGACGTGGTCGGCACGCAGATGAGCGGCATCACCGGGCCGGGGATTTTGTCTTCCCCCAGGTAGTCGCGCACTTGGCCGCCGTGCGTAAGGACGGCCGCCGCGATTTTGGCGAGGTCCATGTTGCTGCCACCGCCGAGGCCGAGCACGCCGTCGGGTCGAAAGCGGCGCGCCTGATCGAGCACCGCTTCCACCAAATCAAGCGACGGCTCCGGCTCGCCGCCGTCGAACACGTCGACGGCGATACCCGCGGCCAAGAGCGGCTCGCGCACCGTGGCAAGAATGCCGGCCTTCTCTAAATGCTTATCGGTGACGAGCAATAGCCGTGCGACTCTCAAGCGCTCGAGCTGTTCCGGCAATTGCCGCACGGCTGAGCGACCAAAGAGCAACTGCCCGGCGGTATGGAAGGTGAAGGTGGTGCGCATGGTGATGACCTTGAAGGCGATGCGAAACGGCTGGGCGACCGGTATCTTAGTCGATGTGGAAACGTAGAGCCGGCTAAGTCGGTTCTTCGTATTCCCGAGTGCGGAACACGAGCCAGGCCGCGACGAGCCCTCCGGCGGCGATGATCCAGAGGGCCGTGCGGGCATCGGCGGGCGGATACGGGTCGAACCATTGGGCGTCGGGGGCGTTGAGGCCGTGTTCCACGCCGGCGTCGTACATCAGCGACCGGCCGTAGTAGTTGACCGCCACGCGCTTCACAATGCCCGGCACGTTGCCGAGCAGCACTTCCATGAACACGGCATAGAGCAACGCGGCGACCGTGGAATGGCGCACCAACGCCGCGAAGAGATGGAAGAGCGACGTGTAGGCGACCGACATATAGACGGCCGCCGGAAGGTAGGCGTCAAGTGCCGCGCGGCCCGGCGCGCCGGCGAGTTTACAGAACAGCCACAAGCTGCCGACGGTGAAGCCGAGCACGAGCGGCAACGCAGCGCAGTATTTCGCTAGGAGAATGAGCCCGCGCGGCAGCGGACGGATGAAGAGAAAGAGGAGCGTGCGATCTTCGCGATCGCCGCCGAGGCCGGCCGTGCCGAAGGCCAGCGCTCCCAGCGGCACGAGGAACGACGCGTATACCGTGAGTAGAAAGACGCTAAACGAGTGGAAGGCTTGCACCGGGTCGTCGCTCTCGCC
>CAZBGZ010000045.1:0-1916 GCA_964491925.1 uncultured Candidatus Saccharibacteria bacterium
GTAGGTGTCGGCACTTGGCACGACTCCTGAGATCGCAAATCCGCCCGTGACCAGCACCTTCCCTGAGGGTAACAGCGTTGCGGTGGGAAAGCTCCGACCGACCGCAATGGGATTCGCGGTGGCCCACGTTTCCGTTGCGGGGTCGTACACATCGACACCTGAGGGGTATCCCCCGCTGTTCCCACCGCCGACCACGAGCACCTTGCCGCTGGGGAGCAGCGCAGCCGCGTGGTAGCTACGCGCAACGTTCATCGGCCCCACCATCGACCAGGAGTTGGTGTCAGGGTCGTAGAGTTCCGCGCTCGCCAGGAAACCCGCGTTCCCGTACCCCCCTGCCACCAGGACCTTCCCCGAATTCAGCAGTGTCGCGGTGGGCCAAGCCCGCGGAACCGAAAACGAACCGGCAGGACTGAATGCCCCCGATTGCGGGTCGAAGACCTCGGCCGTACCGCTGTACCCGGAGTTCGTGATGCCTCCGACAACAAGCACCTTTCCGGAAGGCAGGAGGGTGGCGCCCGCGTTCTCGCGCTCGGTCTGCATGTTCCCGATTGTCATCCAGTTGCCGGCGGATGGATCGTAGTTCTCCATGACCGCGGACGACACGCTTCCGCCAGCATCGGAATGCCCGCCCACGAGGAGCACGTTCCCGGAAGGGAGCAGGACCGCCGCAAGCTCACTGCGCGCCACCGAAAGCGCTCCCGCGGAGGACCACGAATCGGTCGCGGGTTCGTAGATTTCCGTACTGAGGAGAGTGGACCCGGACTGCCCCCCCGCAACGAACAGCTTTCCCGATGGCAAGATCGTCGCGGCATGGGCAGTCCGCCCCACAGCAATGCTTGCCCCAGCGCTCCAGGTTCGCGCAATCGGGTCGAATCGTTCAGTGGTCGCTCGAACACCGCCGGCCCCATCCCCGCCTACTGCGAGAACGCTTCCGTTCACAAGTAGTGTCGCAGTGTGGCCACGGCGACCGCTGGAAAGCGAGCCGGCCGGCGTCCAAGCGTTCGTTGCAGGATCGTAGGTCTCAGTCGTGGAGAGCCCGCCGACTCCCCCTACCACCAGAACTTGCCCGTTGCCTAGTAGCGTTGCCGTGTGCTGCGTCCTCGGACCGGTCATGTTTCCTGCCGGACTCCAGGCGTTTGTGGCCGGATCGTACATTTCGGCGCTCGCAATGGGTCCCTGGCCGGCACCGACTACGCCATATCCACCCGTTACAAGGACCTTGCCGGACGGCAGAAGGGTCGCCGTGTGGAGGAATCGTCCCGCCGCAAGGTTGCCTGCCGAACTCCAGGTGTTCGTGCTCGGGTCGTAGATCTCCGAAGTGTTCAGGACTCCGTTCCCGGTGTTCGTATAGCCGCCAACCACGAGCACCTTGCCCGAGGGCAGCAGCGTCGCGGTGTGGTAGCCCCGTTTCACCAGCATCGAAGCCGCGGAAGTGAACGCATTCGCGGCTGGGTCGTAGAGTTCCGCCGAAGATAGTTCGACACCACCGCTTGCCGTTCCTCCGGCGACAAGTACCCTACCTGTCGTCAGGAGCGTAACGGAATGCGCGTAGCGACCGGTGACAAGCGAGGCGAGCGACGTGATAGCGGCAGCTTCTGCCATCTGTCCTGCGAGCGATGCCAGGAACAGGACCGTTGCGACAAGTGACGGTGCAGGCACCAGCCCCATCCAATGACTGCCCCAGCGTCGAACCTTCATGTTCTGCCTCTTTCTTTCGAGAGTGCTTCGGCGCAGGCTTTAGGTGGCCATCCACTTGGAGTCGGTCTCCGCATCGTCGCTGGATGAGACACAATGGTGGCGGGCCGCGCCAACGACGACAACTCGGCTACTCACCTGAAACACTGCAGCTACGGATCGCGGCGACTGCGATATATTGCAACTTAGGCTGGCAGGCAACCGCTGTCATCACCCATTTG
>CAZBGZ010000046.1:0-1907 GCA_964491925.1 uncultured Candidatus Saccharibacteria bacterium
CCCGCACACCACCAACTCCCGCGTCGCCCGCGTCATCGCCACATAGAGCAGCTTCGCCTCGTGCGGCGACAGGTCGCCGGCACCCCTGATCCGGTCGGCGCCGGGGATCACCACCAGCGGGAACTCCAGCCCCTTGCACGAGTGCATGGTGATCAGCGTTACCTTGTCTTCGTCACTGGCGTAGGTGGCGTCCTTGAAATAGACGAGCGGGATGCCGTGGGCCGGCAGCAGTTTGCGGATCAGTTTTGCGTCGCGCTCGTACTCGCGGTAGATCACCGCCATCTCGCGCCACGGCGTGCCGGCGCGGTGCGCTTCCTTCAGGCGCCTGGCGATGAACTCGGCCTCATCCTTGAGCGTCGGCAGGTTGATCACCTGCGGCTCGGCGCCGGCGCGGCCGGCACCCTGTGGCATCAACAGCGGCACGCCGTCCTCGTCGGCCTCGGATGGCGTCAGGATGCTCTGCGCCACGTCGCGCGCGAAGCGCAGGATGGCGTCGGTGTTGCGGTAGTTGATGCGCAGGATCGTCGTGCGGCCGGCGGCCTGGATGCCGACGCTCTTGAAGCTGAACTTCTTTTGTTTCTCGTCGCCGTAGATCGACTGCGCGTCGTCGTACAGCACCAGCAGGCTGTTGGTCTTCGGATCGACCATCTGCACCACCAGCTTGAACCACTCCGGCCGAAAATCGTGCCCTTCGTCGATCAGGATCGCGTCGTACTGCGCCGCCGGAATCTGGCCGCGCTCGACGGCACGGATCACGCGGTCGACCATCTCGGCGAAGAAGGCATCCATGTCGTCGGACCGCTTCGGCGGATCGACGTTGAAGGCCGACAACTGCGCGCGGCACCACTGGTGGAAGTGATGCACATGCACCTTGTCCGCCAGCCCCCTGGCGCGCATCATGCTGCCGATGCGGCGCGCCAGCGACTCGTTGTAGCAGAGGATCAGGATCGGCTTGGCGCACACCTGCGCCAGATGCTCGGCGCGGTAGCCGAGGATCAGCGTCTTGCCCGAACCGGCAACGCCGTGGATGACGCGATGCCCCTCGCCGAGGCTGCGCGCCAGTTGCTCCTGCTGCAGATCCATGACGCGCACCAGATCCGGCAGCGGCGCGGCGGCGGCGAACAGGTCGGCCTGCGCTGGCTGGATGCGCACCTCGGGGAAGAGATGCCAGCGAATCCGGTCGATCTGCGGCAGCGACAGCGCACCGTGAAAGCGCACCGAGAACATCTCCCACAGCCGCTGCTGGAAGGCCTCGGCCTCGACGCCTTCGAGCATTTCGTCCTGGCAGATCACCCGGTTCGGCGGCATCACCTCGCCCAGCCCGCCCTCGTCGAACTGCTTGCGCGTGAGGTTCGGCAGCGCGACGCCGTAGCTCCACGGGAACATCAGCTTGCCCGCCTCGCGCCCGCTGGAGAACACCAGTTGCGGGTCGCGCTGCAGCACGTCGGTGGCGGCATGCGCGTAATGCCGCGCCTGCTCCAGCGGGTTCTCCACCACCGCCGGACCGCGCGCGGTTTCGATGGTGAATTTCTGGCGGTCGGCGGCGAGGATCGTGCGCGTGCGCCAATCCTTCACCTCCAGAATCAGCAGCCCGCGCCGCGGGTGGAAGACGATGAAATCGGGATGCAGCGCCGACGGCCCGAGCGCGACGTTGTACCAGCAGAGGTAGTCGTCCTCCAGCCTGGCCTCCAGCCGCTCGGCCAGACGGCGCTCGCCGCCGCTGTCGAAGGTGCAGCTAGCGATGGATGGAATGAGTACGGCCATTTCTCTCCCGATAACGATGCGGGCCCGTGACCGCACCATTAACCATCGCTGTCACCCGGCTTCTCCGCTGCGGCGATCTGCTTGACCACGCGGTCGAAATCGCTCTCGAACAAACGATCCTGCACGATGCGGTATTTCTCGAA
>CAZBGZ010000047.1:0-1878 GCA_964491925.1 uncultured Candidatus Saccharibacteria bacterium
CTCCCCGGTCCGGCTCCCCGGGCGTCTGGGGGGGGGGGGGTGGGGCGGCCGGCGGCCCCCCGTACGGGTTGCTTGCCGTGGGGCCAAGGGCGGGGCAGGTTAGGGGAGGGAGACCGCACTTGCCGGGCGGCTCAGCACTAGATCGGCCAAGGGTCCGAGCGGCTCAGCATGGAACCGGATGGGAAGCTGCGCACGAACCCAGCCGGAATGAAGCAAGCAACCGCGTGGGACCCGCGGGCGGATGCTGCCCCCGGACAACACCAGAGGGTTGGCATCTTTGGCGAACCAAAAGGTCAAGGTCACATGTGAGTGCGGAGCAACGTGGACCATCGCACCGAGCGATGAGATCCAAGTAATTCTCTGCTCTTGCGGGCGGGCGCTTCAATTCGAGCTCCAGGCTCAGGAGGCCTCCGTCGATAACGCCCAATCGCACTTTGCCCACAAGACTAGCCGTGGGACAAGGGCGCCGACCAATTCCGACAGGATCAGGAAGGCGATACACGTCGTAGGCATGTCGGCAGTGCTCATTGCCACGACTGCCGGCTTGGTGGCCTTGCTCAGGCCAGACCTCTTTGGCAGGACTTCGAGTCGCCAGCCGTTGCTGCCTTCGGCACCCGCCCCGGAACCGCGGATCGCCGCACCACCGGAAAGGCCACGGGCCACCGTGCCGCAATGGAGTGAAAGCCGCGGCGCGGCCCGTGAGGAGCCGGTATCGGACATCCGGCTAGACACGCTCTCGCTGGAGCAGATGGCGCGAATGAAGGCCCCGGGGCGCTTCCCTCAAGGTACGTTCAGCCAACCGGCGCCAACTGAGAGCAACTGCGTCGCGTCAAGTGAGCTGCGGTGGCCTTCCAACGGCACTGAACTGACCAAGGCAGCCGGCAAGGGCCTCGGAGAACTGAAGGTTTCGAACGGCACAGCCCATGACGCGGTCGTCATCCTGCTCAGGAGCAATGCCCGCAAGGCAGACCGAGCATTATATGTGCGAGCCGGGGATACTGCCATTTTGCATGCGATACGCGCCGGCACCTACACGACCAAATTTGCTGCGGGGACCGAGTGGGACACCGTGCGGCGGCGCTTTTGCAATGCCACGTATTCGGAGTTCACGGAGCCCGTGGACTTCACCGAGGTGCCGAGTGCCGATGGGACGACATACTCTACTTGGGAGCTGACCCTACATCCTACCGTGGGTGGCACGGCCAAGATTGAACGCAGTGATTCGGCAGGCTTCAGCTACTAGGCACTCAGCCACCGCGCCTTTCAACGCTTGGTGCCACGATTGACCGCCAGCACACGGATGTGCGCCCACTTTTCGATCGGCAGACATGGCCAAGAAGAAGTCACGCACCGCGACCGCCCGGACCACTCCGAAGTCCGCCGCCGCCAAGGGCCCGCGCAAGAAGCCCGCGGCGGCCGAGCCGTCGAGTCGCCGGGCCGCCGAGTCCTATACCCACCCCGACGCCACGAGCGCGCTCCGGCCCGACGTCGGGGTGCAGGCCCAGTTCCGGAAGAAGAAGCCGCCCAAGACCTACCGCTACGACAGCAGCTTGAGCCCGGCGCTGGAGTGGGACGAGCAGCCGGCCCGGGAGCAGGGTGAGGAACTGATCGGGAAGATCCTGGAGGCGGGGTCGCTGGAGGAGGCGAAGGCGGCGGCGGAGCAGCTCAAGGCGATGTCCCGGCCGTTCCTCAACTGGGCGGGGAAGGCGGAGCGGCAGGCGTTCGAGGTGCCGACGCTGCCGCTCTTCGTGCATGAGCGGCTCAGCACCAAGGCGATCCTGGAGACGGTGAAGCGCCACAGCCGGGACAAGCAGGTGAGCCTGGACCTGTTCGGCGACCCGAAGCGGGACCTGGCCGACCAGGTGCTCAAGGCCTACG
>CAZBGZ010000048.1:0-1858 GCA_964491925.1 uncultured Candidatus Saccharibacteria bacterium
GCACCCGAATCTCGAGGCTTACGACAACTACCTGGCAGGACGCGAGTTGCTGCACCGACGTGACACAGAATCGGCGCGCGAGCAGCTCGCGCGCGCGATCGAGCTCGACCCGGGGTTCGCGGAGGCTCACGCCGAGTGGGCGATCGCGCGCCTGATAGGTGGGCCATCCAAGGACCAGCTCGCCGCGGCCTACGCCGCGATCGAACGGTCGCTCGAGCTCAAGCCGGCGCTGGTGCGTGCTCAGGCGGCACGGGGCCTGCGGCTCATGCAATCGAACCCACCCGATCTGGCGGGCGCCGAGGCCGTGCTGCGCGCAGTGCTCGAGCAGGATCCGAACATGAGCGATGCGTTGCTGTGGCTGTCCAACGTGCTGGTGCAGCAGGATCGGATCGCCGAGAGTATCGAGATCCTGCAGCGCGCGCACCGCATCGACCCATTGCACCCCTCGATCGCGATCAATCTTGCCGACGAACTCAGCGAGCAAGGCAGGGAAGGGGATGCACTGAAGGTGCGCGAGAGCGTCGTGCAAGGGCCCAACCCGAGTCCCGTGGCTCTGCTAGGGGTGATGGGGGTTTTTCTCGAAAGCGGGCGGCTGGCCGAGTTCAACGCAGCAGCCAAGGCGATTGCCCTCCAACGATTCAACGGGTACGTCAATCTGGGGCAGAGCTATGCGCTGCTCGGTGATTTCTCCACGGCGGAGTACTGGATGGAGCGCTCGACGCGTGATCAGCCGGACTGGGAACGCAGCCGCTACAACCGTCAGTTCGTCCCCCAGTGGCGCGGCGATACGGAGCTCGCGCAGCAGCTGCTCGAACAGGGCATGAAATCGGAGGGTATCCGGATCGAGGATGAAGCACCACAAGTCCGGGTCTACTACGCGTCGCTGCTCGCACGAAACGGTCACTACGCCGCAGCGATCGAGGTGCTCGAGCCACTGGCCACCGGTGAGCCGACCTTGGGTTCATTGACCGTATTATTCGAACCTTGGGCGGACGGATGGCACGCGCTGGCCTGGTCGTATCTGCGGACGGGTGCAGGCGAGAAGGCGAACCGGATCCTCTCGTCACTGGCGGAGGAATGCCGCGCCGGACTGGCCCGCGATCGCAAGCGCGGGCGCAGCGGCCTTTTGCACATCTGTGCCGAGAACGCGTTGCTGATGGGCGACACTGCACGGGCCCTCGCTCTGCTCGAGCGCGCAGTCGACGCCGGCTGGCGCGACTACTACAGGCGCCGCAACGACCCGTTCTGGGGCGCGCTCGCGGTGAATCCCCGCTACCTCGCGCTGATGGCGCGCGTGAAGACCGACGTCGATCGCCAGCGAGCCGAGGTCGAGCGCATCGATGCCACGGACGACTTCAAGGCCAGACTCGACGCGGCTGTGGCGGCAAGGCGCGGTTCCGACAAGGCAGCAGGCGCCGCCGGACAATAGGGTGGACCACGGCAAGCTCACCCGCCGCCCGCGGCGCGTCCGGCGGTCTGGCATTCCGGTCCTCGAGCAACCGAGATGATCGTCCGAGGAAATTCCGCCTGTGCAACCCATGCTCGTCAGCGAGGCCCTGCCATGACCCGTACCGCCTTCGCTCGCGCTTCGTCGGCAGCTGCTGCGTTGACGGCACTGGCGCTGGTTGCGCAGATCGCGCACGCAGGCGTTCGAATACACGGTACTGATCGGCGGCACCAACACCATCCGCATCGTTTCCGATCAGGCTGGCAAACGCGTCGGCGACTGCGTAGCGGTCGAGCAGGGTCAGTTCGCCAACATCCGGCTGGTGGCCGAGGCGCGCTGCACGCCGCCGCCACGACCTGCCCCTGCAGCGGCACGCCCAGCGCAACCGCGACCGGCCGCCGCACCCGCACC
>CAZBGZ010000049.1:0-1842 GCA_964491925.1 uncultured Candidatus Saccharibacteria bacterium
GCGCTGGCCGCCATCCTGTCGCTTGTCCTGCTCATCGGGGGACGCATTATTCCGAGCTTTACGCGCAACTGGCTGGTGCGGGAAAATCCAGGCCGGCTGCCGTCGCCGTTTGATCGTCTCGACGGTGCGGCGATGATCGTGGGCGTGGTGGCGCTTGGCGGATGGGTGTTCGTACCGCATGCCGCAGCCACCGGCGCACTGCTAATCGCGGCTGGACTCATGCATGCGGCGCGCCTTGCGCGCTGGGCTGGCGATCGCACCACGCGCGATGTTCTGGTGCTCATTCTGCATGTGGCCTATGCTTTCGTGCCGCTGGGGTTTCTGCTCACGGGGCTTGCGGTGTTTTTTCCCGCTGTCGCTGCCGGCGCCGGACTGCATGCCTGGACCGTCGGCGCCATCGGCGGCATGACGCTTGCTGTGATGAGCCGCGCTACGCTGGGGCACACCGGTCAGGCGCTGCATGCGGGCCGCGCACTGCAAGTCATCTACGCGCTGATCGTGCTGGCCGCCGTCGCACGCATTGCGGCGGCGCTGCTGCCGGCCATGGCTTTCACGTTGTACCATGTCGCAGCGGGCGGCTGGATTCTCGCCTATGGCGGGTTTGCGGTGTGGGTGGCGCCGCTGATGCTTGCCGCGCGTCGTTGAGCGCACATGCGTTCATTCGGGCACGTCGAATAAAAACCGCCGCCCGCAGCATGTGCGGGCGGCGGGTAAATTCGATATGCGCGGTGAGCGCGAGGAGTGGTGTTCGGATCGTGCCGGGCACTCAGATTGCACCGAGCAACTCAGATCGCACCGAGCACAATGGCGCCTACCAAGGCAAACGCCGCGTAGAACATCATCACGTTGAAACGCATCGGCATGTCCATCGGCAAACCTCTCACGTTCAGTCAACGTTAACGTTAACGGTAACGATCCTTTCGGCAAAAACAAGGCAGCGCTGCTGCTCTATTGTTGTCTGTGGACATAAAACATCAGCGTTTTCCGTTCAAAGTTGTCTGGTGCGACGCACCATGAGTTTGAATGCGTGTGTTTCGGCGGCCGTTCGCGCTGAACAATCCATAAAGGATTTCGCGTCACTCTCCCGGCCATGATGCGGGGAGTTCGTTTGTTCGTTGTTGGCTCCATCGCCCTTGCAACGCTGGCGGGATGCGGTCGCGGCTGGTTTCAGTTTGCGGAGCGCGAGCCCTGGCGACGCGAGGCCGAACTGGCGTGCCTGAAATCCGGCACGGTGAAAGAGAACGTCAACATCGTGCGGGCCGATCCGATCAACGGTCCCGGTGTGTGCGGCGCTGAGTACCCGCTCAGGATCACGGCGCTGGGTGGCTCAGGTGCGCTGGGTTTTGCCGAAAACATGCGTCCGCCGGGAAGTGTGCCGGGTGTTGCCCGCAACGAACCGGCCTGGCCGATCCGCCCCGCGCCGCCGCCGTCCTACGCGCCGTCATCGCCTCCGCCATCCTATCCGGCTGCGCAAGGTGCGCCGGTGTCGCTCGCCGCGCCCGGCCTTGCCTCGCCCGCCGACGAAGATGCGCTCGCGGATGACGGCAATCTTGCGATGCCGCGCGAATCGTATCCGCGTGCCCCTCAAGGCGCACCGCTGCCGCGTCTTGGGCCGCCGCCGGCGACGCCGGGAGCGGCCGCTGGCCCGGTGGTGGTGAAACCAACGGCCATGCTGGCCTGTCCGATTGTCTCCGAACTTGAACGCTGGATTGCCGATACGGTGCAACCGGCGGCGGTGCGCTGGTTCGGCGTGCCGGTGACGGAGATCAAGCAGATCTCCGCCTATTCGTGCCGCGGCATGAACGGCAACCGGTCGAGCCGTATTTCCGAACACGCCTTTGG
>CAZBGZ010000050.1:0-1825 GCA_964491925.1 uncultured Candidatus Saccharibacteria bacterium
AACGGAGCCCCGCGATGATCGAGGCCCAGCACCTGCGCAAGGCGTTCGGCCGCGGGCTGCGGCAGGTGGTCGCGGTGGACGAAGTCAGTTTCTGCGCCGCGGACGGCGCGATCACCGGGCTGCTCGGTCCGAACGGCGCCGGCAAGACGACCACGCTGCGCATGCTCTACACGCTGATGCGGCCCGATCGCGGGCGGGTGCTCGTCGACGGGCTCGACCCGGCGGAGAATCCGGCGGAGGTACGTTCCCGACTCGGGGTGCTTCCCGATGCACGCGGACTCTACAAGCGGCTCACCGCGCGCGAGAACATCGCGTACTTCGGGCGACTGCAGGGCCTCGCTGAGGCCGCGATCGAGGCGCGCACCGGCCAGCTCATCGCGGCGCTCGACATGGCGGATTTCGTCGATCGTCGCGCGGAGGGGTTCTCGCAGGGGCAGCGCACCAAGACCGCCATCGCACGCGCCCTCGTCCACGACCCGCGCAACGTGCTGCTCGACGAACCGACGAATGGCCTCGACGTGATGGCCACGCGCGCGATGCGCGATTTCCTGCGGGCGCTCAGGGCCGAGGGACGGTGCGTGCTCTTCTCGAGTCACATCATGCAGGAGGTGGCCGCGCTCTGCGACCGCATCGTGGTCGTCGCCCGCGGCAAGGTGGTCGCGGACGGTACGCCCGACGCTTTGCGCGAGCAGGCTGGCACGTCGAATCTCGAGGATGCGTTCGTCAAGGTGATCGGCTCCGGCGAGGGATTGCTGGCATGAGGCCGCTCTGGACGGTGTTCAGCAAGGAACTCTCTGATGCGCTGCGCGACCGGCGCATGCTGCTCGTGTCGTTCATCGTCATGCCGCTCGCGGTGCCGCTGATCCTCGCAGGAGTGAGCGCGGCCGAGAGCAGTCGCCGGACCGAGCAGCTCGAGGGCACGCTCGAACTGCCCGTGGTCGGCATCGACCGGGCGCCCAACCTCGTCGTCTGGCTCGTCGCAAACGACGTGCGCGTCGAGGCGGCGCCCGCGGACCCGGATGCGGCGGTGCGCGCGCAGGAACACGAGGTCATCCTGCGCATCGACGCGTCCTACGCGGCCGACTGGCGGGCGGGGCGGCCGGCGCGACTCGAACTCGTATACGACAGCTCGCGGCCGCTGCAGTCGGGCACCTCGATTGCACGCGTGCGGGGGCTGCTCGAGACTTATTCCTCGCAGGTCGGGACGCTCAGGCTGGTTGCGCGCGGGATTCACCCGGCCGTCGGCCACCCGCTGCTCGTGGGCAGCCGCGACGTCGCGACGCCCGAGTCGCGCTTCGACTTCGCCCAGCAGGTGCTGCCGTACCTGCTTCTGCTGCTCGCGTTCATCGGCGGCATGCAGCTTGCCATCGACGCGACGGCGGGCGAGCGCGAGCGGCAGTCGCTCGAGCCGCTGCTCACGACGCCGGCCTCGCGCGAGGCCATCATCAGCGGCAAGATCCTCGCGACCGCCGCGTTCACCCTCGCGATCGTCCTCGTCACGCTGCTCATGTACCGGCTGGCGTTCGAGCTGCTGCCGGCGGGACGCTTCGAGGCGTCGTTCGACGTGCCGCTCGCCGCGCTCGGGTGGCTGCTGCTCGTGGTGCTGCCGGTGGCCCTGCTCGGTGCGGCGCTGCTCACGGCGCTCGCCGCCTTCGCGCGCAGCCATCGCGAGGCGCAGGGTTACCTGCCGTTGCTCATCTTCCTGCCGGTGATTCCCTCGCTCTACCTGATGGTGTCACCGGTGAAGACCCAGGCCTGGATGCTCATGGTGCCGTTCCTGGGCCAGAACCAGCTGATCCTGCGCATCCTGCGCGGCGAGCCGATC
>CAZBGZ010000051.1:0-1822 GCA_964491925.1 uncultured Candidatus Saccharibacteria bacterium
GTCGACCGTCTTGGTCTTCGTGGTGACCTTCGTCCGGCCGTCGGGCGATTTCTCGGTCGTCTTGGTCGTGGTGGTCGACTGCTGGCTCGTGGCGAAAGGCGCGTAGGCGAGTCCGGAGGCCAGGCAGAGGGCCAAAAGGATGTTGTTGCGTTTCATGTTCGTCTCCTTCAATGGCAATCCCTTGGAGGGACGCGCTTCGAAAGAGCAAGCCTGATGCCAGAGCCCGGGCGCGCGTATCGGAAGTCACTCATCCGTAAGGGCTTACGGACTCACTTCTTCCTCGTTCGTTCCTCACGCTGCCGCGCTTTCGCGGCGGAGCCCAGGGCCCCATCTTGACGGGGTCATGCTGAACTCACTGCGCCGCTCGCCGGGCCTCTCGATCTCCGCCGTCCTCCTCCTCGCGCTGGGGATCGGCCTGCCGGGCGCCGTGTTCGCCGTGATCGACCGCGTGCTGCTCGACCCGGTGCCGTTCCCGAAACCGGATCAGCTCGTCTGGCTGACCGACGTGACGGCCAAGGGAGACGAGACCGAGCCCTCGCCCGGAAACCTCCTCGACCTGGCCACGGGGGTCCGCTCGTTCGCCGCCGTCGCCGGCTACTACCAGACGCGCTCCACGGTGCAGACGGCCACCGAGCCGCGCGTCGCGACCATCGTGAAGGCGAGCGCGCCGTTCTTCGACGTGCTCGCCGCGAAGCCCGAGCACGGACGGGTCTTCCGCGCCGACTCCACCGGCACCGCCTGGAACTTCGCCGAGAAGCTCCTGGGCGGCGACCGCGTCGTGGTGCTCACGCAGAAGGGCTGGAAGGGCCTCTTCGGCGGCGACCCGGGCGTGGTGGGGAAGCCGGTGCTCCTCGACGGCGCTCCGTTCACGGTGCTCGGCGTGCTGCGCCGCGAGGACGCGATGCTCATTCCCGAGGCCGACCTCGTGTCCTCGTGGGACGTGCGCGCGTCTTACGTGGGAAAGCGCTTTCCTAACGGGCCGCCGCGGGATTTCCGGTTCGTGTCGTCGGTCGCGCGCCTGCGCGACGGCGTGACCCTCGAGGCCGCCCGGGCAGAGCTGGCCACGTTCTCGGCGAACCTCTCCCGCGCGTACCCGAAGGAGAACGGGGCCTTCACCACGATGCTCCGGCCGCTGGCCGACGAGGTCACCGCGCGCTCGCGACGCCCTCTGCTTCTGCTCTTCGCGGCCACGCTCTCCGTGTTCGTGCTCGCGGCGTTCTCGGTCGCGGCGCTCCTCCTCTCCCGCGCGCTCTCGCGGCAGCGCGACGTGGCCGTGCGCTCGGCGCTGGGCGCCTCGGGCTGGAACCTCGTGGCGCCGCTCCTCGCCGAAGGCGCCGCGCTCGCTCTGGCGGGAGCCGTCTGCGGCCTCCTCGTCGCGTCCGTCTCCGTGCGCCTTCTCACGCTCGCGCCGTGGGCTCCGGCCCGCGCCCGCGAGGCGTCCGTGGACCTGAGGCTCGTCCTCTTCGCCGCGCTCGCGGCCCTCGTCGCGACGCTCGTCGCCACGGCCGCACCGGCCTGGGCGCTCCTCAGGGCCGACCTCGCGCCCGTGCTCCGCGAGGGTGGCGGGACCAAGGGCGCGTCCGGCGGCCTCACGCGCGCGCGGCGGCTCCTCGTCGTCACGCAGACCGCCGCGACGGCCGTGCTGCTCGTGGGCGCCGCGCTCCTCCTCGGGAGCTACGCGCGCCTCGCCGCCGTGGACACGGGCGTCTCGGCCGAGGGCGTCGCCGTCCTCAGGCTGTCGCTCGACAAGTCGCGCTACCTCGCCGGCGACCGCGCGGCCGTCTTCTACCAGGAGCTCGAGACGCGTCTCGCGGCGCTCCCC
>CAZBGZ010000052.1:0-1812 GCA_964491925.1 uncultured Candidatus Saccharibacteria bacterium
CGACGCGGTGTGCCAGCTGCGTTACCCGCAAGTGGAGAAGGTCAACCATGTCCATCATGCCGGCAATTCGTCGGGCATCGTCGATGGCGCCTCCGGCGTGCTGATCGGTTCGAAAGCGATCGGTGCAACACTTGGACTTAAACCGCGGGCGCGTTTCCGCGCTTTTGCTTCCATCGGTTCCGATCCGACCATCATGCTGACCGGCCCCGTTCCGTCGACCAGGCGCGCATTGCAGCGCGCGGGCATGGATGTGAAAGACATCGACCTGTTCGAGGTCAATGAGGCGTTTGCGGCGGTGCCGCTTGCCTTTATGCGCGAACTCGACATCAGCGACGACCGTGTCAACGTCAATGGCGGCTCCATCGCCATGGGCCATCCGCTCGGCGCGACAGGAGCGATCTTGCTCGGGACGCTCCTCAACAATCTTGAACAACGAAATCTTGCAACGGGTCTGGTGACCTTATGTGTCGGCGCCGGCATGGGCGCCGCGGCCATTATCGAACGCGTGTGAATGCCATGATTGATTACAAAGTCACCGGCAGTGGTGTTGCGGTTCTGACGTGGGATCTGCCGGATCGCCCCGTCAACGTCATGAATGACGAAAGCCTGACGTTGTTCACCCAGCTGATTGAGAAGGCGTTTGCGGATGCGGCAGTCAAGGGGCTGGTAATTGCTTCGGCAAAACGCGACTTCATTACCGGCGCCGACCTTGCGTCGTTTTTCAGCGACCGCCGGCCGCAGGTGCTGTTTGAAAAGACGCGCTGGTCGCAGGACATCCTGCGCAAGCTGGAAACCGGCGGCAAGCCGGTATGCGCCGCGATCAACGGCACGGCGCTCGGCGGCGGCCTCGAACTTGCGCTCGCCTGCCATCACCGCATCGTCGCCGATTTGCCGACGATCCGCCTCGGTTTGCCTGAAGTCACGCTGGGACTTCTGCCAGGCGCAGGCGGCACGCAGCGTCTGCCGCGCCTCATCGGCATTCAGGCGGCGTTGCCGCTGATTCTGGAAGGCAAGGCGTTGACGGCCGCGGACGCTAAAAAACATGGCATCGTGCACGATGTCGTTCCCGCTGCGACACTCGTCGATGCCGCGGTCGCTTGGGTGGCCACGCAAACGCCGCCTGTGCAGCAGCCGTGGGATCGCAAGGGATTCAAAATGCCGGGTGGAGCCTTGTCGCCACTCGCCGAATACAGCCTGTTCGCGATCGGAACCGCGCAACTCACGGCCAAGACATTTAATACCCAGCCGGCGCCGCGTCACATTCTGTCATCGGTGTTCGAAGGATGCGCAACCGATATTGATACAGGTCTGAAGGGTGAGGCGCGTCACTTCGTGGCCTGCGCACTGTCGAAAGAATCGCAAAACCTTATCCGCACGTCGTTCTTTGGCATTGCCGATGCGGCGAAGCTCAAGCGTCGCCCCAAAAATGTGCCGCCGCTTGCTGTGAGCCGTGTGGCGGTGCTCGGCGCCGGCATGATGGGGCAGGGCATTGCGCAGGTTGCAGCGACGGCGGGTCTCGACGTGGTGTTGATCGACACGACGGCGGAATTCGCGACGAAAGGGCGCGACCAGATCGCGCAAGCAATCGCCAAGCGCATCGGCAAGGGTGGCATGACCGAAGCCAGGGCGAACGAGATCGTTGCCCGCATTGCCGCGACCGATGATTACGCGCCGCTCGCCGATTGTCAGGTTGTTGTCGAGGCGGTGTTTGAGGATCGGGCGGTCAAAGCCGACGTGACCCGTCGCGCCGAGGCGGTGTTGCCCGCCAGCGCCATCTTCGGCACCAACACCTCGACGTTGCCAATCACTGGG
>CAZBGZ010000053.1:0-1788 GCA_964491925.1 uncultured Candidatus Saccharibacteria bacterium
TGTGCCTGTTGCACAACTATTGCATCCCGCTGCACAGCGGGATACTCAAAACTAACGAATAACTTATTATTCATCAACATAAAAGAGCTGTTTGTATGCTGTAAATTTGCAGCATGCAAGGCAAAAAAAAACTCCAACCACAGTTATTCTATCAGATTGATATCGAGAAATTAGTTCCAGCCGATAACTACTACCGTGTACTTAATAGCAGTTTAGATTTAGGATATTTGTATCGCGATACCAAACGATTTTACGGCACCGAAGGACAACAAAGCATTGACCCGATCGTATTTTATAAAATATTGCTGGTAGGTTATCTCAACAATATCAACAGCGACCGTGCATTACTGAGGTACTGTGCTGATAGCCTGAGCATCCGTTTGTTTTTAGGATATGATTTAGAAGAACAGTTGCCTTATCACAGCACCATAAGCCGCACACGGCAATTGTATGGCGAGGATGTATTCTTAAAACTGTTTCAACAGGTATTAAAATTGTGCATAGACAAAGGCATGGTACGTGGCAAGCGGCAGTGTGTAGATAGTGCTTTTGTAAAAGCCAATGCAAGTATGGATAGCCTGGTAGAAAAAGAAATTATTGAAGATGCATCTGCTTTTGTTAGTGAGCTTGAAGAAAACAGTGAGTACAAAGTAACCACTGAAAGAAACAAAATAGTACAGCGCCATCATACATGGAAACAAGAAGCCTATAAAGACATGCCCGGCAACAACAAGAGCGAACGCACAGATGAAGACGGCCACCAGATACGCCCTAAGTTCTTAAGTAACCACACCCATTACAGCCCCACCGATCCCGATGCAAAAATCAGCGTAAAACCCGGCAAAGCCAGGCAGTTGAACTATGCCGGTCAGCTAAGTGTAGATGATGCCCATCATGTAATCACCGGAGCCTGTGCCAGCACAGCAGGGAGTAAGGACAGCGCCATATTGCATGAGATCGTAAATCAAACAATAAATAATTTAGAGCAAAACAATATAGCATTAGAAGAATTAATAGCCGATGCCGGATACAGTAGTGGCGAAGCATTGCAATATCTTGAGGATAAAAACATAGACGCATGGATACCAAACTTTGGGCAATACAAACCCGAGCGCGCAGGATTTATTTACAACAAAGAAAAAAATCAATACGAGTGTATAAAAGAAAAAGGCAACAGGGCTGTGCTCACATTTAAAGGCACGAAAACCGACAGCAAGGGTTATCAAAAACACATTTACCGCAGCAGCGAAACGCAATGTGCCAAATGTCCGCTGCGCCAGCAATGCTGTGGGGCAGTAACCAAATTCAAGAAAATAGACGACAGCATACACAAACCGCTGTACGACAAAATGCACCAGAAACTAACTGAAAACAAAGACTATCACCGCAAACTCATAAAACGCAGAAGCGCCACGGTAGAGCCGGTACTAGGCACACTTATTAATTTTATGAATATGCGCAGGCTCAATAGCCGAGGTATGGCAATTGCCAATAAGCATGTTTTAATGTCAGCCCTTACCTACAACCTGAAGAAACTGCTCAAATTTAAACGACCTAATGTTGAGATAGTATCAAAAGCGATAAAAAAAGTAAGCTTACAAGTAAGCACACTTTTGTTTTTTTTAAAGCAACAACACCAAAGGCAAATACGTGCATTTTAACCACCTCAAATTTTTAATAGAAAAACCAACACTAAAAAACAAAGCACCCTTAAAACGCTCCTAATGCAGCCGCTTTTTGCCCTGAATAGTGTTTGAAATTTAAAAAAGGAGTTGTGCAACGGTTACC
>CAZBGZ010000054.1:0-1776 GCA_964491925.1 uncultured Candidatus Saccharibacteria bacterium
TAAAGTCAATGTGGCCCGGTGTATCGATAATATTAATCTTGTGGTCTTTCCAGAAGCAAGTAACAGCGGCTGAAGTGATAGTAATACCTCGTTCTCGTTCTTGAGTCATCCAGTCAGTCGTAGTTTCACCTTCGTGAACTGCACCGATTTTGTGTTTTAGGCCTGTACGATAAAGAATCGCCTCTGTTGTAGTCGTTTTACCTGCATCAATGTGCGCAATGATGCCAATATTTCGATAGTTCTTCAAATCTGCTATTTTTTTATCCGCCATTTTTATCCTCTTTTCGTAGTGTTGGTTTGTGCTAGATTATGTAACCGATTTAATTCGACTGTATCGCCGTTGCGAGCATCTTCGCTGTAAGCTCTGTACATTACACTGTAGGCACCCATTAGGGTAGCATTATCCATCGAAGAAAGTGTTTCTAAAACGAAACTACGAGTTAAATCTTCGTCTGACACAACATACTGCTTGCCCCATGCATCTGTCGCTACTGCCACATTAACTGCTCGTTTTGCTACATCCATATATAGAGAATCATGTTTCCGGTCATCGTCGTCCGTAGGGTACAACTCAGCAATTTCTCTCCTTGAAAGCATAGTATTTTCGGTCATAATTTTTTCTCTTAAATTCCCACTCCGCTTTGTATTAGAGCAGACCCGTCCGAACGGTCCCAGCGTGTATCAACCAGGTCTTCTCGATTATATAGTGCTAAAGCTGCTCTACCTGTATAGTCGGAACCTTCAATTCTAAAAATAACTTCTGCTTTTGGATGAGTAATCTGAGCTAAGACTTGTAATTCCCAACCGTTAAGCTCAGTTATTTGTCCCGCATCATAAGCCGCTAGATTGTATTGAGCTTCATCTCCAACTAACCACTCTTTATGTCCACTCGGTACGCCTAAATCACTTTGAAAAATACCCATAAACTATCTCGCAAAGTGGGCGAAGGCGCGGTTAGCGTCTGCCATTTTATGTACATCTTCACGCTTCTTAACAGCCGACCCAGTCTCGTTATATGCGTCAATTAACTCTAGTGCAATTCTATCTGACATGCCGATACCTTTTCGTGAGCGAGCCGCTTCTACAAACCACATAATTGTTAGATGTGATTGTCGTTGACCTTTGACTTCGAATGGAATCTGGTAGTTAGCGCCACCAACTCGACGTGAACGTGTTTCAACATTTGGTCGAATGTTAGCAAGGGCTTTATCGAATACTTCTACAGGGTTTTTAACCTTTAGTTTATCGGCAGCTTTTTGCATGCCATCGTAAACCAGTCGTTCAGCTGTCTGTTTTTTACCATCCTGCATTACACGGTTAATAACCCGTTGAACCATGACGCTGTCGTAAAGTCGGTCGCCAGGTATTTTTCTAGTCAGCTCTTTAGTCTTTTTCCTAGGCATTTACAGTTCCCCTCGTTCGTCTAGGGCTTCGAAAACAAACAGAGAAGCAACACCACATTTTACCTTCCAGGCAAGATCCGAATCAAACTCATTCAAAGCCAGTTGTAAACCCGTACATTCTTCTGTAGTTAATGTTCCGTCGCCACGTTGATGAGAGCTTAGATTTGCTGGGCATATTTCTCCGCGATGTGCACATATTTTTAAAGCTGCATTTACTGAAAATAACTCAGGCCGAACTCTTCTTGCGCCATCATCCAACTCATTGATTGCTTTGTCTCTTAGAGCAATAAAGTTCTCATTTGCAAATATCTTACTTTCCATTATTTGCCTGCCTTTTTGGTGCCATATTTACTTCGACCCTGTTTTCGGTCCT
>CAZBGZ010000055.1:0-1768 GCA_964491925.1 uncultured Candidatus Saccharibacteria bacterium
CTTGGCCGGGAACCGCGACACGAACGTGTCGGCCGGCTCGATGATGTGGTCGTCGTCGCTCACGATCATCGGCAAGGGAGTGGACATGGCGGCCTCCTCGGTCGAGTGCTCGCCGCCACAGTTCTACAATTTTGACGAAAGCGTCAAGTCACCGTGGATCGCGACCCATCGGTGACCGCCAGGTCGCGGCCACCGAGCCGACGCCGGAACGTCAGCTGCCGAGGTTGGACGCGTCGACCCCGACGGGGAAGGTGCCATACAGGCTGGGCAGGGCGTCGGCCAGCTCCTCGGCCTGGAGCCGTTCGCCATCACGGCTGGCGTAGGTGGCTCGCGACGTCCACCCTTCCATCCGGTGCAGCACCCGCCCTTCCACCCGGAGCACCTGCCCGCTCAACCAGCCAGAGGCCTCCGACGCGAGGTAGCAGACCAGGCCGGACGGGTTGGCAGGGTCGAGCGGTTCGAACCCTTCGGCCGGGGCGCGCTCGGCGCCGATCGAGTCGATCATCCTCGTCGCCGCGACCGGCGAGATCGCGTTCGCCGTGACTCCGTAGCGGCGCATCTCGAGGGCAGTCACCAGCGTGAGACCGACGATGCCGGCCTTCGCCGCGGCGTACGACGCCTGCCCGATGTTGCCGCGCAACCCTGCACCCGACGTCGTGTTGATGATGCGGGCGACGTTCGCGCCACCGGCCTTGGCCACACTCCGCCAGTGGTCGCACGCGTGCTTGGTCATGTTGAACGTGCCCTTGAGGTGCACCGCGATGACGGCATCGAAGTCATCTTCCGCCATCGAGGTGATCATCCGGTCGCGGAGGATGCCTGCGTTGTTCACCACCACGTCGAGCCGACCGAACGTCGCAACGGCCTGCTCCACGATCCCACGTGCATCGTCGAACCCCACGACCGAGTCGTAGCTGGCCACCGCCGCGCCGCCGGCGGCAGTGATCTCGGCGACCACCTCATCGGCCGGTCGCTCGGTCGTCGCTTCCCCCCGCACGCCGACACCGGGGTCGTTCACCACCACCTGCGCACCGTGGGCCGCCAGCTCGAGCGCATGCGCGCGTCCCAGCCCCCGGCCGGCACCCGTGACGATCGCCACCCGTCCGTCCAGCATCCCCACGGCGACCCTCCTCGACTCACGGAAAAAGTTGACAGTATCGTCAAGGGATGAGCCTCCGCACATCTCTCGACGACGGCGTCCTCCGTCTCACGCTCGACCGTCCCGACCGCTACAACGCGATCGACCCCGACCTGCGGGAGGCGCTCATCGACGCCTTCGACACCGCACCCGACCGCGGGGCCCGGTCGATCCTCGTCCACGGCGAGGGCAAGGGGTTCTGCGCGGGCGCCGACCTCCAATCCGACGCCGCGGTGCTGGTCGGCGTGGACGTCGAGCGGCTCATGCAGGGCTCGACCTACCGCCTGGTGCGGGCCTTGTTGCACTGCCGGGTCCCCGTGGTCGCCGCCGTGCACGGCGCCGCCGCCGGGATCGGGCTCACCCTCGCGCTCGGCGCCGACGTCTGCGTCGCCGCCGACGACGCGCGGTTCATCGGTTCCTTCGTCCAGCGGGCGTTGGTCCCCGACGGAGCCGTGGCCCGGCTGCTCCCCCGGATCATCGGCTACGCGCGTGCGCGCGAGTTCTTGCTGCTCGGCCAGTCGATCGACGCGCAGGAAGCGCTCGCCGTCAGCGTGATCGCTCGCACCGTCCCGGCCGACGAGCTCCTGGCGTCGGCGCTCGCCACTGCCCGCGAGTTCGTCGCCCTGCCCA
>CAZBGZ010000056.1:0-1745 GCA_964491925.1 uncultured Candidatus Saccharibacteria bacterium
GCAGAGCTTTGGACACTACTGAAGGCGAATGCGCAGCCGCTAAAATTAACGGACTGGCTAGTCCACTAATAATTCATCGGTCCGGTAAAATCGGATTATTGAGAGTAACCGGCAGAATGGCCGCAGCCGAACGAAGCGGTATTGTGATGAGTCGCGGCGGATACTATTTTGGGACGGACTGGTCCGTCAATGTTGATTTCTGTTCCGTACGCGGAGACCCACTAACAATGAAGTTAATAATTCATTCGCAGGCGAAGCATGCGGCCTACGTTTGTGCCTTCGCGGCTATCAGTGCTGGCGCTCGATTTGTTACAGCCGCCGGGTTCGGCGGCAGGGTAGGTCCTCCGCCGTTTGCGACATCCGCTGCGCAGGAGTTTCCCTACCAGACCGCACTTGAACAGGAGGAGAGCGGCGACGAGACGATCGGGCGGGCGGCTGAGACACACGAAGTGGCGAGGGTTTACCCACAGAACCGACCGGCGGAACTTACGCGAGACATCGACTGGCCGATGAATGCTGCTTTGCGGGGAACGTCGCAACCAAGTAGGGTTTGGCCTCCACCGGCGGTAGGTGACCCCGCCTCATTGAGGGCGGATTTCGAAGCGAGTCAAATCTCGGGATTAGGGGATGGGGATATCACTGGCGGGGAAATGCTACCACCGGCATACGATGTTTCCCAATCGGCTTCAGCGAGTACTTTTCCCGGTGAGCACCCGAATTACCAATGGCAGCTTCTTCCCCGTGGCCTGATGTATCAGTCCTACTTGGCTGGCCCACGAGAGCCGCGATTTGGCTATGCCTGGTTGTACGATTCGCGCAATGGTACATGGGTGAACGACGCAGCGTTCGGAGGACGCTTTGGCATATTCCGTTACGGCGACTGCAATCCGATTCTGCCGGAGGGTTGGCAATTGGACGTCGAAGGCGCTGCGTTTCCGCGTCTTGCCGAAAACAGCCTGGATTTAATTGCCACAGACTACCGCGTTGGGATCCCCCTGACAGCGCGCCAAGGACCGATTCAGTGGAAACTCGCATACTACCATCTAAGCTCGCACGTCGGCGACGAGTACTTACTTAACACTGCGCCCAACTTTGATCGAATCAACTTTAGCCGCAACGCACTTGTAGCCGGTATGGGCTACTTTGTGACTACCGACGTTCGCCTATACGCGGAGACGGGATATGGGTTTCTTAACGATGGGGGAAATCAGCCGTGGGAGTTCCAGTTTGGTGCCGAGTACCGCCCGTTTCTACCCACGGGCTGGCGCGGTGCACCGTTTGTAGCCGCGAATGCTCACCTGCGAGAGGAGGTAGATTTCGGAGGCAGCTTCAACTTCATGGCAGGCTGGGCCTGGCAGGGAAAGGATTCGAGTTATCTGCTTCGAGCCGGTATGCAGTACTTTAACGGCCATACCAGCCAGTTCGAGTTCCTCGGAGATACGGAAGAGTTGGTCGGCTTGGGGCTTTGGTTTGATATGTAAGCCGCCCGGCAACCGAAATGTCAGTTTCCCGTCCGAGGAACACCCGCTCGCAACTGCTCTGCATAACCCGCGAATCCGCAACGGTTTTCGCCTACAGGTCGCTACTTTTCCGGTGTACCATGTCCCAAAAAGGTACGCGGAAATGTACGCAATTCCGGATTTCTGAGGCAATCGGACATCCATGCCAGCTCATCGCCGAACCGACGACCGTGCTGAAATCATTTTGGAGACTCTGACCCGTCGGGGTCGTTTGATTACCGTTGA
>CAZBGZ010000057.1:0-1727 GCA_964491925.1 uncultured Candidatus Saccharibacteria bacterium
CGCCATCGACGAGCACCGTGAGGTGCGCGTCCATGACACGCCGGTGCGGGTACAGGCCGAGCGCCGCCTCGAAGAAGACACCGCCATCCGTCGTGAAGCCGGAAAAGTACCAGCGGTCGTAGAAATTGCGGTCGCTGGTCGCCGGCCGGGTGAGCGGTTCGGCGGTCTGGTGGATCGCGTAGTCGTCGAGCAGCGTAATCATCGGCGGGATCTGCCTTGCGGGCGCGCGACTATTGAACCTGCTGGACCCGGCGTCGTGCCGGGGTCGGCTCCACGCCATGGCGACGACACCAGCGCGCGTACTGCAGTTCGAGATAGCGCTGCGTAGCCTCGACCGAATAGTCCCCGCGCAGCGAGTGCGACAGGTCCCAAGCGTGGTGAGCATACGGCAATTCGACGTAGACGACCTCTCCCGCGTACTCCTTGCGGAGTTCCTCGACGAACCAGCGCGCCTCGGCCACGGCAATCAGCTGGTCATACGTGCCATGCAGGACCAGGATTGGCGGAGCCCCGTCCGGATCGACGTTGCGCAGGTGCGTGGCGGGGTGCATCGCGCGCCACAACGCGTCGTTCGCCTGCCGCGCACCCGGCATCAGCTTCTCTTCCATGAACTCGGCGAACTTCGGGTCGGGCTGATGCTCGCCGAGCAGGTCATACTTGCCGTAGAACGGCACGACGACCTGCACGCGGGTGTCGGCCGCCTCGAAACCCGGCTGCAGCTCCGCCTGGTTGCCCGTCAGTCCGGCCAGCGCAACGAGATGGCCACCCGCCGATCCGCCCGTGATGGCAATGAAACGCGGGTCGCCGCCGTACTCGGTCGCGTGCCGTCGCGTCCAGTCGATGGCGTGCTTCACGTCGACGATGTGCGCCGGCATACGCGCGGCGGGACTCAGCCGGTAGTCGGCGTAGACGACGAGCCAGCCGTGGCTCGCCATGTGCATCAAGAGCGGCATCGCCTGCGTGCCCTTGTTCCCGATCATCCAGCCGCCGCCGTGGATGTTGAGGAGGACCGGCATGGGTCCGGATGCCGGCTCGCGGGGAACCAGCACGTCGAGATACTGCTGCTTGTGCGCGTCGGCGACGTAGGGCAGGTGCCGCTTCCAGTCGACCGCCGGGTGCCTGTAGGCAATCGGTTTCCACCAGCGCGCAGGGCGAAGCTTGCGCTCGAGCAGCGCGCGGCGCGACGGCGCGATCTCGTCGGCGTAGCCGGCTCCCCACGCCTTGCGGAAGGCGGCGTAGAAGACTTCGTCCGCGCCGCGCGCGCGCCACAGCGCCCACAGGAGCCCGACCACCGCCACCGCGTGCAGCACGAGGCCCGCACGGCCAGGCAATCGTTCGCCGGCACCGAGCAGCCAGCCCGCAACGGCCAGCACCACACCGATCGTGGCGAGGAGCGTCGACAGCTCGCTGCCCGGCAGGCCAAAGCCAAGGTGCCACATCGAGAGCCGGCTGGTGGTCTTGCCAGGCACGGGCACGAGGGCGCACACGGCGAACAGGACACCGATCAGACCCAGCAGCAGCACCACCCAGGCAAGGACGATCGACATCATGGCGAGGTCTTCCTGCTCTCCTGCTGCAAATCTGACACCGTCCGGCCCGACCCTCTCCCTGCAAACGGACTAGAGCCCCGTACCTCAGCGCGACAGTTGATTGAAGGGCACGCCCTTGTCGGTGCGCGGCTCGCGCGCGAGGCCCTGCACGCGCTCGCCGATACAGATCTTGACGAT
>CAZBGZ010000058.1:0-1722 GCA_964491925.1 uncultured Candidatus Saccharibacteria bacterium
TCTGCTGCGCGACCTCGGCGCGAAGATCGAGCGCATTTCCGGCGCGCCCGATTTCGGCGACATCGTCATCGGCCGTATCGCCGGACAAACCGAGGGGCCGGGCGTGCTGTTGCTCGGCCATATCGACACGGTGCATCCGGTAGGAACGCTGGCCGGCCCGTTGCCGATGCGCGTGGAAGGCGACCGCGCCTATGGGCCGGGCATCTACGACATGAAGGGCGGCAACGCCATCGCCTTCGCCGCGCTCGCGCATCTCAACGCCAATGGCCGGCGCCCGCGATTGCCGGTCACCGTCATGATGATCCCCGACGAGGAGGTGGGCAGCCCTTTTTCGCGCGCACATATCGAACGCGAGGCGCGCCGGCACGCCATCGCCCTCGTCGTCGAACCCTCCGGCGAAGGCGGCAAGCTGACCGTCGCGCGCCACGGCATCGCGCGATACTATCTCAAGACGACCGGCGTGCCCGCCCATGCCGGCGCCTATCATTCCAAGGGCCGCAGCGCGATCCGCGAAATGGCGCGGCAGGTGCTGGCGATCGAGGCCATGACCGACTACGCGCGCAATGTGACGCTGAATGTCGGCACGATCAGCGGCGGCACGCACGAGAACATGGTGCCGCTTCATGCCGAGGCCTGCGTCTATTGCCTCGTGCCATTGCCTGAACACGAAAGGGAAGTGCGCGAACGCCTGATGGCCCTCGTCGCAGTCGACCCGGATGTGAAACTGGAAGTCAGGCAGGGACTCTATCGGCCGTCCTTCGTGAAATCGCCGGCCATCCAGCGTCTCTACGACCATGCCGCCGCGCTCGCACAGGAGATCGGCTATCCCGTCGCCGGCGAGCGGATCGCAGGCGGCGGCAGCGACGGTAATTTCACCGGCGCGCTCGGCGTGCCGACCCTCGACGGCCTCGGCGTCCTGGGCGATGGCCCCCATACGCACCAGGAGCATCTCCTCATCTCTTGCCTCGTCCCGCGCACGCAATTGCTCGCGCGCCTGTTCGAAACCCTGCCGGCGTGATTTGGCGGCTCGCGCGGCCTCTGGTTTCGTGCAAGACTTTTCCGGGTGGCGGGATGGGCGATGGTCGGCGCTTTCGGTTTCGAACCTCATGAATTGCGGGCGGCGGCGCTCGGCGAAATCCATGCGCGTCCGTTCCTGCCGGTCGAGACGCCGAGCCGCATCCTGCATTTCGCCTTCACGTCCGACGCTGTCGGCGGCGCGAAGGCGATAGACGCTCTGGTCGAACTTGCGCGCTCGCGCGGATTGCCGCCGCCCGCCCCCGGCGCGAAGCAGATCCGGCTGGATTTCACGCCCGCGCGCCTCCTGTTCGAGCGACACGGCGAATTCATGACTTACAGTTGGAGCTTCCCCGGCGGCGAGGCGCCCTTTCGCCCGGCGGCGGACGAATTGCAGGGCGTGATGCGCCTGCTGCCGCAGCCCGGGCCGTTGCTTGTCGCCGCCGACCTGCACCTGATCTCCGCCGCAACGGCGCCCGAAAATTTCGCCGGCCTGTTCGTGGGACCCGCCCTCGCCGCCGCTTCCACCGCCGAGGGCCGGGCGACGATCGCGAGCGACTTTACCGCCGACGCCTTCGGCTTCGTGCGCATTCTCGTCGTCGACCGCACGCTGTCGCCGGAAAGCGCCGGCGCGCTGACGCAGCGACTGCTCGAGATCGAGACTTATCGCATGCTGGCGCTGCTCGGCCTGCCGGCCGCGCAGCGACT
>CAZBGZ010000059.1:0-1718 GCA_964491925.1 uncultured Candidatus Saccharibacteria bacterium
GCTTCGCTGACCGCTCTTGGTCTCGGCGCCGCCGGCTCGACCGCTGCCGCGACGGCATCGACCGACGCCAAGTCGATCAACCCCAAGCGTGCCGAACTCGTCGATACCTACAACGACCTGCTCGGTCAGATCGACGCGCTGGCCAAGGACTCCGGCTTCAACGGCGTGAACCTTCTGGCGGGCGACAACCTCCAGGTTCTGTTCAACGAAGACGGTTCGTCCAAGATCACGATCGCCGGCGTCGACAACACGGCCAGCAACCTCGGCCTCGATACCCTGGTGTCGACCGCGTTTGATACCAACGCTTCGATCAACTCGACCCTTGACGACCTCAAGGCCGGTATCGAAACGCTGCGTGGTCAGGCGTCCAAGTTCGGTTCGAACCTGTCGGTCGTCGAGACCCGCCAGGACTTCACCAAGGAAATGATCAACGTGCTGCAGACCGGTGCTTCCGGCCTGACGCTCGCCGACTCCAACCAGGAAGCGGCGAACGTGCTTGCGCTCCAGACCCGTCAGCAGCTGTCTTCGACCGCTCTGTCGCTGGCGTCCCAGGCCGACCAGAACGTGCTCCGCCTGTTCTAATCGACCGGCGACGATCTATCGGAAAGGCGGGCTCAGGCCCGCCTTTTCTGTTTCCCGGGGCCTGCCGACCTCCGCCCCGGCGCGAACAAAACCACCCAAGGCTCTGGCGCGACTCTGCAATTTCGGCCAGCAGTCACATTTCAAGCAGCGTGGGCCGCCTCCATGTCACTCAAGGTCGAATTGAAGCCGAACGAGCGCCTGATCATCGGCAATTGCATCATCACCAATTCCGACCAGCGGGCGCGCCTCTTCATCGATGGCAAATCGCCGGTGCTGCGAGAAAAGGACATCCTCTCTGCCGCCACCGCCGACACGCCCGCCAAGCGCATCTATTTCGCCGTGCAGCTCATGTATCTCAATGACGCCGTCGAGCAGATCCGCGGCGACTACTTCACGCTGGTGACCGACCTCGTCCGCGCCGCACCCTCGACCATGTCGCTGATTGACGAAGTCAACAACGAGATATTAACGGGTCAACTCTATAAAGCTCTCAGGGCCGCAAAGAAGCTCGTGAAGTACGAACAGGATCTTCTTCTCCATGCACAATCAGGCGACGCAGGCGTACCAGACGGTCGCCAAGCGGACCGGTAACCCCCGCGATCTCGAGGCCAATCTCCTGTCGCGCTCGGCAGTCAACCTGCAGCGCGTCCGCGATGAATGGGAAACATCGCGCGAAGACCTCCATCGCGCGCTCAAGTTCAACCGCAAGCTGTGGAACGTGTTTCTGAATTCGGCGACGCGCGATGACAATCCACTGCCGGTGCAGATCCGCCAGAACGTCGCCAATCTCGGCCTGTTCGTGCTCAAGCACACCATCAAGGTCGAGGCCAATCCGCAGCAGACCCAGCTCGATGTGCTGATCAACATCAACCGCGAAGTCGCCGCCGGCCTCCGCTCCAACGTCGCGGCGTAAGAGACCTCAATCACCAAACCCGGGGCCTCGGCCCTCCGGTTGTCGGAGCTTCCCTCGGGCGCAATTGCCTAGAGGAAGTTGACCATCGAGAGTTGCGAGATCATCGAGGTCGCCTGGTAGCTCGCCTGCAGCCGCGTCTGCAGGGCGAGCAGTTCCATTGCCACGTCTTCCTTCGGGATCGTCTCGATATCGGACAGCATCTGCTCGAGATAGCGCGGGTCTT
>CAZBGZ010000060.1:0-1717 GCA_964491925.1 uncultured Candidatus Saccharibacteria bacterium
CGTCGCGCCGGACGCGGAAGCGATCGATGCCGTGCAGGGTCTCGAGTTGCCGGATGCCCGCTGCCAGGTCGCTCGTCACGTAACAGACCTGGAAGAACCCGGCACCGAACAACGGCAGTCGAGCGTGGGCGACCGCGTCCGCCACGATCATCGTGCCGGACCGTGGCGCACGCGCTCGAGCAGCGGTCGGCCCTGCTCCGGCGACAGCGGCACCGTGGCGCGCTCACGCGCGCGGTACCTCGCGAGTTCGGCATGCATCGCCGCCTCTTCCTCGGTCGCCGTGATGTCGGTCATCGGCACCTGCATGCCGAGGAATCCGTACTTCGCCTCGCCGTAGCGGTGGTACGGCAACAGCTCGTAGTGCAGGTCGTCGCCGATGGACTTGAGGAACTCGCCGATCGCCCGCACGTCCTCGACGGACCCGTTGACGCCCGGTATGAAGGGGGTGCGCACGACGATGCGGTCGTGCGGGAACGCGGCGCACAGCTTGCGGAAGTTGCGCAGGATCAGGTCGTTCGGCAGGCCGGTGAAGCGTCGGTGGCGTTCGCGGTCCAGGCACTTGATGTCGTAATGAACGACGTCCAGGAACGGCAACAGTCCCTCGAGCGCCTGCCACCGCCCCATGCCGGAGGTCTCGATCGCGGTCGTGAGCCCGCGGCGGCGCGCTTCCTCGAGCAGCGCCCGGGCGAACCCGCCCTGGCGCAGCACCTCGCCGCCCGACAGCGTGATGCCTCCGCCGGAGCGTGCGAAGAACGCCGAGTCCGCCTCGACTTCCGCCAGCACCTCGGCGACCGTCATGCGACGGCCGACGATCTCCATCGCCTTCGACGGGCAGACCTCCGCGCACTTGCCGCAGGCCGTACAGGCCCGGAAATCGACGACGACCTTGCCGTCCGCACCGATGCGAATCGCGCCCTCCGGACACCCCTTCAGGCAGTAACCGCATGGCTCGGCGCCGATGCACTTCGACGCGCGGTACAGCAGTTGCGGCTTCGCTGTGAGGCCCTCCGGGTTGCTGCAGGCCTTGCAGCGCAGCGGGCAGCCCTTGAGAAACACCGTCGTGCGGATGCCGGGCCCGTCGTCGGTCGAGAACCGCTGGATGTTGAAGACGAGGCCGGTCACCGCGCTCATGGCAGGGTTCGCCTGTGTCAGCAGCCGATCTGCTCCTCGGTCCGCGCGATGATCTCCGCCTGCTGTGCGGGCGAGAGATCGACGAAGTACGCGGAGTAGCCGGCGATGCGCACGATCAGATTCCGGTACTTCTCCGGGTCGCGCTGCGCGGCGAGCAGCGTGTCGCGGTTCAGGATGTTGAACTGGACGTGCCAGTGCTTCAGGTCGCACCACGTGCGGATGATCTGCATCATCCGCCGCGTGCCTTCCTCGCCGCCCACGTTGGCGGGGTTCATCTTCATGTTGATGAGATCGCCGCCCTTCTCCCGGTAGCTGCGGTTGCGCCCGCGCGCAATCGAGGCGAGCGCGACGGTGGGCCCCTTCACGTCCATGCCGTGCGACGCCGAGATGCCCTCGGCGAGGTACTCGCTGGCCCTGCGGCCGTTTGGCGTCGCCCAGGTCACCTTGCCGAGCGGCACGTGGAACGTGACCGGGATCTGCCGCAGCAGGAAGACCTGGCCGTCCGGCTTGGGATGCCGGTGCAGGAAGTCGAGTACGAACGTCTCGATGTCGAAGGCGATCGCGTCCACCCACTCGATGCCGTTGC
>CAZBGZ010000061.1:0-1682 GCA_964491925.1 uncultured Candidatus Saccharibacteria bacterium
CGAGAGCAGGAAGTTTTTTGAAAGCCCGAAGACAATTGTTGCTATTCCAAAACCGGTCACAGCCCACAGCAAGGTCTTGCCTGCATTTTTCATCGGCGGCAGATGTGCCAACATGAACGCCATGATCAATGCGCCAATGGATGGCGCGGCGCGCATAACGCCCAGTCCCTGCGCGCCAACTTTCAAGATGTCGGTGGCATAGATCGGCAGCAATGCCACTGCGCCGCCGAACAATACTGCGAACATATCAAGTGTGATGGCAGCCAGCACCACCCTCGTATCACGCATGAAGCGCAGACCTTCCTTAACTGAGTCCAGGGTGGCAGATTTTTCTGCCAAAGCCAAATCCCGACCTTTGATATACCGGATCAGGAAACAGAACGTGATCGCTGCTGCGGCGCCAAACACGTAAATGAAGGTCACCTGGTTGAAGAAGCCCACCAGCACGCCTGCCACTGCGGGTCCCGTAATGGAGGCGAACTGCCAGACACTGCTGTTCCAGGTCGCAGCCCGTGAGAACATTTCAGGTGGAATGGTCTGTGGCAGCAGTGTCGATGAGGCTGGTTCGTTGAACGCGCGCGCAATGCCAATACCCAACAAACAGAGATAGATCAAAAGTAACGGACCTTTGGTAAAGGACAACCAGGCCAGCCCAACCGCGCATACCGCAAAGAAAAGTTCTGAAATGATGACGATGCGGCGGCGATTGTATTGATCGGCAACATGACCCGCGGGGAGTGATAATACAATAACGGGAATCACCTGCACGAGTCCCACCATGCCGAGGGCAAAGGCACTTTGGGTGCGCAGCCACAATTCCCAGCCGATGGCAAAAGAGAACATGGCACTGGCAAACGATGTAATAAAGCGCCCGGCGAGCAATAACCGATAATCTTGATAGCGCAACGGCGCATAGGGGTCGTGACGTTCCATGTTTGATGTCATTCAAAATCCTGTACGTTGAGATAAGCGTTTATGATACCATTTCGGCATGGACCATAGCGATCATGTTAATCTTTTACGTCCCGCCAATTTATTGCCAGGCATCTATGCCGATCTCGGCGCGGGCAGCGGCGCGTTCACGTTGGCATTGCGCGAACTGGTTGGGCTCGACTCAACGATCCATGCTGTGGATAAAGACAAATCGTCACTTGATGAGTTGGAAAAAGCGCATCGCGCCCGCTTCCATTCGACCGAACACCTGACCCTGCTTCCGAATGATTTTTCCCGCCGTTTGAACTTGCCTCCGCTCGATGGTATCGTGATGGCAAACTCCCTGCACTTCTTCAAAGATAAAGAAAAGATCCTGCGCCACGTTCGAGAACTTCTCAAACCGAACGGCGCTTTACTCATCGTCGAATACAACGTGGACTCGGGCAATATGTGGGTACCGTATCCGCTGACCTTTGAAACGTATCGCACGCTCGCTCCGCGTGCAGGCTTCAGCGAACCGCGCTTGCTGGCGAAAGTCCCTTCAAGATTCTTAAAAGAGTTTTATTCGGCTATCGCGTATCGCATCGAATGACCAACCTCATCCCGTTATAATCACCCCATGCACACTCCTGAATCGATCCTCAAATCCACATTTGGATATGACACCTTCAAGCCGTTGCAACGCGAGATCATTGCGAACGTGCAGGCACGGCGCGATACGCTGGTCATCATGCCCACGGGCGGCGGCA
>CAZBGZ010000062.1:0-1674 GCA_964491925.1 uncultured Candidatus Saccharibacteria bacterium
CTGGCGATCATGGGGCTGAGTAGCAACCCGAACATGGGATAGAGCACACCTGCTGCAATGGGAAGGCCTAGCAGATTGTAACCAAAGGCGAACCAGAGATTTTGACGGATATTCCTCATCGTCGCCTGACTCAGCTTTCTTGCACGCACAATCCCCTGCAGATCACCCTTCATGAGGGTGATACCAGCACTGTCCATCGCCACATCCGTTCCTGTGCCCATGGCGATGCCCACTTGGGCCTGAGCCAGAGCTAGCGCGTCATTGATACCGTCCCCTGCCATGGCAACGACACGCCCTTGAGCCTGAAACTCCTGGACCGCTTTTCCTTTGTCAGCGGGCATCACTTCCGCCCGTACTTCGTCAATTGCCAGTTGCTGGGCAACAGCGTCGGCAGTGGCCCGGTTATCGCCGGTGAGCATGACAATGCGAATCTTCTCGGCGTGCAGTTGTTTCACTGCATCCTTTGCTGAGGCTTTGATCGGGTCAGCAATACCGATCAAGCCGACTGACTTTCCATCCATTGCGACAAAGATCACAGTTTGTCCCTGATTTCGTAATGACTCAGCCTGTAGTTGCAATTCACCGACTTCGATTTGCATTTCCTTAAGCATTGTTGGATTGCCAACCGCTGTCTGCCTTCCGTCAATAGTGCCCCGCACTCCTAAACCAGTCAGTGACTCAAACGTCGCCGACTTTGGCACCAACAACCCACGGTCCATTACGGTAGCGGCAATAGCCGATGCCAGCGGGTGTTCGCTCAGTTGCTCCAGCGACGCAGCCATTCGAAGTACGTCTGATTCCTCATATCCCTTGGTTGTGATGACTTGAATCACCCGAGGTTTACCTTCGGTAAGAGTACCTGTCTTGTCGACCAAAAGTGTATCGACCCGTTCCATGATTTCGAGGACTTCTGCATTCTTGATCAGAACACCCGCCGCTGCACCTCGTCCCGTGCCTACCATGATCGACATGGGTGTCGCCAGCCCCAAGGCACAGGGGCAGGCGATGATCACTACAGCCACTGCGTTGACCAGGGCATGTGCCAGGCGTGGCTCCGGCCCGATGGATGCCCAGATTCCGAAGGTGAGCAACGAGACCAGGATCACGGCTGGCACAAAGTATCCAGAGACCGTGTCAGCCAGCCGCTGAATCGGTGCGCGAGTACGCTGTGCCTGAGCGACCATTTGCACGATTTGGGCAAGGACTGTCTCTGCACCAACGCGTTCGGCACGCATGATAAATGCGCCAGTGTCATTGACGGTGCCTCCGATTACTTTGGCACCTGGCAGTTTTTCCACTGGTAGTGATTCACCGGTTATCATCGATTCATTCACTGAGCTTCTGCCCTCTTCCACGGCCCCATCGACCGGGATTTTTTCACCAGGCCTGACACGCAAACGATCTCCATGGTGCACCGAACTTAATGGCACATCATCTTCGCTTCCATCAGCACTGATTCTGCGTGCGTTCTTCGGAGAGAGGCCCAATAACGACTTGATCGCACTGCTGGTCTGGCTTCGGGCACGTAGCTCCAGTAACTGCCCCAGCAGTACCAAGGTCGTGATCACGGCTGCCGCTTCGTAGTAAATGGGAATATTGCCATGTGCTCCCCTGAGTGAAGATGGAATCAGTTGCGGAGCCAGAGTTGCAAAGAGGCTGTAGAAGTAGGCTGCG
>CAZBGZ010000063.1:0-1659 GCA_964491925.1 uncultured Candidatus Saccharibacteria bacterium
GCGACAATCGGAAGAACCAGTTGTCCTCGTGCACGATCTGGAGCGGCGCCGCGTCCTGGTTGAGGGCAAGGAAGTCCGGCTCAGCCGCACAGAATGGGCACTCCTGGAGCAGTTGGCGGCAAACGCCGGGCGCGTGATGCTCCACAGCGAGTTGTTGAGCCGTATCTGGGGTCCGGAGTTTCGCGACGAAGTGCGCTATTTGCGCATGTGGATCAGCCGCCTGCGGGCCAAACTGGAGCCACATGCTGAGGACTCATCACTGATCACCACCTATCCCGGGATTGGGTACCGCCTCGAGTCGCCAGCCGGCGGGTAAGGTTGCCCGCAGGCCGTCGCGGTTCGTCAATCAGTCTGACCCGCCGATGACTGCAGCAGTTCGCTGACCATCCGCTGCAAGACAGCGTGATCGACCGGAGACGGCAGCCGGGGGATGCTGTAGGCGTCCCCATCGCCGTTGACTGCGTCGATGAGCAGGACGGGAACCTGGCGCAAGTGGCAGGCCACGTTGTAAGGCGTCTCGGCGGCGTCCGCCCAGGGAAGATCCAGGGCGATGATGACCAGGTGTGGCTTGATGCGCGCAACAAGGGAGATCACACCTGCGGCATCGGGGGTGCGATACACCTCATGCCCGGCGCCGCGCAAGATGGCTTCCACCTCGCGTGCCAGTTCTGGCCTTGCCAGGACGATGATCCGTGGTGAGGCTGGCGACTGCATGGCTATCGAATCCAGTGGAGCCTTCCGTCGACCTCCGGACGTCATCATCCCTCGTATCGATGCACCATGAAGGCACAATTGCGTGATCCAACGTTGCAACTTCGTCGCAAGTCGTGTGCGCCTGTTGCTCATCCACCATGAGGGATGAATACTTGCCGATCCCGGATGTTGTTCTTGCTGGCGCCAGGAGCGGAGATGGCCATGGAGGGTGATGCTCTCGTCACACCGATGTCCGGTTCTCTGGCGGCGGAGCCCCATGCGGCACTGCTCCGGGCCATGGTCCACTCGGCAATGGACGCCATTCTGGCCCTGGATGGCGAGCAACGCATCGTGGCGTTCAATCCGGCGGCTGAGCAGATGTTCCGCTGCTCAGCCGCTGAGGCGCTGGGCCAGCCACACGACCGATTTCTCCCTGAGCGCTACCGCGGGATGCATCGGCAGCACGTTGCCGATTTTGGGGCAACCGGGGATACAACACGCTCCATGGGCCATGTGCGCCCGTTGCGGGCGCTCCGGGCCACCGGTGAGGAATTCCCGGTCGAGGCGACCATTGCGCGGGTCGACGTTGACGGGCGCCCCTATTACATGGCCATCGTGCGCGATATCACGGCACGCCACGCGGCGGAGGCCGCGCTCCAGCGCCAGGTCGAGCTCCTGAACCTTGCCTACGACGCGATCGTCACGTGGGAGTGGAACGGCGAAATCACATTCTGGAATGCTGGAGCAGAGCGGTTGTACGGCTATGCATCAACGGAGGCCGTTGGCCGTCGCATTCACGATCTGCTCGCCACGCGACACGCGGGTGATTTTGCCGGGATTGCGGCCACGCTTGAACGGGAACGCGTCTGGGAAGGCGAGGTGAGCCACCGGCGTCGTGACGGGAGCGAGGTCCTGGTGGAAAGCCGGCACGTGCTGGTCGAAGACCAGGGAGGGCGTTACGTTCTC
>CAZBGZ010000064.1:0-1648 GCA_964491925.1 uncultured Candidatus Saccharibacteria bacterium
AGGACCCACGCGATGAGCGTGCCGAAGACCGCGTTGATCAGGGAAACCAGCAGCGAGGCGCCCAGGCTGAGCCGCAGCGCCGCCAGTGCCTGCGGCGTGGTCACCGACGCCCAGAAGCCATCCCACCCCTCCGAGGTCGAGCGGAAGACTACCGCCGCCAGCGGAATGAGCACAATCACGCTCAGGTAGGCGGTGACCACGCCGACGGTCAGCGGCGTGCCCACCGAAAGCCCGCGCGCGGCGGGCGTGGTCGTCGCTGGGGGCGCGGCCAGAGCCGCACCCACCGGGTAACTGGTTGCGCTCACTGCTGCTGCACCACCGCCACGATGCCGTTGTCCGGATCGAAGAACTTCGTGGTGACCTCATCCCAACCGCCAAGCTCATCGATGGTGAACAGCTTCTCCGGTGTCGGGTAGGTGTCGGTGAACTCCGCCTGGATCTCCGGCAGCAGCGAGCGGTAGCCCTTCTCGGCGAAGATGCGCTGGGCATCCGGCGTGCGCAGGTAGTTGATGAACTCCTGCGCCTTCTCCGGGTTGGCCGACTCCGTCACCACCGCCACCGGGTTCTCGATCAGCAGCGTCTCGGCCGGAATCACGTACTCGAACGTCTCACCCTTCTGCTGCGCCGTGATCGACTCGTTCTCATAGGCCAGCAGCACGTCACCCTTGCCGCCGGCAAAGGTGGCCAGCGCCTCCCGCGCGCTCTTGTCCTGCACCGGCACGTGGGTGAAGAGCTGCCGCAGGTACTCCTGCGCCTCTTCTTCCGTCTTGCCCTGCTGCAACTGCGCGCCCCAGGCCGCCATGATGTTCCAGCGTGCGCCGCCAGAGGTCAGCGCGTTCGGCGTGATGACTTCGACGCCTTCCTTCAGCAAGTCGTCCCAGGTCTGGATCCCCTTCGGGTTCCCCTCGCGCACCGCGAAGACCACCACCGAGTCGGTCACCATGCCCTTGAACTCGTCGGCGTTCCAGTCCTCGGCCACCAGGCCCGGCTCGATCAGGCGGGTGATATCCGGCGCCAGCGAGAGCGCCACGATATCGGCCGGCAGACCACTTTCCACGGAACGGCTCTGCTCGGTGGACGCCGCGAACGAGGTCTCGAACTGGACGTTCGCGCCCTCCGGGGTCGCCTGGAAGAGCGGGATGATCTCCTCGTAGGCCTCACGCGGGGTGGAGTAGGCGACGAGGGTCAGGGTGACCGCGTCCTGCGCCGCCACCGGCGCCCACCCGAAGCGCAGCGCCGGGGCCGCCATAGCTGCAGCCGCAGCGCCCATCAGCGCGGAGCGGCGGGTGAGGGTCCTGGCGAGCAGATCAGCACGTGCGTGCATCGCGAAACGTCCTTTCAGCAACAAAGCCTATTTTGTCTGTAATGTCCACTCGATTAGTGGACAATGCGCACGATACACGACGTCTCGCGCGTTGACAAGCCCCTTCGCGAATGCATGTGTCCGGAGAATGATGCGTACGTACGCGGGGAGGCAGACGCAACGAAGCCCGGCCTGGTGGCCGGGCTTCTGGGACGGGGTTCGGGAGAGTGCAGACTCCCGGTTGGGGTTTGGGCGCTCTGGCTGGGGAGGGGCTCCAGCCGAGAGCTGAATGGGTATCTCATCGGTCAGGATTGTCGGACCGCTCCTGACTGGACAAACTCTACA
>CAZBGZ010000065.1:0-1645 GCA_964491925.1 uncultured Candidatus Saccharibacteria bacterium
AACCGCTTGCGACCCTTGTCGCGCCGCCGCTTGAGCACGAGCCGGCCGGCCTTGGTGCTCATCCTCAGACGGAAGCCGTGCGTCTTGGCCCGACGGCGGTTGTTTGGTTGAAAGGTCCTCTTCATCGCGTAAGCCTCGCTTGTGGGTTGAATCGCAAACAACGGAGTGTACGCATGGAGTTACGGGGCGTCAAGGTGAAGAGTTCGCAAACCAAACGCAAAGACGCAGAGGCGCAAAGCCGCAGAGACATGATTTCTGATCTGTGTTCATCTGCGTAGATCTGCGGCAAAAACGTTTTCCACAGATTCTGTGGAAATCATGTTGAAAACATGGGTGGGGGTACCGAATTGGCACACATGGGGTCGGAACCCGTTCGCGCAACCCATGCACCCATGCAATTTGCAGCATGTTTCCGTTCGATTTCGCACATTCGGACGTTTTCCACAGCCCCTCGCTTTTTCGCTTGTCTGACCGCATCCCCTGTGCTACGGTTGCCGCGCACCTGGAAGATTTCAACAGGATAAAGCACTCAAAAGACTGCACTTATAAAGAATCCGTTCAGGGAAATTTCACCTGTTGAAAACCTGTGGATAACTCGTCGTTCTACTGAAAACAGAGTAACTTCGACGGCCGAATCCGGCGAGCGCCCGCGGATCGCACCGGAGAAGCTACCTTAACATTTGCGACACAAAGTGTCTCTTTTCGGAGACCTCTGTGCGAGCCCATCGCCAAGTGGAGAGGCCAGGGGACCGCGTATGGAGAACAACCTGCTGCACTCGATCCTGACCGCCGTCGAGAAACGCGTCAACCCGCTCAGTTTCGACACGTGGTTCCGGCCGATCACGCTCGGCGGGCGCGACGACGCCACGATCGTCCTCCAGGTTCCGAACGAGACGTTCCGCAACTGGATCACGAGCAACTACTCCGAAATCCTTGAAGCGTCGCTCGACGAGCTCAACCTCAAGCACTGCACGATCTCGTTCCGGATCGAAGAGCCCGCACCCGCTCCCGACACCCCGAGCCCCGCAGCGGGGTCGAACGGCTACGGCGGCTACGACGGTCCGCGCACGCCGAACGGATCGCCCGCGTACGCGAGCGATGGACTCCGCGGCGGCAGCGCCGTCGGCGCCGCGGAAGCGTACGACCGCCAGGCGCGCGTGAGCGAGCTCGCCGGCGAGATCTCGCCCTCCGAGGCATCGAGTGTCCAGGCGTCGCTTCCAAAATTCATGGAGATGGAGCCGCTCGAGCTTCCGCTCAACCACAAGTACACGTTCGAATCGTTCGTGGTCGGCAACTCGAACCAGTTCGCGCACGCCGCCGCGCTCGCCGTCGCCGAGGCGCCCGGCAAGACCTACAACCCGCTCTACATCTATGGCGGCGTGGGCCTCGGCAAGACGCACCTGATGCACGCGATCGGACAGGCGGTCAAAGGGCGAAACCGTAACGTGCGCCTCAGCTACATCTCGTCCGAGAAGTTCATGAACGAGTTGATCAACGCGATCCGGTACGACAAGACGCTGAACTTCCGCGAGAAGTACCGCTCCATTGATATTCTGCTCATCGACGACATCCAGTTCCTCGCCGGCAAGGACCGCACGCAGGAAGAGTTCTTCCACACGTTCAACGCGCTCTACGACGCGCAGAA
>CAZBGZ010000066.1:0-1642 GCA_964491925.1 uncultured Candidatus Saccharibacteria bacterium
CGGCAGAGTCACGACGCACGGGCGGAACCGTTACTCTCAGAAGCCGTGGCTCACTTCCGGGCCATCGGCGAGCCGCGATGGATCGCCTACGTGGAGTCACTCCAGGGGCTTCGGGCGGCGGCGCGAGGAGATCATGAGCGCGCAGTTCGGTTGATTGCCGACGCCCTCGCCGTGCATGACGAACTTGGGGTCCAGTTCAAAGTCGCGGAGGACCTGGAACGCCTGGCTGCGGTCGCCGCAGGCACGAGGAGCGAGACGGCCGTGCGACTGCTCGGCGCGGCCGAGGCGCTGCGGGAGGCGATTGGCGCCCCGATGTTCCCGGTCGACCGGGTCGAGTGCGACAGGGCTATGGCGACGACGCGTGCCCGGCTCGGGGCCGAACAGTTTGAGGCAGCGTGGGCGGCGGGTCGCCGGCTGACGGTGGAGGCCGCCGTCACCGAAGCGCTAGCCCTCGCCGGGGCATTCCCGAGCCGTGCCGACGCCGAGGCGTCGCCGTTCGCGCTCCCGGATGAGGCGTTTGGGCTGTCCCGTCGAGAGTTGCAGGTGTTGCGGTTGCTCACGCGGGGGCAAACGGACAAGGAGATCGCCGCTGCACTCTTCCTCAGCCCCCGCACCATTAACGCCCATGTCGCGCGACTCTTCGCCAAGCTTGGTGTCAACAACCGGCGTTCCGCCGCAGCGCTCGCAGCGCGTGAAGGACTGATCTAGGCGGTGCACCAACGCTGGCAGGCGATCGCCCGATCCTCTGGCGGACGTCATAGTCTTGTGGGATTGCCCACGAACGGTCTCGCCTGTACCTGTAGAAGAAGGTGCTCACGAAGTGAGTGATGGCTACGTCCTGTTGTCCGTTAGCCACCTCGCAACGGCCAACGACAAGTTCACCTCACCTGGCTGGGCGGTCTGAATGCGTATGCGGATAGGGACGGCTATCTGCAATCGCGCTCGACAGCCAAGCCAGGGTCTCTCCGGAGCGCAACCACACGTGACAGGGGCTTGTCTGCTCGCCCCCGCGCCACGCGTTCCCGCCAGTCCACCCGGTCCAGCCGCGCCGCCAGCGCCGCGCTCACCAGCAGGTCTTTGCGGTGCTACGAACTGCGAGCGCAGGCTCTGAACACGACGCGCACACACGTGGTTACACCTGATGCCAATACCAGCGTGGCTCAAGACGGTCACGAACGCCTCGCCAGGTCCGTGGCCACGATCGTCTGCTGGCTTTGATCTTTCACCGAGTTGGGCTGATAGCACCGTCCGTTGGATCGATAACCCCGCCAGGCGCGGGTCTCATGATGACGACGACAGCACATTGACTTGAAGGCGCCATACGGCTGTATCCCTGGACAACCGGATCGTGAGCCAGGGCATCATGCCACGCACGTGCCGGGCGGCAAGCAGGGGAGGGTGCCGATCTCGTATGGGGTGGACTGGATGACTGGGAAGCGGTGGCGAGAGGGTGAGAAATCAACGAGGGGGCTGGCTGCCCGGCCCCCTCATGGTGTGCGTCCATTCGGACTCGTCGTGGCTGGTCGCTGCCAGAGGAGCATGGCTGGAACTCGCGGCCCCGAGGCCCTTCGTTCCGCTGCCACCACGCGGTCCAACACGCTGGCGGCCTCTGGCACGACGCTGCAGCTCCTGTCGCAACGCA
>CAZBGZ010000067.1:0-1631 GCA_964491925.1 uncultured Candidatus Saccharibacteria bacterium
CTCTTGAACGCAGAGAACCAGATCCAGACGAAGGGCATCAGGAACACGAAGAAGAAGAAGATCAGGATGGCGTAGGTAACGATGTTGCCGCCGAACCGCGCGACCCAGGGCCGCTGGCGCTCCACGGCGGTGATCTGCGGCCCTGCCCCATCAATGGCGATCGACATGGCCTAGCCCTCCCGCTGCTCGCGCAGGCGAATGAACGCCACGGAAGCCACCAGCGCGATCACCGTCATCACCAGGGACAGGGTCGATGCGTAGCCCACGCGGTTCTGGGTGAAGGCCTCCTTGTAGGTCAGGGTGGCGATCACTTCCGTCGCGTTGGCTGGTCCACCCTGCGTCATCACGAACACGATGTCGAAGACGTTGAAGCCGCCAATGAGCAATAGCGCTGTCACCACATTGATGACGTTGCTCAACTGCGGCACCGTCACATCCTTGAAGCGCTGCCAGCCGTTCGCGCCGTCAATCGTCGCCGCCTCCAGCAGGTCCTTGCTCACGTTCTGCAACCCGGCCAGGAAAACGACGAAGACGAAGCCGACCTCCGCCCAGGCAGCAGCCGCGAGGACGGCATAGAGGGCCACGGTGGGGTCGCCCAGCCAGCCCCGGGCCAGGTCGCCCAGGCCAATCGCCTTCAGCAGCTTGTTCAGGTTGCCGAAGAGCGGGTTATAGATCCAGCTCCAGATAATGCCGATCACGACCGCCGACAGCACCTGCGGCATGAAGAACACCGTCCGGAACACGTTGAAGCCGCGCGGCTGCCGCCAGAGCAGCATTGCCAGGAGCAGCCCAATCGCCATCGGCGCAATCGTGCCGATGATCACCCAGGTCACGTTGTTCCGCAGGGATTGCCAGAGCAAGGGGTCGTGGATCATCTCCTGGTAGTTCGCCAGGCCAATGAAGTTCTTGGTGGGGCGCACCCCATTCCAGTCGGTCAGGGAAAAGTAGATCGTCTGAATAAAGGGGTAGCCAACAAAGATCAGGTAAAGGAGCAGCGCCGGCAGGACGAAGAAGACCCCCGCACGGTACCGGTTCCACCAGCGCTGGGCGGGCGAAAGCCGTGGCGCCACGAAGACTGTGGGCTGCGCACTCATCGCAACAAGGCTCCGTTGGGAAAACGCGCAGGGGGCAGGCGAGCCTGCCCCCTGCGCGTCTGGCTAGGATGCGGGCGTTGCTTCTGCCGCTGGCATGCCTTCGTCCCAGGCTGCCTGCAGATCCGCAGCCTGCTGCTCGGCGGTCTTGTCACCGGCCAGGACGGCCTGGAAGCCGCTCTGCATCATGTCGTTGAACGCCGGGGGCGCCATGACATCGATGTTGTAGCCGAACTGCGCTCCGCTACTGCCTGCTTCCTGGAGCACCGTCACGATCTGCGCCGTGACAGGATCGATCTCGATCGTGCTGGCATCGAATGCAACCGGGACGAAGTACTTGGCTTCACCCAGCCACTTCGCGACCGAATCCTGGTTGAACAGGAAATCCACGAACGCAGCGGCTTCGTCCGGGTGCTGGGACCCGGCGTTGATGTAGAACGCCGATCCAACGCCGGAGATCCAGGTTGGCTCATTGCCTTCCTTGATCAGCGGAAACGTGGTGAACTGCACATCCTGGTCCGACATATTGGTGGCAATTTC
>CAZBGZ010000068.1:0-1623 GCA_964491925.1 uncultured Candidatus Saccharibacteria bacterium
ATTATAACTCGAGCACCGGAAGAGTAAATGATTCGCGCGATACCTGGGTGACAACTACCAGAGCAACCTATGGTTTACGCTATTTTAATTGGAGTGGCACCAGTTCAAAAGCACCATATATTTGCCTCAAAAACTACAAAGCCAATACCCCTGCAAAATCATTATCGACCGGACTATGTAGCGCTATGACAGCAAAAACAGCTCGTTCGGCTGCACAAATACTTAACGATATTTCAAATGCCTGTGGTGTAGACAGCAAGGTGCTTTTAGTAATGCTAGAAAAAGAGCAAGGTCTTGTCAGTGACGACTGGCCATGGGCTAGCCAATACAGAATCGCTATGGGTTACGGCTGCCCGGACGACGGCTCTTGCAATAGTGCATATTATGGATTTTTTAATCAAGTTTATAACGCTGCTCGACAGCTAAAGAACTATCGTAAAAACTCCAGCTCATTCAACTATGCCTCGGGTAGAACCAGCTTTGTCGCCTATCAAGCAAATGCCCCTAGTTGTAGCGGTACAAATATAACTATGAGCAATGCAGCAACCGCCGCACTATATAACTACACCCCCTATCAACCAAACAACGCAGCTTTAAGTAACCTATATGGTACTGGGAACAGTTGTAGTGCGTATGGAAACCGTAATTTCTGGAGAATGTACAATGATTGGTTCGGCAGCACTTATGCCACTTGTACTTCGTCAGATTCTGCCGGATCAAACGTGTATAGACTTTTTAGCACCAAGCTAGCAAGGCATTATTTTACTGCATTCGAATGTGAAGCTAACCGACTAGACGTAAGTACAAGTTACTCCCTGGAGGGAGTTGCATTTCAGCAGGCACCGCTTGGTACTGACGGACGAACTGGCGTATTTAGACTCTTCCAAAAAAGTACTGGAAGAAGATTTTGGACATCTAGCCCAACCGAACGAGACAATCTAGTTGCAAAACACAGATTCAGGCTTGAAGGCACTTCTTTTATTGGATACACAGGCCAATCGACAGAACCTACCAAAAAACCTGTTTATCGATTATTCAATTCGGAAACAGGAAATCACCTCTGGACAAAATCTCTAGCCGAGAAAGACAGCGTAGACTCAAAACCCAGCTGGAGGTATGAGGGAGTAGCGTACTACGTATACTAGATTCTTTGTTTAGCAATCTCGTTTGTTATTTTTACTATCTTAAGTTTAGTCTTGCGCTGGCTATATCGCGACGGAATTCTGGATGATAAAATGGGTCGTTTTTAATTAATTCTCCCCACTTTTTAAGCATCATTTTTATTTCTTTATCGAACTCTTCCAGGTCACGAACCTTGGAGCCCGGTTGGCCTACGGATATAGACTCATGATGAAAAAGTTCAACATGAGACAGATATACATTTCTCCATCCTTTATCAAGCAACTTCAAACACATATCCACATCATTAAAAGCAATTCTATATTTTTCATCAAACCCATTAACTTTTTTAAACTTATCCGCAGAAACCATAACACAAGCAGCGGTTACTGCCGTAAAGTTCCTTGTGCCACCAACGTATGTTAGTAGCGCAGGGTCTTGTGGTGGGGTCTCGTTGAAAGCTGGATAATAATGGCCAGCAATTCCAGGTGTTCCATTCATACC
>CAZBGZ010000069.1:0-1619 GCA_964491925.1 uncultured Candidatus Saccharibacteria bacterium
GTTCTCCACATCGCAATTCTGCCGAGGAGTCAATTTCGGACGGGGCTCATCGAGCGGAGACAAGGAGCCGCACTAAGACTGCAAAGGAGAAGAGCGGAACACGAAGCCGTCGTTGGTCAGATCGAGTTCCGCGAGAGCAAGTAGCGGTCGTTTGGCCAACGGGCCATCGATGATGAATGACAGCCCTGACACCTCCTGTATGTCGCACGCTAATGCTTGATCCGATAACCGCTCCACCACATGGAAACCCACGATCCAGCGCCCATCCCCGCTCGGTAGCTGCTCCCAGGTAATGGTGGGCGCTAGTCGCTGCTGGATGCACGCATCGCGAATTGCCTTGGCGGCTTTGGAAGTAACGGTGAACATCGTCATCGACCCGGATCGAACGCCGAGTTGTATGGAAGCGGGCTTGGGCAACCGCCCCGGTTGAAAATGGTCCTGACATTGGTCCTGCCATTCGAGCACTGATACTCGCATCGGCGCTCGGCAAATCCGGGCATGTTGCGTCCATCGTGTAGAGGGTCATTCCACGAAACATGCCGAACTACGATCTCACGATTAAGTGTGCACATTGCATAGCAGTTCTCGCTACCTGACGGGCATGCTGCAGGCTTCGCGTCCTTTCCGGGAAACGGAACCACATTGCTGCCGCTGCCACCACCGTCATCTGAACCGTTTGAGGACGACTGCATCGCATTGATCGTGCCCCGAATACCCATGTAAGTCGCAGCAGCCCCAAGGCAGAGTCCTACCGCGCACCCTGCAGGCCCTAGTGTGCACCCCAAGAGACCCTGCGCCGCCTCGCCGCGAGGGTCGATGCGAGTAAGCGGATTGCCCCCAACATACCCATAGGTATTGATCCCACCCTTCTGCCCTATAGGATCGCTCTGCACATACCTCCCGATCGCCGGGTCGTAATCGCGGAAGTAGTTGTAATGTTCATGTTCTCCAACCGCCACGCTACGAAGTGCTGCGCTTTCGGCCGGACCTGGCGGCAGGAGGCGATTCGGGTTCCTTGAGGAGATCCTCGATTCGCTTCAACGCGGATTGGTAGACCTTGTCCTTGTCCCGACGGTCGATCGCAATCACGAGAACGACGAGAACATCGTCACGCACCTGGTAGACCAGGCGATAGCCCGGGGAGCGGAGCTTGATCTTGTAGCAGCCCGCGAGCGGGCCATGAAGTTCGGAACCAGGCAGATGCGGATTGACGAGCCGGGCCGCGAGCTGCTTCTTGAAGATCTCCTTGACTGAGCCGTCCAAGCCACGCCACTCACGAAGCGCGGACTCAAGAAACTCCAGCCTGAATTGCCGAGCTCCTCCTCCTGCAGAGGAGATTGCAGCGGTCCCCTTGGGTCCGCGAGATCGTCTAGATCTCATCCAGGTCCACGGGAACCGACTTTTCCCCGGATGCCACACGCTTGGCGGCGAGTTCCGCGAGTTCGATGTCTTCGAGTCGATCGATCAGTGCTTCGAAGAGCCGAGGCTCGACCAGGTAGAACGCAGGTCGATTGTGGCTCAGGACGGCGACAGGATGAGCACCGGCCTCCCGGACGGCCTTGGCCGGGTTCTTCTTGAAATCCGAAATGCTGATAGAGCGCGAGGCGAGGACGGTTTCC
>CAZBGZ010000070.1:0-1611 GCA_964491925.1 uncultured Candidatus Saccharibacteria bacterium
AATCCTCGCGGCTGACGCTGCCGGAGCAACTGTTGGTGACGAGGATGCCGCCGGGCTCAAGCAGGTCGACCGCCTGGCGGTTGACCCGGTGGTAGGCCATGAGGGCGCTGTTCACGGTGCTCCGGTTGCGGGCGAATTTGGGGGGATCGAGGACGACGGCATCGAAACGGGTTCCTTCCGTTTGGAGACGGTCGAGCGTTTTGAAGGCGTCGGCCGCTTCGAACTTGCAGTTTGTGAGATCGTTGAGTGCGGCGTTCGCTTGAGCCTGGGCGATGGCCTTCTTGCTGCCGTCGATGCCAATGACATCCTTCGCGTCACCGAGCTTTGCGGCAGCCAGGGCGAAGCCGCCGGTATAGCAGAAGAGGTCAAGAACGCGGCGGCCTTTCATATAGCCGGCGGCGGCTTTGCGGTTCTCCCGCTGGTCGAGATAGAAACCGGTCTTCTGTCCTTCCTTCAGATCGAGGCCAAAGGCGATGCCGTTTTCCTTGATGGTGAGTTGCCCTTCCGGGAGTTCCCCCCAATGATGTTCCTCCGTGAATTCGACCCCTTCCAGTTTGGCCATGCTTTTATCGGCCCGCAGGAGAATCCCCTTCGGCCGGAGCAGGTCTTGCAGGATGCCGACAATCGTCTCCAGCCGCTTGGCGATTCCCATCGAGGTGGCTTGAACGACCAGATATTCGCCGTAGCGATCGACGACGAGGCCGGAGAGGCCGTCCCCTTCGCTGAAGACGAGGCGAGTGGCGGTCTGCTCCCGGTCGGTGATCCGCTCGTAGCCGATCTGGTCCCGGAGCAAGATTGCCTGGCCAATGCGGCGGCGGAAGAGCGTTTCGTCGAGCGCCTCCCCTTCCGACCAGGTGAACAGCCGCACGCGGATGCGGCTCTGGCTGTTGTAGAAACCGCGGGCGACGAACTTGTTCCGCTCGTTGTAGAGGTCCACGACCTCTCCATCGAGCTTCTCTTCCTTGAGTTTTTTGCGGCCAAAGGCCTCGACCTTTTGCACGGCCGACGAAAGAACCCACGGATGCCGCCCATAGAATGGCAAAGCCTTTCGCGGCAGGAGCGTCACCTTGGCCTTGGCCAGCGGAAGTGGTTCGAGGTCTACTTCGGTAACATCAAGCGATGGGGCGGACATGGGGAGCCTGTGGAGCTGCAAATGAGGGGAACCCTATACCATACCAGATTTCAGCCTCGGCCGGACGTGCTCGCGTCCGCAGGCGGATCAGCAACGGATAGTTCTGTCATAGGTAGACCTGTCTGGCAGCCTTCGACAAAGGCGTATTCGCCATCATCTGAAAGACCGACACTCTGGCGGGGCTTTTTCGTGCGCGGTTAGAATGAGGGGATGAGCGGGCGCATTGTGTGGGAGCGACTGATTTGCATTTCCGGCATTGCCATGTGCGCTGTTAGCTTCTACGCACTCGACAAACTGCGATTTACTGAGACGCGCGGCGTGATGGCCAAGACGCATGAAGTCTGGCACGTCGCCACCGTCTTTGAAATTGGCTTGTACTTGGGTCTAGCTTCCGCTGTTTTAGGTGGGATCGGATGGGCGCTTTCTCTTTACGACAGAAGTCGGCTGCCTAGTTCTTAGGCAATCGGAATTTTCAAACT
>CAZBGZ010000071.1:0-1607 GCA_964491925.1 uncultured Candidatus Saccharibacteria bacterium
GGCCGGCCTTCGTGCCCTCGATGGCGGTGTACTGGAAAATTGGCAGATACGCGAGATCATCGCGCATGATCTGCTGCGCTTCCTTGTAGATGTCGACGCGCTTGGCTGGGTCCACCTCGGCAACGCCCGCGTCCCACAGGGCATCCAGGTCGGGATTGGCGTACTGCATGGTGTTCTGGCCAGCCCCGCCCTTGATTGGACTGTAGTCCGAGTGGAAGCGGCTGGTGCCGTCCGGGTCCGGCGGGTGGCCCCAGCCGACCATGACCGTGTCGTACTCGGAGAGGTTGAAGTAGTCGCCCCAGATCACTGCCGCCGGCATGTTGTTGATCTGCATGTCGATGCCGGCTTCTTTCCAGGTCTGCTGCAGGTACTGCTGCGCCTGCTCACGCACCTTGTTGCCGGCGGTGGTGGAGTTCGTGAAGCTGAGCTTGACGCCATCCTTCTCGCGGATGCCATCCGCGCCAGGCGCCCACCCGGCGTCGTCCAGGATCTTCTTTGCGGCCTCCACGTCGAAGACCTGCGGCGTCAAGTCCGGGTTGTAGGCCCAGGACTGCTGGGGTAGGTAGGACTCGGTCGGTGTTTGCACGCCGTAGTACACCGCGTCGATGATGTTCGCCTTGTCCATGGCCGCGTACATCGCCTCACGCACAGCCTTGTCCTGGAAAAACTCCTTGCCGAAGTTCATGTAGATGAACTCGACGAACGCGGCCGGGCCCGCATTGATGACCTTGCCTTCAAGCGTCTGGGCCTCGGCGTAGTTGTCTGCCGTGATGCCCTGGATGCCGGTGACATCGACCTCACCCGTCTTGAACTGGGTGAAGAGCCCGGTGAGGTCCGGCACGTACTTGAAGATCACCGTGTCGAGATATGGGCCGGGTCCGTGGTACTCCGGGTTGGCCTCCAGGGTGATGTGGTCACCCGGCACGCGTTCCACAAACTTGAAAGGCCCGGTGCCCACTGGCGCAGTGGAGTTGAACTCGGCAGTGTTGGGGTCTTCGACGTCGGCCAGAACGTGCTCTGGCACGATGAACGTGTCGCCCCAGGTGAACAGGAACGGCGCGTATGGCTCGCTGAGCGTCATGGTGACCGTGTAGTCGTCCGGCGCGGAGATCTCCGCCACCTTGTCATGACCGATCTTGGTGCCCGCGACGAAGTCCGGATTCATGATCAGGTTGTGGCTGAAAACGACATCGGCGGCGGTGAAAGGCTCGCCATCATGCCACTTGGCATCATCGCGCAGCTTGAAGGTGTAGGTCAGGCCATCCTCAGCGATGCCGCCGTTCTCGACGGACGGGATCTCCGTCGCAAGATTCGGGATCAGTTCCGACGCTTCGTTGATGCGCCAGAGGCTGTCGAACATCGCCATCTGGGCGCCGCGATCCACTTCCAGCGTTGACTTGAGCGGGTTGAAAATGGTCGGCTCCTGCGAGAGACCGACGATGACCTGCCCACCCTTGGGTGGTTCGTCCTGGGCGAGCGGCGCCGCGCTTGCACCGCGCCGCAGCAGACCTTCGGCAAACGTCAGGGAGAACCCCGCTGCCGCCGCACTGGCGAGAAAGGAGCGCCGGGAGATCACTTTCGCACGCACCGCGTGTGCTTTGTGAACC
>CAZBGZ010000072.1:0-1607 GCA_964491925.1 uncultured Candidatus Saccharibacteria bacterium
GATGGTTATCGAGAACTGTGGCGACCGCAATTTTTCCAGCGCCTGCCGATACAACTCCACTTCTCCATCGCCGATGAAGTGCAGTGTCAAATGCATCTGCTCCGGCTTCACCAGTTTCATCCCTGACATCGGTGAAGGCTGTAGTATCTGCAATTTCTGAACAACTGCAGGAAGAAGAGCAATACCAGTGAATAATCGTGCCATGGCGTAATCTCTTCAATCAAACATATACTGATCTTATCCATTAATAACTGCCGGGTAATTCATCATGCTCCCGTTACTTTTCTTGCTCTCTCTCCAGTCAACTAATCCCGATCCCCATTCATTCGCGAACTCCCACCAGGTGTGCACCGAACACCTCGACCTCCGCCTCAACATCGATTTCGACAAGAAACAGATCACCGGCTACGTCACCCATCACCTGAAGACGATGCCTGGGCAATCGCCGACGGAACTTGTTCTCGATACCCGTCAGCTCACCATCAACCGCTGTGAAATCAGCGACAATGACAAAGACTATATGCCCACTACGCACCAACTCGACAAAGAGGACCGCATCTTCGGCTCCGCTCTGCATATCAAGATCACGCCTGCCACAAAGTTTGTCCGCATCCATTACGCCACCAGCGCCGCTGCGAGCGGTCTGCAATGGCTGACACCGGCCCAGACCGCTGACAAGAAACATCCGTTCCTCTTCTCGCAGTCGCAGGCCATCCATGCCCGCAGTTGGATTCCTGTGCAGGATTCTCCCGCTGTTCGCTTTACTTACACAGGGCTTGTTAACGTGCCTTTCCCGTTACAGCCCGTGATGAGTGCCACTCGCCATGAAGCCAAGCCACGCTCGTTCAGCTTCACCATGGAACAGCCCATCCCTGCTTACCTGCTCGCCCTCGCCGTCGGCGACATTACATTCCAGCGCATCGGCAAACGTACCGGCATCTGGGCTGAACCCTCTGTGGTTGCCAAGGCTGCTAAAGAGTTTGAAGATATGGAACTGATGTTGGAAGCAGTGGAATCGATGTATGGCCCCTATCGATGGGGAAGATATGACGTATTGATCCTGCCTCCCAGCTTCCCGTTCGGCGGCATGGAGAACCCACGCATGACCTTCGCCACACCCACCGTGCTGGCCGGAGACAAGAGCCTTGTTTCACTGATCGCTCATGAGATGGCCCATTCCTGGTCGGGTAATCTCGTCACCAATGCTACCTGGCGCGACTTCTGGCTCAACGAAGGCTTCACCGTCTACCTCGAACGCCGCATCCTCGAAAAAGTCTATGGCTCAAGCCGAGCGATCATGGAAACGCAAATTGGCCGCAATGTACTTGAAAAGTCAATCAAGTCGATGAAACCCCGCGATCAGATTCTGCATATTGATCTTAATGGTCACGATCCTGATGAGAACGTCTCTGATATTCCCTACGAGAAAGGCTTTCTGTTTCTGTTGCATCTGGAGAAACTCGTCGGGCGTGAACGCTTTGATGCCTTCCTGAAAAGCTGGTTCGCCAGCCACGCCTTTCAGAGTGTAACAACCGATGTCTTTGTTACCTACCTCAAGAAAGAACTGCTCGACAAGCGCAAATCTCCATTGGCTTCGTCCACAAACA
>CAZBGZ010000073.1:0-1601 GCA_964491925.1 uncultured Candidatus Saccharibacteria bacterium
TGGGCAAGATTCCCTATTTTACGACAGCTTCGGGATCGATCGCCGCCGCTCAGGGAATTGCTGCATTGCGGTCGAGAAAACTTGAAGTTCGAACACTTCAGTCCTATCATTCCGCAAGCGCACGCTGATCCCGACAATTCAGGTGAACGGGCGGGCGGCTTCCAGAGGGAGCCGCTTGATGTAGATTTTTTGACGGACGAAGGTTTGAGTGATGGCGACAGTTGAAAAGATGCCGATGCTCCTCGAAGGGCACAAGATGCTGACAGAGCATCTCTCTCGCCTCAAGGCTGAACGGCCGCAGATCATCGATGCGATTGAAGAAGCGCGCGCGCATGGTGATCTTTCGGAAAATGCCGAATATCATGCTGCCAAGGAACGCCAGGGGCAGGTGGAAGCAGCAATCAGTGATCTGGAGGATAAGCTCAGCCGGGCAATGATCATCGATCCTTCGACCCTGTCCGGCGACAAGATCGTTTTTGGTGCCACGGTCACTTTGCTGGATGAAAACGACAAGCCAATCAAATACCAGATTGTCGGCCAGCCTGAAGCCGACGCAAAGACCGGCAAGATTTCCTATAATTCGCCGCTGGGACGAGCGCTTATCGGGCGCAAGGTCGATGATGAAGTGGAAGTGACAGTCCCGTCCGGCGACCGCTACTACCTCGTCTCAAAAATCGAGTTCATCTAACTCTTTTTCGTAGGCTTTAGCAGCTCCGGCTGAAGCAGCCGGTGCAAGTGCACGACAACATATTTCATTTCCGCATCGTCAACCGTTCGTTGCGCAGCGGCTCTCCATGCCTTTTCAGCTGATTTGTAATCGGCAAACATTCCGACAATGTCGATAGATTTGAGGTCGGCGAAGTCGAGTGTTCTCGGATCCTTGACGCGGCCACCAAATACGAGGTGAAGGTTGCTCATGTTAGTCCTGAAAAGGCGGCAGGGGGCGGGTTCTGACAAGCAAAGTGCGTGGTGGGCGCGGCAGGGATTGAACCTGCGACCCCACCCGTGTGAAGGGTGTGCTCTACCACTGAGCTACGCGCCCGCACTTCGCTGCGAGGCCGTTAGACAAGGGAGCTCCGATTGACAAGGCCGCAAGCCAAACAAAAAGCGGGCAGCATCCAGTGATGCCACCCGCCTTTCGATACTGTGCTTCCCGAAGGGAGCGCGATCAGTTGACGGCGTCTTTCAGGCCCTTGCCAGCCTTGAACTTCGGCTGCGTCGAAGCGCTGATCTTCATCGGCTCACCGGTCCGGGGGTTGCGACCAGTGGAAGCCTTGCGCTTGGAAACTGAAAACGTGCCGAAACCAACCAGGCGAACTTCATCACCCTTTTTCAGAGCGCCGGTGATAGCATCAAACACACCTTCAACCGCTTTGCTCGCATCGGCCTTGGTCAGGCCGGCAGCATCGGCGACTGATGAAATAAGTTCTTGTTTGTTCATTTTGACGAACCCCCTATCAGATGGTTTCAGAATGACTCGCGGTCAATCTGGCGGCTACTAACTCCAACCGCTGTGCCGCTGTCAAAGGGATTCACGCGAAAAATCGCCAAAATAGGACATTTCGTGCGATTTTTCGGTGAATCGTCAATGCGGCAGAGAC
>CAZBGZ010000074.1:0-1591 GCA_964491925.1 uncultured Candidatus Saccharibacteria bacterium
GCTTGTGGGATACCGATCAGACCGATGAGCAGCAGAGGGATATACATGATTCTCCCTTTTTCACTCTACCCTTGCTCGGGTACCATAGTTTGGTCGTACTCGACCTAATTATGACGAAACCTTGAAGTGCCACTGCATCGTTAGCCGGAGTACCGGCAAACGATGGCACCCGAGCTCGATGCCACATTATCGCAGAAACGCAATAATCAAACTCATCAAAAAGTAGCCAACCATATCGTAACCCAGATCAATAGCGTACAGCTTCCACGACCAACCTGAAAACGCATAGTGCTTGGCGGAGCCTGCTGCAAAGACTGCTCCACCCAGCAGCAGCGTAGTTACCAGTGCTGCAAGCAGTCGGGTTTCCGTCAGTGGCGTCACCCAGCTCAGAACGATAGCTATGGCAATAGCGTTCAGCACTGCTCCCAGAAACGAGATTAGATACGGTGTTGGATCACGCGTATCGAGTTGTTCTTTGCGTTTGTGCAGTGCTTTCAGCCAGGTTTCACCAAAGTAGCCGTACCAGAATGCACCGAGTGCAAAGTAAACGATGGCTGCACCAATGATCACCAGCCAGGGAAGTGTGAATGGCATAGTGCACCTCATGGCAAACAGGTTCTGGATATTGAAGATACCCAACCAGTGCAGAAATGCCAGTAAAACTCAGTCGTTTAATCTGATCAAAGTTCCCTCTCCCCACTGGGGAGAGGGTTAGGGTGAGGGTTTTTTCTCATGGCGTAAGCCCGTCGAGTTATGGATAAATACAAATCAACACGAAGGGCTTCGCCATTTAAGAAACCCCTCACCCCCGGCCCCTCTCCCCAAGGGGGAGAGGGGAGCAGATCAGTCACTTAACGGGGGAAGTGCTTCCAGACTCTTCAGGCCCATGAGCTCCAGGAACTGCCTGGTTGTGCCATAGAGCACAGGCCTGCCGAGCGATTTATCGCGACCGACAATGCGGATCAGTCCCTTTTCCAACAGTGTTCGCAATGCTTCAATGCACGAAACACCACGTAGCGAATCGAGATCGGCTCGGGTAATAGGCTGCTTGTAGGCAATCATCGTCAACGTTTCGCGTGAAGCTGCTGTCAGGTTCAAGTGAGGTGCAGGCTGCAATTTGAGTAGCCAGGGTACGAACTTTTCCCGCGTACGGAGTTGCACGCCTCCTGCAAGCTCGACCAGTTGCAGTGCACTATCATCAGCATCATAGAGTGTTCGCACTCGCTGGATCATGCGTTTGACCGTATCTGTTGAACGTATCTTCAACAGCGATGCCAGTCGTCTGGGCGTAAGCGGTTCGTCAGCTGCAAAAAGCAGGCTCTCCAGAATGGCGAGTTGCTGATCGCGCACCAGAGGGCCTTGGCCTGATGGCGATAAGTCTGATGCGAAGAATAGTTTCCAGCACGGCAGCTTGCGTTCCAGGTCACGACCGGTTTGACCAGGTAGCGATAAAACAGGTTGGTGCAATAATCGCTTCATACCGTAATGGTTTCATCATCAGACAACATGCCGGATTATGGTTGATACTGTAACATGAAGCATAATGCTAGAGCAAAACGCGCTGGATTACTTCATGCCCGAAGGCCTGTCC
>CAZBGZ010000075.1:0-1590 GCA_964491925.1 uncultured Candidatus Saccharibacteria bacterium
GACGCGCGACGAGTTCACGCGCTATCGCAACGCTTTCAATGATCTGCTCGACTGCGCCGCCAGCGAGCAGACGCCCGTGCAGTGCGCGGACGCGTGGATCGCGCAGACCAGCGGCTTCTATCCGGAATCCGAGCATCCACGGGTCCGCGAGATGCTCGATTACTACTTCGGCCAGCATTTGCGCGCGGCCCCGGAACAGCGCGCACGCTTCTGCCCGCAGGCGCCGGCGGCGGGCTGAGGCCGCTGCAATCCTCTACTTCGCGCATCCTGCGGGCGTGCTAGGGTCGGCGCCCTCCGTAGTCGTTGACGAGGACGCGCATGATCCGTGCGGCACTGTGCATCACCCTGGGCGGGCTGTTGCTCGCACCCGCCATGCCAATCGCGGCCAAGGACAAGGAATCCCCCAAGTGGGACGTGAACCAGCCGCCGGGTGAGCTCAAGCGCGTGCGCTACAGCGTGAGCGAGAGCACCTGGACCAACCTCGACGTGAGCCCGGATGGGCAGCGGATCGTGTTCGATTTGCTGGGCGATCTGTACGAGCTGCCGTTGGCCGGCGGCCAGGCCAAGCGCCTGACCCAGGGCCTGGCCTTCGACGTGCAGCCGCGCTACTCGCCGGACGGCAAGCAGATCGCCTACACCTCGGATCGCGCCGGCGGCAACAACCTGTGGCGCATGACGCTGTCCGACGGCAAGTCCACCCAGGTCAGCAAGGAGAGCTTCCGCCTGCTGAACAACCCGGCGTGGACGCCGGACGGGCAGTACCTGGTTGGGCGCAAGCATTTCAGTTCCGAGCGCTCGCTCGGCGCCGGCGAGTTGTGGCTGTACCACATCGGCGGCGGCGACGGCCTGCAACTGACCAAGAAGAAGAACGATCAGCAGGACCTCGGCGAACCGGCGGTCAGCCCGGACGGCCGCTACGTCTATTTCAGCGAGGACGTCAGCGCAGGCCCCTTCTTCCAGTACAACAAGAATGTGCACGATCTGATCTACGCGATCCGCCGGCTGGACCGCGAGACCGGCGAGATCGAGACCCTGGTCGCCACGCCGGGCGGCGCGGTGCGTCCGCAGCCGTCGCCGGACGGCAAGACCCTGGCCTTCGTCAAGCGAGTGCGCGAGCGCACCGTGCTGCACCTGTTGGACCTCGAATCTGGCGACGTGCGCCCGCTGTGGGATGGCCTCAGCCACGACCAGCAGGAAGCCTGGGCGATCTTCGGGCCCTATCCGAACTTCGACTGGACCCCGGACTCGCAGTCCATCGTGATCTGGGCGCAGGGCAAGTTGTGGCGCGTGGCGGTGGCCGATGGCAAGCCGGTCGAGATCCCGTTCACCGCCGAGATCGACCAGCAGGTGGTCAAGCCACTGCGCTTCGAGCAGCAGGTCGACGAGGGTGAATTCACGCCGAAGATGATCCGCGATGTCGCCACCAGCCCGGATGGGCGCACGCTGGTGTTCCACGCGGTCGGCTCGCTGTGGCGCAAGCAACTGCCGGACGGCCAGCCGCAGCGGCTGACCGGCGCAAATGGCGTGTTCGAGTACCAACCGAGCTTCAGCGCCGACGGCAGCAAGTTGCTCTACACGACGTGGTCGGAT
>CAZBGZ010000076.1:0-1585 GCA_964491925.1 uncultured Candidatus Saccharibacteria bacterium
TGGGCACCCGAAACGGGCGCAGCCGGTCTGGTCACCCTGTCACTTGACCCAGGAGGTACGGGGCAGCATCCTTGCGCAAAACCTCGGACGTTAGCGTGTTGGACACCCTGTGCCCGCGACATCCCGGTACACCCTGCGAACCTGGATGGCGCTGGCAGTGCTCTGCCTGGCCTCCGCGGTCAACCTGCTGCAGTCAGCTTCGATCAGCCCGCTTCTCCCCAGCATTTCCGCGACGTTTCGCGCAGGTGATGCGGCCACCGGGCAACTTGCCACGCTTGGCTCTCTGGCGGGATTCGCATTCTCTATCGCGGCCACGCCCTGGATCGACCGCCTCGGCCGCCGCACCTGGTTCCGCCTGCTGAGCACCATGATCATGACCGGGATGCTGCTGGCTGCGTTTGCCCCCTCGTTCCCCATTCTGGCCGTTGGCCGCGTGCTCTCCGCATGCGGCGGCGCGCTGATCATGGCGAACTGTATGACCGGCGCACGCGAGCTGTTTCACGATCCGGCCTGGCGCAATCGTGCGATCGGGTTCATTGTCTCGGCTTCGACGCTCGTCTTTGTCGTCGGATTGCCGATCATCACCCAGATCAACGCCAGGTTCGGCTGGAGAGTGGCGATGATGGCTATCGCCGTGCCTGCGCTGCTCCTCCTCCTGGGTGTTGCGTTGTTTCCTGCCAGCCCCCTGCAGGCCCTGCCCGCGCGCAGGAGTCCCTTCAGCGCCTTTGGCGAAGCGTTCGGGAACGCCCGCATTCGGGCACTCCTGATCTGCCTGGCGCTTTTCAGCGCGATCTACAGCGGCTGGTTCGTCTTCTTCGGAGCGTATGCCACGACGGTGTTTGCGGTGTCTGCCAGCGTCTTGAGCCTGCTCTTCTTCGCCGCCGGCACGATGCAACTCATTGCCAACAACGTGGCCCCGATCCTGATGCGCCGCTTTGACCCCGTCCGCCTCATCATCATCGCCATGCTGTCAGTCGCCGCCACGTTGCTTTCGACCGGCATTGTTATCATCACCGTCCCTGGCGCACTCGTCGCTGCTGGCGCCGTTCTCATGGGAACCGGGCTGGCCTACATCGCCGCGAACGTGCTGCTGCTGGACAGCAATGCGCGCCAGCCCGGCGCGGTAATGGCGCTGGCCGGGGCCGCCGGTTCGCTGGGCGGGGCGCTCGGCCCGCTCATCTCCGGTGCGAGCCTGGCCTACACCGGCAGCTTTGAGGCCGCGTACCGGGTGGTTGGGATGCTCGCTCCGGTGGCGATCCTCGCGATCTCGCTCGGGACGCGTGTCGTGCCTGAACCTCAACCGGAGATCGCGGATTCTCCCTCCTGACACCGCGCGCCGAAGAAGTCTTCGCGCGTGCAGTCCATTAACACGGTGTCGTACCGTGTGCCTCCGGCAACCCGCGCTCCGCGCCGCCGCCCGATCTCGCGGAAGCCCGCCTTCTCGTACGCGCGGATTGCGCCGGGGTTGTAGGCAGCCGTGTCCAGCCACACGTTCCAGACATTCAGGTGCTGAAACGCAAAGTCCAGCAACAACCGAACGGCCTCGGTCCCGTATCCCTTGCCTCTCTCGCTGACCTCTCCGAGC
>CAZBGZ010000077.1:0-1584 GCA_964491925.1 uncultured Candidatus Saccharibacteria bacterium
ACCTTCGCGCGACGAACCATGGCATCTCACCACCTGGTCCGACGCCGACCGGCAAGCGGTCACTGATGCACTCGAGCGCCGCAGAGTCCGCGCCGAGGTGACACCAGGGCTCCACCCTGGCCTGTGGCGCGTGCGCTACGACACCTCAGCCACGCCCGGCGTCACGGCCGTGATTCCCACTGGTGGGAAACTTGCCCTCCTGCGTCCGTGTCTGGACGATCTGCTGACAAAGACGAGCTATCCGAATTTCGAGGTACTGCTGGTCGATAACTCGCCAGGAGACGATGTCGCGAACCTGGTGGCTGAACTCTCACAGCGGTATTCGAACGTGCGGCGAATCGTCGATGACCGCAAGCCCTTCAACTACTCGGCGCTCATCAATGCGGCAATTCCCCATGTCGATAATCCGCTGATCCTCATGCTGAATGACGACATTACGGTCATCGACCCCGACTGGCTGACCGCCATGGTTGAGCACGCGCAGCGCCCGGAAGTTGGCATCGTCGGGGCCAAGCTGCTCTACCCCGATAACACCATTCAGCACGCCGGGGTGATCCTTGGTCCGTTCGGCGGGTCCGTGCATGTGTTCAAGCGGCTGCCAGGAGAAGAGCCCGGTTACTTCGATCTCCCGGACGCCGTCCGGAACTACAGCGCAGTTACCTTCGCCTGTGCGCTCATAGACCGCGCCGTCTTTGACGAGATTGGCGGCCTGGACGCCGAGAACCTGCCCGTGGCGTTCAATGACACCGACTTCTGCCTGCGCGCGCGCGAGGCGGGCTTTGAGATTGTGTACACGCCGCATGCCGCCCTGTACCATCACGAGTCCGTGACCAAGACGGTGATCGCGCACCCGAGTGAGATCGGGTATCTGCGCGAACGTTGGGCAGGCGTTATCGCCCACGATCCCTACTACAATCCGCATCTTACCCGGCAGGGGGAAGATGCCCGCCTGAACATGGAGGCGCCAATTGGCAATTGACACCAATCGCCAGGCCGTTCCCATCATTCCATTTGAAGACACCGAACCCATGCACGAGGGATGTGCCTGCGGACGGCGGAAGCCGAAAGCTGCGCCTGGGCCACTCCTGTACGACAATCTGGTGATCGCCGCCCGTGATCGCGCCCGGGAACCCGAACTTCCCGCCGCCACCGAGCAGCACGTTCTGGCCACACCGATTGCCTCTCGCCTGGCAACCTACGATGTCATCGTGCTGGGCGCCGGGCTGGAGGCGCGGGAGCGCGAATCGCGCGTTGCCTCCGAGTTCGCACGTCACGACCAGCGTGTCTTCCACATTGGAAACCACCCCGTACCCGACCACCGGCCAACCGCGCCACTGCTCTATCGTCTCCCCTACCCACCTGACTCCCTGCGGGACTTCCTGGCAATGGCGCGTGAGCGAGACGGCATCGAGGCGGCGGTTGCCGTCAGCTTCTCCCCGCTCGATCCCGACCTTGTCCGAACAATGCGGGATACGTGGAACTGGCGAGTTGTGGTTCCCTCCACGCTGGATGCGGACTCGCAGGCTCTCGCCGACCTCATCATCGATTTCGATGCCGAAGAGGCAGTTTCGCCCGATGCTGGCC
>CAZBGZ010000078.1:0-1583 GCA_964491925.1 uncultured Candidatus Saccharibacteria bacterium
GTAGGCCTTCTTGAAGCCCTCGGCCCAGAACGTCATGAGGTTGTTGAGCGTGTCCGAGCCGATCGAGTTGAGGTTGCCGGTGACGCCCGACGCGCGCTCGTCGCCCGCGATGCCCGCGTCCACCTTGACCACACCCTCGGCGATGGCGACCCCCGAGACCAGAGCCGCGAGCCCCGCGGCGAGTGCCTTCCTGCTGATCCGAGACTTCATGAGACCTCCTTCATTCCTCCTGGAATCGCGGGCGAGTCTCCCGGCCACGCGGCACGATGGTGTGAGCCGGACGTTAATTCCCTGTAAAGCGGCTCCGGCCTGGCGAGAATCCGGCGCTCTCTTTACACGAACCTCACACCGCACGACCTTTGCCTTCACCCCGGTCTTCGAAAGTCACGGCGTCCCGATTCAGGCTCATACGGAGGAGAAGTTCCATGAAGCGATCCCTCAGGTCCCTCGCGGCGGCCCTCACGCTGGCCGCGGCCGCGTTCCTCGGCGCAACGGGCCTCGCCCAGGGGCTCTACTACAAGGAAGTGACCAAGGACGGCCGCATCTACGTGTTCAACAGCGCCGAGGCCTACAAGACGTGGGAGAAGACGGGCGAGATGGGCAAGTCCATCACGCTCATCGGCCGCGGCAAGAACGGTGAGACGCTGGTCGCCGACAGCGAGACCGCGATCGACCTCTACAACCTCAAGCACGACACCCCCGGCTACGAGCGCCCCGCGCCCAAGCCCGCCGCGCCCGTGATTCCCACGACGCTCAAGGTCGGGGACGGCGAGCTGAAGTTCGGCCTCCTCCTCCAGGGCTGGTACGTGACCGACGATTCCAAGGCCACGACGGGCACCGGCACGAGCTGGCTGGGCAACACCACCGGCTTCAACACGTTCCGCCTCCGCCGTTCCGAGATCAAGCTGAGCGGCAGGATCACGCCCTCGTGGGGCTTCGAGGTCATGATCGACCCGGCGAAGGCGATCAACACGGCCGCGGGCGCAGACGGCAAGATCCTCCAGGACTTCGGGGTCTCGTTCCTGGGTCTCAAGGGCCACGAGTTCACGCTCGGCCAGAAGAAGATCGTCATCACGGAAGAGGGCGTCCGCTCGTCCTCCGAGATCGACTTCATCGAACGCGCGCAGGTGACGCGCGGCTTCTCGGACCGCCGCGAGACGGGCTTCTTCTACAAGGGCGAGTACGGCGAGCACGTCACCGGCTACCTGTCGGTCACCAACGGCGTCGCCTCGAACGTCCTCGATGATTCCAACGACACGGTCTTCTACGCCGCGCGGCTCGACTTCAAGCCCCTGGCCGGTCTCATGGTGGGCGCGTCGGGCGGCACGAGCGGCGGCGAGGGCCCGTTCCACCTCGGTCGCGATCGCTACGGCGTCCACGTGAAGTACGACGGTCCCGCGGAGCTGCCGATCGCCGTCCGCGCCGAGTACCTCGAAGCCAAGGACGAGAGCCGCAACGCCACGTCGGGGGCCATCACCGCGCTCAAGCGGAACGGCTTCTACGTCACCGGGATGTACACCATCGCGGGCGTGTACCGGCTCGCCGCCCGCTACGACCAGATCGACAACAACAAGGACGCCTCG
>CAZBGZ010000079.1:0-1582 GCA_964491925.1 uncultured Candidatus Saccharibacteria bacterium
TGCCGGTAGCCGATCAGTCGACCGGGTAGCGCCGCGCGAGGTCGTGCAGCACGGTGAGGCAGTCGCGCGCGCACTCGGTGATCACGTCGGCGACGGGTCGGATCGCGTCGATGCGGCCCGACACCTGACCCGCGAACGGCAGTCCGGCGGTGAGGTCGCCCGCGAAGTACAGGTCGCGGTGGCGGGTCATCGCCTCCATCGCGTTGCGCTGCACGTCGAACTCGTAGGCCTCCGACAGCTCGGTGCGCAGCACCCGCACCGCCGGGGCGGCGTGCCGGTTGAGCAGCACGGTCCCGGTCTCGGGGGCGTCGACGATCGCGTCCTTCCAGTTCTCGTGGACCGGCGACTCCACGGTGGCGACCATGCGGGTGCCCATCTGCACGCCCTCGGCCCCGAGCGCGAACGCCGCGGCCATCGTGCGCCCGTCGACGAACCCGCCGGCCGCGATGATCGGCACGTCGACCTTCGACGCCACGAGCGGCAGCAGCACCATCGTCGACACGTCCTTGGGGTTCTTGAACCCCCCACCCTCCGAGCCCTCGACCACCAGCCCGTCGACCCCCGCGTCGACGGCCTTCATCGCGGCCCGCAGGCTCGGCACCACGTGGAAGACGGTGAGGCCGGCGTCCTTCAGCCGGGCGGGGAAGCGGTTGGGGTCGCCGGCCGACGTGGTGACGAACCGCACCCCATGGTCGATCACGAAGTCGACGACGGCGGGGTCGCGCACGAGGTTCTGGGCGATGTTCACCCCGAACGGCCGGTCGGTGAGCTCGCGCATCCGCAGGATCTCGTCGCGGACGGCGTCGAGCTCGCCCGACGACGTCTCGATGATCCCCATCGCGCCGGCGTTCGACACGGCCGACGCCAGCGCCGACCGGGCGATGTAGCCCATCGGGGCCTGGATGATCGGGATCTCGACGCCGAGCAGCTCGGTGACCCGGTTGGTGAACACCGCCGCAGCCTGCCACGGCGTGACCAAGTTCCTCCCGCGAAGGGCCCGATGGCACGCCTCTTCGGCGTGCCCGGCCGGGGAGGCTGGAGTCGTCCGGCGCCGAGACGGCCGAGAACGAAGGATCGACGATGGACGAGCACGACGCGCCGACGGACGGCATCGAGGCGGTCCCGACCGCCACCGACCTCGCGGACCGCATGGGCGTGGGACTGGTGGTCCACGGTCCCGACGGGTCGATCGTCGCGGCCAACGCGACCGCGTGTGCGCTGCTCGGTCTGACGCACGACCAGATCCTCGGCCGGACCTCCACGGACTCCCGGTGGGGAGCGGTGCACGAGGACGGCTCACCCTTCCCGGGTGAAGAGCACCCGGCGATGGTCACGCTGCGCACGGGCGTGCCGTGCGAGGGCGTGGTCATGGGCGTCGACGCGACCGGCTTCGAACGCCGGTGGCTCGAGATCCGGTCGGCGGTGGCCGAGCTCCCGGAGCGCGGTGTGGCTGTGGTCGCGGCGTTCGTCGACGTCAGCGACCGGATCAGGGCCGGCCATGCTGAAGAGGCGACCCGCGCGGCGCTCGAACGCTCGGCGGCGCGGTACCGGGCAACGGTCGACGCCCTCCTCGACCCGCACC
>CAZBGZ010000080.1:0-1580 GCA_964491925.1 uncultured Candidatus Saccharibacteria bacterium
CGTCACGGGGCACAAGACGGTCGACTACAAGCTGGTGGTGGCCAATTCCCGCGCGGTGGTGGATTGCTGCAACGCGACCGAGTTTGTGGGGATGGATCGCTCAAAGGTCGTCCGGCTGGGCGATGGCACGCGGGCCTGAGATGGGCGATACAGGGCTCGAACCTGTGACCTCTTGTGTGTAAAACAAGCGCTCTGACCAACTGAGCTAATCGCCCGGGGGCAGACAAGATTATATGCGAGAGATTCCGGCATTCTGGTACTGAATGATCGGTGTGTTGAGCGATTGCCGCACATCGCACAAGACATAGTCTCCTTGGGGACTCCAAATTTCGAAGCGTCATGAAACTGACAAAGATGCCAGAACCACGGTTAGGTGGCGAGACGACGCATGTGTGGATACCCACGACAGCAGTATTTGGCGCTCACCAAAAAGAGGCACTGACCAAACTCGTTGATGCGTGGTGCGTCCTCGGCTGGTGGCGGGGCTATGGGGGTGGTACGATTGTCAACGCCACCGATCCGAGATTCGATTCGGACGGTGTTGCCTGGTGTTTCGATGGCTACTCCTCAATCTCCGACAAGGACGAGGCTATCGGCATTCTGGTGCGTTGCCTTGAGGAAATTGGCCATCGCGAGCGGATTGATTGGAATGAAATCGTACTGTTTGGCGATATTTAGGGGCGCTGCCCCAAGCCGGACGCGGAACTCAGGCGTGCTGTCGTGTTGGCAGCATTGGCCCTGAAAGGGCCGCATGAGATCGCCCAGGGCGAAGCCCTGGGTCGCGCCACCCAACAACGGATGAGCCCTGAAAGGGCGACATACGGGTCGGTTCAGCGGGCGGATGGATGGTTGGCGATGGCCGGCCGACCGGGGGGCCTGGAAGGCCCCGTCTGAAAGGACAAAGGCCTCCGGCCCGTTCCGGGCGTGTGTTCGGCGAGCCAACGCGGCCGGAGGCCTGAGTGCCAAAAGAGTCTCCGTTGTCGTTGGCAATTCCTGGCAACGTGGCGATTGGATATGCGATCGTAGGACGATTCAGGCAGAAAGAGCGTCGGCGGGAGGGAGGCCTCCGGCCACCATCGTCCGACCGAGAAGAAAGCCCGTTCGGGCCGGAGGCCTTTGTCCCGTCAGCCGGGGCCTTCCAGGCCCCGGTGGTTGGCTGACGCAATCATGGCGCCTCCCCGGCAGTTCACGCGCATCGCGGGTGTCATGGCATCGGGATGCTGGCGATCATGCGGTTTGGCCGGCGCGATGCGCCGGCGCGACACGGCGAAGCACCCGCTGTTACGTCTGACCGGGCTCCCGCCCTGTGGCGGGTGCTTCGCCCCTACTGCAACTTCGGGTCCAAAGGGAATTCCAAAACCGTCCCGCCATTCGAATTCGTCACATACAGCCGCCCGTTGGCGACGGTCACCCCGGTCGGGCGATCGGCGTCGGCGAATGACACCCCCGGCAGATCGACCGGCGCGCCGAGCAGCGAATAGGCCAGCACCTGGTGCCCGCGCGGGCTGGTCAGGAACAACGTGCTCCCGCTCACCGCCAGATAGGCCTTGTTCTCCACCGATTGGAGCTCCTCCGGTTTC
>CAZBGZ010000081.1:0-1576 GCA_964491925.1 uncultured Candidatus Saccharibacteria bacterium
GCGGTCGAACACGTCGTCGTCCTCACGGATCGGTTCCCTCTTGATGACTCGCATGGCGGATATTCCTCCTCGCTGGGATTGCCCCGGCAATCCCTCTTGCCGCCCTAGATGCGAACGGTCGGGAGGTGTTTCAAGGGGGCCACGAAGGGAGCCCGCGCCGAGGATGAACTCGTCGCGCGATTCGCCCGGGAGAGGTCGGCGTGGCCGAAGCCGCTCAGGTCCGGGCCGAATCGCCCCAGGTCGACGCGGCCCATGAGCCGCGCATCATGGACTGCGCGGCGCCGGCGCGAGCTTTCCTGGCGCGTGCCAGCCAGACGTCGTGCGGGTTCCAGTTCCACGGCAGGTCGACGCCGATCCTGCGGGCCACTGCCGTGCGCTCGGCCCGGGCGCCGAGTGCGGTCGCCCTCAAGGTGTCGGTCCAACTCATCGGGATGTGCTTCATCCTGCCCGCGTCGTGCATGGTCACTGTCTGGTGATGCGCAGGGCGAGTATCGCGCAGTCGCGACGTCCGCGTGACTGCAGAAGTGTTTCCGTTTGGCGACAACGTGGCATGTCGCTCTCCGACTGCTCACCCGTGAGCGCGCGTGTCGACACGCCAGGGAATGAGCGCGAGGTCGAGCACCGCTTCCAGGCCCACCCTGACGTGAAACACGGCGGCGTCCCGCACAGTCGCGTCCGATCGAGTGGCCACTGAATCGTGGGCCCGCCCCCCGCCGCGCTAATCCGGATACCAGCGGATGAAGTTCGCCTCGGCCGGGATGCGGGCCCCAGGATTCGCGGGAATGATCCTCGGCGTGTAGTCGACAGCCGGCCGTCCATCCGGCACGTCTGTCACGAAGAGGAATCCGCCGGCCGCTCCGCTCAGGGCGCGGTCCCGCCGCATCGGGTGCACGTCGGCCGCGCCGGCGGTCGCGCCTTCGGCATAGAGCTGGACGTTGACCGCGTCCGGCTCGATTTCGCCCAGGTACACCTGCAGGCGAAACGCGTGCACGCCGGCACCGGTCCGCACATCCAGGTTGCCCCAGCGGATCGCGTGCCAGTGGCGATGCAGCCCCCGATACCACTCGGACAGCGCGCGTGCCGGTTGTGGCCCCTGGTCGGTGCGCTCCCAGAAGTTGGTCGCGGCCGGAAGGTACAGGTCGTGGAGGTATTGCGCGAGCATGCGGTTGCTGCTGAACCTCGGCGTCAGTCTGGCGAGACTCGCACGGATGCGCGCGACCCACGCGCGCGGCACGCCCTCCGCGTCGCGCTCGTAGAACTCCGGGACGACCTGCCGTTCGAGCAGTTCATACAGGCGCTCGGCCTCGATCGCGTCCCAACCGGGCTCCAGGTGTTCCTGTCCGTCGCCAAGCGCCCAGCCCACTTCGGGTGACCATGCCTCGGCCCACCAGCCGTCGAGCTCCGAGAGGTTGAGTCCGCCGTTCGCGAGCACCTTCATTCCGCTGGTGCCGCTCGCCTCCCACGGGCGGCGCGGCGTGTTGATCCACACGTCGACGCCCTGGACGAGCTGCTCGGCCAGCGCCATGTCGTAGTCCTCGAGGAACACCACCCGGGTCCGGACTTCCCGGCGTCGCAC
>CAZBGZ010000082.1:0-1567 GCA_964491925.1 uncultured Candidatus Saccharibacteria bacterium
GGTGCCCTGCAGCATCAGCGTTCCCGACCTGCCGGGCACTTCCCCGTAAACCACTTCGTGCCGCGGCAGCTGGTCGACGACGATGGATTCGAAGATCGCCCGCGTCGTCGTCAGCGTATAGCCTTGCTCGCGCCAGCCGGCCAGCAGCTGTTCGAACTGCGGCAGCAGCTTCATCCCTTCCAGTTCCGCATGCAACGTGAAAATGGGCGCGTGGGTGGGCGCGGCGGCCGCGCCGTACGCGGCCACGGAATCCATTGCCCTTCCGCCAACCGCAGCCGGCGCCGCGGTGCGCGCGAGCACGGTCGCCGCCACGTTCTCCAGCGTCACGCCGTCGACGCCGATCAGTTCATCGAGCGTCGGCAGCGTCGTCGGCAACTGCGGGCAGCGGATCAGCTCGGCATTGGCGACCGGCAGGAACGGGTGCGTGCCGCGGCCGTCCGAGCAGTATTCGAAGCCCAGTTGCTGGGTGAGCCGCAGCGCGTGCCGGTTCATCTGCCAGCCGGCCGCGCCGTGCGTGCGCGGCCGCTCGCCGAAGATCGCTTCGAAGCGGCGCACCGCCAGATTGACTTCGCGCTGCGTCCATTCGGCGTCAGCCGCGGCAACGCCATCCTGCCAGCGGATGTGGTCCCAGCAGTGGATGCCGACTTCGAAGCCGGCATCGCGCACGCGGCGCATGATGTCGGCGCACAGGCCCGACGGCCTGCCGATGTCGGGGCCCGGCAGCAGCGTGCCGTTGAGCAGCGTGCGCAGTCCGTAATGCTCCAGCACCGACGTGCGCGAGACTTTCTTCAGGAAGCCGCGCCGGAACACGCGCTTGATCGCGCGCCCCGTGTGGTCCGGCCCCAGGCTGAACAGGAAAGTCGCCCTCGCGCCGTGGCGATGCAGCGCCTCGACCAGCCGCGGCACGCCTTCCCGGGTGCCGCGCCATGTGTCGACATCGATCTTGAGCCCGAGCAACGGCATCAGTCGACCAGCTGCCGCGCTTCGAGCACCTGCCCGCGATAGGCGTCGAAGATGTGCTTGAGCGCGTCCTTCATCGTGACCGTCGGCTGCCACGCGAGGTCGCGCATCGTGTTGTCGATGTTGGGCACGCGGTTCTGCACGTCCTGGTAGCCGGCGCCATAGTAGGCGTCGGCGGTGGTGTCGACGATGCGCACCTGCTTCGCCGTCGGCGCGTATTCCGGATAGGTCAGCGCCAGGTCGAGCATCATCGTCGCCAGCTCGCGCACGGAGTAGTTGTTGGCCGGGTTGCCGATGTTGTAGATCTTGCCGGAGGCGATCCGCTCCGGATTGTCGATGATCTTCATCAGCGCCGCGACGCCGTCGTCGATGTAGGTGAACGCGCGCTTCTGCGTCCCGCCGTCGACCAGCTTGATGGCCTCGCCGCGCACGATGTGGCCCAGGAACTGGGTGATCACGCGCGAGGAGCCTTCCTTGGCCGTGTGGATCGAGTCGAGTCCCGCGCCGATCCAATTGAACGGCCGGAAGAGCGTGAAGTCGAGCTGCCCCATCGAGCCGTAGGCCCAGATCACGCGGTCCATGAGCTGCTTGGAGCAGGAGTAGATCC
>CAZBGZ010000083.1:0-1550 GCA_964491925.1 uncultured Candidatus Saccharibacteria bacterium
AACCCGTCAATCAAGCGGACAGCCTTCGGCTGCCGCTTATTTCCAACGTTAGGCTACACGCCGTACTTCCATCGGTGAAAGCACCAAAACACCCTTTTTGGGGTGTCATTGCGATTGCCCAAAATTCAAGCAGAATCTCTCCATCAACCTTTTGGCGATTTAGGGATCATGCGTTACAGGCAAGGTTTCCGGACACATCAACCGACCATCAATAGCCATCGGCTGTTCGTTGGCGTCCAAGTTGAAGTTCATGGGCTAGCGCCCATGATCCCTAACTCCGTTGTTACATCAACTTGATCCCTACATTGCAGTTAGGCGAATCATCAAACTACTTTGCATATCTGCCGGCCATCATGTATTCCATGCTAAGAGCAACAACCGTAGCAATTGCTATCGCTACAGTCACCGCCCATGCGGAATCTGCACAGTCTCTCACTAAAAAATGCGGATGGCTTCAGAACCCCACTCCCGGCAACGTGTGGCTCGACACAACGAATGGCACCTGGTGGCTTAGCAAGCAAGGACAAGAGGTGTCGAACGGGTTTGATGAACTTCCAACCTTCGCTTCGAGGCAATGGAAATCGTCCCCAACGGGGTATGGTTACGGATGCGCCTGTGTCTCAGGTGCCTTCGACGCTTCAACTAGCGCATTAGTAAAACTGCAGGCAATGCACGCCAAGGCCTTGTCCTATTGCAGAAAACACGTCCGCGCCAGAGAGCCACGTTGAACAATCACGCATTTGCGCACAGCAAGAGATCGACGGTATGAGGAACTTCTCCCTGCCACTCATCCGACAACACAAGATTCACCATGCAGCGCACCTCAATCGCAGCCATTTCATCGCCTAGTTTCAGGTATCAAGCGCTACATCTAAGAATGCAGGCCACATCAGCCACATCGCCCTTCCACTACGCTCCCCAGCCTAACTGGGGGTTCAACGCGGACGCCAACATAGGCCATGGCTTCGCCATTTTCATGGCCTATGTCGGTGCCCTGCGCACTTCGTGCTCCGGCGCCGGTTAACCAAGGCGTTAGGCTCTCCTCAAACAGCCATTTGAGCTAGAGGCACAACGGTTTATGCATAGCAACATCATCGAGTACTTGAACTCACCAGCGCCAAAAGTTTGCGAGCTTGATGAGTCGCCCTTCTTGTGCGAATTCTGGGCACCAGACGAACTGGATACATTTAATCGTGAGTACGAAGTTCCACAATATGCGCCTGGCTATTTTGGGTTTGCAACCAGCGGAGGCGGCGAGATGTATGCAATCGATCCAGTTGGAAAAATCGTTTGCTTGCCCTTTATTGGAATGGAACCATCTGCAGCACTTGTGATCGCCAATGATTGGCCAACTTTCCTCACAAAGCTACGTCCCATACAAATCTAAACGTGGCCACTTTCAAGTACATCTACCGCTCTGCCTACGCGCCCCAGCCTAACTGGGGGTTCAACGCGGACGCCAACATGGGCCATGGCTTCGCCATTTTCATGGCCCATGTCGGTACCCTCCGCACTTCGTGCTCCGGCGCCGGTTAACCAAGGCGTTAGGC
>CAZBGZ010000084.1:0-1549 GCA_964491925.1 uncultured Candidatus Saccharibacteria bacterium
CTGCCCATGTCGCCCGCCGGCAAGTTCCTGAAGCGAGAGCTGCGTGAACAGCTTCTCGGGTGATCTCGATCCTGGTTACGCGGCGGTCGGCGAGGCGTTCGCGCGCAACTTCCGCGAGCGTGGCGAGGTCGGAGCCGCCTGCTGCGTGTATGTCGATGGCCGGCCCGTCGTGGACATCTGGGGTGGTATCGCCGACACCCGTGATGGCCGACCCTGGACGCGTGACACGATTGCGCTCACGTTCTCGGCGACCAAGGGCGCCACGGCCATCTGCATGCACCGGCTCGTGGAGAGCGGCCGGCTCGACCTCGATACGCCGATCGCCGCCGTGTGGCCGGAGTTCGCCGCCAATGGCAAGGAGCGGATCACGCCGCGCATGGTGCTGTCGCACCGCGCGGGCCTCGCCGCCATCGACGGAGAACTCACGTTCGAAGAGGTCCTCGCCGGCGATCCGGTCGTGGCCGCCATCGCCGCACAGGAGCCGCAATGGACGCCGGGTAGCGCGCACGGGTACCACATGCGGTCGTTCGGCTGGATCCTCGGTGAGATCCTGCGGCGCATCACCGGCCGCTCCCTGAGCAGTTACTTCGCGGAGCAGGTTGCGGCGCCGTTGGGGCTCGAGTACTGGATCGGGCTGCCGACGGAGCACCTGCCGCGCTGCGCCCGCCTGACCTTCCCGCCGCCGGCGACGATCCTGCCTCAGGTCACGCCGCTCACGGTGCGGGTGCTGACCGGCCCGTCGCGTCTGTTCGGTTACAACGACATGTGGAATCGCGCCGAGCTGCTGCAGGCGCAGATGCCTTCCTCCACCGGCGTCGGAACGGCGCGGGCGCTGGCGCGGATGTACGCCGCAACCATCGGTTCCGTCGACGGCGTTCGCCTCCTGTCAGGAGAGACGGTTCGAGCGGCGACGACCGTCCATTCGCGTGGGCCCGATCTCTCGATCCCCATCGAAACCTGCTTCGCTCTCGGTTTTGCGCGGCCGCCGATGCTCGTCGCGGGCTGCGGACCCGCGAGCTTCGGTCATCCCGGGGCCGGTGGCGCGACCGGGTTCGCGGATCCGGAGCACGCACTCACGTTCGCCTACGTGACGAACGACCTGCGCTTCGATGCGGCCGGGGATCCCAGGGTCTCGACACTGGTCGAGGCCGCATACGCGTGCCACGCGGCCGCCCCGCGCAACCCGGGGTGACTGCGGATCGTCACCGTGCGCGTGCGGCCTTCTTCCTGCCACGGGCGCGGCGACCCGTCTTGGCCGGCCGCTTCCGTCGGGACATGACACGCTCGAGCTCCTCGAAGCTCCTGGTGATGAGCGGGCCGAGGCGGTCGATGTGGGGAGCTATGTCGGGGCAGCTCGTATAACTGAACCAGATGCGGTCGTGAAAGCTCACGATCGTGATGTTGAGCCCGATACCGTTCAGGATCATCGGCAGCGGGATGCTGCCCTGATACTCCGCGACATGCAGGTTCTGGCGCTCGCGCGGGCCGGGCACGTTCGACAGGATGACATTGTTGATCCGGTGTGGCAGCGGCCAGCGCCCCGTGACCC
>CAZBGZ010000085.1:0-1547 GCA_964491925.1 uncultured Candidatus Saccharibacteria bacterium
CGCGCATCGCCCACGTGCATTGCAAGGACGTGCGCTGGGACACCTTCAAGCGCGTCCGCGATTCCGGCGCGAGCTTCCTCGATGGCGTACTGGCCGGGATGTTCACCGTGCCGGGCGACGGCGGGCTCGACTATGCAAAGGTCATGCAGGCGCTGGCGGCGATCGGCTACAAGGGCTGGATCGTGATCGAGGCCGAGCAGGATCCGGCGCTGGCCGATCCGCGCACCTACGCCGAGCGCGGCCTCGCATGCGTGCGTGCCGAAGCCGCGCGCGCGGGCCTGCGATGAGCGGATTGCGCGTCCGTCCGCACGCGGCCGACGCCAGCGGCACCGTGCTCGAGGTGACGCCCGCGAGCGCCGGCTGGCGCCACGTGGGCTTCAAGCTGGTGCGGCTGGCAGATGGCGAACGCCACGCCGGCGGCGAGGCGGGGCGCGAGGCTTGCCTGGTGATCGTGGCCGGCAGCGCCGACGTGGAAGCGGGCGAGGCGCGCTACGCCGCGGTCGGCGGACGCGCCACGCCCTTCGAGGATCGCGCGCCCGGCGCGGTGTACGTGCCCGCCGGCATGCCCTGGGCGGTGACCGCGCGCGGCGCGGTCGAACTCGCGATCGGCTCGGCACCGGGCAGCGGGCAGGGCGAACCCCGCGTGATCGACGCCGCGCGCATGTCGCGCGAGGTGCGCGGCACCGGCACCAACACCCGCTACGTGCGCAACATCCTGCCGGAATCCGAGCCGGCCGAGAGCCTGCTCGTGGTCGAGGTGATCACGCCGGGCGGGCACTGGTCGAGCTACCCGCCGCACAAGCACGACACCGCGACGCCGGCGCAGGAGACCGCGCTCGAGGAAACCTACTACCACCGCCTCAATCCGGCCCAGGGCTTCGCCTTCCAGCGCGTCTACACCGACGACCGCGCGCTGGACGAGACCGTGTGCGTGGAGGACGGCGACGTGGTGATGGTGCCGCGCGGCTACCACCCGGTCGGCGCGCCACATGGCTACGAGCTTTACTACCTCAACGTGATGGCGGGTCCGTCGCGGCGCTGGATCTTCCGCAACGACCCGGCCCATGCCTGGATCGCCGGCGCCGCCACCCCGCGCAAGGACTAGGAACACATGCGCCGCATCGGGCACTACATCGACGGCCGCGTGGTCGCCGGCACTTCCGGACGCCACGCGGACGTCTACGACCCCAACCACGGCCACGTGCAGGCGCAGGTCGCGCTGGCCTCCGACGACGAGCTCGAGCGCGCGATCGATTCGGCGGTCGCCGCGCAGCGCGAGTGGGCCAGGGTCAACCCGCAACGCCGCGCGCGCGTGATGCACGAGTTCAAGCGCCTGCTGGAAGCGAACATGGATTCGCTCGCCGCGCTGCTCTCGGGCGAGCACGGCAAGGTCCTGGCCGACAGCCGCGGCGACATCCAGCGCGGCCTCGAGGTGATCGAGTTCGCCTGCGGCATCCCGCACCTGATGAAGGGCGAATACACCAACGGCGCGGGCGCCGGCATCGACGTGTACTCGATGCGCCAGCCGCTGGGCGTGGTCGCCGGCA
>CAZBGZ010000086.1:0-1542 GCA_964491925.1 uncultured Candidatus Saccharibacteria bacterium
GGAGGTCACTGGTTCGAGTCCAGTGTCGCCCACCCCTGGCACTCCCCCTTCCCGCATGTTTCCTCAACCCAACCTGGAGTGTGCTTCCTTGCCTGCCTCACCCTCTGTGTCCCCGGTTGTGCGCCCTGATCGCATCATCACTGAGCCAGTCATTCGCGTGGACCATCTGCGCAAGGTCTACAACGTCCCCGAGCGGGAATCGGGCCTGGGCGCGTCGGTGCGCTCGCTGTGGAGCCGCGAGACGAAGGATGTCGTGGCCGTCGGCGATATCAGCTTCGAAGTCGCGCCCGGCGAGATCGTCGGCTTCCTCGGCCCGAACGGCGCGGGCAAGACCACGACACTCAAGATGCTCTCCGGCTTGCTCCACCCCACCGATGGCTCCGCCACGGTCTTGGGCCACGTGCCCTGGCGGCGCGAGAAGGCGTACCTGCAGCAGATGACGCTGGTGATGGGCCAGCGCAACCAGTTGGCGTGGGATATCCCGGTCGCCGACTCGTACGAACTGAACCAGGCTATCTACCGCATCCCGGAGGCCCAGTACCAGCAAACGCTGTCGGAACTGAGCGACCTCCTCGATCTGGGACCGCTCCTGACGAAGCCCTCGCGCAACCTCTCGCTCGGGGAACGCATGAAATGCGAGCTGGCTGGCGCGCTCCTGCATCAGCCGCGCGTGCTCTTCCTGGATGAGCCGACGCTGGGGCTGGATGTGACCGCGCAGCGCCGCATCCGCGGCTTCATCGCGGAGTACGGCGCACGCCACAACGCCACCGTGTTGCTGACCAGCCACTACATGGCGGATGTCGAGGCGCTGGCAGAGCGTGTCATCGTCATCCACCACGGCGTGCTGCTCTTCGACGGTCCCCTGAGTGGCCTGGTCGAGCGCTTTTCCCCGTACAAGACCGTCACCGTCGATCTGGATGGCCCGGCCAGCGATATCGACCGCTTTGGCGAGGTGGTGCAGACCGACGATGGCCGCATTACGCTGCAAGTCCCGAAAGGCGACGCCGCTGCCGTCACCGCGCGCCTCCTGGCGGAGCTGCCGGTGGTCGATCTGTCGGTCACTGATCCCCCGATCGACGAAGTGATCGACCGGGTCTTCAACACCGGCGAAGAGGGTACGGAAGCAGCAGCAGTGGAAGCTGCCGCGCCGGAGCCGGCGCTGGCATGATCGACCTGGTGTCTCTCTACCGGGCGCAGTTCAAGGTCACCATTGCCGAACAGTTCCAGTATCGCGGCGCACTCGTGATCTGGCTGCTCGGGCTGATGCTGGAGCCGGTCATCTACCTCTCGGTCTGGGCGGCGGTGGCCGCTTCGCAGGGCGGCCAGGTGGATGCATTCACCGCCGCCGATTTCGCGGCCTACTACCTGATCGCCATGATGGTGGACCACGCGGGCTTCACGTGGATCATGTGGGAGATGGAGTACTGGATCCGGCAGGGAAATCTGTCCGCCCTGCTGGTGCGGCCGGTCCACCCCATTCACCGCCACATCGCCAACAACCTGACCTTCAAGCTACTCACGTTCTTCGTGCTGCTGCCGGTG
>CAZBGZ010000087.1:0-1537 GCA_964491925.1 uncultured Candidatus Saccharibacteria bacterium
CTTCGATGAGATCGAATCCCTTTTGGTCGGCAAGTCGGCTGATTACACCGATCAGCGGTTTGTCAATGCGCTTTGCATCCAGGCCGGCAAGCTTCAGCAATTCCCTCTTATTGGTCTCCTTGCCTGCAATACTTTCGACGTCGTAGGTTTTGGCAATTAGCTTGTCGTGCTCCGGCGACCAGATCTCGTAATCGACGCCGTTTACTATGCCAAACAATGAACTGCGTCGATCGTGAAGTACGCCCTCGAGACCATAACCAAACTCATTGGCTGACTGGATTTCCTTCGCGTAAGTTTCGCTGACAGTTGTGACAGTGTCGGCATACACGATTCCGGCTTTCAGGAAGTTGACTTCGCCCCAAAATTCGAACGGTGATGTCGGATAGTAGTAGGACTGATTGATACCAAGATCAGCGAAAGCCTCTGCCGGAAACAGACCCTGGTAAGCAACGTTGTGGATCGTCAGCACGGTGCGCGTGTTCTGAAAAAACGGATGGTCGCGCTCGGCGGTCTTGAGATACGCTGGAATCAGCGCGCTTTGCCAGTCATTGCAGTTGATGATATCCGGTTTGAATTCCAGCCGCTCCATCACCGCCAATACTGCACGAGCGAAAAACGCGAAGCGAATATGATTGTCGACATAGTCCTTCCCTGTTTTCGGATCGACATAGAGCGACTCGCGGTCGAACATCTCGTCGCATTGGATGAAGTAGGTTTCGAGCTTGTTTTTCGGGGATTCGTCGCGCTGAAGCAGATTGAATTTCCACTCGCGGCCACCCACCCAGACGCTCAAGTCCGTCAGCCGGCCGACGCGGAAAATATCCCAGCGATCGATACTCACGCTGCGATAGCAAGGGGTGAAGAGCGCAACGCGATGTTTGAGATTTGCCAATTGTTGCGGCAGTGCACCGGCAACATCCGCCAGTCCCCCGGTCTTCGAATATGGAGTCGCTTCGCTGGCGACGTAGGCGATGTTTAACTTTCCCATGTTTACCACCCCTCAATCCTTGAGTCGGCTTGGCTACGGCACAGCGATATCGCGCAAATACAACGCTGCATCTTCCGGTGCAACCGGATTAATATAGAACCCGGTTCCCCATTCGAAGCCCGCGATTTTCGTGAGCTTGGGAATCACTTCCAGGTGCCAATGATAGTATTCTTTACCGGCGTTGTTAAATGCGTCGGTGTGAACTACAAAATTGTACGGCGGATCGGCCAGTGCGACGCGCAGCTTCGACAGCGTCGCCTTGACGATACCCGCCAGATCCGCTGCTAAGCTGTCAGTCAGCTTACTGTAATCCGATTCGTGCGTCTTCGGTAATATCCAGGTCTCAAATGGAAAGCGCGGCGCAAACGGCTCGATAGCGATGAATCCGTTAGTTTCATAAACCACGCGCTTGCCGCTGCTCACGTCCTGACGAATAATGTCGCAAAAAATGCAGCGTTCCTTGTATTCGAAATAGCGCTGCCCGCCCTCGAGCTCGGTCTGCACCCGAATCGGCACAACCGGAGTCGCGATCAATTGCGAGTGCGCGTG
>CAZBGZ010000088.1:0-1535 GCA_964491925.1 uncultured Candidatus Saccharibacteria bacterium
CAAGCGCAGTATCCGGCAGCAGTTCGAGATCTTCCTGCGCTTCACGCACCGGTACTGGTTCCACGACGTGGCCGACCAGGCGCAGGCGAAGGCGCTGTTCCGGCTCTGCGCGGAACACCTGCGCCTCGAATCGCTCTACTCGGAGGTCCGTGAGCGGATCCACGACATGGACGAGTACCTCGACAGCGACAGCCTGCGCCGCCAGGCCAACATGGTGATCCGGCTCACGGTCGTGACGACCTTCGGCCTCATCGGCACGGTCGCCACTGGTTTCCTGGGGATGAATCTCATCGCTGCGGCCGATCAGCCGTTCCTCGTCAAGGCGGCCTATTTCGCGGTGGTCATGATCCCGGTGGTCTTCCTCACGCTGTACACGATCGTCAAGGCGAAAGCCTTGTCGGATTTCCTGGAAGCGCTTTCGGACGAACGGCTGAGCACCGGAGAGAAGCTCAAGACGCTCCTCGCGGTGTGGCGGAGACCCGGACGCGGAGAGTCGGGGTGACGGAGACCTCCTGCGACAACTCACCGCGCCCTGGGAAGTCGACACGCGGCCGGGCCGTGCAGCTGGTTTCCGCGGTCATGCTGTTGACGGCTCTGCACGTGCAGTTCGCCGCGGCTGCCGGGTACGACGCAAGCAATGCGCAGGTCTACACGGCTGACGGTCGCGCGTCGCTTGATGAGCTGTCGCGTCGATTCGGTTCGCTGTCCGCCGACCACGGGTGGCAGGAGTCGCTGGTCCACGCCTACCCCGACGACCCGGGACAGGCGATCCGCGCCTGGCACACGGCCCGCCGCGGCGAGGCGCTGTGGATCATCGCGGGTATCCATGGCGAGGAGCCCGCGGGCCCGAATGCGATTGCGCGCGCGTTCGACAGCATCGTCGACGTCGCCGCCTCCGGCGTGCCGGTCGTGCTGATCCCGCTCGGCAACCCGAAGGCGTACCGCAATAACTGGCGCTATCCGAACACGGCGGAACGCGACTGGCGCAAGGGCGGTTACAGCGTTGGCGACGCGGAGCACCTGTTGCCGAGCCTCGAGGACGGCAGTCGGCCGCGTTCGCCGGGTCCGCCCGGCCCCGAGACACGCGCGATGACGGAGTACGTGCTGTCGCTCGCGAAATCGCACCCGCCGCGCCTGGTGCTGGACCTGCACGAGGACGAGCTGTCCACGACCGGCGGCTACATCTACTCCCAGGGCAGCCGCGCGGACGACAATCCCGTCGGAGCCCGAGTCATCGACCTGCTGCTGGCGTCGGGCATCCCGATCCGCCAGTCGGGCCAGACACGGTTCGGCGAACCGATCGTGAAGGGAGTCATCAGTCGCGATGACCACGGCCAGCCGATCCGCGACGGCTCGATCGACGAGCTCCTTGCTGCGACACAGATCGTCGTGAACGGCGTGAAGGTGCCGGGACCTGCCGCACCAACGGTCATCGTCGTCGAGACGCCCGCGTTCGCGGGCTCGCGATTCGAGCAGCGCGTCGCGGCGCACGTGGCCGTGCTGCAGCACCTGGAGCAACTGTGGCGGCTGAGCGC
>CAZBGZ010000089.1:0-1534 GCA_964491925.1 uncultured Candidatus Saccharibacteria bacterium
GCTTCGATCCGCTCCGCCAATCACGTGCGGGACGCCGCGCTCGCGGGCGCCGATTGCGCGACCATTCCGGTCGCCGTGTTCAAAAGCCTCTACAAGCATCACCTGACGGACGCGGGGTTGGAGGCTTTCCTGAAAGACTGGAAGGCGACGGGCCAATCGATCCTCTAACCGCAAACAAAAAGGGCGCTCGAAGGAGCGCCCTTTTCAAATCTCGTTTTGGTTTCGCTTAGCGGGCCAGCTGGTCCAGCTTTGCGACAGCGGCGTCAGTTTGCGCCCGCGACGCTTCCATCGCGCGATCAGCTTCCGCCAGCTGCGCTTCGATTGCTTGCACGTCGAGCGGCGCGATCACGGGCGCTTCTTGCTGCACGGTCGCGGCCATGGCTTCACGAATGTTGAGGCCGCCCTGCGCGATCATCGGCACAACCAGACCAGCCATCACCATCGCGCCCATTCCGAGAAGGAACGAGCCGGTGACGATGCGAGCGGTTTGCTTCTTGGCGTCGCTGTCGGCAGCGGGGGACATTTGTGAATAACTCCTTAAGGGCGCGGCTGATAACAGATGGGGTCTCGTGGTGCAATTACGACTTTGCGGCGCCGCAAAATATTTTGTCTGTGACGAGCGTCACCCGAGACCACTTCCACCTGCCGTCTGACGCGGCTTTTGCATGGGCTTTATACGCAACGAACCTGAATATTAGCCCAACAAAGCCGCCTGCGGCGGTTGCGCACAGGCGCTTGAAAGACCACTAACCCAGGCTGCAAACCGCCCCGTTTGCACCCGCAGCAATTGGAAGCCTCAATGACTAGTGCCTCGTCCACGCGCCGACCCCTACGGAAAGCGGTCCTTCCGGTTGCGGGATTCGGTACGCGGGTGCTGCCGGCGACGAAGGCCAGCCCGAAGGAAATGCTGCCGGTCGTCGACAAGCCGGCGATCCAGTACGTCGTGGACGAAGCGCTGGCCGCCGGGATCGAACATATCATTTTCGTAACGGGACGCGGGAAGGGCGCGATCGAGGACTATTTCGACCACGCCTACGAGCTTGAGCAATCGCTTCAGCAGAAGGGCAAGACGGCGCTCTTTAACGAACTGGCCGCCGGCATCCAGCCCGCGGGCTCGATGAGCTTCGTGCGTCAGCAAGCTGCTTTGGGTCTTGGCCACGCCGTTTGGTGCGCGCGCGACATTGTCGGCGACGAGCCGTTCGCGGTGATGCTGCCAGACATGATCATGATGGCTGAGCCCTCGTGCCTCGCGCAGATGGCGGCGGCCTACGCGCAAGTTGGCGGCAACATCATCGCCGTCGAGCCGACCGACACGCCGGAGCGCTATGGCGTCATCACACCGGAAAGCCGTGATGGCCGCCTGATTAAAATGAAGGGTATGGTCGAAAAACCTAAGCGCGAAGAAGCCCCCTCGAACCTCTTCATTAGCGGTCGCTATATATTGCAACCCGAAATTTTCGCGCTTCTCGAAAGCCAAGGGCCAGGCGCCGGCAACGAAATCCAACTCACAGATTCAATGGCGCGCCTGATGAAC
>CAZBGZ010000090.1:0-1508 GCA_964491925.1 uncultured Candidatus Saccharibacteria bacterium
GCTCGTGCTCGAACGGGAGGTCGAGTACACCGACCGCGTCCGCGGGGAGGGGATGGTGCCGTGGGGCCTCGAGGCCGCCCGTGCGCTGGGTCTGGCCGACGCCGTGCTCCAGGCGCCGGGAGCGTCGTGCATGACGGCGCTGGTGGCGTACGACGAGCTCGTTGCGATCGACGACGCGCAGCGGCGGGCGCGCAGCCTCGCCGAGGTGCTGCCCGGTGTGCCCGGGCTCGTGGCGGTGGGCCACCCGAGCTGCGTCAGGCTCTTGCCGACGCTGCGGCCGCCGCGGGTGCGGTCGTCGTTCGTGGCGTCGAGCACGTGGAGGTGTATCCAGGTCCGGCGCCCGAAGTTCACTACACGCTCGACGGTGCGCGCCATCGGGTCGGCCCGCGCCTGGTCGTCGGCGCCGACGGCAAGGAGTCGGTGGTGCGGCGCGCGCTGGACGTCGAGCTGTGCTCCACGACCCCGACGATGATGCTCACCGGCATGCTCGTCGACGACGGTGGCGTGTGGGACCGGTCCGCGGTCACGATCGGCGTGCACGGGGAGAACCAGCTCTACGTCTTCCCGCGCGTCGGAGCGGTGCGGCTCTACGTCGGACGGATGATCGATGCCGAGCGCCTGAGCGGTCCCGACCGGTCCCGCAGGATGCTCGACGCGTTCCGCTCGGCCAACCTCCCCCACGCCGCGACACTCGCCGACGCCCGTCCGATCGGCCCGTGCGCCACGTTCCCGATGACCGACACCTGGACCGCCCGCCCGTACGGGCCGGGCACTGTGCTCGTGGGTGACGCGGCGGGCTGGAGCAACCCGGTCACCGGCCAGGGACTCGCGGTCGCGTTCCGCGACGCGCAGGTCCTCACCGAGCTCCTGTGCGAGAGAGACGCCTGGTCGGAGACGACCTTCGACCGGTACGCGCGCGAGCGCTCCGATCGCATGCGGCGCCTCCGGTTCGCGAGTGCGCTCACCGACCTGCTCATGGCGCAGGGCGTGCCCGACCGCGCGGATCGCAAAGCGCGTATGGAGGCGCTCGCTCGCCGGCAGCCCGAGCTTCTGGCGGCCCTCGACGCGGTGCACCTCGGGCCGTGGCGGATCTCCGAGGAGGCGTTCGAGCCGAGCATCCTCACCGCCCTCGCCGCGGCCTGATCCCCGGTCGTCGCCGACCGGCCGACGACATCAGCCGAGGCCGCGCCGCCGGGCGTAGTCGGGATCGAGTGGAGGCACGGGGAGGCCGAGGCGTCGGGCCACCATCTGGGCGGTGAGGTTGCCGTGGCCCATGCGGGTCGTTGGTGCCAGGGTGCCCCCGGCGACTCCGATGTCGGCCATCCGGATCACGGTGACCGTGAGCACCCACGCGGCGAGCACCTCGTACCAGAGCAAGTCGGGGAGTCGGGTGGACGTGATCGCCTCGTAGTGAGCAATCGTCGCGTCGCGGTCGGGCCAGCCGGAGAGTCGCTCGATCCCGTGCGCGAGGGTCTGGAACTCCTCCATCACGCACCACCAGCCCACGT
>CAZBGZ010000091.1:0-1505 GCA_964491925.1 uncultured Candidatus Saccharibacteria bacterium
AAGGTCGACATGCTGCATGTGCCCTACAAGGGCATTGCCCCTGTGCTGGCCGACCTCATGGGCGGCCAGATCGACATGGCCTTCCTGCCGATGGCCGGCTCGATCCCGCAGACCATCCTCGACGGGAAAATCCAGGGCGTGGCTGTCACGGCCAAAACGCCGCATCCGCTGTTCAAGCAGTTCCCGGCCATGGCTGCCATGAAAGGGCTGGAGACCATGGACTTCAACATCTGGGGTGGCGTACAGGTCCACAAGAGCACGCCCGAGAACGTGATCAGCGCGCTGAACAAGGCCTTCTATGCGGCGGCGGATATACCTGAAACCCGCAAAGCCTTCGAAGCCAGCGGCAATGTGGTGCTGGGCGCGCGCAGCCCCGCTGAGCTGGCAAAAATCTACCAGGCCGAAATCGAGCTGTACCGCGGCATTGCACGCAGCATCAACCTGCAGCCCCAGTAATTGCTGAAAGGCCTTTCATGAACGCCCCCCGCGAAGCATTTGCGCACCAGGTCATCCAGGCCCTGCAGACGCAGGCCGACGAATTCATTGCGGTGCGCCGCGACATCCACAAGCACCCCGAAATGGGGTTCGAGGAGTTCCGCACCAGCGACCTGGTGGCCCAAAGGCTCCAGGAATGGGGCTACGAGGTCACACGCGGCCTGGGGGGCACCGGCGTGGTCGGGCAGTTGCGGCGCGGCCAGGGCGCCAAAACCCTGGGCCTGCGTGCCGACATGGACGCACTGCCCATCGAAGAAGGCACCGGCCTGCCGTATGCCAGCTGCCATGCGGGCATCATGCACGCCTGCGGACATGACGGTCACACCGCCATGCTGCTGGCCGCTGCCAAACACATTGCGCGGAATGTGCAGTTTTCCGGCACGCTCAACCTGATCTTCCAGCCCGCCGAGGAAGGCCTGGGTGGTGCCAGAAAGATGATGCAGGACGGCCTGTTCACCCGGTTTCCGTGCGATGCGGTATTTGCCATCCACAACATGCCGGGCCACCCGCAGGGCCACCTGGTGCTGCGCGACGGCCCCACCATGGCTTCGTCCGACTACGTCACCATCACGCTGGACGGCAAGGGGGGCCACGGGGCCATGCCGCACCTGGCGGCTGACACGGTGGTGGCAGGAGCGGCCATCGTGCTGGGCCTGCAGAGCATCGTGTCACGCAATGTCGACCCGCAGGAGACCGCCGTCATCACGGTAGGCGCCTTCAACGCGGGGGTGGCCAACAACGTCATCCCGCAAAAGGCCACGCTCAGCCTGAGCGTGCGCAGCCTGAATCCGCAAGTGCGCGAACTGCTTGAAAAGCGCATCACTGAACTGGCCCAGGCCCAGGCCCAGAGCTACGGTGTGCGCGCACAGGTGGACTACAAGCGCGGGTATCCGGTGCTGGTCAACCACCTGCGCGAAACAGACTTTGCGCGCGATGTGGCCGAAGAACTGGTCGGTGTGCATCATGTCACGCGCCAGGGCAAGGCCCTGACCGGCAGCGAAGACTTTGCC
>CAZBGZ010000092.1:0-1500 GCA_964491925.1 uncultured Candidatus Saccharibacteria bacterium
GAACGCCTATCGCCGGATGATTTACGAAGATGAACGCGCCGCCCCGGGCGATCAGCTCGGCTTCGTGCTGCATCTCGGCGACTTCATCTATGAGGTGGTTGAATATCCGGAGGAGGTGAAAACGCGGTATGACCGCACGATCTACGAGGTCGCGCGCATCCCCGATGGCGGCGTCAACCGCAAGTTTCACTACCCACTTACGGTCGCGGGATACCGCGCCATCTACAAAGGGTATCTCGCCGACCCCGACCTGCAGGACGCTCGCGCGCGTTGGCCATTCGTCGCCATCTGGGACAACCACGAATTTTCCTGGCTCGGCAGGCAGAGCATCGTGAGGCCTGGGGACGACGGAAGACCCGGGCAGAGCGTCAAGGTCGCCGCGAACCAGGCGTGGTTCGAATACATCCCGGCGCGAGTCAAGCCGCCGAGCGGCTCTCTCGACGCCTTCGGTCCGCCTGCAGTCAATGATGTTCCGATCGAAAAATGGGACGAGAATGAACTCGGCCTTGAGCCGAACAACCTCATCGCCATCAACAGCCTCAAGGCATACCGAACGCTCCAGTACGGCAAACACCTCGACCTCTTCATCACCGACAATCACAGCTTCGCCGGCGGCGACCCCACGGACCCTGGCGACGTCGGTAAGATCTACGACCCCAGCTTCAACGGGATGTTCTCTGAGGAGGCGATGATCGCCCTCGATGCTGGTCGCGCGTTCGGCGACGGGAACCCGCCGAACGAACTCTCGTTTCGCGACGTGCGCATCCCGAATCCGCGAAAGGATGCGGCGCCGCGCACCATCCTGGGAGCGGATCAAAAGGCCTGGTTCAAGGACCAGCTGCGGCGATCGGCGGCAACCTGGAAGATCTGGGGCAATTCTCTCGGGTGCCTCGATTCGCGTATCGATCCGCAGAACCTTCCCGCGGAGATGACCGAGAAACCGTGGCCATCGGACACCTACGCAGAGATCGGCCAAACCGACTACGGATCGGCATATTTCGAGCGGAAGGAGATCTATGACGTCGTGCGAGATGCGAAGATCACCGGCTTCGCCATCGTATCTGGAGACCGTCACAGTTTTTGGGCCGGATATGCTGCCGCCCATCTCCCTCCGCGGAAGTTCGAGCCCGTGGGATTGAGCTTTGTGGGCGCGTCGCTGGTGAGCCCAGGCGCGATGGAATCCTATGAGCATGTCTTACCGAAGAACCTGCCAATCCGCGCCTTGTACCTCGCCGACCGGCCGGATGGCGGCAAGCCGGACTGGACCTACAACATGCTGTTGCGGCATGGCGTCCGCTCGTGCCTCGAGTATGCGAAGAGCTTCGACCTGAAGCGCGCACGCGCGCTCTCGAACCCGCAGCTTGCGCCGCACCTCGAGTTCGTCGACATGGGCGGCCACGGCTACGCGAAGGTCCGCCTCACCGGTGACGAGATGCGAACCGAGTTCGTGTGCATCCCGCGGCCGATCACCCGCAGCGCGAGCCCGGATGGCGGGCCGCT